>JAFPUH010000038.1 GCA_017395505.1 Kiritimatiellia bacterium
ACCTCGGTCCGGCGATGGTGGGAATCAACGCGGACGAGATAGAGACCATAATGGAAGAGCGAGGGAAATGAAAGTCGGGGTGCTGGCGGTTCAAGGCGCGTTCGCCGAGATGAAGGCGTTCTGGCGCGCGCAGGGCGCCGACCGCCGTCAGATGGCGCGGCATCACCGCTTTCACCTGGCATCCGGAACTCGCGCATCGGCCAGCAGTCTTTACGGCCACCATGACGCTCCAGCGATTGAAATACGCCGCGAACTGAATAAGCACGAAACCCCTGTTTTGCAGGGGTTTTCTTTTTTATGCCCTTTGATGCCGCCCTTCGGTTCTAGACATTTTCTTTAAATTGTGTCCAACGAGGATAGAATGTGCGCTGTCGGAGGGGAAAATCTCCGAGAGACAAAGCGCATGACAACAGAAACCGCCCCTAAAGTTTTTCGCCAAAGCCTGCTGGATGGAAAGTTCCGGATCCTGAAACTGGTCAATGCGTTCTGCGGCTACATGCGCCATCCACAACAGAAAAGTACCACTTTTCCGCTTTATCATCCCACACAGAGCGAATCTCTCGCTCCTCGAAAATCTTGGCAACCTCGTGCTTTGGCATCGCCACCCCTTAGTTAAATCCTTTGCCTGTTATTGGGCATCAATGGGGTCAGCCCCCATGGACGACTGCGATACTCATAATCCTGTCAATCCTGTAAATTATGTGTCTGAAGACTACATCTCGAACTTCTCGATCTTCATTTCGCCGCAGTCGTTGATGATGGCGACGTTCTTGACGAACGGCTCGGAAGCGGAGTGGGCCGCGAGCGCTGCCTCGTCGCGCCAAGTCTCGCAGATGAGGAGCACGCCGGGACGGGTCGCGGACGCGAAAACGTCGTAGGCGACGCACCCGTCCTGCTTGAGCGAGGCGGCGGTCAGTTCCTTGGCGGCGGCAAGAGCGTCATCGAGACGGCCTTCCTTGGCCTGAAAGAAGCAGTTAAGTCTAATCATGGTGGTATTCCTTTCTTCTTGGTGTTATTACTTGATCGCTCCAATGCCTTTCAGGATTCCCGCGATGCCAGTCGCGGCGACATCCTTGAATATCTTTCCATCGTCGTCGAACGTGTAGAAGTTCATGACTGTCGTTGAGAACCTGCGTCCGTTCGGCTGAAGCCCCGCAAACGGCTCGTCGCCGTTGAACGTGCCGGAGCATTCCCACTGTACGGCGACCGTCTTTTCGTCGGACACCATATCTACAAGCTTCCACTGCACGTCGGGAAAGCTTTTTCGCATTAGCGTCACAACGCTCAGGTATCCCTCCGCCCCGTAGAGCGGGGTCGGCGATACAGGCGTATCGAACGCCGCCTTTTCCGAAATCAGCTTGCGCCCAAGCTCCAGATCGTTCGTGTTGATGCACTTCTCGAAGAGCCGCATCGCTTCGCGGTTGCGCTCGACTTTCGCAGTCGACGCGCCGACCGAAGTGTCCCTCCCGTCTGCCAGATATCCTATCGGGTGGTTGAGATGAAGGATTGTCGTATCAGGCAACTTTAGCGCCTTCCTGAGCGCGTCGTTGTCCATTGAACGTCTGCACACCGTGGCGAGTCCGTTCGCCGCGCAGTAGAGGTAGATGTTCCCGGAGACTATGCCCGCGTCGTAGTTGGAAAGCGTGCTTCGCGCACCAGTGTAGATCGGATCGCGCACGTCAGCCGCGATGAGAATCGCGACGGGGGCTGTCGCCGCGAACGACTGGTGCCCGGCGATGGCCGGACGCAGATCCTCGTCGCACACCTTGACGAGCGCATTCCCCTTCGCGTCGTAGCGATATGCGCCTGACTTCATGATCGCATAGACCGTTATCTCCTGCTTGTTGAGGCCCGTAGCATTCGTGCGCTTGTCGGGGCGATTGAATCCGTTTGCCGCCCACAGGACGCCTGAAAGCAACTCGGGCGAGAGATCCTTGTCCGCGAACGCCCGCTCGGAATGTCGAGCCTTCAGCGCCTGCGTGACGGTCACTCCCGAATCCCCATCGGGAGCCGGAAGCTTTATCGTCTCGGAACCTACAGAACTCAAAGCGGCTAATGCCGTGACTACCGATAGAACTACAGTCTTCATGCCTATTTTCCTTTCTTGTCCGGTATTACAACTCATCCACTATCCGCACCAGTTCTGCGCGAGTGTTGGGTATCTTCTCGTCGAACCGCTCGACCATCGCCGCGCTATTCCGCGACAGGCGCGACTTTGACGCGGTAGAAACGCTGAGGCTCGCCATTTTTCGGAGCATACAGAATAAGCGTATCCTTGTTCGCCTGCTTCGCCTCCGTCTCGTCGTTCAACGCCGTCGGAGAACTGCCGTAAAGCGTCGAATACCACAAGCCGGGTATCGCCTTCACCGTCAGCGTTTCATTGCCTACATCATACGGCGCCGCCGCATCAACATCCAGCGCCGGACGCACCGTGACGCCGTTGTACGTCGCATCGCCATTCAGCGTCACCGCGCCATTCTCAATCTTCAGGATGCCCGCAAGGTACTCGGTCGTTTCCTCGCCACCCTCCGTTGTGTACGAGACCGGCAGCACGAGCTGCGCTTCATCGGTGCTTTCCGTAATCGTGGCTGTATCGGCAAAGATGCCTGAATAGATGCCGTCACTGCGCTGCTCGTACTTCAAGTTCGTCTGCGCTTCGCCCCCAACGGTGACGGCGCCTACGGTAATCGTTCCCGTCCCGCCCGTCGCCAGCAATTTCTCGCCTGGCGCGACCGACGTCCCTTCCGGCAGTGCGAGAGTGGTGATGGCGATAGACGTCGCCGACATGTTGTTGCTGACTATGCCGCTGGCCGAAAGCTCGCCTATGGCAAAACTCTTCAACTCATAAACGCCTGGAGAGAGACTGATGTTGCCGGCGCCCGAAATCTTTGCGAAGTTATAATTGCGCTCCGACATGTCGGTGAGGATGAAGTCGCCATCGAGTATCACTTCTGACTGCATATCCAGATCATTCCACATCAGATACCCTCCTGTGATACCCTTGAGCTTCAGTCTGGATGTTCCGCCAACGACATAATCTGTCAACGTCTGCCCGCTAGCCGCAAACGGAGCCAGCGTCACGACGCCAGTCCAGCCGCTCATACTTGGGGCGGACGGCGGTGTGGCGAATTCTATTTCGCCTGTCCCGGAGAGGCTATGTCCGCTGACGCTACCTCCATCTGCGACATAGACTTTTTTGCCGCTTGGTATTGCAATAGGAGCATTGCCTGTCAGCTGCCCTGCAAGCGTAATAGTGCCATCATTGTCATCAAACGAAACAGAACCTGGTCCATTGACCTTCACAGCGCCAAGCGTGACATCGTTGTACTGCCGCTTGATGGTCAGCGTTTTCCCAGTCTTAATTTGCACCGTCGCCGAATCCAGCATCGCCGGCGTATTCGCGCCGGAACTGATGGTCACGTCCCTGGCAACTTGAATTTTGTTCGAGCCCTCTGGCAGCGGCCCGAAGTATATTGTCTGCACATTCGACTTGTCATCAATTACGATCGTATCTCCCTCCTGGAGCGTCGCGAGATTGCCGTTTTCATACGTGACTTGCAGCGATGTGTCGCCATTAGTCCCCCAATATCCCTCCTTGTAGTATAGCGTACACGCAGAACGCTTTGTCCAGATTTCGATGCGCTTCACGCGGTAGGCCGAGGCGTTCATCTTTTCCAGTCCCTTGGTGTAGGTGTAGTCGAGCGTCTGGGCGCCTCCCCAGAAATGCTGCGCAAAATTGCCGATGCCGAATTCCGCTGCCGTGGAATCGCTTTGCCAGTTGTTGTAGGCGAAGATGACTTGCGCAGGGCGGCCCGACGGCGGAGCCATGCGGAATACCTGCATACAGCCCGTCGAGCCGGACGAGCCAAGCGTGTCGTTCCAGTCGAACATCGTCTTGCCCGATCCGCCGTGAGCCTCCGGAGCGCCTTCGGCTCCCGACTCGGCTCCCGTGTAATCAAACGGCGTGAACTCTATCCATCCCGTCACCGTGTTATCGTCCGCAGCGACATCGTCGATTCCGTTGTGGTTCGACTTGACGTGAAGCGACGTGACCGCTGTCTGATGATTAGCCGTCGGCAGACCGAGGTCGGCAAGAGTCGTTGCGGGTGCGTCCATATCTACCCACACCCACTTGTGCGCTTCGTTGTCGCCTCGCACGTACTCCACGAAATACCCCACCTTGCCGATGTTCTCCGTCACGCCTTCGCCATCAACTACAGTCGGCGTGTTTGTGCTTGCGACGGTGATTGTCTGTGCAAGGGCGAAGCCATCGATATAATCGGCGAGTTCCGTCTTCGCCGCCGCGCCAAGATCATCATCGGCTACCGATGGCAGGGGCGTGGATGACGGGAACGTGCCGGACGCGCTCGGATACACGTTCGTAATCACCGACAGCCAGCCTTCCGCCATCTGGTCGTGCCCCCACCAGTCGGGATGAAGTCCATCGGAAGAAAGGATGCCCGTATCGGTGGATTTCACGTAGTCGTTCAGATCCGCGAGATAGACGCGGCCGGTCGGAAATGCGCCCTCGTCAACCCCTTCCACCTTTGCGACCTGCGCCTTCACGAGCGCGTTGAACGAATCGCTGCGGGCGTTTAGCGTCACTTTGTTGGCGTATGTCGCATACAAAGTAGTAGAGACGACGATCTTTGTCTGCGGCAGGTCTTCGAGGATGCGCCACACGACATTCGTCCAGTTTGCGAAGACCGTGTTCGCGTCGCCGACGACGGAAAGGTCGTTGATGCCGCCGTGCAGTAGGACTACGTCCGGGTTGCCGGCCTGTGCGCACAGGGTATCGACATTTTCAACCATTGCGGAACGCTGATAGCTCGTAACGCTCGTCACACCGACCGTCCCGCCGTGCTTCGCGGAATGCCACTTCCACTTGTCTGGCACCGCCACGCCGGAAGGATCGATCGCGTCCATGAATTCCATATTCGCTTCGGTCGCGGTCTGAATCTTGTCGTAGCAGCCCACCATCTCGACGTTGTAGCCGAGGAGCGAGAGTTTCTGCGCGAGAAGGACACGGTAGTTCGCCTTCGTATTGCTTGCATTGAAGCCCTCGGTTATTGAGTCGCCGTAAGGCCAGACTTTCAACGTCGGCTTCTCCGCCTGCACCGTCGCATCATAAACGCGCAGATATATCGCATTCACGCCATAGACGAGTTCCGCCGTGAGATTCGATGGCAGATTCGGCACGTCGAGAGCCCCGACGCGCCCGTAGCCGGTTGACATTATCTGCGGCGTCGTCCATTCGGCAAGCTTGTAAACGCCGGCGGCGATTGTATCGTTCGTGACGGCGATCGTTCCGGAAGACGACAGCGCACCGATGCTTTCGTATGTGCGCGTCGTGCCCGCCGCGAAGTTCCACGTCGCATTGTCGGCGATGGAAAGCGTCGCCGCGTCTTCGGGATTTTCGATTGGCACAATTTGATCGACCGTGTAGTATCCATCAAATATTGCTATCTTCTCGACGACGAGCCCTTCCCATGCACCGCACTTGTTCGACGCTCTCTTGCCGCTGGGGCCGCCGACTGCGAGGCTCGTATACCACCAATCAGTGAAAACATAATCTATTGTCGCACTTGTATTGTAGAGTTCCTCGTAAGTCTCGCCGGCATAGACATAAAATTTGCTTCCGGCGTCATGCGCGACGAGGAGGTAGCCGCCGGTCGGCGATGGCGTTATCGTCGTGCCGAGCGCCGTTGTGTTTGCCGCCGAGCCGTTGTCGAATCCTGCGACGAGGGCGGAGCTGGAGTCGCTAGTGGAGAGAACGCCCAGATCGACCGTCGTAGTTTTGTTCGTGAAACTGCCGCACGCAAAGAAATTCTGTGCGCTCTGCGCTGGCGCGGCGGCATACTTGACGAACATCGTCCATTGGCGCGTCGGCTCGGGTATCGCAATCGCCGCTGCGGCGTCGCCGATGGTGATGTCGCCGCCGAAGGAATCGTCGCGCACGGCAGTCGTGCCACTCGTCGAAAGCGTATAACCGCCCTTCTCCGCCGTCTTGAAGTCATTGACCCATACGGCTGCGGGCTCGACCAGGTACTCGTCGTCATCGACCGGCTGCACCGCGCCTTTCTCCGGGAAGGTGTAGCCCGCGATGTCGCTAGGCGTCACCCACGAATCGAACAGCGCCACGCCCTCTATCACCATGCCCGCCCACGGAACCGCACCAGCCTTCGTAGGCCCGCCTATGCCGACCTTCGTCACTCGGTTGTTCGGTCCAGTGAAACGCAGGCTTGCCGCCTCGCCGCCTATCAAGGACGAAGTCGTCGATCCCGCATACACCGCCGCGTAGTGGCTGGCGGCGGCCCCGTTCGAGTTCGCCGGCGCAGAGATCAGGAGATACCCATTCTGCGGAAGGCTCGGCGTGGTGGCGAACGGATAATTGGCAATTACACCGTTATTGTAATAATATCCCGTGAGTTCCGACGAGCCGCTTGCGGTCGCCACAGGGCCGAGGTCGTAGTTCACGAACGCCACTGCGGGCACGGCATTCGCCGCAGGAGCGCCGCCCGACGGAATCGAATACTTGACGAGCATCGTCGCCTGGTCGTAGTTCGGCACGGAAATCGTGGCACCAAGCGTGGTGCCGCTACCGATGACGATCTGGCCGCGTTCGTTTACGGTGTTGTCGTTGAGGGCGATTTCGCAGCCTGCATGTGCGCTCTTGTGGTCTTCGAATTCGCCCGCAACCCAGACGGCAGTCGGTGCAGGACCTTCATACGGCTCTTCCGGCTCCTCGACGGTCGGGAACTCATAGAACTCGACATCGCTCGCCGAATACCACTCATCGACAAACAGCGCCACCGCCTCGATCTCCAGCCCTGTCCAGGGGTTGAACTTGCCGGAATACAAAGAATAATCCACGCCGTCGGCCGAAAGGTTCAAAAGGCCGCCGATGGAAAGCTGTTTCAACGTCTTGCCTTTCCACTGCAAACCGCCCGCGTTGCCGCCTGTCATCGTATCGATCGACGAGCCCGTGTAGAATGCCGTTCCATTGTAGACCGTGCTTGCTTCGGATTCGTATGCGAAAAGCATATAGCCTTCGCCTGCGGAAATCGTCGGAGAATTGAAGGAGTAATTTCCCGCCACGGCGTAGCTGCTGCCGCTGTTCAGGTACGCTCCGGTCGCGATATTGTTGCCGCTGGAGGCGAAACGCGCGTAGATTGGATTGCCGTCGGTCGATACAACGCCTGCGATAGCCGTATTGTCCAGGTGGGTGTTGCCATTCGGAACTTTCAATTTCACGAGGAGCGATGCCTTTTTATAAGTGTCCGCAGGGAGTGTTATCGTGACACCATAAAGCGGATCCGTGTTGAATGCCGTCGTGCCGATCACTATATTGCCATCATCATTGATATTGCCCGCATACAAGTAATTTACCGAATACCCACCATGAAGTTCCGGCTCGTCGGCGAACTCTCCCGAAATCCAGACGGCGGTCGGGACTGGGGCGATGGAGTAGCCTTCGGGCTTCACGTATGTCGTCGATTCGGTGCTGGAGCCGACGACCGTGCCGTATGCATCGACGAACTCGATCGTGCCGCCGACGAGCGTGACGGAACTTGCCGCATAGCCCTTCATCGCCTGGCGGTCGGTCAGCGTCACGGAAAGCGTCGCGCCGTCGCCGACGACGATGTTGCCGAGGTTGTCGGAGGAGACGGAGACTTCCTGGCCGGAGATATTCAGCGTCGCGCTAGATGCCGACATGTCGCCGGTTATCGTGACGCGCGCCGTTATGTCGGCGGTGAT
>JAFPUH010000039.1 GCA_017395505.1 Kiritimatiellia bacterium
ACTATTCCACCAACGGCGTTGCTGTCGTGGATGCGCAAGGAGTGACTTGGCAAGGGTGCAACGATATAAGCTTCTCCCGTCCGTCTTGGGCCGTGGGCTATCCCGTGCGCCCCAACAAGCATTGCACGATAGGGCACCCGGTGAGCGGCCTTGACTTCGCCGGGGCGATGGTTTTCGTTGACGGGCGGCCGACGCTGACCGGGTGGGTGACGAACGGCATGGAGCGCATATATTTCGACAACGGCGTATACAAAGGAAAGGAAGACATAGAATGAGGATCCGGCACGGATTGATGCTTGCGGCGGCTGTCGCCACCTTGCAGACATTCTGCATGACCGACACGGAGCGGCAATACCTACACAACCTTGCATTGCGTCCGCGTTGCGAATCGCGCAAGCAGGTCGTGGTCGGCGGCACGACGAACATCGTAGAGGTTTGGCGGCGCGGCGGCTACGAGTGGACGCAGACAAACGCCGTCCAGCGCGTCATCGGCCAACGGCAGACAAACACCTTCGAGCAGAAGTTGGAGGAAGCCAGGGCGGAGGCGGCGGAGTACGAGGCCGACGCGAAGACGTTGCGCGATATGCGCAAGGCCGCGAAGCGCACCGAAAAGAACCTGTCGAAGATTTTGAAGGCCATCGAGCAAGCGAAGAAAAAGGCCGAGAGCGAAGACGAGGCCCAATTCTACGAACTGCTTGAAGGGATTATATCGGAAGCTATGGGAGGTGAACTATGAGCGGATTGATGCTTGCGGTGTTGGCTGCCTTGTCGTGGAATCAGCCGCCGGTCGAGTTGGTGCTTTCGCCGCGTGAGCAGCGGACGCTCGAAATGCGCCGCGCATTGCACGTTGACGAGGCCGAGCGAGAGGCGCGGAGATACGAACAGCGCAAGCGTAGGCTGAACGAAGCCGCCGACATGATCGCTTCCATATCGGAGCCGTCCAACGCCGTGTCTATGGTGCGTGTCGATTTGAGGAACAACGTCATCGTTTTGGTTTACGAGAACGGGCGCACGGCCATGCAGACATACACTCCCTCGGAAAAGGCGAAGCGCAAAAAGGCATCGAACCCCCCGAAATATGATGGCGAAGCTCCATTTCAGGACAAGGAATATAATGCCGACAGCTGGCACGCCATCGGCAAGAAGAAGGAGGAAGACTGTGTGCACCAAGAACACTGAAGAGGGTTGCATCCTCCAAAAGCAGCAGGAGGAACTGAAGGGCAAGGTGTCGAACCTCGATAGTCGCTTGACGAAGGTTGAGCACGATGTAGGCAAGATCCGTTCGGAGGCGCAGGACGGCTTTCGGCAAGGCGCGGAGGCGATGCGGGCGATAAACGTCTCGGTGGCGAACCTCGCGCACGACTTCGGCGAGCGCATGAACAACCTAGACAAGCGCATCATCGTCGAGAAGGAGAAATGGGGCGAGACCTTGCGCTGGGTCGTGAAGTTGTCGGTCAAGGTGCTTCTCGCGGGTGCGCTCGTGGCAATGGGTGTGACGGCTTGGAAAGAGGCGCGACTTGACAGGCGGTCTGAATTTAGAGAGACAACACACTAAAGAAAGGAGCAAACTATGGGCCTAAAATCTTGGATAGCGCAAAAGGCGTTGGGCTTCGCCAAACCCTACATCAAGGCGGAGCTTTCGGTTGAGAAGTTGGCCGGCTACGCCGTGGAGGGCGTGGATTGGGCGGCATCCTCGGCGACGAAGAACGTAAGTGACGAAAGGTTGGCGCAGATCGCCAAGGGGTGCACCTTGGGCGCGTCCGTGTTCGGCAACCTTGCTGCGGCACTCGATCCGGCAAGCGAGGGCGGCAGGGAGATAACGGCGACGGAGAAGGAGCCGCTACGCGCCAACATGCGCGAGGCGGTGCTTTGCATCGTCACGCCGGAGAAGCTGGACGCATTGGTTGAAACTGCATGCGAACGCGCACTTGCGAGGTTGAAATGATGCGCAAGGTGCTGACATTGGCCGTGTGCGCCGTCCTTGTGGGCGGATGCCAGAGCTTCCATTCAAAATCGCGCTATGCCGACATAGGCGGCATGTACGTGACCGATACGGGGCAACTTGCGATAGGCAAGGTTAAATACAAGTCTGCGCCGGACGGAGAGGACGCGGCAATCTTCGACTACGACGAGGATGCCGCATGGCTCAATCCGTCCCAAAAGACTTGCTCGTTCAGCCTGTTCCTTTCCGGATCGAACACCGTATCAAAGGTGGACACCATCATCGAGAAGTTGTGCAAGACGTTCGCCCAGCAAAGGGAGCGCAACGAGGACACGCCGGAAAAATGATATAATACCCTTTGCGCGGTTAGCCTTTCGTTATCCGCGCCGCCCCGCCGGAGGCTTTGCCCAAGCTGATGATGGCGGGGCTTTTTCTACCCCAGCGCCTCGACCGCCTCGCTCGCCTTTGCGATCACCTCCTCTTCCACCGCCTCGAATGAATAGCGGTCGGTGACTGGTGCGCCCATCGAGTGGCCGAGAACCGCACGGCAAGCCTCCAATCCGAATTTGCGCCGCACCTCCGTTGCGAACGCATGGCGCAGTTGGTTCGCGCTCCAGGGGGCTACACCGGCGCGACGGCAAGCCGCCCGTATGCTCTTGGTGTATGCGCACGTATCCCACGCCTCGCGGGGCTTGCGTGTTGCGTGTGGATCGGCGCGACAACGGCGCGACGGGCTTGTGGCGTTCTCGCGACGCTGTTGCATAAGCTCGTAGATGGCGGCGACAGGTGAGAAAGGATGCGCCGCGCCCTTGTGCCGCTCCAAGATAGCCCTCGCCTTTGGGCCTATGCAGATCGCCCGAGGTTGGCCGAACTCGCCGCGCCACTCGTTCTTGTGGTGGCTGGGGCGGTAGACCCAAGGGGTCGCGCTCGTGTCTATGTCCTCCCACCGCAAGGAGCATATTTCTTCCGGCCTCATGCCTGTAAGCCGGTGGACGCGCACCATGTCGGCGGTGTTCGGCATCATCGCGGCAATCGCCGCCGCCACCGCATCATCACTGACGGGACGGACGGGCGGACGTTCGGGGGCTTCGCTGCGCCCGCGCTTCATGGGTTGCACTTGCGAAAGCTCCGCCTTGCATTGCGCCCGTATCAACCCCTCGTCCAACGCCCACGGCATGAGCCGGTTGCAGATGATCCCCATGTATCGGTTGACCGTGACGCGGGCCAAGCCTTGCCGCACCATCGCATCCCTCACCCGCAACATGTCGGTATGCACCAACTCGCCCACGGGCCTTGCCCCGTGCAGTTCCCGGAATGCGCGGACGGCGCAAGCGCAAGTCGATGTCTCGTTCCCTCCGTGATAGTATGTTTGCGCATGGCGTATGTAGGCATCGCACAAGTCATTGACGGTGCACCCCTTTGGATCGTTCTTTTGTTGGCGGGTGGCTTCTTCCCAAAGTCTATGCGCCGCCGCTATCGCCATTTCTCGCGGTCGGTCGCTGCGCATAGCGCGGTCGCTGCCGGGAGCGCAAAGTGGATGCTTGCGGCGAGACTTCTCACCCGGCAGTCTTACCGAGAGAAACCAATACCCGTTGTTGTCGAATACGGAGCCGCGCACTTGGCGGCAATCGTTCCTTTTCATTGCCTATGTGTCCTAATGTGTCCTAATGGCGAGGAACTGCGCCACGGACGACCATTGCAAACGGCAGGCAATACCGTTGTTTTTCCCGCTTTTTGTGCGGTTATCACTGGTCGGACCGTCGGGATTTGAACCCGAGACCTTTTGCACCCCAAGCAAACGCGCTACCAGGCTGCGCTACGGTCCGACAAAAGGCCAGAATAAATTGGTAGCGGGGGCTGGATTTGAACCAACGACCTTCAGGTTATGAGCCTGACGAGCTACCAGGCTGCTCCACCCCGCAATCTGGCGCTTCCGACTGGCGGGGCTGGCGGGAGTCGAACCCACAACCCTCAGATTCGTAGTCTGATGCTCTATCCAGTTGAGCTACAGCCCCAAATCGGAAAACGGTGTGTAGTATACCATTTATTGCTGCGGCGCGCAAGGGGGTATGTTGCAAAAAGTTAATCACGCAGAAATTTGGTATAATATTTGCCATGAACACTCTAATAACTGGTGCAAGTTCAGGCATTGGCGAAGCGTTGACCATCGCATCGGCCAGGCGCGGCGACAGGCTATTCATCTGCGGACGCGACAGGGAGAGGCTCGAAGCCGTCGCCGAAAGGTGCCGTCGGCTGGGCGCTGAGGTCGACGCGGAAGTCGTTGATGTCGCTGACGAGGCCGCCATGCGCAGGTGGATCGAGTCATGCGACGACGCGGCGCATCTCGACAGGGTGTTCGCAAACGCGGGAGTCGCGACCGGCGAGGAAAGCGAAGCGAACGTCAGGCGGACGTTTGCGATAAACGTCGGCGGCACGGTCAACACCGTAATGCCGGCGATTGCGCGAAAGGCCGGCCACATCATACTCACAGCGTCGATCGCGGGGTATGGTCCGCTGAAGTCGTGTCCTTCCTACTCGGCGACGAAAAGCTGCGTCAAGACGTGGGGACTTTCGCTGCGCGGGATGCTGGCCGACAAAGGCATCAAGGTTTCGGTGATCTGCCCCGGCTTCGTGCGCTCGAGGATAACGGACAAGAACACATGTCCCATGCCGTTTTTCATGGAGGCCCCTGCCGCGGCCGAGCTCATTCTCAAGCGCGTCGACCGCAATGTCGGCCTCATAGCCTTTCCGTGGCCAATGAGATTCGCGACGTGGCTACTGGCCTCGCTCCCCTTCCGGCTGAACGAACTGATCAACCGCCTTCTGCCGAAAAAGGCCTAGGCTGACGGCTTCAGGCCGAGGCGGTTCCACGCGAGGTCGGTGGCGACGCGTCCCTTTGGGGTGCGCTCCATATAGCCGTTCATTATGAGGAAAGGTTCGTAGGCCTCTTCGATCGTATCTGGCTCCTCGCCGACCGAGACTGCTATGGTCGAAAGGCCGACGGGTCCGCCGCCGAACTTTACGCATATCGTCTCTAGGATGCGGCGATCCATGTCGTCGAGGCCGTGAGGGTCGATCTCGAGAAGCCCCAGCGACTCCTTGGCGACATCACCCGTTATGAAGTTTCCGGCTCGCACCTGGGCGTAGTCCCTCACGCGGCGCAGCAGGTTGTTGGCGATTCGCGGCGTTCCGCGCGAGCGGCGCGCGATCTCCATTGCGCCCTCCTCGTCGATATCGACCCCAAGCTTGAACGCACTGCGGCGGACGATCTCGGAAAGCTCTGCGGCCTCGTAGTAGTCGAGACGGTTCACGAGCCCGAACCTTGCGCGAAGCGGTGCCGCTATGAGTCCGATGCGTGTAGTCGCGCCGACTAGCGTAAAGCGCGGCAGCTCGAGACGCACGGATCTCGCATTCGGCCCCTGGTCGATCATTATGTCGATGGCGTAATCCTCCATCGCAGAATAGAGGTATTCCTCGACCGTCTTGGCCATGCGGTGTATCTCGTCGATGAAGACGATGTCGCCCGGCTCGAGCGAGGTCAGGAGCCCCGCGAGATCGCCAGGTTTCGTGATGACGGGTCCGCTGGTGGTCTTGACGTTTACTCCCATCGCCTCGCCGAGTATGTAGGAAAGCGTAGTCTTGCCGAGTCCGGGCGGCCCCGAAAACAGCACGTGGTCGAGCGATTCGCCCCTAGCCTTGGCCGCTTCGACGGCGAGCATGAGGCGGTCGCGTATCTTGGCCTGTCCGACGAAGCCCTCGAAGTCGGTCGGTCTGAGCCTATTGTCG
Source organism: Kiritimatiellia bacterium (assembly GCA_017395505.1). Lineage (GTDB taxonomy): Bacteria > Verrucomicrobiota > Kiritimatiellia > RFP12 > UBA1067 > UBA1067. The sequence goes on from JAFPUH010000039.1 coordinate 5,729, forward strand.
AACGCGCTGTTGGCGCGGTTAAGCTCTTCGCTCTGCCTAATCGTCTGCATTGGGCGCGTCCTCCTCGACATCTTCCGCCTGAAGCGCGGCATCGGGTTTTGCGGAGTGGATTCTCCAGCTGCGCATGGAGTCCTTGACCATGAGAAAACACATCAGCGCAATCAGGAGATACATGAAGCCCATCGAAAGCGTCCCGACGACCTTGTCGGGAACGCGGCGGCGAAACACCATCGCTATAATAGCGAAGAGTATCAGTCCGCCATCCAGCACAGGTATCGGCAAAAGGTTGAGCACGGCGAGATTGACGTTCAAAAAGCGCAGAAAACCGAGCCCGTCCCACATGCTACGGCGCATGCTGGCGTAGATTCCCTCGGCTATCATCACGGGACCACCAAGGGCGCCCGCGGTCGCCTTCGCCTCTTTGGGGTTGACGAGTCCGCCAAGCACCCTGAATATCGAGCCCGCATCCCAGGCGAGCTGCTTCAGGGGATTGCGGCTGGGCATCCAGCTGGCGGCGCCGGACTCGTTGGTTACGCTAAGCGCCATTATGTAGAGCGCCCCGGAAAGCTCGTCGCGCACAGGAGTCACGGTAAGCGCCAGATCGCCCTCGCCTTCGCGCGAAACAACGAACTCGGTGGGCCGTCCGCCGGATATCTGAACCTCGGTCTGCATGTCGGTCCACGTCTTTACTGAGCGGCCTCCGACAGAGACTACTGTGTCGCCCGCGACAATTCCAGCCGCCGCGGCAGGGCCCTCGGGCAGTACGGCGCCGATCCTGGCTGGCAGCTCTCCGAACCTGGCTCCCGGAACGAGAGACAGCACGACCGCCACCACGACCGCGAGAGCGATATTCATCGAAGGCCCGGCGACCGCGACAAGAAGCTCCTTCCATGCGGGAATGCGCTTGCGAGCCTCCTTGTCCGTCTCGCCGCCGCCCTCGAGGGCTTTGGTGCCTTCGGGGTCCACATCGGGTATCGACACGTAGCCGCCAAGCGGTATCGCGCTCAGTCGGTATTCGACGCCGTTCACCTTACGCTTCCACAGCACCGGACCGAACCCTATCGAAAAGGCCTCGACGCGCAATCCGAGCTTGAGGGCCACGATGAAATGTCCGAACTCGTGTATCGCTATCGCAAGCGAGAACAGCAGAACGCACGCGCAAATGTAGAGTATTGTCGTCAGTGTTTCCATTCGGTCTCCAGATATCTGAAAGCCCAATCGCTCGCGGCGAATACGGCTTCTATCGAATCGCATTCCGTCTTCGGGGCCTTCTCAAGGCACGACTCGACGGCGCGGGCGATGTCGGCATAGCCTATGCGCCCGTCGAGAAACGCCTGGACGGCCCACTCGTCAGCGGCGGCCAGGGTGGCCGTTGCGCAGCCGCCCATTCTAAGCGCATCCTTGACCAGCCTGAGGCATGGGAACCTCGCGCAGTCCGGCTCCCGGAAGGTCAGCGCTCCGAGCGCCGCCAGGTCGAGCCTTTCACGCTCGGACGCGAGCCTCCCGGGCCACGTCAGGGCATACTGTATCGCGACGCGCATATCTGGCGGAGAAAGCTGCGCCAGCGTCGCGCCGTCGTTGAACGTCACAAGCGAATGCACGATCGATTCGGGGTGCACCACCACGTCTATGCGCTCCGCCGGAATGTCGAAAAGCCATCTCGCCTCGAGAACCTCGAAGCCCTTGTTCATCATGGTGGAGGAATCTATCGTCACCTTCGGACCCATCTTCCAGCGGGGATGGTTCAGCGCCTCTGCGACCGTAACCGACGAAAGGTCGGCAGGACTGTCGAGGAAGGGTCCCCCCGAAGCCGTGAGTATCAATCTGTCGACAAAGCGCTCCCCTCCACCTGCGAGGCACTGGAAGATCGCGCTGTGTTCGCTGTCTACAGGCAGAAACCTCACGCCGCGCCTTCTTGCCTCGCCAGTGACGAGCTCGCCTGCCATGACCATGACTTCCTTGGTGGCGAGGGCGATATCCATACCCTTCGCGATCGCAGCCAGCGTCGGACGTATGCCCGACACGCCGACTGTCGAGACGAGACATATGTCGGCGTCGCTTTCCTCTACAGCACGGACGGCGGCATCTTCACCGACATACGCCTTGGCGCCGAATTCCGCCGCAAGCGCCTCGCACGCCTCCCTGGACCGCAAGGCCGCCAGAGCTACGACCTTGAAGTCGTCCGGATGGGTGCGCACGACATCCAGGGCGTTCAGCCCGATGGACCCCGTCGCGCCTAGTATCACGAGACGCTTCATCTCAAATATCCATCGCCTCTCTGCGGCGCTTCAGTTCTTCGCGGTATTCGGCGATATCGCGCGGCTTCTTCGCGACTCCGCTCTTGATCGCCGCCTCGGCGACGGCCGCGCTCACCTCGACCATGAGCCGGCGGTCGAAAGGCTTTGGAATGATATAGCCATCGCCGAAGACGAGATTCTCTCCAGGATACAGCGCCTTGACGTCTTCCGGCGCCTCCTCGCGCGCAAGCGCGGCGAGCGCGTTGGCCGCCGCAACCTTCATCTCGGAGTTGATCGTCGTCGCCCTTACGTCGAGCGCGCCGCGGAAGAGATACGGAAAGCCCAGCACGTTGTTTATCTGGTTTGGATAGTCGCTGCGGCCGGTGACCATCACATAGCGGCGGCCCTTCAGAGCCTCGGCGACCGCCTCCGGACGAACCTCGGGATCGGGATTCGCCATCGCGAACACCGCCGGGAAATCGGCCATGGTCTTCACATCGTCGCCGGTCAGCACATTCGCAGCCGAAACGCCCACGAACACGTCGGCGCCGACAAGAGCCTCCTTGAGCGTCATGGCCTTGGTGTCGACAGCATGCCGCGCCTTGAAAGGATTCAGGTCCGTCCGGTCGCGGCGAATGGTACCCTTCGTGTCGCACATCGTGACATCGACCACTCCTGCCGCCTTCATCATCTCGCAGATGCGTATTCCGGCGGCGCCAGCGCCGTTCATGACGACCTTGAGATCCTTGAGCTCCTTGCCTGCGAGCCGGGCGTAGTTCATGACTCCCGACAGGGTGATCACGGCCGTTCCCCACTGGTCGTCGTGGAACACTGGTATGTCGAGCAGGCTGTCGAGGGTATCCTCGATCTCGAAGCATGCGGGCGACGCGATATCCTCGAGGTTTATGCCGCCATACTGCGGAGCGATTGCGAGAACGGCGTCGATGACGCGCTTGGGGTCCGTCTTGCCCGTATCCTTGCCCTCGAGACGGCAGTGGTTGAGCGGCACAGGCCACGCGTCGACATCCGCAAACGACTTGAAGAGCACGGCCTTGCCCTCCATGACAGGTATGGAAGCCGCGGCCCCGAGGTCGCCGAGACCGAGAATCGCCGTTCCGTCAGAGACGACCGCCACGAGATTCGGCTTCGCGGTCACGTCGTAGACCGCCGACGGCTCGGCCGCGATCGCCTTTACGGCGTGCGCGACGCCAGGCGTGTAGGCGAGGCAGAGATCCTCCTTCGTCCTGAGCGGCTTCGGCAGCGTCACCGCCACCTTTCCTCCGCGGTGAAACTCAAGAACGGTTTCCTTCGAAATCTCAGACATCACTTGACCTCCGTTTCGCTGAATGAGAAATATGTTATCTTTACGCCAGTCGGCTCGAGAGTCTTGCGGACGATATTCATCCATTCTGGCGATATCTCGCACGCGACGATGACCGTATCCGCATTGACCCTGTTGATTATCTCGCGAGCCTCCATGAGCGTGCCTAGAACCTTGACGCCGCCGATGTACTGTCCGCGGATGAGCAGATTGTCGTCCAACAGCCCCACGATTATGCGCGTATTGGCGGCGGTAGTCCTCACGAGTTCGCGGCGGAACGTCCTGTAGCGCAGGCCAGACCCGTAGACCAGTATGCGCGAGACGTCCTTGCGGCCGACGAGACGTCCGCAGTCGATGGCGTAGAACAGGTCGCGGACGACGCCTCGGACGATTCGCGCCATGACAATGCCCATTGTGCTGAACATGGCATACAATAGCGCAATAGCCCTGAGCGGCACCGTATGACTTTTGCCCGGCAGATAGTAGACCACGACCGTGCCCAGCACGGCGCCGAACAGGCATGCGGCGATAAGCCTCATGTAGTTCGACAGCATCGCCCTCGACCACACCGTGCGGTAGGTGTTGAAGAACACGAGAAACAGGAATGTCGTCGTCACGTGAATCGGAATCAGCGTCATGAAAGTGCGGCGCTCGACCGATCCGAAAAGAGTCCACCTTACGAGCAAGACCGAAACCGCCAGCACGATTATGTCCGCCAGCAGGTAAAGCGGCACCGTCAGGCGCGCGATCTTGCGGCGCGTCGAGGTGTCGTGGGCTCTGGCGACGGCGCTCAAAAGCCGTCCTGCGTCAAAGAGCTCGATTCGCGCCATATCCTTGAATATCACGACGGCGGCCACGGTAACGGCGACGAGCCACAGTCCGGCGGACTGAGACTTCAGCGCCATGCCCACGAGCCCGACGGTCACGCAGCCGAGCGCGAGAGCGTAGAGAGCCCAGGCCGTCTTGCGCTGGTTGAGCCCGAGCGACCGCAGGATGCGGTGGTGCAGGTGGTCGGCATCGGCCGTCATCACCTCGCCCTCGGCGGCCTTTTCGCCCCTGTTGATCAGGTGGCGTATCGACCGGCGCACGATTGCGAGGAACGTATCGAAGATCGGCACGCCCATCGCGAGCAGCGGCACTCCTACGGACACGAGAAAGGAATCCGGCTCGTGGGAGCACAGCGGCAGCACCGCGATCGTGAAGCCTATGAACATCGAGCCGCAGTCGCCTAGAAACACCGAGGCGGGATTGTAGTTGTACCTGAGGAATCCCAGCAGACCGCCGGCGAAAGCAAAATAGAAGAACGTCGAAGAAGCCCTGCCTGTGAAGACGAGCGAACCTGCCATGCCCAATGCCGCTATGAGGGCGAGACCCGAAGCGAGACCGTCGAGTCCGTCGATCAGATTGAAGGCATTGACCGCGCCGACGATCCAGACCGTTGTCATAATGCAGTCGAGCCATGTCGGCAGCCAGGGCCAGAGGTCCTTGAAGCCGATTCCGCCGAGCCACCAGGCGAGCACGCCGACCAGCACCTGACAGAGCAGCTTCACCTTCGGAGAGAGCGAAAACCTGTCGTCCGCGAGGCCTACAAGCGCAATCGTCACTGCGAGCAGGCCGAGCCGCAGGAAGGCCATGTCGGAAAAGCCGGCCATCGCGGGCCGTCCGGAGAAAACGACGAAAAGCGCGAACGAAACCGTGACGCCCGCGACCAAAGCGAGACCGCCGCCCCTCGGAATCGGCACCTTGTTGATGCGCCGCGGATCGGGCTTGTCCACCATGCCGAGCCGACGGTTCATCTCCCGTACCAATGGGGTCAATACGAGCGTAAGCACCAGTGCGGCGACGAAGCAGGTTGCATATGGCCATAAGGCCTGGATCACTTCAGACATGGGCTTACCTCCCCCAGTTCTTCAAGAAACGCCTTGACGACGGTATCATCGTCGGTCGCGGCGTTGACCGTTATCATCACCCACCTGTCGATGCGATTGAGCACCGACCTGTCCCACACATCACGAAATATCCTGGCGGTATGCGAAGATGTCCTGTAGCCCGTCTGGTTGAAGAAGGTATAGGCGAAGCCGAGCGGCGAACCGAAGTTGCGCTCGAGCGACATTACGCGCCAGTCGAGTCCGCAGGCGAAAAGGTCGCGCGGCCTCACCATCTGAAAGCCCTGCGCCGGCAGGCAGAGCTCGGGACGGTGTATTGAGCTCTTGCTGGAGCCGCCTATGACTGCGGTAACCTGGAACCACAGTCCGTTCGGCGCGGTATAGAGCCGCTTTATGAACTGCGTATCGGCCGGCAGCACGGTCAATTCGGCCTCGCCCGGCTCAAGTTCGGCCACTGAAAAGCCTGGAATGTCGCGTATCTCGACCGCCGGCGCTTCGGCGACCGAAGGCTCTGGCGTCAGCGACTGGAACCACATCGCGGCGCACATCAAAACGGTGGCTATCGCCGGTATCGTCAGGCCGCGCATTTCTCCGCTCCTTTCGAAATTGCGCCGCTTGCGCCCAGCATCAGGGCTATCGCCACGAAAAAGACGACGTATCCGGAATAGTCGTGGTAGAAGCCGGTCGCGAAATCGGGCGAACAGCACGCCGCGACAACGACTATCGAAAGAATCCTCGCAACGTTGCCGAAAACAGCTATAGGCACTGCGAGCGCGAAGAGAAGTCCGCGCCTTAGCCACGTTGGCTGGTTGAAGTAGGCGTAGCCCGCCGTAAGCGCGGTAAGCGCGAAAAGCGACCTAAGGCCGCTGCAAGGATCCGCCACGTCAATTGCGAACGAACCGGTCGAAGACGCGATCATCGTACCCTGGCGGACGACATCAGCCCCGAACCCGCGCAATATGGCGTAGGCCGCACCAGTCGAAAACAGGCGAAGGTGCACGGTTATCACGTCGAGAAACGTTGCGAGCGGCATGCAGAACAGCAGGAACAGCGCCGGAAACAGCACGCAGCGCATGGTCTTCGAGCCGAAGAATATCCACACGAGCGAAATTATTAGGCCGACGAAGCCGACTATCTCAAGCCGCAGCTGGTGTCCGCGAATGCCGAGAAAGCCCGCCGCGAACGAAGGAAGCGCCAGTATAAAGCCGAGCGCCGACGCTCCGCCTATCGATTCGAGAATTACCTTTCGCTCGCGCCATACGACGTAGAGCGAGAAGACCGGCACATACCACGCGTACGACATATCCTCAATATCGCTTCTGAACATTGCCGGAGCGTGGTCCGAGAGCATAAGCCAATACCCCCACAGCATCGCCGCAAGCGACACCGCGAAGAGCGCAGCGCGTAGATGGAGCTCCTTTACCTTCATCTTGAAGTTTAAATTATACCATATTTCGCGATTGGCTGCTCTTGCGGAAGCGTCCTTTCGAAAGCGCCGCGCCAATCATCAGCAGGCACAGCCCCGGTACCAGAAACACCTGATAACGGTCTGCGGCGCGAGCCTCCTCCTCGCTCTGCTCCTTTGCGGCGACGAGCCGCAGGAAGCGCCTGTATATCGCGCCAAGCGTGGTCTCCGCCGTTCCGGCTGTGGCCAGCGGCACGTAGCGTCCCGACGAAGCCTCGGCAATCGCCTTCAGGGCCTGCTCCTCGAGCGCAACCTTGACCGGCGAGCCGTTGTGCATCTGAACGCCGACGCCATTCTCCGCGGGGATCGTAGAGCCGACCTTAGGATCTCCGATTCCGACGGTAAACACCGGCACTCCGCGCTTCTTCGCGAGCTCAGCGGTCTTGAGCGCCTCGCCTCTGAGGTCGCCGCCGTCGGAGATGACGATTATCGCATTGTGGTCGTCTGCCGCCGGATCGAGCGCATCGAGCGCGGCATGGATCGCGCTGCCGAGATCGGTCTCGCCGCGAGGCGCCGTTTCGGGCGAAATCTGCTCAAGGGCGCTTCTTAGGTAGCCGTGGTCGGTAGTAAGCGGACACACCACCACGCCCGTGCGCCTGAAGGCGACGAGCGCGCAGCGGTCGCCTTCGAGGGAATCTATGAGGTCCGCGACATCGGCCTTTGCGCGCTCCAGCCTGTTGGGCCTTACATCCTCTGCAAGCATCGAGCGCGACACGTCGATCGCCACGACCACATTGCGGCTTCGCGAGACGGTGGTTTCGAGGCTCTTGCCCCATTGCGGACGCGAGGCCGCAAAAAGCACGAGGAAGAGTCCGGATAGAATCGCCGCCGACTGCAGCGAGGAGCCGTGCGACTTGGGCACGTTCAGCGTTATTTTAGAAAGCGCCTTTTCGCGGCGGGCGCGAAGGAAGGTCCACCAAAGCCCCGCCACCGGAACGACGGCCACGAGAACAAGCATCAGGGGAAACGCAAAACGCATAGTCGTAATTCCGCTCAGTGGTCGTGCTGGCCTTCGCCGTGCCAGGGAATGAACTCCGGCACCTTGTCGACGCCTGCGGCTATACGCTGGCGGACGGCCTCGTAGACGAGGATCGTCGCGGCGGCCGAGACGTTCAGAGAATCAGCGAGGCCGAGCATAGGTATTCTCACGCGAAGCTCGGCGCCATCCATCCACTTCGCCGTGAGCCCGTACTGCTCGGCGCCGAGGGCGATGGCGACGTTGCCCGTAAGATCGACCTCGAAATGGAGCTTTTCTGCGTGGGGAGTCGCGGCCAGTATCTTGAAGCCGTGCGCCTTGAGCCACGCGAGGGCCTCGTCGCTCGTCGCCTCGACTATGGGCACGGAGAACATGGTGCCGGTCGACGCCCTGACTACATTGGGATTGTGTATGTCGGTCGTCCTGTCGCAAACTATGACTGCGGCGACCTTCGCGGCGTCGGCCGAGCGCAGTATCGTGCCGAGGTTGCCGGGCTTTTCGATGGCTTCGGTCACGATCACGAGCGCATTTTCGGGAAGCTTAAGATCGCTGAGTTTGATGGAGACGTGAGGCCCCACCATGAGAAGCCCGTCCGGACGCTCCTTGTAGGCGATCTTCTCGAAGCACATCCTGGTGCAGGTGTAGACCTCGGCCCCGAGCCGCGCACACTCCTCGACAATCGCCGGCTCGTTCTCGTTCTTGAGGTAGAAATCGGGACAGTGGAAGATCGCCCTTGGACGGTACCCGTTGTCGAGCGCGCGCCTGCACTCGCGGTAGCCCTCGACGATCATCTCGCCGGACTCCTCGCGCGTCGAGCAGCTTCTGAGCCGCACGACGTACTTCAGCTTCGGGTTGCTGGGCGAACTCAGTTCCATACCCGTTCCCCGTTACTTGTACTCAATCTTCGCCTGGTCGCGAAGCTCGGCGACGAACGCATCCATCGCACGGCCGCGAGCCTCGTGGCGGAGCAGGTCCTTGATCTGGTCGTGAACGTCGACGAGCGTCTGGGCGCCGCCGCCCTTTTCGTCCGCCTTGTAGATGATGTGGTAGCCGAACTGGGTCGTGACGATGTCGGAAACATCGCCCTTCTTCATCTCGAAGGCCGCCTTGTCGAACTCCGGCACCATCATGCCGCGGCCGAACCAGCCGAGCGAGCCGCCTTCACGACCCGACGGACAGTCGGAATGTTCGCGGGCCTCGGCAGCGAAATCGCCGCCGGCGAGAATCCTCTCGCGGATTGCGCGGATCTTCTCGAACGCCGCGCTCTTGGCCTCGGGCAGGTCGTTGGCCTCGCTCTTGACGAGGATGTGCTGGCAGAGAACCTTCGGCTCCTCGACGTATTCGGACTTGTGGGCCTCGTAGAACGCCGCAACCTCCTCTTCTGTGGGATCGGCCACATGCGCACAAGCCTGGTTGACGAGCATGTTCACGCGGGCGCCCTTCTCGAGCTCCTTCCTGAACTCGGCCTCGGTTATGTGCTGCGCAGCGAGAGCCTTCTTGTAGTTCTCTTCGCCGCCGACCTGCATGACGACCTTCTGGACTTCGGCGTCGACGTCGGACGCAGTAACGGGCAGCTCGATCTGCGCCGCGCGGTCCAGAAGAAGCTTCGCGCCGATTGCCTGTTCAAGAGCCTTTTCCTCAAGCTTGGGGAGGTTCTTCTTGACTTCTTCCATAGTCATGCCGTGGCTCATGTAGAACCGGACAAGCCTGTCGAGCTCAAAACCAACCGCCTCGCCGGAAATTTCCTGTCCGTTGACTACTGCTTTCTTCATGTCTTCGTCTCCTTAAAAAGAAAACGAGATTCTTCAATCTCGTTAATGGAGGTGGGAAGCGGAGTTGAACCGCTGTAAGCGGATTTGCAGTCCGCGACCTAACCGCTCGGCCATCCCACCGGTCAAGTGGTGTGTATTATACCATATTGCCCGTTGCCGCGCAAGGGGGTGTCTAAAGATCCGCAAAACGGCTTATCCTATACCTCCGTGGGGACAGACCCCGCTTCCCATCATGCCACTGCCCTCTCCGCCAGCCGCCAGCCATGCGACGAATACGCGATTTCACCGACCGAGTGCGCGATCGCGCTCCTGCTCCTCAGCTTGTCGCCAAAGCCAAATATCCACCGCGTCACGAACTCCGCGCTGCCAAACAGCTTCCCGCCCCCTATCTGCGCTATCCTCCGCATCCCAACCTCCACGGGGACAGACCCCGCAAATACGCCTGTTTCCGCGCTATCCTCGCTCCAAACCCACAAGTAGTCTTTCGTCATCCTCACCATGCCCGCCCTGACGGGATTCATCGCCACGTAGCGCTTGCATATCGCGAGATAGTGCCCATCCTCTATCATAGTCGACATGAAGCGTCCGCTCCAGATGCTACCGCAATATGGAGTCTCCCTCTTGAACCATATGTTGAACGCCTCCTTGAAGGTCTTCACCATTTCGCTTATGTCGTTCATTCGCGAGCGGAGGCGATTCTGCTCCGCCTCAAGCGTTGAGACAAGCCCGGCCGCCGCAAGCTCCCTCCAGCGCATCGCGAGCTTTTCGGCCGCAGCCCTCCCCTTCAGTAGCCCGTATCTGCGCACCAGCTCCGCTTCGGATACCGGCTCCTCCGTCCGCGTCACGGTGCAGACGACGTGGAAGTGGTTGTCCATCGCGACATAGGCGTTCAGCTCTATACCGCTGAACTCCGCCGCACGCTTAAGGGTTTCGACGAGTGCCGTCTTTATGCGACCCTTCCCAAAGAGGAATCGCTTGTCGTTTGTGCGCGACATCAGATGATAGTGCGCGATCCCGACTTCCGACTTCTTGAGTCTCGATGTTCTTGCCATGGCATGGCCCTCCGATTTGCTTGTTTCGACATGTCGCCGCCACACAGCAGCGCACTCGGCATTTTCGGAATTGGCCCTGCCAGGACCTGTGCCGCGCCCGCTTGCGCCCGACTTGCGGACGCGCGGCCCAACCCCCGGGGCCTAACAGTACGCGGCGCCTGCGGTTCCGGCCTTCTCAGCCTTGGCTCCAACCGGGTGGGCCGCAGAGCAACCATGGTTCCCTCTTACATCCGACCGTCACGACGGAATCCATTCCAAGGAACGTAGAGAATTGTACCAAAACCAAGCGCAGCCGTCAATAGGCAAAATGACTATCCGCGCGAAATCATGGCCAAGGCCGTCAAAACGCATAGCGAGTTTGGGGCCTTGTCTAAATAAAATATGGTAGACTATGCTACTGTTCAGTCGGACGAGTGTCCGAACAGAATGGCCCGCCCGGAAAGGCCTTTCCCGGACGGGCCTGCGGCGGCGAGGCTCTTTGGGGGCCAGAGGTCTAACTCTCCGGG
>JAFPUH010000040.1 GCA_017395505.1 Kiritimatiellia bacterium
TGATCACCGGCGCTGCTCAGATGGATGGTGCGATTCTCGTCGTGTCCGCCGTCGACGGCCCGATGCCCCAGACCCGCGAGCACGTTCTTCTCGCCCGTCAGGTCGGCGTTCCGAAGATCGTCGTGTTCCTCAACAAGTGCGACCTCGTCGATGACGCCGAGATGCTCGACCTCGTCGAGATGGAAGTCCGCGAGCTCCTTTCCAAGTACGACTACGATGGCGACAACGCTCCGGTGATCCGTGGCGCGGCTTATCCCGCGACCCAGGCCGCCGCCGCCACCGATGACGCCTGCAAGTGCATCGACGAGCTCATGGATGCTCTCGACAGCTACATCCCCGAGCCTCAGCGCGAGCTCGACAAGCCGTTCCTCATGCCGATCGAAGACATCTTCTCGATCGAAGGTCGTGGTACGGTCGTCACGGGCCGTGTCGAGCGCGGTATCGTCAAGGTTGGCGACGAAGTCGAGATCGTCGGTCTCAAGCCGACGGCCAAGACTGCCGTCACCGGCGTCGAGATGTTCCGCAAGCTCCTCGACCAGGGTCAGGCCGGCGACAACATCGGTACGCTCCTCCGCGGCACCAAGAAGGAAGACGTCGCTCGCGGTCAGGTTCTCGCGAAGCCGGGTTCCATCACCCCGCACACCGAGTTCTCCGGTCAGGTCTACGTCCTCACGAAGGAAGAGGGTGGCCGTCACACCGCGTTCATGAAGGGCTATCGTCCTCAGTTCTACATCCGTACGACCGACGTGACGGGTGACATCCAGCTCCCCGAGGGCGTTGAGATGGTCATGCCCGGCGACAATGTCGAGATCACCGTCAAGCTCATCGCTCCGGTCGCTCTCGAAGAGAAGATGCGCTTCGCTATCCGCGAAGGCGGCCGCACGGTCGGCGCCGGCACGGTTTCGAAGGTGATCAAGTAACAAGATCAGGTCTTCTGTGAGATGCCTGCCCGTCAGGCCCGGCCGGAAGTGGCCGGCCGGGGCGGCGGGTGGGCTCGACTCTCGCAGAGACAAAGGAAGTAAAGAAAATGCGTGATCTCGCGATACTGGCGTGCCAGGAGTGCAAGGAGCGTAACTATACGACGACCCGCAACAAGAAGACTGTTACGGAGCGCCTCGAGAAGGTTAAGTTCTGCCCGTCCTGCCGCAAGCGCACGACCCACAAAGAGACCAAGTAAGGTCTTATGCCTTTCATAGGGTAGTAGCACAATGGCAGTGCAGCGGTCTCCAAAACCGCCTATGGGGGTTCGATTCCCTCCTACCCTGCCAAACCGGAGAAGAAGATGCACATATTCGAGAAGACAAAAGAATATCTGGGCGGCGTTTCGGCCGAAGCCAAGCGCGTGAGCTGGCCAGGTAAGCGCGAGCTGTGGGAGTCGACGCTCGTCGTCATCTCGTTCATTTTCATTCTTGCGGTGACAACGCTCGTGTGCGACAAGGTGATCGAAGGGTTCATCCGCTTCGTCCACGCTGGAGCGTAAGGAGTCTGAGATGGAAAAGCAGTGGTTTGTCCTTCACACGCTGACGGGTCAGGAGAACAAGGCCCAGAAGTCGATTGAGGCTCGCGTCAAGATCGAGCGGATGGAGGATTTCATCGGCAAGTGCGTCATCCCTACCGAGCGTGTGACGGAGAAAAAGGATGGCCGCAAGCGTACGATGATCAAGAAGTTCTTCCCTGGCTATGTACTTTGCGAACTCGCCCTTTATGATGAGACCAAGGGCGTCGACGAGCGCGGGAGGAAGGCTATTTACGAGCGGACGTGGCAGTTCCTCAGGGAGACGCCGGGAGTCATCGGCTTTGTCGGCGGTGACCGTCCGATGCCGCTCAAGCAGAGTGAGGTGGACGCGATACTGCTCGACAAGCCGGCTGGCGCGAGCATGCCTGAGCGTCCGAAGGTGTCTTACAACGTCGATGAGACGGTTAAGGTGATAGATGGCGCGTTCATGGGTTTGACGGGCCAGGTCACAATGGTGGATCCCGACAAGGGCAAACTCAAGGTTGAGGTCAACATCTTCAATCGCAAGGTCCAAGTCGACGCCGAATACTGGCAGGTGGAGAAGGTTGCCGTCGAGGAGACCTTTGAGCCGCTGAAGCCGTAGTAGGCAGGTTTTGCGGTCCGCTTGACCGGGAAGGATCCCCGGGAGGAGCCGCACGAAAGAAGGAAGAAGGAACATGGCTAAGAAAGTCACTGGAGTCGTCAAGCTCCAGATTCCGGCAGGCGCCGCAAATCCCGCGCCGCCAGTCGGTCCGGCCCTTGGTTCTGCTGGTGTAAACATCATGCAGTTCTGCAAGGAATTCAATGCGAAGACGGCGAAGGACGCCGGTCTCGTGATACCCGTGATCATCACGGTCTACCAGGACCGCAGCTTCTCGCTGCAGTTCAAGTCGCCGCCTGCGAGCGTCCTCCTCAAGAAGGAGGCTGGTCTTGCCAAGGGCAGCGGAGTGCCCAACAAGAACAAGGTTGGCAAGGTCACCAAGGCCCAGCTCCTGAAGATTGTGGAGATGAAGAAGGCCGACCTGAACACCGACGATCCGGAGCATGCTGTCAAGATGATCGCCGGCACGGCCCGCAACATGGGAATCGAGGTGGTCGAATGAAGCACGGCAAGAAGTATTTCAACGCGCTGAAGAAGGCGCCCAAGAAGGCTGTCTCCATCGAGGAGGCCGTCAAGTTCGTCAAGGCCAACCCTGGCGCGAAGTTCGACGAGACTGTCGATGTGTATTTCCGCCTCGGCAAGGATCTCACGAAGGGCGATACCGCCGTTCGTGGTGTCGTAAAGCTTCCCAACGGCTCGGGCAAGACGGTCCGCGTTGCTGTGTTCGCCGGCGGTGACGCCGCCGAGGCCGCCAAGGCCGCAGGCGCCGATTTCGTTGGCCTTTCCGACCTTGTGGAGAAGGTCTCGAAGGAGGGCTGGTGCGACTTTGACGTGGCGATCGCCACGGTCGAGGCCATGAAGGAGGTTCGCAAGTGCGCTCGCGTGCTCGGCCCCCGCGGTCTCATGCCCAACCCCAAGACCGGAACCGTTACGGACGATACCGCGACGGCCGTCAAGGAGGCCAAGGGCGGCAAGGTCGACTTCCGCATGGACAAGACGGGCAACCTCGCCGTGATTGCTGGTAAGCGCAGCTTCGATGATGCGGCGCTCGTCGGCAACATCAAGGCGATCGTTTCCGCCGTCAATTCGGCCAAGCCCGCTTCGGTGAAGGGTGTCTTCATCAAGGGCATGAGCATCTCCTCCACAATGGGCGTCGGCGTGCCTGTGATCGTCGCGGCGGATGCCGAGTAAGGGAGGTTCGGTAAAATGAGAATCGAAAAGATTGCCATACTGGACGAAGTCGTTGCCCGCATCAAGGACTCCGACTACTGCTTCATCGTCAACCACGGCGGCGCCAGCGTCGCCAAGATGTCGAAGCTTCGTGCCGACCTGCGTAAGCTTGACAGCCGTCTTCTCGTCGTAAAGAACACCTTCCTCGCGAAGGTCGCGAAGGAGAAGGGCTGGAGTGACGAGGTCAACTCGATGCTTTCCGGTCCTACGGCCGTAGTGATCGGCAAGGGCGAGCCCACCGCGGTCGCCAAGGCCATCATGGAGTTCGTCAACGACAAGGAGCTCGCCGGTAAGGCTTCCGTCAAGGGTGCCGACTACGACTCCAAGATCGTCGATGCTGCCATGGTCGAGGCACTCTCCAAGGTTCCCGGCAAGGATCAGCTCCGTGCTACGTTGCTCATGCTCCTCAAGGAGCCTGCGACACGTCTCGCGCGCGTCCTTTCCGAGAAGGCGAAGAAGGAAGGCGGCGAGGCCGCGCCCGCAGCGGAGCCTCCCGCACAGGCGTAAACAAATTTCCCTTGGATGCAACACGCCAAGGGTTGACAAGTAAAACAAAGGAAAAAGAAAATGACAAACGAAGAGATCATCAAGGAACTGTCGGGCAAGACCGTTCTCGAAATCAACGACCTCGTGAAGGCTCTCGAGGAAGCTTGGGGCGTTTCCGCCGCCGCTGCTGTCGCGGTTGCCGGTCCCGCCGCCGGTGCTGCTCCTGCTGAGGAGAAGACCGAGTTCGACGTCGTCCTCAAGGCGGCCGGTGCGAACAAGATTGCGGTCATCAAGGAGATCCGTGCGATCACGGGCCTCGGCCTCAAGGATGCAAAGGACCTCGTCGATGGCGCTCCCAAGACGGTCAAGGAAGGCGCTTCCAAGGAAGACGCCGAGAAGATCGCCGAGCAGCTCAAGAAGGCTGGCGCCGAAGTCGAAGTCAAGTAATCCGAGGATTGCTCGATACGATAAAGACCGCGGCGCATCAGCCGCGGTCTTTTCGTCAAGGAAGGTAGTACATGAAGACTTCGCAGTTCTGGTATCCGCTTCCGGCGCGTCTGATTGCACAGCATCCGGCGGAGAGGCGCGGCACGGAGAGGATGCTTGTGCTTCATCGCGACACTGGCGTCGTCGAGCACAAGCACATCGCCGACATAACCGACTACATCACCGCGAACGATCTTCTTGTCGTCAATGACACCAAGGTGTTTCCTGCACGTTTGATCGGCACTTGGGAGGACACCCCCGGCGAGGTCGAGGTTCTGATGGTCGCTGCGGCTCCGGTCGACGGATCTGACATGCCTAGCTTTGCGGACAACAGCCTCGATCGGCTTGAATGGAACTGCATCATCGGAAGCGGCCGCAAGTGCCGCGAAGGCCAGATTGCGGTCTTCGGGCCGAACCGCGAGCTTAAGGCCAGGCTTGTCAAGCCGCTTCGGGGCATAGGCATGTGGCGTGTGGAATTCATCTGTTCCCGTCCGCTGTCCGACTTGCTCGACGAATTTGGCCATACCCCCGTGCCGCCGTATGTGAAGCGTGAAGGAACGGCCGAGGAGGAGCGCGCCGACAGGGAGCGCTACCAGACGATATATGCTAGACACACAGGGTCGGTTGCTGCCCCTACGGCTGGGCTACACTTCACACCGGAGATATTCGCATCGCTTGAGGCGAAGGGAGTGAGGCGCGTGTCAATAACGCTCCATGTAGGACCAGGCACGTTCAGGCCCGTCAAGGCCGAGAACATAGAGGACCATCACATGGACTTCGAGGCCTTCACGGTTCCACAGGATGCGGCTGATGCGATCAATGAATGCAAGGCGCGTGGAGGACGTGTGTGCTGCGTGGGCTCTACCACCGTGCGCACGCTTGAGACTGTTGCCGCATCAACGCCCGACGGACGGGTCGTCGCTGGTTCAGGCGCAAGTGACATCTTCATATATCCGCCATACGAGTTCAAAGTCTGCGACTGCATGCTGACGAACTTCCACCTGCCGCAGTCGACGCTTGTTATGATGGTCTCCGCGCTGGCCGGTCGCGAGAGGATACTTTGCTCCTATGCTCTTGCGGTGCAGAAGGAATATAAATTTTTCAGCTATGGCGATTGCATGCTTATAGTCTGATTTGATATAATACATTCAAGTATGGCACCATTGTTCGTTCCAAAAGACCGCAAATCGCTTTTCCGCCAGTTCTTGGCGGGGATGTATGATGCCGTTGTGATAACCGATCCGAGCGGCCACATACTTGAGATCAATCCTAGGGCCGAAGAGCATTTCGGCTATTCGCAGGAGGAGGTCGCGGACCGCCCCATCTCGTTTTTCATACCTGGTCTGACTCCCGACATCGTACAGCGCATTCGCAAGGGGCTGAACGAGAACCGCCATGTGATGATTGATGCAAACGGCCGCAGCAAGGAAGGCAAGAACTTCGTCTGCGAGGTCGCGATATCTCCGATCGAGATGACCGATCCCGATGACCTTGTGTTCACGATACGCAACGTCGAGCGTCGCCGTAGCATACTGGAGCTTCTTCGCGCGAAGGAGTCCGCGTTCGAGACGTCACAGGCGGCCTTGTTCTCATGCGATCCGTCAGGAGCCTTCACCAGCACGAACAAGGCGTTCCGCGAGATGTTCGACATACCTTCCGAGGATGCGGCGAAGAAGCTGACGTTCAACGAGGTGTTCACCGACAACCCTCTTCCGGTCAACTTCAAGAAAGCACTGGACGGCGAGACTACGACAACAGGTATCGTCGCCGAGGACGAGAACGACGACAACGAAGAGGTCGAGGTCGTGCTTGCGCCCAACCGCCTTGGCCGCAAGGTGCGCGGCGTCGTCGGCAGCGTCATAAAGATCTGAGATGCGCCGCGCCCCTCAGCATGCCGCAGGCATAACGACGCTTTCGGTAAACAAGCTTGATCCGAAGTCGCTTCAGGATTTCCTTGCGCAGAAGTTTGCGCTTTCACGCCGTACGGCCAAGGCCGTTATCGACGGCCGTTCTGTGTGGGTCAACAGGAAGTGCGTGTGGATTGCGCGCTACGAGCTTAAGATCGGCGATGTGATCGAGGTTCCTTCTGCAGTCGTGAAGGGCGCGATGGCTCAAGGCCGCTCTGCCGAGTCTGCGGCCAAGACGCCTGCTGTAGGGGCCAAGCGCCACGTACGCGTGATATGGCAGAACGACGACTACCTTGTCGCAGACAAGCCTGCCGGTATCGTCAGCTGCGACGATCCGAAGTCTGCTGAGGCGATACTGCGCGTCCAGGAGAACATACCGACGCTTGAGGCCGTCCATCGACTCGATCGCGACACCACTGGTTGTCTTGTCTTCGCGAAGCGCCATGCGGCTCTGACCGCGGCCATAGAGATGTTCAAGACCCACAAGGTCTCCAAGACCTACCATGCGATAGTCGTCGGCGAGTTCAAATTTGCGCACCAGGTCATAGATACGCCGCTCGATGGCGAGACCGCCGTATCTAAGGTTGCGCGCGAAGCCAAGTCACCAGACGCGAGTTTTCTGAGGGTCAGGATAGAGACCGGGCGCACAAACCAGATACGCCGACATCTCGCGTCCGTACGATCGCCGATAGTCGGCGATAGGGTCTTCGGGCTGAAGTCGGCTCGAGATCCGCGCCTGATGAGCGTGCCGCGCCAGATGCTTCACGCCTCCACGATAGCGATGCCTGATCCGATGAATCCGCGTAGCCAGATAAAGGCGCATTCGCCTCTGCCTGCCGATTTCCGCGCAACGCTCAAGCTGTTTGGAATGGGCAAGTAACGCCCGTTTATGGTATAATACACCCCACTCACGCGACTGTAGCTCAATTGGATAGAGCGTTGGCCTCCGAAGCCGAAGGTTGCTGGTTCGAACCCAGTCAGTCGCACCAAACGGAAGGCGTTGTCAGATGGGCAGAAATGTTCTGATCGGTGTAACTGGTTCTATCGCGGCCTACAAGGCGGCGGAACTTGTTCGGCTGTTCGTTAAGAACGGCGACGAGGTGCGCGTTTTGATGACGCCGGCGGCGTGCGAGTTCATTGCGCCGCTTACGTTCCAGACACTTTCAAGGAATCCGGTGGCAGTGGACCAGTTTGCACAGCCTGCGGAATGGAAGCCCGAGCACATATCTCTGGCCGAGTGGGCCGATATCGCGCTCGTCGCCCCGGCGACTGCGAATACGATCGCGAAGATGGCCTACGGACTGGCCGACAATCTTCTTACTGCGACGCTCCTTGCGACCAGGGCGCGAGTCGCCGTTGCCCCGGCCATGAACGACGGCATGTGGGGCTCCCAAGCAATGCTCGAGAATATCGAAAAGCTGCGTTCGCGTGGCGTACTTGTGATGTCGCCCGGCGAAGGCGACCTGGCCTGCGGCAGGCGCGGTCTTGGGCGCATGCCGGAGCCTGCGGACATACTGGAGGCTCTCAAGTGAAGACCATCGTCGTCATACCTACATATGACGAGCGCGAAAACGTGGCGGCTATGGCTAAGGCCGTGCTCGCGCAGGATCCTTCCGTAGAGCTACTCTTCGTAGACGACAACTCTCCTGACGGCACCGGCGCCGAGATAGACAGGCTGTGCGCCGGAGAACCGCGCATCCGATGTCTGCACCGCGAGCGGAAGGAGGGTCTCGGTCGCGCATACGTTGCGGGGTTCCGCAAGGCAATTGAGCTTGGGGCCGATCGGATAGTCCAGATGGACTGCGACTTCAGCCACGATCCCGCCGACATTTCTCGGCTTATGGCAGCCAACGCCGACCTTGTCATCGGCTCTCGCTACGTCCCCGGCGGAGGAACGCCAGGCTGGCCGTTTGGTCGTCGGCTCATCTCCCGCCTTGGCGGAGCTTTCATCCGCTTTATGACCGGCATGCCGCTTAGGGATCCGACGGGCGGCTTCAAATGCTGGCGCGTCGAGGCCCTGAAGGCGATAGACTTCGAGACTGTCGAGAGCGCCGGATACTCGTTCCAGCTCGAAATGAACCACCGCGCATGGAAGGGCGGCTTTTCGATACTTGAGACCCCTATAGTGTTCTCCGCGCGTGCCGCAGGGTACTCCAAGATCACGACGGCGATCGCGGTCGAATCCTTCAGGATAGCAATAAAACTCAGGTTCAAACAAAAATGAAGACAAAGCCTCTTTTCATAGTGATGTCCGCACCCAGCGGATGCGGCAAGTCGACATTGATCGACATGCTTCTTCAGGAGTACCACGACATAGTCTACTCCATAAGCTGCACCACTAGGGCGCCGCGTGGCGAGGAGGAGGATGGCCTCGACTATCACTTCCTCTCGAAGGAGCGCTTCGAGGAGCTGCTGAAGGAGGATGCGTTCCTCGAGTACGCCAAGGTTCACGACAACTACTACGGCACGCTCAAGGCGCCTATCGTGGAGGTGCTCGCCGAAGGTAACACGATGATCCTGGATATCGACGTTCAGGGTGCGGCAAAGGTTCGCGAGTACGTGCGTTCGCTGCCGAACACGGACCCCCTCAAGATTGGCTATGTCGACATATTCATAAACCCGCCTTCGCTCGAGGAGCTTCGTGAACGTCTTGAGCGTCGCGGCACCGACAGCCTCGAGGTCATAGAGAAACGAATGCGTAACGCGGAAGGCGAGATCGCCCGCGCTGGCGAATACATGTTCCAGGTGACGAACGACGATCTGGCAATCTGCTACAAGAGGCTCTGCGATCTGATCGACGCCTTAAGCGGCAGGATGTAGTCCGTGGCTGCGGCAAAGGCATTTACCTGGCTTCTATTTGCGGGTGCGGTCTGCTGCACAGTAGGTTGCGGACGCAAGCCTGCGGAGCGCGTCGAATGGACGACCATGGGCACAGTGGCCGCTTTTGTCTGTCGCGATGCCAGTGAACTCAAGCGGTCTGCAGAGGTGATAGATGTGTTTCGGCGCGTGGAGGATCTTCTCAACGCGCACGATCCCGTCTCCGAGTTGAGCCGGCTAGCGCCGCTTCCTGAGGAAGACATACTTGCGCAGTGCGACGGCGGGATGCGTCCGTGCTACGAGGCGGCGTTCCGTCTTATGAGGGAATCCGAGGGCGTGTTCAATCCGCGCTGGCGTGGTCCGTCGACATTGGATCTTGGCGGAATCGCAAAGGGCTTTGCGCTCGATGTAGCGGCGGACAGGCTTGGCGATGCAGAGGTGCTTGTAGATCTCGGCGGCAACCTGAAGTCATGCGGAGGCGAATGGAATGTCGGCGTCTACGGTGGATCGGGCGGGACTTTGCGTCTCACTCCGCGGCAGGCATGCGCGACAAGCGCAGAATACGCCAGAGGCAAGCACATCTATGACGGACGCACCGGCCTCGCCGTGAGCAACGACGTATTCTCCGTCACTGTGGTGCATCCGACATCGGCCATGCTGGCAGACGGGCTTTCTACGATACTCTTCATACTCGGACGCGAAAAGGGCGAGGACTTTCTGCGGACGCACCATCCCGAGGCGTACGCAGTCTGGCAAATGCGCTAATTGCGTTATGCGAATGGATATGGTATAATTACAGTCGTGAAAACAACATCGCGCAAATTGAAGTACCGCCGGATTCTCCTCAAGCTGTCCGGCGAGGTTCTCGGCAACCGCGAAACGGGCGAGTGCATCGACCCGAAAAACCTTGCGTTCATGGCCGAGCGTGTGAAGAAGATACACAAGCTCGGCGTCGAGGTCGGCATTGTGCTCGGTGGCGGCAACATATTCCGCGGGCTCACTGGTGCGGGCAAGGGCGTCAATCGTGTCACAGGCGATTCCATGGGCATGTTGGCGACGATCATTAACGGCCTCGCCATGATGAACGCTCTCGAGTCGATAGGCGTGCCGACGCGAGTGATGACTTCGATAGAGATGCCCAAGCTCGCCGAGCCCTTCATACAGCGCAAGGCTCTTCGCCACTTCGAGAAGAAGCGCGTCTGCATATTTGCTGGCGGTACGGGAAATCCGTATTTCTCCACAGACTCTGCGGCGGCGCTTAGAGCTAGCGAGATCGGCGCCGACGCGCTTCTCAAGGCTACGAAGGTCGATGGCATCTATACGGCCGATCCGAAGAAGGATCCCAAGGCCAAGAAGTACGGCTCGCTCAAGTACGAGACAGCCCTTGAGAAGCGCCTTAAGGTGATGGATTCCGCCGCCTTCGCGCTTTGCATGGATACCGGGATCCCCATAATCGTGTTCGACTTCTTCGACGGCGACGCGTTGGAGCGCGTCGTGAAGGGCGAGGCCGTCGGTACTCTCGTAAGCGACAAGTGATCTAAACGAAAGGTTCAAGCAAGATGGAAACTGTCAGTGAAGTGTTGAACGACGCGAATTCGAAGATTCAGAAGAGCTTTGACGCGCTTAAGGCCCAGTTCGCCGGTCTTCGTACGGGCAAGGCCAGCCCTGCGATGGTCGATCAGATCAAGGTAGACTACTACGGCTGTCCGACGCCAATCAAGAACCTCGGCACGATTTCGACGCCGGAGCCGCGCCAGATAAAGATCACGCCGTTTGATCCCACGGTGCTCGATGCGATGAACAAGGCGATACTTGCGGCCAACATCGGCGTCACGCCGCAGACCGACGGCAAGGTTCTCCGAATCACGGTGCCTGAGCTGAACGAGCAGCGCCGCAAGGAGATTGTCAAGGTGGCCAAGACCCAGGCCGAGGCCCAGAAGGTCGCCATGCGCAACGTCCGTCGCGATGCGAACGACGCCACAAAGAAGCTTGAGAAGGACAAGAAGATATCCGAGGACGATCTCAAGCAGGCCCTCGAGAAGATACAGAAGGCGACCGATGACGGCGTCGCGAAGATTGACGCCGAGCTCAAGACCAAGGAAGCCGAAGTGATGGCCGTTTGATTCATCGACAATTTCAAGGGAGGTAAAAGCCATGGCAGAAGAGACATCCAACGGACCCGTCAGCGCGGCTGAGCCGCCTAAGGCGAATCCACTTGCGGCATCGGCTACCAAGCCGGCCGGAACCCTGCAGATGAAGCCTGTCATAAGGAAGCCTGCCATTGGCGGAGCCCTCAAGCCCGGGCTCAAGCTGCCTCCCAAGCCGGCAGGTTCGGCTCCTCTTAAAACCGTGACCACGGCATCTCCTCTGAAGCCTGGCTTGAAGATGCCGGCGACGCCTACGCTCAAGGCTGGCCTGAAGCTGCCGACAAAGCCAGTCATACGAAAGCCTGGCTCCGCGCCCGCGCCGTCGCTCTTGAAGCCTGCCGCTCCTGCGGCTGCGGCTCCTGCTCCCGCGCCGACACCTGCACCCGCGCCTGCTCCGGCCGCAGCCCCTGTCGCCGCCCCTGTCGTCGCTAAGCCTGTCGCGGCACCCGTTGTCGCCAAGCCCGTGGCGGCTCCGGCTGTAGCTAAGCCTATCGCCGCAGAGGCTCCTGCTGGTGCGCTCAACGCCCTCAAGGCGGTAACCCAGAACCTCAAGGCGGTAACCCAGAATCTCAATGGCGCGGCGCCCGCCACCCAGCAGGCCGTTCTGCACAAGACCGGCATCATAGCCGATCCTGCCAAGGAGATGACTGAGGCGCAGAAGCAGGCGGCAAAGTCCAAGACAGCCCGCATTTCGCTGTCAGAGGCGGTCGGCGTCGCTCCCGTCAAGAACGAGAACGCGCCGATGAAGACGATTCGTATCAAGCGTCCCACAGATCTTCAGGCCGGTGGCCCTGCCAAGCCGGCAGTGGCTCCTGTCGCAGCTCCTGCGGTCGCTCCTGTCGCGGCTCCCGCTGCCCCTGCAGAGAAGACGGAAGATGCTTCGGTGACCCAGCGCAAGACCCTTAAGATCACGCGTCCGTCGGCTGGCGTCGTACGCCCAGCCGGCAAGTTTGGCATAAAGAAGCCTGCGGCTCCCTCGGCGGCTCCCGCGGCCCTTGCCGCCGCAACTCCTGCCGCCGCTCCGGCGCCAGCGGCAGATGTCGCGGACATACCTGACATCCCGGATATTCCTGCAGTTGCTCCGCTTTCGCCCGTGGGCGCAGCCGGCGATACCGTCTCCGACGTTCCTGCGATCGTTGGTGTGATCAGCGTCATAGCGCAGGCCGCCGCATGCGTCGTGATCGGTGCCTTGGCCTGGTTCCTTTATCAGGACGCGCAGGTTCCGCTGTTCTGATACGTTTGATGAGGCGCTGGCTGGCGATCATACTTGCTACGGCGCTGGAGCTGCTTTGCGAACCGCTGTTCCTGCTGGTTCTGCTGGCGGCTCTTGTTCTTGCCGCCGTAGCCCCTGCGATGCACTACCACCAGTTCGGCGAAGCTTCGCGCATGGCCAGGGACGCGGGACTGTCGTCTGTGCTGATAGGTGGCGCAGTCGTAGCTTTCGTCGGCCCTGTCCGCACCTTCCGCCGCGAGTTCGAGACTGGAACCGCCCAAGTGGCTCTCGCCCACTCCGTATCCCGCACGGCATTCTTCCTGTCCAAGACAATCGGATGTGCTGTGGCCTACTTCGCCTTTGTCGCCATTGTATCGCTCACATCTCTGACCATAGTCAATGGCGCAGAGATCGGGGGGCGTTTCGCGTCGGTGCGCGGCGACATGGCCCGTCTTTGGGGGCCATCGTTCGCATTGGCCGTGGCTGTGATCGTTCTGCCCCTCGTAGCTGGCGCTGTACTGAACAGGTTCGCCAGATTCCGGTTCACCCTGACTGCGAATGTGTTCGCCCTCCTCGTCGCCTTCGCCGGCGCATTCTACAGATTTGACGCAGCGCTCGCCTCGCGCCTCCTGCCGGCGCTTGCTCTCGCAACCTCCCCCGCGCTCGTACTTCTTGCGTCGTCCGCCGCCTTCGCCGTCCGTTTCAAGGCCAATGCCGCCATGTCGTTCGTGGCCTTGGTTGCGGCGTGCCTCATGCCGGCGCTCGGCTGCTACTGCCTCTCTGATGCGCTGGCCGACGGCGGCTCGATTCCGGCGGGCTATGCGGCGCTCGCGTTCGCGGTTCTGGCACCTGCTGTCGCCGCGCCGCTCGTGCTCGGCGTCCACTTCATAAACGGACGGGATGTGCAATGAATGAAGAAATCGTCATTTCGCTGAAGGGCGTCAGGAAGACGTTCAGGGACTTCTGGCTCAGGCCTACCGTGAATGCCGTCGACGGACTCGACCTCTCCGTCCGCCGAGGCGAGGTCTTCGGCCTGCTCGGCCCCAACGGCAGCGGCAAGTCGACCACGATAAAGATGATACTAGGGCTGCTCGACCCCACCGCCGGAGAGGTATTGATGTTCGGCAGGTCCCCTCGTTCGCTGTCCGCTAGGGCCCGCCTCGGTTACCTGCCGGAGCTGAGCTACATGCATCCGTTCCTGACTGCACGCGAGACGCTCATGTACTACGCAGGACTTTGCGGACTCTCCCGCAATGAGGGCGCTAAGCGCACGGCAGAGCTTCTGGCCATGGTCAAGCTGGAGGATGTTGCGAACCGTGCCGTCGGCGGCTTCTCTAAGGGCATGGCGCGGCGTGTGGCGCTTGCCTCGGCGCTCGTGGGGCGCCCTGAGCTGCTGGTGCTTGACGAACCGACATCCGGACTTGACCCCGTATCGACCAAGGAGGTGAAGATGCTCGTCAAGGCTCTTGCGGCCAACGGCATGACGATACTCATGACGTCGCATCTCCTTGCCGATGCCGAGGATGTCTGCGACAGGGTAATGATCTTGAACCACGGCAAGGCTGTGGCTGAGGGTAGGGTCGCCGAGCTCGGCGGATCCCTTGAGGACTTCTTCCTAGCGAAGGTAGGCAGTGCAGATGAATTCGTTCTGGCGGATTTTCTCTCTTGAGTTAACGGCGGCGGTCCGGTCGAAGTCGCTGCTTTTGCTGCTTATCGCGTCGGTCGCGTGGATGGTCGCTGCGCCGTTCCTCTTCGTGGGCGATGGTACGGTCGAGGGCTCTCGCGCGCTTGCCGTGCACTATTCCCTCGGCGGGGTCGCAGCCTTGCTGGCTGTTTCGCTTCTGGCCTCCGCCACCGGCTCGATAGCAGGCGAGCGCTCCGCCAAGCGGCTTCAGTTGACTCTAGTCCGCCCCGTCCACTACATCGTCGTCGCGCTTGCCAAGATGGCTGCGCTAGTCTCGCTCGGCGCTCTCGTGCTTGCGGCGGCTACGGCTGTCGAGGCGTGCCGCTCAGATTTGTCGCGTCCATGCCGCCATGTGCTGTCGCCTATCCTGCCGACACCGCGAGAGGAGGCGGTGATGGCGTATGAGGCGTTCATGAGCAATCCCGATACACCAGCTGCGGCCAAGCGGGCGAAGAAGCAGGTTGTGCTGCGTTTGCTGGCCCAGCGCGCCCTCGACAGATACGAGACGATCGGCACAAACTCCGTCGCCAAGTGGAACTTCAAGGTGGAAGAGGCGTCGGCTCAGGCCGACGGACTCGCTGTCAGGCTGCGCTTCACCAATGCCTACGACATCAGGCAGGATGTACGCGGCGAACTTTTGCTGCGTATCGGCGGATCGCTTTGGAGCGGATCCGTCAGCAACATAACGCAGGCCGTTGTCGAGGTCCCTCTCGTCCGCATAAGGGAAGGGACTGTTTGCTGCGGAACAGCCGAACTTACCTTCCGCAACATAGGTGGTTCGGCTGTAATGCTTCGCCCAAGGCGCGACGTGAACCTGCTTTCGCCTGCGGACGGTTTCGGGTGGAATCTCATCCGAGCCTATGTCGAGCTTGTCGCGATGCTCTCGATACTTGTGGCGTTTGGGGTGTTCCTCGGCGCCGGACTTGGGCGTCCCGTGGCCCTATTTACTGCGATAGTCGCCCTCATTGTGAGCGAGATGAGCCCAAGCGTCATAGAGCAGTATCCTGACGAGCTTGAGACCGACAGGCTGGACGCCATAGGCCTCTACATTACGCGCGCTGCAGCTGAGGCGACGCATCCAATAAGTTCGCTCGTGCCGCTGGAGAAGCTCTCCGAGGACGCATGCATCGAGCGGCGAGAGGTTCTCAGGACGGCTACCGCCAACATGGTTTTTGCGCCGCTGATCCTAGCGCTTCTTGCGGCCCTTGCGATGCCGCGAAAGGTAGAGGTATAACGATGGACGTTGGTTTTCTGGAAGGTCGCCGCATTGTATTCGTTTCCGGCATCGACACCGGCGTCGGCAAGACCGTGGTGATGGGCGAGATGGCTCGTTCGGCGATGGCGAAGGGACGTGACGCAATCACCGTCAAGATGGTGCAGACCGGCAACGTCGGCCGTTCGGAGGATATAGAGGAGCATCGCCGTCTTATGGGTGTAGGCGAAATGCCTGAGGATGTCGAAGGCCTAACGGCCCCACAGATATTCGCGTTCCCAGGCTCTGCTCAGCTCGCCGCCAGACTTGAGGGCCGTCGGGTGAACCTGAAAAGGATAACGCGCTCCGTCGAAGAGTGCGCAAGGCGTCGGGACCTCGTGCTTGTGGAGTCCGCCGGCGGGCTGTTTGTTCCTCTGACGTCGTCCGTTCTTACTGTCGACTACCTTGCCGAGCGCGGGTGGCCGCTTGTGCTTGTCACCAATGGACGCCTAGGCTCGATAAACCACACCCTGATGTCAATAGAGGCCGCCGCCGGAAGGGGCATAGAGATCGTTGCGGTGGTCTATGACTGGGCGCCGGATGTTGACCCGGTCATAGACAAGGATACGCCCATGGCCATCAAGGCCTACCTGAAAAGGAAGGGTCTTGACGTTCCGCTGGTCAGGCTCAAACGTGCCTGAGCACGAGCACGCCGTTGTGGCCGCCGAAGCCGAGCGAGCTTGAGAGCGCCACGCGGATTTCGCGCTTGACGCCGACGTTCGGCGTATAGTTCAGGTCGAGCGGCACCTCTCCCTTTTCGGTATCGACCTCGAGGTCGGGTGTCTCGTAGTTGATCGTCGGCGGTACGAATCCCTCGTGGATGGCGAGAGCGGTGATCGCCGCCTCAAGCGCTCCCGTTCCGCCGAGAAGGTGGCCGTGCATCGACTTGGTGGACGATATGTTGATCGCCTTCGCACCCTCTTCGCCGAACACGCGCTTGAACGCCTTGGTCTCCATCTGGTCGTTGAGGTGGGTCGAGGTTCCGTGCGCATTGATGTAGTCGACAGTCGAAAGGTCGGTGACTCCGGCGTCCTTGAGCGCGGCCTTGATCGCCTTGACCGCACCGTCGCCGGACGGATCGGGCGCCGTTATGTGGTAGGCGTCCGACGACGCGCCGTAGCCAGCCAGCTCGCAGTAGATCCTGGCGCCGCGTGCCTTGGCGTGCGACTCGCTCTCGAGAATCAGAACCGCCGCGCCTTCACCCATGACGAAGCCGTCGCGGTTCTTGTCGAAGGGACGAGAAGCCGTCGAAGCCTTGTCCTCGTCGTTGTAGTGGGTCGAGAGCGCCTTCATCTTCATGAAGCCGCCGATCGTGAACTCAAGTATCGCGGCCTCGGTTCCTCCGGCGATCATGACGTCGGCGCGCCCCGCGCGAATCATGTCGAGCGAGAAGCCCAGCGCGTCAGTCGAGCTTGCGCATGCCGTGCAGACGACCTGCGCCGGCCCCTTGGCTCCTATCGTGATGGACACGTTGCCGGCCGCCTCGTTGGGGATGAGCTCGGGTATGGCGAGCGGCGAAAGGCGCTCCGGCCCGCGCTCGAAGAGTATCTTGTAGTTGTCGCCCGTCACCTCGAACGAGCCGTTGCCGTTGCCGATCATCGTGCCGACGCGGTCCATATCGGGCTTGTTCTCTTCGGTGTAGCCTGCGTCGCGCCACGCCTCGACGGCCGCTGCGACGGCATACTGCGAGAAGAGCGCCATGTGCCTGGCCTCGCGCTTGTCGAGAAGCCCGCCGCCGATGGCGTACACCTCGAAGCCCTTGACCTCGCCAGCGACCTGACAGGTGAGTCGCGAAGGGTCAAACTTTGTTATACGCCCCACGCCGGGCTTGCCCGCTTTTATCGACTCCCACGCGGCGGCCTTGCCGTTGCCGTTCGCGCAAAGCATTCCAATGCCAGTTACAACAACCTTCTCCATGTTCATGCGCCTTTCGAATGATTTTTGGGTTTTCGTTCAGAGCTCCGGCCACGTGCAGTACGTTCCGGCGTAGGTGAGGCCGGCGCCGAAGCCGACCATGACGATCTTCATGCCGTCCTTCAGCTCGCCCGCCTTTACCGCCTGGTCGAGCGAGATCGGGATCGACGCGGCGGAAGTGTTCGCCGTCGTCTCGAGGTTGAGCCAGAACTTCTCAAGCGGCAGCTTCATGCGGCGGGCGACCGCCTCGATGATGCGTCCGTTGGCCTGATGGGCGAAGACGCGGTCGAGCTGTTCGGGCGACGTGCCGAGCTTCTCGCAGAGGTCGCGGGCGACCTTCGAGAGTGTGCGCACCGCGAATGCGAACACGTCATGGCCCATGAGCGTCATTACGGGAGCCTCCACGTTCTCGCGCGGAAGGGGAATACCCGTCTCGGCGTCAAAAGGCAGCGGCTCGCGGCATCCACCCGAACGCGTGATGAAGTGGCTGCCGAGGCCGTCCGCACCGAGTATCGTGTACGCCGTCGTCTTCGCACTGGCCACGCCCGCCGGATCGTCGCAGCCGAGAACAACGGCGCCAGCGCCGTCACCAAAGAGGATGCAGCTCGAGCGGTCGCTCCAGTCCAAGACGCGCGTCAAAGTCTCGGCGCCGATGACTAGAGCCTTCTTGTCGGGATAGAAGTTTACGAAGCCCCTCGCCTGCTCCAGCGCGTAGACAAAGCCCGCGCACGCCGCCTGCAGGTCGAACGCGCCGGCGTTTTTGCACCCGAGAAGGCCCTGCACGATGCATGCCGTGGAAGGGTAGGGGTTGTAGTCGGGGGTCGATGTCGCGAGCACTATGAGGCCGATCTCGTCGGGCGATACGTTCGCCGCGGCCATGGCGGCGCGCCCTGCCTCGGCGGCCATCGTCGAGGTGGACTCGTTCTCTCCGGCTACGTGGCGGGAATGGATTCCGGTGTGCGAATATATCCACTCGTCGGTGGTGTCAAGCTTTCTCGCGACATCATCGTTCGTCACGACCTTCGGCGGCAGGTAGCTGCCCGTTCCAAGAATCCTGATGCTCATGCCTTGGCTCCTTCCGTGGATGGATTGAATGCAACACCCGTATTATACCAAATATTTGGTGCTGTGTGGAAGTCGGGAATTGGTCGGAGCGGAGGGATTTGAACCCTCGACCTTTTGCTCCCGAAGCAAACGCGCTACCAGACTGCGCTACGCTCCGAACGAAAACAAGTGTGAATTATACGCTTTTCGATGCCGCAAGTCAATGGGGTATGGTATAATATGCGCCTATGACCGATTTCTCGAAACTGCTGAACAAGGAACAATTCGAGGCCGCCACGGCCGGCGACGGGCCTCTGCTCGTGCTGGCCGCCGCCGGAACCGGCAAGACGCGCACACTCGTGCACCGCGTGGCATACCTCATCGAAAACGGCGTCGACCCGAACCGCATACTTCTTCTCACCTTCACCAACCGTGCTGCCCGCGAGATGCTCGAACGCGCCGAAAAGGTCGTCGGCCCCGAGGTGGCGACCATATGGTCCGGTACATTCCACTCCATATGCGCCCGCCTGCTGCGCCGATATGGCAATGCGATAGGCTATCAGCCGGGCTTTCAGATACTCGACGAGGACGACCAGAAGAAGCTCATTGGCGAGATCATAAAGACCAACTTCAAGGATGCGAAGGACTTCCCTAAGAAGGACGTCGTCGCGAAGATGCTGTCCGAGGCCGCAAACGAGCAGCGTCCGGTAGCCGACATAGCGAGCCGCTGGCAGACAAAAGCCGCCGGATTCGAGCCGGAGGACATAGAAAAGGTCGCCGCGCTCTACGCCGCGCGCAAACTGGAGCTGAATTCGATGGATTTCGACGACCTTCTGGTCAATGGGCTCAAGCTGCTCAAGACCCAGGAGCGCATCCGCACCATGCTCCAGGAGCATTTCCTTCATGTGCTCGTGGACGAATATCAGGACACCAACGGACTTCAGGCCGAGTTTACCGACATACTCGCCGGACGCCACCGCAACATACTCGCCGTCGGCGACGACTTCCAGTGCATCTACACCTGGCGAGGCGCGCAGATCGAGAACATACTAGAGTTCCCCAAGCGCTGGCCCGGCTGCCGCATCGTCAAGCTTGAGCGCAACTACCGCAGCCTGCCAGGAGTGCTGGATGTCGCAAATGTCGTGATGAAGGATGCCTGCGGACAGTTCGACAAGACCCTCCGCGCCTTCCGAGAGGGCGACGGCGAGAAGCCTTGGCTATACAAGGTCTACGACGGACACGCCCAGGCGAACGAGATACTCAAGCTCGTCAACGAGGTGCACAGCTACGGCTATCGCTACTCCGACATCGCCGTGCTGTATCGCGGACACTACCAGTCGATCGACATCCAGATGACTATGGCTCGCATGGGTACGCCCTACCGCATAACGAGCGGTGTCGGCGTCTTCGAGCAGATTCATACGAAGGACGTGATAGCCTACCTTCGCCTGCTCCTGAACCCAGCCGACGAACTTTCCTTCCTTCGCCTCGTAGAGCTGCTGCCTGGCGTTGGCGAGAAGAGCGCCCAAGGCTACTGGAAGAAGCTTGCCCACCGTTTCGATGCCTCCCGCCGTGAAGACCGTGAGGCGCTCGGCAACATGCTCGGTGCGAAGGCGAAGGCCGTCTGGCCGCCGCTTGCCAAGTGCCTCGAGCGAGCCGCCGACCACCTCCTCGCGGACGAGACGGGCGAGCTCATCGAAGACTTCTGCGACATGTTCTACGAGGACCACCTGAACCGCGAGTGGGAGGCCGCCGAAGCCTCCGACCGCCTCGACGACGTGCGCGAACTGGCTGCACAGATCGCCGACGGACGCGAGGGCCTCGTAAAGTTCCTTTCCGAAGTCGCCCTCATGACGAACCTCGACGTGCGCCGCAACGACCCTGGCCTCGACCGCGTGACGCTCTCGACCGTCCATCAGGCGAAGGGCATGGAGTGGCCCGTCGTGATCGTGCCGTGGCTTACCGAAGGCATGTTCCCCAGCTCCAAGGCCGCCGAGGAAGGGCGGCTTGACGAGGAGCGCCGCCTATTCTACGTGGCCGTCACGCGCGCCAAGGACAAACTCTACCTCTTCGTGCCCCAGGTGCGCAAGATGCCCGACGGCGGAATGTTCCCGGTGGACGCCTCGACCTTCGTGAAGGAGATTCCGGAGCGCCTTGTGAACATCCGCCGCGTGCAGAGCTATCCCGCCGCGTACTTTGGAGGATACGGCAATCGCGGCTACGGCGGATATGGCGGCGGATACCGCAAGCCCGCCCCGCAGCCTACGTATCGTACGACCTGGCGTCGCTGAATTTTGGTATAATACTGGCAAAGCAAGGAGGCAACCACATGTCAATAGATTGCATAGTCGCAGGCGCCGGCATCTGGGGGTGCACTGTCGCGAGGCGTCTAGCTGAATCCGGCAGGAGGGTGCTCGTCCTCGAGAAGCGTCCTGTCGTGGGCGGCAACGTGCGCTGCGAGATCGACGAAGAGACCGGCATCGAGATACACTCCTACGGCTCGCACATCTTCCATACGCACATCCCCGAGGTATGGGAGTTCGTCAACCGCTTCATTAAGTTCAACGGCTACCAGCACAAGGTGCTCGCGAACTACGAAGGGCGCATCTACTACCTGCCTCTCGGCCTGGCGCTCATAAACAAGTTCTTCGGCGTCGAGCTGAAGCCGGGCGAGGTTGCGGACTTCATGGCCGACGAGGCACACTCAAAGGCGATCTTCGACGCCTTCTTCCGCGGCTACACCTCGAAGCAGTGGGGCAAGCCGCCGGAGGAGATCGACGATTCGATCATCAAGCGCGTGCCGGTGCGTTCGAACTACGACGTCAACTACTTCAACGACTACAACCAGGGCATTCCGCTCACCGGCTACAACTCGCTCTTTGAGAGGCTTCTCGACCATCCGAACATCGAGGTTCGCTGCAACGCCGCCGTCGAACTGGACGGCGCGACCCTCAAGCTGTCCGGCGAGGCGCTGCCAGCAGTGCCGACGTACTACTCTGGTCCGATCGACGCCCTCTTCGGCTACAGGTTCGGCCACCTGCCGTGGCGCACCCTGCGCTTCGAGACGGAGAAACTTGACGTCAAGGACTATCAGGGAACATCCGTCGTCAACTACACCGAGGCATCCGTTCCCTATACGCGAATCCACGAGTTCAAGCACTACCATCCCGAGGATGCCGCCGTCATGAATTCGCCGAAGACAATCATCATGCGCGAGTATTCCGCTACGTGGCGTCCGGGCGACGAGCCGTACTATCCGGTGGACAACACCGAGTCGCGCGAGCTGCTCGCGAAGTATCAGGCCGAGGCCGCTAAGGTGCCTAACCTAACCGTGGGCGGTCGTCTCGGCGGCTACAAGTACTACGACATGGACAAGTCCATCGAGTCGGCTCTCAACCTTGCCCTTTAACGTGGCTTATGGTATAATTCCGTCAAACTCACCAAAGGAGATAACTGCGATGCAGAAGACCATCATCAAGAACGCTCACGTGATCTCGCCCGGCGTTGACGTCGAGAAGGCGACGATCGTAATCGAGGGCAAGCGCATCAAGGACGTAACGACACGCGCGGTGTCCGAGAAGGGCGCGACGACAATCGTCGACGTGAAGGGCCAGTACGTCATGCCCGGCTTCATCGACGTGCACACCCACGGTGCGCTGACGTACGACTTCTGCGATCCAGATCCCCAGGCGATCTTCAAGCTCGCCGAGGCCAAGCTCGCCGAGGGTGTGACGACCGTGCTGCCTACGACGCTTACCGTCTCCCACGAGGAGCTGCTCGTCGCGGCGAAGAACGCCAAGGCCTATGTCGAGGCCGGTGCGCCGTTCGCGAAGGTTCCCGGCATCCACCTCGAAGGTCCGTTCATCAACATCAAGTGCTGCGGCGCCCAGAATCCGAAGTTCGTGCGCAAGCCCGAGATCAAGGAGGTCAAGGAGATCAACAAGGTCTTCCCCGTAAAGGAGATCTCCTACGCTGTCGAGACCGAGGGCGGCGCGAAGTTCGCCAAGGAGTGCATCAAGATGGGTATCGTGCCAAGCTGCGGCCACACGGGCGCGAAGCTCGCCGACCTCATGCCGGCCTACAAGAACGGCCTTAGGCACATGACCCACTTCTGCAACCAGATGACGCCGCTCCACCATCGCGAGATCGGCATGGTCGGCGCGGGCTTCCTGATCGAAGACCTCAACACCGAAGTCATCTGCGACAAGATCCACCTCTGCCCCGACATGCTGCGCCTCATCTTCACGCGCCGCAGCCTCGAGCACGTCCAGATGATCACCGACTCCCTGCGCTGCTCGCACTGCAAGGACGGCTATGCGTTCTCGATGGGCGGTCTCGACGTCCTGCTGAAGGGTGGCGAGGCGCGTCTCGTGCAGGGCGGCAACCTCGCTGGCTCGACGCTCTGGATGGGCATGGGCCTCAAGAACGTCCATGACGTCACCGGCATCCCGCTCAAGGACCTCGTCCGCACGACCTCCTGGAACCAGGCGATCGAGTTCGGCTGGGGCAAGGAGCTGGGCAAGGTGCAGAAGGGCTACTTCGCCGACCTCGTCGTCATCAACCCGAAGAGCTGGAAACCTTCGGCCGTGTTCGTTGACGGTGAGCAGCGTATATGATATAATACGCGCCGTTTGACGATTTGGAGGGATGGCTGAGTGGCTGAAGGCAGCGGTTTGCTAAATCGTCGTACGGGGTAAACCCGTACCGGGGGTTCGAATCCCCCTCCCTCCGCCAAATGCGGAAAGGCCTCAGATTTCTCTGAGGCCCTTTTTGTTTCCTCGAATCTGTTGTTTGCAGAATGCGTTCTTTACTGATGCGGTATAGATTTGATATAATAGCACCGTGAAAACTAAAATCATTGCCGTCGTATTTGCGTCGATAGCCCTTGCCGCGTGCGCCGCGGACAAGACAAAGGTCGCCTGTATAGGCGACTCCATAACGTATGGCTACGGCCTGCAGAACAGGGATGTCGAGAGCTACCCCGCGCAGCTCCAGAAGATGCTCGACGAGAGCTTCCCCGGCCAGTACGAGGTTCGCAACTTCGGCAACTCCGGCCGCGGAATCTACCTCGACTCGATGCGCGGCAACGAGAAGCGCGGCTACCGCTACATGCCCGAGCACAAGGCGGCGCTCGAGTGGAAGCCCGATGTCGTCATCTGCAACCTCGGCATCAACGACAACGGCGAGTACATAAAGGAGTATGCCGGCGGTAGGAAGCGCGGGCAGTTCGTCCACGACTACATGACCCTGCTGGCGGACTACGTGCAGCAGTCGCCGAAGCCTAAGTTCTACATCTGGACGAAGCTCTCGCCGCTCACCGAAGGTCAGCGCTTCTACCGCAGCCCCGAGCCTTTCCTCATGCAGCGCGACCTTGAGGAGGTCGCCCGCATGACCCGCGCGCGTGGAATCGACATGCAGGAGCCGCTTCGCGAGAACATGGATTCGATCTTCGCGAAGGACAAGATCCACCCCGACGCGTCTGGCGCCCGCATAATCGCCGAGACCACCTTCAAGGCGCTTACCGAGCCTGCCGCCGAGCCGTCGGAGATTCCTGCGGTGTTCAAGTCGGACAAGCCTTGCGAGGTCTGGCTCTGCGCCGGACAGTCGAACATGCAGAAGGGCTGGAACGAGTTCAGCTCCTCGCCCGTCGAGAAGGAGCGCCTGAAAGGCGAGCTCGACCGCCTCGCCAAGCTCGAAATCTACTTCTGGGACTTCAACGACGGCTTATGGACCAGGCTTACCCCGCAGAATGCGCCCCGCAAGAGTGCGTTCGGCGTAAGCTTCGCCATCCGTCGTGCCGAGGCTAGCGGCAAGCCCGTCGCCATGCTCTATGTTGCGGCCGGCGGCGCACCGACAGAGTCGTTCCTCTCGGAGCAGACGATGTGCACTGTCAAGGGCGACGGCAAGCCGCTCTATCCGAGCCTCGCGGCGATTGCGACGAACCGCCACCGCCTCGACCAGAACAAGGACTTCCCGTGCGCTTGGGTGGCCCGCGAGTATCCTCGTCGCCGCGCCAACAAGAGCGAGGCCTACTGGTGGCCCGTCTCCAAGATGTACGACAACGGCATTTCCAAGCTGCCCAAGCTGCCGCTCACCGGAATTCTCTGGTATCAGGGCGAGTCCAACGCGACTACCTGCGTCGCGCCCGACACCGCGACTGACTCCGCCTATCAGGAGGAGACGCTTCGCGCCGTCGTCAACGAACTTCGCGGCGGCAAGAAGGTTCCTTTCGTGATGGTCGGCCTGCCTAAGATGGGCCGTCCGTGGGAGCCCTACCGCGCTTCGCAGAAGAAGGTGGCCGAGGAGACCGGCGCCATATTCGTCGATACCTTCGCCGCTGGCCTTGGCGAGATGAACGACGTGCATCCGCGCGACAAGGTCGCATTCGCCGATCTGGCTGCGAAGGCTGCCGCCTCAGTACGCTGATGGAATTCGCGGCGATCGACTTCGAGACTACCGGATACGAGGACGGCGGGCGCAACGAGCCTTGGCAGCTCGGTTTTGCGCTCGTCCGCGACCTCGAAGTCGTCGAGACGCGCGAGTGGTTCTTCGGAACGCCCCTCACTCCCGATTTCGAGCCGCTTATGAATCAGTGGGACGACTTCTATCCCCATCTGGCGGGACGCCGTCTCGTCGCCCACAACATCGCCTGCGAGCGGACGATACTAACGCGCATCGCCCCGCTTACGAAGTGGGGACCGTGGACCGATACCCTGAAGGTCGCAAAGGCGCGATATCCAGGCCTGCCGAGCTACAAGCTTGGCGACCTCTGCGAAATGTTCGGGCTGGTGCCGCAGATTGAGGGGCGCACATGGCATGACGGACTCTTCGATGCCGTCGCGTGCGCCAATTTGGCGATGTGGCTGGCGGAGTTCTGACATGAAGCTTGTCCGCCTCTTTTTCGAGATGTTCCGTATCGCCCTCTTCGTGGTGGGCGGGGGCTACGCGATAATCGCAGTCGCAGACGATACTTTTTCGCGAAAGCTGAAATGGACGAAGGAAGGCGAACTTGTCGACGCTCTTTCGCTTTTTCAGACGTTTCCAGGCATAATGGCGGCACATTGCGCGGTCTATGTCGGACGAAAGGTGGCGGGAGTCGCGGGATCTCTCGTCGCGCTAGCGGGAGTGATACTGCCGAGCCTCGTGATATTTACGTGTGTTTCGATGGGATATGGAGCAATTCCGCTTGATAATCCGTGGCTGGGCGCTGCGTTCGCCGGACTTCGCGCGGCGCTGACAGGCGTGATTGCCGGAATGGTAGTTCGCGGCTGGCGAAAGAGCGTCGTCGGGCGCTATGGATATTCCGCCATGCTTGTTGGGCTGGCGCTTTTGCTGTCGGGGGCGAATCCGGCGCTCGTATTGGTGGCGGCGATGCTGGTCGGCGTGATTGTCGAGTTCACCCCGATTCGCGCCGCCGGTTCGCGCCGCTTCAATTCGCTCGCGATGGTGGTGCCGATATTCCTTAAGTATGGCGCGCTCGCATTCGGCGGCGGATATGTGCTCGTTCCAATGTATATCAGCGATTTTGTCGGCGAAGCGGCACGATTCCTGCAGCTGCCGTCGGAGGAGTTCGCCAACCTGATGGCGCTAACCCAGATGACTCCCGGGCCGATCGGCATAAACGCGGCGACATTCTTCGGCCTCAGGCTGGGCGGAATTCCGGGGGCGGTGTTGGCGACCTTCGCGCTGGTCCTTCCTGGGTCGCTGATGCTTAGCTTGGCGCTTGCGTCGATGGAGCGGTTCAGCGAAAGTCGGGTCGTGAAGGGGATTTTTGCGGGAGTGAGGCCGGTAACGATGTCGCTAATGCTGTCGGCGGCGTGGTCATTCGCCGGAATGTCGATGTGGAACACGTCGGCGGATGGAGGATTTTTCATTGATATCGTTGCGGTGGCGCTTGCGGGTTTCGCCGCTTTTGCGACGATCCGCAAGATTTGCGGCGTGATGCAGGCGATCTTCATCTGCGCCTTCGCCTCGCTCGCCATCCGTGCAGTGTGTGGCCTTTGCTTTTAATCCCGCGCTTGAAATGAGCGCGGCGATTTGGTATCATATCTCTTAAGTTATGAGGGGCTAAAAAGATGAGTGGTTTCATCAAGAATCTGTCGAAACGTTTGTTTTGGGATGTAGATCCCGAAACAATCGATGATCGCACTCATTGTCGCTATGTGATTCAGCGTGTGTTGGAGCGTGGAACTCTTGAGGACATCAGGGCGACTGTTGCCCATTATACCATGCCTTTCATGATTGCCGAAGCCCAGCAGATTCGCTCTCTCGATCCGGTCACATTGGCGTTTGCGGCATGTCTTGGGAACGTCAAGGAGGAAACTTTCAGATGCTATTCCTCGATGCGAACAAATCGCGGGACACGCAAGGACTTTGTCGACATGGCCCGTTTGCTGGATGATTATTCCCTCAATGACATTTTTGCGTGGTACAGCGAGAAGTATCCCGAGGCGAATCCAGCATTGGCTATGCGGAGCCTCTCATATTTCGTCGATGCCGAGACGATGCCTATGCCTAAAATGCTTGTTCCCTTTGATTGGGAAGAAGCCAAAGATCGCATCCGAGCCGCCGTCCGCAAATTGGCGATGTAATTTCTTTCCCATCCCGCCGCGCTTGAAATGAGCGCGGCGATTTGTTTTATTTGACCCCTTGCACAGAGTGAGGATTTTTGGTAAACTAACTTACGTCTGATGATAGGCGAGCACGGGTTCGCAAATCGTTGGGTTAGATTTCCCGCGTGGAAATGGTGCTAGTGGTGCGCCAGGAACACGTCTGGGATCGCGTCGGATGAAAGCCTGAGAAACTTCACCCCGAAGACGCAACAGAAAAAGGGTCCTGCATCCTAAATGCAGTTTCGCCTTCTCCGTTGTATCTTCAAGGTTCATCTCAGGCACCTCATCCGATGCATCGGGGGAGGTGTCAGAGTCCCGCACCAAGCCCGACCTAAAACAAGGGGCTGAGGTGTGGTTTGAATAGTGGTGTGGTAAAGGTAGCTTCTACCTTCATGCTTGCATTGAAGGGTAGGGCTTCTTGCGTCAAAACCGCGTCGCGCAATTATCGCGACACGGCTTTGCGCACACTTCGGCACTTGTCCGCTTCAATCCAACGCAGCAACATCTTTCTGGTGTCCCGAACAATTTGCTCGTGCGGGATTCCCTTGCCTTCAGCAAATTCATGTCGCGATGTTGCAACGTCTTTGGACAAATCAATTAGCTTGTTCGGTTTCACGCGTTATAATATAAATTGCAACGTGTTCAGATAGGAGGATGCGAGAATGTTCGGATATGAGTTGGTAAAGAAAGATAATGCACCAAAGCGTGGCAACCTTAAGATGGAGTGTTGCGTTTGGACTTTGGCCGTCTTTTCTGTCGTTGTGATCGCCTTGGGTCTTTATGACATTCTTGCCCTAAATTGGCTTGATGTTGCCAACGCTAAGAAAGAGTGTTTGGCAAGGTTTTCCTATACGCATCTTGGAACGTTGATATCATTTATTGCCGCCGTGTTCGCCTTCCTTGCCATTGTGGTAACGGCGAAAGTTAACGAGACCATGAATCTTCATTCCTTCAATCTTCGCTATGGTGAAGATCAAATGTTGACGGCCGTCCGTACTATTGGCGATGTTTATCGCCGCTGGAACGATTTGCGCAAGGCTGGGGTGCTTCCAGGTGCTTCGCCGTTCGATACGCCTCCAGAATCTGATGTACGGACTGACAAGCAAAACGAAAAGGGACATGTTGTTATTTCAAATTACGACAAGTTTGTGACCGCAACTGAGCGGTTTAAGCCATGGACTGAAGAAGATGACAAGGCTCGTCGTTTAGTCAAAAACTATTTCTCATCCGCGTTGGAACTCTATCGTTGCGGAGCTATCAGTAAGAAAACATTGCGCGTAGTGTGTGATACGGATGCTATTACCTTGTTGTTCAATGTCATCGAGCCGATGGAGTACATTACAAATGAAAATTACAAGTTTGATGTGTTTTACGAGTTAATGAAAGTCCTGCGAGATGTCTATGTGCGCAAGATTAAAGAATCAGCGGCGCACAAGAAGGCGAGTCATTTCAGGATTCCGCCCAAACCGTCACCCGCGAGGAAGAGTCTGTCAAAGCATCTTACAAAGGCAAAAAAACCTGGAAAGAAAGCGAAAAAAAGGAAGCCTTGAGCAATCTTAAAGAGAAACACGCTAAGAGAGAAAGGAAAAATTACAATGAAAAATCTACTCGAAGGATTAAAAGAATTGGTCGTGCCAGATGTGCGACTAGTCACAATGATGCTGGCTCTCTGCGCAACAGGCCAAGCATGGGCGACGCCATATGAGACTACAGGCTACGAAGCTTTTGGTAGCACAGATGGTGTGGTTCTGTGGCGAGCAAAATCAACTGAAGAGAACTTTCACGCCAGTACTGTTATAAATGTTGCTGCGGATGGAACAGAGGGTACTGAGTATCAAATGAGGGTTTATAACGCGAACCCTACACAAGCTACTCAGACTACAGACAAGACCATTGCGTGGCAACGCTTTGCCAGAAACCAGACTTCTGTTTATGCTGCGCCAGGCAAAGTGCTAGTATATGATGAGGCTGGTTATAGAGAGAGTTCCGATGCGCAGTTTTCGCCGCTATCTTTTGGTGGTCTATATGTGAAGGCATTGGCTGCTGAAGGGAAGCCATATACAATAACGGATAGTAAGAGCGATGCAACGGATCGTATAGTTGAACTTGGCGCATCTGGTTATAGCACTGTTTTCAAATTTGAAAAGTCTTTCACTTTTAACCGCAACTCTGCGACTGAAGTGAAGGGTACTGCTACTGTTGATATCGACACTGGGGCCACATTCACAATCAATAATCGTGATGGCAAAGGGGCAAAGGTAGATAGCGGCAACACGCTTATATTGAAAGGCAGTGGGACATTGTTAGTGAATGGTGGATTGACGGTCGGCGGTACGCTAGACATTTCCAACTCGCCTTCTTCCATTTCTGGTGATGTGACACTTAATGCAGGCTCTACACTTGTCCTTCCAGCCGGCGTATCGAAAAACGCAACAGTGAGCATTGCTGTCTGCTCAGGCACATTGACTGCCAGTGGAGATGTTAATGTCAAGATCGGTACTGATGATGCCGTTTCTGCCGATCTTATCGTTTCTGGAGGAACGATAACTAAAATCCTTACTGCGCGTACTTATGCTGCCACGGTAGGCGGCACTAAGGACTTTAGTGCTATCACATGGACGATGGGCGAGGGCGCATGCGATCCAGTGTTTAGCGCTTTGGCAAGCGCAGAAGTGACGGTAAGCGAGGCAAGCACAATCACAATTGACAGTGCAACGACCATGGCGACACTTAAGCTACTTGGTTCTGCCGATCTTACAATAGTGACAAGTTCGCAATTGACGCTAGCCGCGTTGAATCTTTCCGAATATACAGGCAACGTAACGATTTCAGGAACGGCCTTTACCCTGGCGAATGGAGGATTGACCGGTGCTGCTACATTTATCCTTGACCCTGGCGCAGGGAACACATATACTATGTCCCAGAGCAATACGGGATATACAGGCGAGGCTGTAATCAAGAGCGGAACTGTGAAGATGGGCGATGCGACCTCGTTTGGTAATATCGGGCGCGATAATTATTATATACGTGTTAAGGGCGATGCAACATTTGATGTGAATCATCATGATGCGACTTCTGGTGCATATACCTCTCGCAAAAATCAAGTTGTCCTTGAAGAGGGGGCAAAATTGACATCATCTACAGCACAAGATAACAACGACACAAAATTATCTGGATTCCAGACGATTAAACTTGATGGCGATGCTGAAGTTGTTGCCGATACAACTTATGTGTCGCTTTCACTGCACTATAATTACTGGCCTTCCAGGCTTGAGCTTGGCACACACACATTAACAAAAACAGGAGCGAACCAGCTGTACCTCTCAATTTGCACCATTACGGGTACTGGTATGTTGGATATTGAAGAGGGCGGTGTAACGATTTTCAATGGTAATAATGGTTCATTGAGCACGTGCGAGAATGGGACAATCAGGATTGGTTCAGGGGGTCGACTTGATTTTTCAAAATACAGTAGCGGAGCGCCAACTCTTTCTGTGAAGAATCTCGAGCTGTATGGCTCCGTGACTCGGGTTGCAGATTCCTCGACCCTCACAGTAACAGGCTACATTTCAGGCACAGGCACAACGCCTATGCTGACATTGGCGAATGGCGCAACTCTGAAGCCAAAGAGCATCACAGGAGGATTGACCGTAACAGATTCGTTGACGCTGAGCGGCTCGATAAATGTCGATCTTTCCGAAATAAACCTGTCCTCCAAGGCGGACGGTTCATATTTCGCGATTCTTACAGCACCTGCAGATGGCGAG
This sequence comes from Kiritimatiellia bacterium, assembly GCA_017395505.1. GTDB lineage: Bacteria > Verrucomicrobiota > Kiritimatiellia > RFP12 > UBA1067 > UBA1067. Next base: position 30,656 of record JAFPUH010000040.1, read on the forward strand.
TTCAATTTGGCCAATGTTACGTTGAATCACGGGGGCAATGGTTCTGGTTGGGAGCTTTATTCAAGGGAAACATACACCGGTTCGGGCAAATATGAGCTCGGTGTTTATCTGAGACCGGATGTTACTTGGAGGGGAGCATCGGGAACCTGGTCTGACACGAGTTTCAATGGAGGTACAGACAACTATACAACAGGTCAGCAGGTTGTCTTTTCTGATAGCGGTGCGTCAAATGATCCCCTCGCGATTACCGTAAGTGGCGCAAAGACCGTCAGCTCACTTGACTTTATTGCTGATAACCGTGATATGACCTTGTCTGGCGACGCGATTTCCGCAGGGACAGTTTCAAAGGCAGGTGACGGAATTGCGACGGTCAATAACGCACTTTCCGTTACGACCTCAATATCTGTAACGGATGGTGTTCTCGTCTTGAATCCGACGGCTGAAGTTGTTGCGGATGAATGGACTGCATCGGACAGTGGAACGTTGGTAGTTTATGTCGATTCTGGCAACACAACCACAATCTCGATTCCGATTACCGCAACCAAACTCATAAAGCGCGGCGCAGGAGTGTTGATATTGGAAAATGCTGCAAATACTATATCGCAAGGCACGATTATCGAAGCAGGCACGATAAAGGTTAATCAAAAAAAATCTGACAATATATCGCAAGTGTTTGGTTCTGGGTCTGTCACAATTGCAGCTGATGGCAATGGTGTAGGCGGCGCGTTGGATGTAAATAATTGCTACGTCGAGAACCAAATATATATCTGTGGAAATGGCCCAGACGGGAATGGTGCACTTATAAATAACAACAGCGATATGGGTAGCGACAAGAGGTGGAAGGTTTCCTTGACCGGTAATGCATCGTGGGGCGGGAGCAAGTATATACATTTTGGTGCATCCTCATCAATAGTGTTGAACGGGCATACTTTCACCAAGAAGGGATCCAATAGTTTCCCGCTAAATAATACTACAATGAGTGGGAACGGCACGATTGTAGTAGAAGCAGGTCAATTCCAAAATAATAACAACGTGAACAATCTAAGCGGAATTGATATTGTGATAAAGTCCGACGCTACTTTGAACATGGCTGGAGGCACCTCTCTCTCTGTCAAAAACTGTACCTTTGAGGGAACAACGGCAACGGTTACCGCAAATGCAGCTGTCGCCAATTCTGCTAACTTGATTGTTAATGGCACATTGACGGTTAATGGTACGCTTTCGCTTCCTAAGTTGGAAATGGCGAGCGGATCAGGAATATCGTTTGCTGGAACAGGTGCTGCAATCACGGTGGGTAATGCGTTCGCGCTCCCCGCTTCTGGTACAGTGACGCTTGATGTCACAAGCCTCACTCTGCCAACAGGAACAGATAAGTTGACGCTTTTCTCTACGACCACAGCACTTGACCTAACTAAGTTCTCCGTAACGGGTAATAGTGACTATTACCTGCAGCAGAATGCACAGGATGCCGAAACCAATCCAGGTGCGGTTACGTTGCAACTTTATGCGGCAAAAGATGATGCTGGTGGATATTATAGAGATGCAACTGGTGCTTTGTTGGCGATGGCTGCAAACCACTCCTTGACATTGACTATACTTGATGGAACAGAAGAAGATGATTGGACGGCAGACGAACTTTCTCCTCGGGGGCTTGAGCGTTCGGGAACATCGGTATATTATGTTGCAGCAAAGATTGGCTCTACACCATATAATTCACTGCAGGGGGCTGTGGATGCGGCTACAGGCGGAGAGACGATTATGCTCGCTTTTAATTCAGATGATTCGATAACACTGAACGGCAAGAACATTGTTTTCTCTGAGGGCTCTTATACCTTCTCCGGCTCGTTTACTGGCAATGGAACGGTTGAGCTTGCATCCGCTCTGAAATCTGCGGCTACTGCTCGTTGGGCGGAAGGGTGGACCGGAACGGTCGTGTTGCCGGTTGGTGCGTTGAGCAGTCCGTTGAACTTCAACCTCTACGGTATTTCTGGATCAAGTGTACAAATCACAGGCGCCGTATCTGGGTATCTGCCCAATGAGGAGATTGTTGCGACTGTCAAAATACCAAGTAGCGCTTCATTGACGCTTACGGCATTTTCGCCCTCGTATGTCAACGCTTTCGCTAAGATTGAGGGTGAAGGCGCTTTGTCTGTGCCGGTAGCGGCAACCACTGGTGCAAGCGGCAATGATTTGGGCAATGCCGCGAACTGGGGCGCTGGGTACAACTATTCTGCTTATTTGCTCATCAAAGATGTATCCAAATTTACTGGCTCGCTTACGGCAAATCAAGCTGTCGGTATTGCGATCGGCTCTTCGAAACCGCATAAGAATACCGTGGGCGGTAAGATAATCGTTGATTCTGGAGCATCAGCTACAATTGCTTCGGGCAAGACATGGAGCGCTGTAAACGGTATTGTTGTGAATGGCACATTGAATGTTGCAGGGACCGTGACAGGCGGCATTACCAGTGGTAATGGACTTGTCAATCTTACGGGCGGTAGCGTAGACCTTGGCACGCTAGGCGCGGCAATAACGCATAAGTATGTTGCCGTAAGCGGAGAGAGCTCGCTCACGCTTCAATGCGAGTATAATGATGGTTCTGGTGTAATCTTCAACGGTGATGCGATTGAGAATCCGTTCATTAAGGTTGAATCAGGAGCAACACTCAACCTCTCATATGGCAATTTCTCTGGATGGAGTGGAGATGTTTGCGATGGTTATATCGTCAATGAAGGTACCCTTAATATATCTCAAAAAGGGAGTGTGTCAACCTTCTTCCGTAATCACTTGATTCTGACAGATGGTTGCACGACTACAATCGGTGGTTCAGGTAATCTTTCGCTTTATGGTGGAGTTGCGACTGAGTCCACGGCGCAGATCCAACTTGTTTCTGGCGAGGCAGAAATTTCTAGTGTCTCCGCGGGAATTGGCTTCGGCAATGTCTCAAACCAAGGTGTTTATGGTGGAAAAGGTGTTGGCATCGCTGTGGGCGATGATGCAACACTGACCATTAGCGCACAGATATATGCCAGTAACGTGAGTTCTGGCAGCAATCCGGTAGCTAAGTACGGCAATGGTACGCTCGTTCTCAGCAATTCTAGCAACAGTAATGCCGAGCCTTGGACCCTTTATGCTGGCGTCATAAAGTCTGTTGTCGCGCTTACGGTCTCCAGCGCAGATACGTCGAAGAGAGTGAACGATGTCTCTGTGGGTGACTACCATGTCTATTCACTTGTTCCTTCTCCTGCAGAGATAACTACGACTAGTTTCGGTTTCAACTCCTTCACATATGGAGACAATCCGGTTACTCTTGGCCCGGATGACACCGTCATTGTCCCTTCCGATTGCACGGGCGATCAATGGAATCCAACATTGTCGAACGTGGCTGGGCATCCTGTAATCGTAAGAAAAGACATGAATTGGAAGGCAGGAATCGTCACAATGACAATCGATTCAGGTGTGACGGTGTATGCGTATGCTGGCTATAAATCAGTTATAAATAATGGTTCGGAGATTTCTGGAACAGGAACTCTATCACTGAACGGCAATGTCCCTGTCGAGGGTGTCGCTTCAGTGTTGTGCACGGTAGGTGGCAGCGGGAAACTCTTGCTTGCGAACAAAAATGCAATACTGACAGTGAGTTCTCCGCTCGAAGATGGTAAGGTTATAACCTCTGTCACTGGTGCAAAGGTCATCAGCGAATCGGTAGATGGAGGAACACGCTATCGTGTTGTCTACGGCACCATCTTCTCGGTCTGGTAAGACAAGAAACAATTTGGCTGCGGCGTTACACACACACACACACCACGTCGCAGCCTCGGCGGGGGAGGAAGACAGAGCCTCCCTCGCCATTTTCTTTGACAGGGTTGCCGCCGCTGTGCCCCAGCTTTGACCGTTGACCGTTGGGGACAGCAACTGTAAATTTCAAATGAAATTTTCTGTCTTTGTCTTAGGGTGCGGAATTTTATCCCAGGCGCGTCAGCACATGGAAAAGACAGGAAGAAGGATGAGGGGTGCAGGGGGGAAGGAGGAAGGGAGGAGAA
>JAFPUH010000008.1 GCA_017395505.1 Kiritimatiellia bacterium
AATCCCGAGCGCTTCGGCACGGACGCCAACTGCGGCATCAAGCAGGTAGCGTCGGGACGCTTCGGCGTGACGATCGAGTATCTGTGCGCGGCGAAGGACCTGCAGATCAAGCTCGCCCAGGGCGCGAAGCCCGGCGAGGGCGGACAGCTGCCCGCGCACAAGGTGAACGCCTTCGTCGCCCGCCTGCGCCATGCGAAGGAGGGAACGACCCTCATCTCGCCGCCGCCGCACCACGACATCTACTCCATCGAGGATCTCGCGCAGCTCATCTACGACCTCAAATGCGCCAACCCTTCCGCCCGCGTTTCGGTGAAGCTCGTCTCGGAGGCGGGCGTCGGCACCATCGCGGCGGGCGTCGCCAAGGCGCACGCGGATGTCGTTCTCATCAGCGGCTACGACGGCGGCACGGGTGCTGCGCCCCTCACGTCGATGAAGCATGCGGGGCTGCCGTGGGAACTCGGACTCGCCGAGGCGCAGCAGACGCTCGTCAAGAACAATCTGCGCGGACGCGTCAAGCTGCAGGTCGATGGGGGACTCCGCACCGCGAAGGACATTATCGTCGGCGCGATTCTCGGCGCGGAGGAATTCGGCTTTGGGACGACGCTCCTCGTATCTCTTGGCTGCGTGCAGGATCGCCGCTGCCACTGCGACACCTGTCCTGTCGGCATTGCCACCCAGAACGAATGCCTGCGCAAGAAATTCGCCGGGAAGCCAGAACATATCGTCAACTTCCTGCATCTCCTCGCGGAAGAGGTGCGCGAAACACTCGCCGCCCTCGGACTCAAATCGCTCCGTGACGCCATCGGCCGCACTGATCTCCTGGAATCCACCGACACCCGCTTCGACTTCTCGGCGATCCTCGCCTCAAATAAAGTCGGCAATTCCACTCTCGAACTCGAAACTCCAACTCCAACTAACGAGAAGAACTACGACGAGCGCGAGTTGATACCATATATCGCCAAAGGCGAAACACGTCTCGAGCGCACCATCTCCAACTGCGACCGCTCAGTCGGCGCCGCCCTTTCCGGTTGGCTCGCGGCGAACAACTCCCAACCTACAACTCCCGACGCTCAACTCCAAACTCTTAACTCTCAACTCTTAACTCCCAACTCCCAACTCTCCGTCCTTTTCACCGGCACCGCCGGGCAATCCTTCGGCGCGTTCCTGCACCGCGACATCGCCTTTACGCTCGACGGCGAGGCCAACGACTATGTGGGCAAGAGCCTTTCGGGCGGCGCGATTACGATCAAGGGCAATGTCGGCAACGTGATCGGCTACGGCGCGACCTCGGGATCGATCTTCATCTCCGGCACGGCGGGCGAGCGCTTCGCCATCCGCAACTCCGGCGCAACGCTCTTCGCCGAAGGCGTCGGCGACCACGGCTGCGAGTACATGACGGGCGGCAAGGTGGTGGTTCTCGGGCCGACCGGTGTCAACTTCGGTGCCGGCATGACGGGCGGCGTAGCCTATGTCCTCGACGAGACGGGCGACTTCGACCTCAAGTGCAACTTGGACTCCATCGACCTTGCGAGCGTCGCCGCCGGTTCCGACGATGAGCGCGATGTGCTCTCGCTCCTGCGCGAGCACATCGCTCGTACCGCCTCCCCGCTCGCCGAGCGCCTCCTCGCCGACTGGCCGAGCGTGCGGCCCCGCTTCGTCAAGGTCGCGCCTGCGAAGTCACTTTAGTCCCGCCTTGGCCAGGCGGTAGGACATCATGCGCGGCGACACGCCGAGTTCGCGTCCTGCGGCGGACCGGTTGCCGCCGTGCTTCGCGAGCGCATCTTCAAGGATGCGCTTTTCGTACGCCTGAAGCCGCGCGTCGAGCGTCTGGCTCGCCTCGGGCCGGAAAGGATCTTCGGCGAATTCGGCGGTCTGCATCGCGGGCGGCAGATTGTAGCTGTGCACGCAATCGTCAGTCGCCGTCAGCACCGCGCGCTCCATGCAGTTCTCGAGCTCGCGCACGTTGCCCGGCCACGAATACGCCTGCATCATGTTCACGGCGGGCGGCGATATGCGCGTCACCTTCTTGCCGTACCGCGCGCAGATCCTCGCCAGGAAGAACTGCGCCAGCGTGATGATGTCGCCGCCGCGCTTCGCGAGGTCCGGCATCGCGATCGGAAACACCGAAAGCCGGTAGTAGAGGTCTTCGCGGAAGAGCTTCTTCATCATCAGCTCCTCGAGGTTGCGGCTCGTCGCCGCGATGAAGCGGACGTTGCTCCTGATCTCCGTGTTGGACCCGACGCGGCAGAACGTGCGCTCCTGAAGGAACCTGAGCAGCTTCACCTGCACCGACACCGGCAGATCGCCGATCTCGTCCAGAAAGAGCGTTCCGCCGTCCGCAGCCTCGGCGCGTCCAATGCGGCGCTCGCGCGCGTCGGTGAAAGCCCCCTTCTCGTGTCCGAAAAGCTCCGACTCGACCAGCGCCTCCGGCAGCGCCGCGCAGTTCAGCACGACGAACGGCTTGTCCTTCCGCGCCGAAAGCCCCTGAATCGCCCGCGCGACAAGCTCCTTGCCCGTGCCGCTCGCGCCGCGGATGAGAACGGTCGCCTCGCTCGGCGCGACCTGCCTTATCTGCTCGTAGACGGACCTCATCTCGCGGCAGTCGCCGACGAGTCCGCCCGGATTCTCCGACGAGACGAGCCCGCGAAGCGCACGGTTCTCTGCCATCAGCGCATCGCGCTCGGCGCACTCCTCGCGGCAGACGGCCGCGGCGTCAGCCGTTATGTTGGCGACGATCTCCAGCAGCGCGAGGTCGCGTCCGAGCGACGAAGTGTCGCCCTTCATCTCGCGGTCGACGGAAAGCGTGCCGATCACCTGGCCGAGGTGCACAAGCGGAACGCAGATGAACGAAAGCGGCTCGTTGATGGGGCGCGCCTTCGTGCGGTTGAGGAAGCGGCTGTCCTTCCTGACGTCCATTACGACCTCGGCCCGGCCTGTCTTCGCGACGGTGCCGGTGATGCCCTCGCCGATGTGGTAGCGGCCGAGCGCGCGCTCTTCGGCGTTCAACATTCTGGCGGACGCCTGAATCCGCAGCTCGTCGCCCTCCAGCAGAGTGAACGTTCCGCGCAGCATGCCAAGCTCGCGCTCGAGGATGTCGATCACGACCTCCAGCAGACGGTGGACGTTGCGCTCCCTGACGATCGCCGCCGAGACGGCCTGGAGCACCGCGATTTCAGATGATTTGCTCGCTATCTTCTTGGCCATACCTAAAATCCGCAAAACAGATTTTGCGTATTATACCATTTCGCCGCCCCCCGCCGCAACAGCGGGCTACACCACCCACTCCCTACTCAACCAATGGGGGGCAGGCCCTCGCACGCCTCCCCTTTCGGGGTTAATTCGCGAGAAAAACGAATTGTAGTTGTCCGCTTTGGACATCGTATGTGCAGTACGTGCCGCACGAGCCTTCGCGAGGCAACCCGACACTTCCGACATTCACGAAACAACGTGCTCCGCCTGAAACAGTGCAACTTTTTGGCAGAATCTCCTTCAGCCCGCACAGGCCACGCTCCACTTCATCCTCGTCGAACGACCGGGCGAGTTCCGCATCCTCCGCCAAAATCTTCATAAGCGCAGGGATGTGCGTGTGCCCCACAAACAAGACAGGTTCCGACCGGCACAACAGCGATGGACGGGCATCCTTGGAATCGAAGACGTAAAGCCAATCTTTCGACGAAGTGAAATCTGCGTGCGTGCAGGCGAAG
>JAFPUH010000041.1 GCA_017395505.1 Kiritimatiellia bacterium
ACCACAAGTACCAGTATCGCCAGCGCAACTAGTCCTAAGTTTCCCCACATTGACGCAGGCACGCGCTGTTGGTCAGGCGCGGTGTGGATTGGAGTATTCGAGGCCGCCACACGCAGCCCACGGCTTCACACGCTACGCCCGGCGCCGGGCTTCGCGCTCCCCGTTTCGCGATCTATGGCTCGCGCCGCCAGTCTCGCCATCTTCATTTCGCGCCTCCTTCCTCTTTTAGTTTGCCGAGATTCGCCAGATTGAAGCGAACCTCAAATGCGCCGACATTGACTATAAAGAAATCAGACCTGTTATTCATGTAGCGCACCACCTCGTTCACAGCAGCGTTAAGTTCCCGCGTGGCCTGTTCTAATTCGGCGTCGTTCACTTCATGCCCTCCTCCTCAAACTGCGTTCAATTCCTCAAGGCTAAACGCCTCTTCGCTATCCACTCCCGAGCTTGCTTGCGAGATATCCGCCTCCGTCATCTCCTCCAGGCTGTATCCCTCGCCGGTCGGCTCTGGACCCGACACTCGCGCAGCCTCGGCCGCCTTGATGACGCGCAGATTGCTGGCCATGCGCTCGGCCCTGCGCTCGGCTTCCTCCTGATGGCGCCCGCGAACCGGCAGCACCTTTGCTGCAAGATCGGCAGCCTGCTCGCCCATCTTGACCTCGATAGCATGCCGGTCGTATGCCGGCGCACGGTCATATCTCTGCGCAACGCCGATTGCATCATGGCTATCGCGATCCAGCAGAACGGCAACTTCCGGCATGAGCGGATTGACAAGCACGACGATCTTGCGCCCTGGCGGTATCGCGCTCACATAGCCGCGCCTATCCTTTGCTACGGCCCTGTAAAGCACCTCGTCGCGCCCGAAATACATGGAGTCGCGAACGCCTATCAGCCCATTGTCCCTTACCTGAAGCTCGACAAAGTCGCCAAGCGGGCGCCCCTCCCTCGGCTTGAATGTGAAGAACGCCGGCATGTCTATCACCGGAAACCTCGCCCACTCGCCCTTTGACATGAGGCGTTTGACCCCGCTGTCCCACGCCTCGAACCGGCTCATCGGCATATCCTTCAGCAGCTTCGGGTTTTTCTTCACCGCCGCAGCCATAAGCGCCATGTCCTCCGGCGAGTGGTCCGCAGCGAATGCCTCTACGCTCTGCCACTTCCCCATAACGAAAACCTTGCGAACCATCCTGTCGCCCCAGCCCTCCAGCCGGTGCTTAGGGCTCATCATCACCTCGCTAACCAGCGTGTGATACGCCGACTCGTATTCCTCGAAGGTCTGAAGCCCATGCTGAAGCTTCGCAACGAATATCGGATCCATCGTCTTAGCCGCGTCAAGAAGCGCCTCCTCATACTTGACGAGCGCCGGTTGGCTTTCGTGGAGATGCTCGGCATCACGCCCTCTCGATCCGGGCAACGAGGCAAGACGGTTGTGCATTATGTTGTGGCTGCCTTCGCAAAGAGCCTTGAAGCGGAAGTTGCCGCCACCAACGCCATTAAACAGACCGGCGTGGGCCTGCTCGGAGAGGATTCCGCTCTCGCAAAGCTCGATGTGCCAGTTGTACGCCTCCGCTGCAGCCATGATGTTGTCTCTCACCGGCGTTACCTTGTCGTTCCTGATCGCGGTAGTGCCGTGCTCTAGAACAAACCTCGCAACCTTGGCCCAGAAGCCCGTATTAATGCAGTGGTTGGCCAGAGTGCAGCGGAAGTCGTACTCCTTAAGGTTCTGCATCCTCTCGCCGTTCGCCGACGGCACTCTAGGCTTCATGGCGCAAGCGCACTGGAATGCGCTTGAATAGTCGTAGCCCACGAAGGCCAGAGGCCTGCACACTCTGCCGTTAACTATGATGTCGTCGTTAAGCCAAACGTCGTCGAACTGCGTTATCTCGCCGACCGTCACGCCGACGCGGCTCTGGAGCACCGGCAGAAGGAACTTGTGCGCAGCCTTGCGCCCCTGCCTGGAAATCGCCTTGGCAAAGCCGAGCGAAGGATCAAGCCCGGCGTAGAACGCCAGGTTCTTCTGAGTCGTGCCGTGCGGCATCCACCCGTCCGGCGGCTCAAGTCTGCCAGTTAGTGGATTGCGCAGCCACTCCAGCGGCAGGCCTTTGTTCTCGCGCTGCCATGCCTCGACCCAGTTGCCGACTCCCGGCACCACAAGTTCGCCGGAGAGAAACGCCCGCCTCATGGCTTCCCAGCCGCCCGCGTCTGTGTTCTTGTCGTTCTCGCAGAACTTGATGTATATCTGCACCCAGGGATTGTTCCGGCCGCCTACCTTGGCGACCTTCCTTCCGTCGGCGAGAGCCATGACCATGCCGTTCTCGTCTCCTCGCCTCTTGGCGTCCTTCCATGCCGTGTAGAGATTGTGGAGTCTGCCGGCGCTTATGTTCCCAAGCTGCGCCGCGATTGCCGCGAACGCCTTTGTCTTGCCGCCGCGCGGCATCGCGTCCAGCCTCCTCATAGCCGCGCTGAGGTCCGCTACGCGCCGCCGCTCCTTCATGCTGTCGATCATCGCGTATCCGCCCGAAGTCGCGGGCGCAGCCGTCATTTCTGCTTCCACTGTCCATCTCCAATCTTGTTGAGCCGTGTCGCAAGGAACTCGAGGAACCCGGCCCTGTTTATCATGTAGTATGGCTTGCCGCTCTTGCCACCGCCGACGTCCATGTACTCGAACGCGCCCTGGTCGATCCAGGCGTACACCACCTCTGGATCGACAGGTATTGACCTCGCCGCCTCCGATACCTTGATGAGCGGGTCTGGGTTGATTGCCGTAAGCCTCGCCGCTATCGCAGAGAGCGAACGCGACGACGAGGCTATACGCCGATCTTCAGCATCAACGAATATGTCTGGCTGAACGGTTCTCACGGTCCGCCTCCTATCAAGACTCCGTGTCGATGCGACGCTTCAGCGCGGAGACAAGCGGTGTCATCGCGTTTAGAGCAGCTCTCGCCTTATCCAACGGCAGAAGCGGTATGCTCTTGAGGGCCCATGAGTCAGAAAGGTCGCTGACCCATAGCCCCCAGCTTTCGTACGCTCGCCTCGCATCGTTCACCACCTCGTTCTGCGAACCTTCGGGACGCCCCATCTGATTTTCACTGCGGTAATCGAAAACCAGGGCGGCCAGCGCCGTAATGCTCTCGACCGCAAACAGCTTCTTGCGGCACTTTACGACCATCTTGCTCTGACCCTCTCCGTACTTCGCCCACCACTTGTCATCGAGGGCCAGATTGAGACGGTCGGGCTGGAGCTTCATCATAGAACCAGCCGCTAGTGCAAGCTTGCGCCAGCGCATCGCCGTCTTGTAGTTGATCTCCGGGCAGTTCTTCTCCAGCCATCCCTTGAAGCCCTCGCCTTTCCGCCCCCTGCCGCGACCGCTCGAAAGCTCCTCTTCAGCCGTAGCCAGCATAGCGCCAAACCTGAGAGCCGCCACAACCGCATGAGCCTGAATCTTCTGCGTGGCTCTCCACTGCCGGGTGAGCTCCTTGGCCATCAACGACTCGTCCTTCTCCGACGGCACGACCTCCGCCGACACTGCCTCCGGCTCTACGACGACGGCGGTTGCTGTCTTGTCCTTTGCAATTTTCATCTTGTTCCTTTCTTCTTGTTGGTTGATTGATTAACAAAATTCCATCCTGCGCCACGGCGATGTGTCTACGCCCCCGGCGTGGCTGCCGCCGCAGCGCCCGCGCGTCTCGATGCGCGGGCCGTCGCAGGCGGCGGTTATGACCGGGATCGGGAGCCCGGCGCGCGCGAAGGCGCGGTCCCGCGCCGCGAAGAACTCCTCGCGCCGCTGCGATTGCCTGCGCCGCTCGGCGGCGAGCCGCCTGCGCTCGCCGGCGGGCAGGAACTCCGCGAAAGAGTCCTTCCGCAGCTCCGCCCTCCTTTTGGGGCGGCACTCGGCGCAGAATCTCGCGTGCCAGGCGATGAACTGCTGCACCGCGAACTCCTCGCCGCATCTCTCGCAGCGCTTGAGCACATACCTGCCCGTCTGCATCATGTTCGCGCTCATCGGCAGGCCCCCGCGATTATGGCGAACGCCCAGCCCGCCGTGAACACGATGTACACCGCCGTCTCGGCGAATCTGTAAACGTCTCTCGATTTCATGTTGTCTCCTCCTCTTTCGCGGCGCTTCAGCACTCGCTCGCGCCGGCGCTTGGCCGCGCGCCTCGCGTGGCTTCGGCGCGCGGCGCAAGACGCCGAGCACACCTTCCTGTTGTGCCTTGTCGAATCATCCTCGAACACTCTGCCGCACACCGGGCACTCCTTCAAGACGACCTCGCTCATTGCCTGTCCTCCGCTCCTTTCGCCTCGTCCGCCAGGCGCTTCTGCTTGTTGACTCTCCTGCGCCGGTGTCTTCCGATCTGCGAGAGCACACCATTCATCATGAATTTCGCGAGGCGGTTCGCGCAAGCCGCGCCGCGCGCGACCTCGGCGTGCAAAACGTAATCGCCGCCGAGCTGCACGGAGATGACATGGCACCCGGCGGCGCCGGCGCGCACGAACGCCACGAGCTTCGGCAGCTCCATGTATGGGGCCGCCGTGATTGTCGTCACGCCGTTGCCTGCTTTCTCGACCTTGTAGCCCATCGTCTTTTCCTCCTTTGCCTTTAGTGCTCGCCGAGTAGCTTGGCGGTGTTTTCCGGCGACAGCGCCTGCCCCTGAATAACCACCGCGCCGCCCGGCAAGAAGTCGGCCTGAAATATGCTATGATTCCCGCACTCGCTCGCAGCTGCGCGCTTGCGCAGCAGCTTCGCGACCTCCGACACTTTGGCCGCGATCTCGCGTTCCAACTTCACTTTGTCTGCCTTCTTCATTTCTCTTGCCCTCCTTAACTTTTCACTTTTAACTTTCAACTTTTACCTCTTAACTCTCCTGACTTCACCCACCACCCTCGCAACCATCGCCGCAACGATGCCTGCGAGCCATACCGCAAAAAACACCTTGCTCGGTTCCATCACTTGCCCTCCTTTTCGTTCGGCCTGGCGAACATGTCCAGCACAGCATTGGCGGTATCGAGGTGCGCCCTCGCGCATGATATGGACAGCACCACGTCGTTGACGTGGAAGCATGGCGCGGCAATGGCCTCGACGTCGGCAAACTCCTCGAGCCGCTCCCCAATCTCCCCGAGGTCGTAGTGCATGCTGGTAATACGGGCCATCGCCTGGACGACCTGCGCTCTCTGCTCTGGTGTCAACATCACTTGCCCTCCTTGGATTCATACGGCGGCAATTCGCCCAGTCCATTGCATGCTAACTTGATGGCTTTGCGCGCATTGTCGGCGGCCATGAGCGCTGCCAGGTAGCGACCTTCGCCGACATACGCAAAGGCGTGCCCGGCCTCATGAAAAGCCGTCTCGAGTTGTCCCCTAATTTCCTCGACGCTCATCTTACCTACCTCCTTGGTTGGGTTGTGTTGTTAAAACGCCTTGCCGTCTACCGTGCAGGTGCCGCGCTCAAGCGTGAAATGCGCCTTGGCTACAAGCTCCTTCGCCTTTGGGTTTGATGCCCCACGTCCGATGAGTGCGCGAGCCAACAGCCTCCTAGGGTCTTTACATCGCGCTGCCATGATTGCCCCATA
>JAFPUH010000042.1 GCA_017395505.1 Kiritimatiellia bacterium
GGAGACCGCTATCGCGTCGCCGAGCGAATACATGAAGTCATCCTCGTACACCACAAGCGAGTTGCCGATTATCGCCGCCGCCAAGTCATCCACCGCCGCCGCCGTCTGCGCTTCCGCGTTGGTGTAGGCCACCGCCGCGACTTCCGCCGCCGCAAGGCGTGTCGCTGTAGCCGCCGCCTCCGTCACGGTTGCAACCGCGTTGGATGGGGTTATGTTGCCGTGCTGGTCGATCATGACGTATTGCTGTCGAACAGCGGCATTCTCGCCGGAAGGGGTCACGGTGTAGTATTCCGCGCCGGCGTTCATCGAAAATGCTATGGCGAATAGCAACGTAAGCCGCTTCATTGCGATACTCCAATCATGTTTATGTTCGTGAAGCATTTCTCGTAGAACGCGCCGTCCTCGGCTACCTTCTGCCAAGTGACTTGAAGCTGCGCGTCATACGTGAGGTTGAAAAGGGAACTGTTGATGACGGTCTGCACAAGGTTGGTGGCGAGCGAGTCCGTGGCGGAGGTCAGCTCGGAACGGCGGACGATGCCTTTCGGATCGGTGGTATCCCACAGATAGTCAGTGTTCGAGCCGCTACGCCTGATGGCAACGCCGCCGTAGGTGTAGGTCGTCATGTTGTTGTCGTCCTTGGTCGAGACCGTCACTCGCACGCCGCCGACGATATTGCCGCCTGAAGTGCCGGCAAGAATCTTGATATGCCGGCCAGCGTTGCCTTGGACGCCCAGCCAGTTTTCGGAATTGGGGCATATCTCATTGAGCGTGTAGCTCGGCTTGGTCGAGCCTATCCAGCTTGGCTTGCCGGTTATGTTCGACCATGCCCAGGTTGTCGGCCTGTTCAGGATAGCCGACCATTCGAGGCCGTCGATCCATGCGAGATCTCCAAGACCTGCGACGGCCTCGGCCGCCACGGTGGCGTTGCTCTTGACCGTGGTGTAATCCTCAGGCGTCGCGGCTGCAATCTCGCCGCGCAGCGTGGTCGCCACGCTGTCGGTGTAGTTGGTGGCGGGGGAGAGATCGGGTGAAGGTATCGCCGCGATCTGCGCATCGGTGTATGATTTTGCCGCGTTGACGGCGTTCGTGTATGTCTTGGCGTCTTCCTCGACGACGAAATCCTCGTTTGCCGTCGGTGCGGCGATGGCCGCGACAGTCATCAACACGATATAGACAGATGTATACAACTTTCTCATTCCTGACCCTCCGCTGTGTACGGCGTGAACTCGCCGCCGATGAAGATGTAATCGCCGACATACTCCGCGCCCCATGCGCGTTGACGTTCGGAATATGTGAGGATTTCGCGCTTGAAATGCTGGACGCCATCGACGATTTCGCTCTTGATGTAGACGTCGTGCGATACGCCGACGCCAGGCGTTGCGCTGGAACCTATCGACTCGACCTTCAGATCGCCGAAGCGCTCGATCCACGTCTGACTGTTGCCGCGCTCATCCTTGCCGACGGCGAAGACGACAACGCCATTCTTGACGGTGCCGTAGCTCTGGAAATGTGAAGCCGGGAAAGTGACACACCATGCGCCGCGATCCTTGACGCAATCAAGCGTGAGCGTTTCGCCGTCCGCATTCGTGACGCGGACGCGGCAACCCGTCACTTCGACGCCGCACTTTGAACGGATGCCGGTGACGGCGATCGTGCGGGAAGATCCACACGGAACGTTAAGCGGAACGAACGGCCAGTCCGGACGCTCGCAGTTGCAGCAGATCATGTATCTCGATATCATTTGTCGCCTCCAAATCAAGTCGGCTCAGAGTAGAACCATGCAGGGAACGTGGTCGTCTCGTAAGCCTGAAATCTGAAATTGTACGGGGTCGGCGGCGTTCCGCCTGAATCCCTCGCGATGCGCTTGCCTGAGCCGTCCAGCAGCTCAGGCATCGTGACATTGCACGGCTTGCCGGTCTCTGCATCAGGCAGCCGGATCAACACAAGCTTTCCGTCGGTGCCTTTCTCGCGCATTCCGGCGTCGGCAATAGCGACATCCCAGCCGATTTCCGTTGCGCTGTCGCCTCCGGCGATCTTGACCTTGTTCGTGCGGTGTCGAAGCTCTATGGTGTAGCGGTACTTCCATTTGCCGTCGCCGAACACGCGAGCTTCAGCGACCATGCAAAAGAGCGTCTTGGCCGCAAAAACCTCGCCGCCGATGGTGACATCGGATGCGTTGACCTTGCAGCGGTGGGCACTCCATCCGGATTGCCGCGTCTCGAACTTGACGACCTTCGTGAAGACGGGTGCGGGGCTCTTGATGGTCGGCACCGAATCGAAGACATCGCCGGCCGAGTTGAGCACGGCGGTGCCGTCGGCAGCCGTCGTAAGCTCGCGCTCGTCTTCGCCGCCGGACCATCCCCATTGCTCGACCTGGCCGGATTGGGCCGACTGACCTTCGCCAACGGTCTCGACCGTGCGTTGGCCGTAGTTGACGATGACATCAATGACCTTCTTCTCGTGTTCGCGACCTTCCTCGACGTCGTAAGACTGCACGAAAAGCCCGGAATGACTTGGATGCGCCGATCCGATAGCAGGAACGCCGACGAAAGTCTTGGCCTCACCATTCGCGGAGAGATTGTCGCCGTCGAGCACAATGCGATATGGCCGCCTGAGCGATGTGATGCCGGTCGAATCCACGGACCAGCGGCGGCCATCCCTCTGTATGCTTAAGTCTGCCATCGTCAAATCTCCATATAGGTTTCGTCGCCGACGCCGGCATCTTCGGTGTTGTCAGCGGTCTTTTCGGTGTTTTTCGCGATCTTCTCAAGAAGGGCGGTCTGCTTTTTCGACTCGCTCTGCAATTGAGGACCAAGCATGGCGGTGCGCATCGCATCATTCGAGCCGCCCATTATGAGCTCATTGCGGATCGCTGGCGCCTTTGCAGCTTCAGCAATATCGGCACCCTCGCCGAGCTCAATCTTTCGCGCGGCGGTGGATATCGCAGCTTTGCCGTATGACTTTGCGAATCGGTCGATGACGATCTTCTGATCTTCGAATGCCTTTGTGATGCGCTCGACGCGTTCCTCGGCAAGCTGGCCGATCTCCTCGATGCGATCCTCCATTTCATCCATGGACTGGTCGAAGGTCTGGCCGGCCATTTCCCAAGCTTCGCCGATCGAGCCGCCGCCGACGATGGCGCCGATGAAAGAGCCGATCGCGTCGAAGGTCGGCGTGATGTAAGCTTGAAGCTTGCGGAAGTATTCAATGCACTTCGTGACGGCGATCTTCGTGTAGTAGGTGAGGGAGTTGCCGGCGTTCAAGGCGGCCCCGCGGACGCCGCCCTCGTAATCTTCGCCGAACCAGCGGCATATCATGCCGAGACCTTGCAGCCAAATCGATTTGGCCGAATTTGCCGTAATGAGCATGGCGTCGGCGGCATCGTCGCCCGCGTCGGCGGCGGCTTGCGGAATCTTCGGCATGGCGGTTACGACATCCTCAAGGGCGAGCGTCGAAGTCGATGCGGCGTTTATGAGGGGCAAGAACTCGAGGCCGGACCTTCCGAACACCTTCATCGCGGCGGCGGCGCGATCGGACGCATCCGGAACCTTGCCGAGTTCGCCGATGGTGTCATAGAAGCCCTGGAGCCCGGATCGTCCGGTATTCTTCTCCATCAGCTGAAACGCCTTGGCGAGACCTTCGACATTCGCGTTGATGCCGAGAACGCCCATGGCGGACGCGGCCTGCGTAAGCTCGTCAACGCTCGTCGATGTCTTTTGGGCGACATCCGAGAGCTTGCCGAGCTCGTTGATTCCGTCGCCGACGGCGCGAAGCGAGAGATAGGCGCCGACGGCCGAGAGCGCACCGCCGAGAGCGGAGCGAATCTTCGCGCCGGCGGCGGCGGCGCGGCTTTCGACGGACGCGAATGCGGCGCCGGTTTGATCCTTGCCCTTGATGGCGAGCTGGTGGGTGGACTGGCTCATGCGGGTTGCCCGTACTTCTCTTTGAGATCCTTCACCATGTTGAAAAGGGCGAAGGCGTCACGCTCCTTGCGGTCGGCCTCGGCCTCGGCGGCGGCGTGTTCGCAAGCTTTCGACATGATGGGAAGGCACCATGATGCGAGGGTCTGCGAACGCTTCGGCACTTCGATCTTCGAATCCTTGCCGGCCCATTGCCTGACAATGGCGACAAGCACCATGAAGATGTCGGCGAGCGCGAGCGGAAGCCAAACGCCGAGGGTGCGTTCACCCTCGTGCAGAAATGCAGCCGTTGCCGTTTCGCCGCTCTCGGTCCGGCTTACGAGAGCAGCGCGATAAAATCCGAAATGGTGCTCTTTTCGGGCAGGCCGACGAGCTCCGCGACGAGCTTCTGCATCTGAGGGAAGGAAAGCTCGGTGGGGTCGAAGTCCGAATCGTCCGCAAGCTTGACGTGCTCGCGTATGAGACGCTCGTACTGTTCGCCGATGCATTCCTTGCCCCCTTGCCAGATCTCGCCGTTCTCGCGGATTTCCTTCACGGTCAGGCGACGGACCTTTACAGTCACGTCGCCCAGCTTGAGCGTGGCGTAATCCGCAAACATATCAGCCGGCATTGCCCGGGACGGGCGATCCGTCCGGACGGAACTCTACGGTATATGTCGCCTTACGATCGCCGGTTGCATCCTCGTCGGGATACTTGACATCCTCGACGATGGCCCTGTTGATCGTCACGCTGACGGTCTGATCGGCGTCGATGCCGTTCTCAAGCGTGATGGACAGGGTGAGCGCGGCGGGCGCGGCATCCGACGTGATGTTGCCGCTCGACTTCTGGTAGAGCGTGACGGGGATGGTGCCGAGCTCCTTCAGTGCGCCCTTGATGAAGCGCTTGACGTTATCGTTGAGCGCCGTGACGTCGATCGAAGGGCGGTTTTCATCCTGACCGGCCTTGCCGACGGCCATCTCGTAGGTGGCGCCTCCGAATGTGAGGGTCGCGGACTTGACGCCCCAGCGGTTGAATGTAGGCTCTGACATTTGATGTCTCCTTTCTTTTTATGTCAAAGATTCTGGTTCGTAATACGAAATGAAAAACTCGGCCCAATCGAGCGGGAAATGGGCGATGTCATTCTCCTGGCGGCGGATTGCAGAGACGCGAGCACCGGCTCTTGCGTTCCGCACGATCGAGATTATCATGTCACGCAGATCCTCGATGACCTTGCTGCCGCCGGCGACGGTGAGGCCGTTCGCCGACGCCGTGCGCTCTGTGATGACGCTCTCGATATACTTTTCGCCGTTGGGCCCTTTGACGCAGCCGCCGACGACCATGCGAACGGTGAATATTTCATCCTCGTTGACGGCCTCGTTTTCCTCAACGGGCGTGATCCAAAGGAAGGGCGAATCGTCTTCATTCGGGATGCACTGAGCATACGCGCCGACGTGGACGGCGAGGCCGCGGCCAAAGTTCGTGATGCAATAGGCGAGCACGTCGGCGGAATCGGCGACTGCTTGCGCGGCGTTAGTCATGACGGTGCGGTGTGAAATCATGCGGCACTCGCTTTCTGCATCTGGCGGGCGAGCTCCTTGTAGAACGCGCCTTTCGCCCAGCTGATGAGGTACTTGTCAACGTATGCGCCAAACGGCTCGGGAATGACGCGGCGCGGGTTGTGGACGTATGCCCTGGGAACGTCGCGAATGCCGAGGCGATGCCAAAAGCGGCGATCGTCGTCATTCTGGAAGGGGTCGTACTGCGTGGAGCCGATACCATCCTGGAAGTTGACGGCCCAATTTGCAAGATGATCCGGCCAGCCGATTATCTGCCAGCCGTTCTTCTTGTATGCGACGATATTTGTGCGATCGGCGAGAACGCCGCCCATGGGCGAGCTGCGTCCGGTCTTTGCGCGGAGCTCTTTTGTGAAGTCTTCAAAATCCTTGAACTTCGGAACGCCCTCGACGCCGCCGGCGCTCTTCATGACCTTGACGAGCTTGCCGCGAAGCGCGGAACACGCACGGCCGAAAGATCTCTGCATGAGCTTCGGCGTATCGATGCGCCGGCGACGCGCCCAGCGTTCGAGATCCTTGAACGAAATCTCGATCGCTATCTTCGCGGCGCCGCGTCCGCGAGTCGATAGGACGCCCGAATCTGTGATCGTGAATGCCATCAGCGCGGAGCCCTCGCGTTTGAAGTGCAGCGGATGATCCAGCCAATGGCGGGGTCGCGCGAAATCTGCTGGACGGCGAGGGTCGTGCCGTCCTGAAGTTCCAGGGTGTCGCCGATTGCGATCTGTACGCATTCGGCGGGAATGTTCTCGACCATGACAGTCCAGGGATCGGCGGCGAACGAGCCGCGCGAAGGTCCGGCGTTCTCGGCCTGACTTTCGCCGTGGATGACGTTTGCGCGAAACGAGCCTTCGAGGTGCGGCGCCTTATCCTGGCGCCATTTCACCAATTCGGCAAGCGGATCGAACGCCGCGCCATGATCGAAGATGCAGCCCATTATTCGAATATGAGGCGGATGAAGCCGCCGACTCCGGTACCGGTGAAAAGAAGCGTCTCGCCAGGCGCAAGATACTTGGCCGTGCCGAGCGCGTTGGTGTAGACGTATCCGGTCTGCGTCCCGCTGAACAGGCTATTCGTGACGGCGATGGTGTTCTTGTAGACAGGCCATGTGTTGGTCGTCGTCGAGACGACGGAATTTGTCACGACGGAAAGGATGCCGGGATCGTCTATGAACGAAAGATTCGGAAACGAGTTGGTCGTCACCGCGTGAGTGTAGAAGTTTGTCTCGACGACGGTATACGATATGTTCGTCAATGTGGAGATCTCCACGGCGTTCGTGTAGACCGGCGCGGAGTAGATCGTGCTCAGCGCGACGGTTCCGTTGGATACGGGAGAAAACGCCTCCACGCGCGTGAGCTTGCCGCCCTGCGAGAGCTTGAACGTCTGGCCGTTCTGCGGCGAGAACGGAACGACATTGGCGGCGAACGCGGCGAATGCGGCGATCGCCATTGCCAGAGATATCAGCTTTTTCATTTTCAACACCCTCAAATCAATATGTGGTTTCTGCGTTTTGGAAAGAAGCGCCCGGCGGCGAGGTAATTTCCGCCGGGCGCCGCTTTAATTACCGACCGACGTTGACGACGGTGGAAGGATACTCGGTATACGCCGAGTCGAACTTGCACATCGCGACACCGGCGCTGAACGCCTCGACCACGCCTAGGAACGCTTCAGCATCGTACACGTTGCACTTGTCGTCATCGTCATACCACGCCCTCATGTCGAAAGGCTTGTCGGCCGGCGCATCCTCCGGGATGTACACGGGCGTCCAGCCGTAGGTCGCCTTGCTCTTGGCCGTCGAGACGGCGTTGCCGTTCGCTTCCGGACGGAGGCCGATGACGGCGACGCAATCATCATACGACGTGCCGACGATCTCGGAATCAAAGAGCACGATGTCATTGAATCCCATGAAGGTCGAGACGGCGGCGCGGACCTTCTCGATATCGGTCATGATGAAGCCGGTATCGTTCGCAGCACCCGCGAGCTTTTCGAGACGGTAGCGGATCTCCGGGATCTCGCAGAAGTCAAGCCAGGCGTTCGTCGTCATGACGAGGGTCGGCTTGCCGTACATGCGCAGCGACTTCGCCTTCTGCTGAAGGATCTTGACGACGGAGTGGTTGGTCAGGGTCGTCGCGGCGGCGTAGCGCGTCGCATTGAAGACCGTGGCGAACGCATCGTCTTCGACCTTGTTCCAGGCGAGACGCTGGGAGAGCTCGGCGCCGGCATTGTCGGCGGCCTCGGCGGACGCATAGGCGGCGCCGTCATCCTCGAACAGCTTGCCGCGGCCTTCGTAGCGGCTGACGGACCATTTGACATCGACCATGCTGATGGCGGTGCCGCTGAGGGCCGTGCCGTTCGCGCGGGCCTTGGTGCCCTTGGATGCGGTGAGCCCGGCGGGAGCGACTGTCATTGTGCCGCTCTTTCCCGTGACGGGCATCAGCGGGAAGATCTTCGGGAATGCGTATCCCTTGACGTCCAGCTGAGAGATGGAGCCAATCGCCGCCAGATCGGGGCGGTCGGCCTTTTCAACTCTGAAAAAACGCTTTGCCATTTTATATGTTTCCTTTTTTGAGGTTTTACTTTTTCTTGTTGCGGTAGCTCGCCTTGAGCTCCGGATACTTCTGACACGCGGCCACATAGCCGATGTCATCGACGGCCTCGGCGAACGTCGAATATTTCGACGCGGCGTTGGACGGCGAAAGCACGGAGCCGGTCAGGAGGTCCCGCGTCTCTTTCATGTGCTGAAGCTGCTCACGGGAATCCGCGAGGTCTTTGGCACTTGTCTCAAGCTTGGATGTGAGATCGCTCACCGCGCCGATGAGAGCGGCGAGATTCTCGTATCCGGCCTGCTTGACCTGATCGTTGAAATCCTGAAGGGCCTTGTTCGCGGCATCGCGCGCCTGGCACACGGTGCCATAGTCCACGGTGTCGAGCATGGCCTTGTCGAGCTTCGCCTGAAGCTCGTTGATCTTCTTGGACGCGCCCTTGTACCGCGCTTCCCAATCTCCGACCTCGTTTTTGTTCTGCGTGGAACTTTCGGCGGCGGTTTCGGCCTTGGCCTTGTTGCGGGCGGCCTCGATCTCGGCGCGGCCCTCGTCGGTGAGCTCCTTGGAATCAAGGTACTTCTTCGCGCCGTCCGGAATCTTCGCAAACTTATGGCCGACGATGGACGCAGCGGCGCGGACATCGGACGCGATGACCGTGCAATCAAGGCCATTCTCCTTGCACTCGGCGCCGGTGTACCATGTCTCGTCGCTCATGAGGGCCGAAATCTCCTCCTCGGTGCGGTTCTTGAACTTGCCGCGATAGAAGGACATGATGATCGTCTTCATCTGGTCGAGGACGCTGGCCTGCTTGCGCATTTCCTCGGCATTGCCCTCGGTATAGCCCCAGGGATCGTGAATCATCATGAAGCTCGCCTCTTCCATCTCGATCTCGTCGCAAGCGCAAGCGATGACGGACGCCATCGACGCGGCGATGCCGACGACATGGGCGATGATCTTTGCCTTGCAGTTCTTGATCGCGTTTGCCATTTCGACGCCCTGGATCACACTGCCGCCGGGCGAATTGATTTCGATCTCGGCGACGTCATCGGCCGAAAGCGTATCAAGAAACGCCTTGAGGGATTTCGGGGAGCAGTAGTCGCCCCAGAAACCGTGATAGTCGAAGTCGGTGATTTCGCCGATCAGACTGTATTTCTTTCTCACTCTTTTTCACCTTTCTCGCCATCATCGGCGTTTGGGTTGTTGTTGTCAGGATCAATGACGGATCCGTTTGCCGTCTGCAAGGCGAGGTGCGGAATGCCATGCGCCTTGAAAAACTCTATCTCCTCGCCGAATGCGAGAGCCTTTTGCTTCCAGTCCGGGCCCCATTTCTCGCGATAGAGGATGGTGCCGTTCTTGAGGCCCGAATTGAGGGCGGTCTGCTCTTTGACGGGATCGAGCGAACGGTGGGGCGGCTGTTGCCACTTGACGCACGTGCGGCGCCAGTCCTTCGGCAGCGCGGAATCCTTCGGGATGACGCCGTACCGTTGAGCCCAGCGCGACCAATTCGCAAGCACCCAGTCGAGGATGTACTTTTCGAGCTTGTGGAACTCATTGTCGAACTCGACCTGGGAAAGCACCATCTCGGCCTGTGATGCGGAATATGACGAGTCCGCCTTGCCGGTCGCATGGATGGAGCCAAGGCCGATCGCGAAGCCGACGCCGCGATGCAGCCATGTCGAAAATTCGACAAGCTTCTCGTTCGGATGCGACGTGCTAAGAAGCTCCATCTTGAGGCCGGGCGGCATTATGTCATACAGGATTCCGGCAGAATCAAGCTCCTCGGTTTCAAGCTTCATCTGGTCCGCTTCTTCGGCGGCCTGTTGCGCGGCCTCGACTGCGGCCTGATAGTCTTCGGTGCCGACGGGCGCCTCGGCGTCAGGGTCGAGGGCGGCATCGATATCGGCCTCGTTCTTTTCCTCGGTCTGGAGAATCTGGCCGATCTTCTGGGCGCCATGCTTTGACGCCTGGACCTCGAAGCCCTGAAGGTCGGTGAGGTCGGCGACGGTGCCGAGGCCCGGCCAAAGGCGGGAAGATCCGCGCATCTGGTTGAACCGGCCGACGCCGCGAAATATCGTGAAAAGCGAATCGCGCCAACGCTGGCCCTCCGGCTTGATGAGGGTCCATGCGATGCGCTTGCCGGTGGAATCGAACTCGTCGTAGACGGAGAGGCCGCGTTGCGACCATGAGACGGTGACGCCGATCGTCTTTCCGTTCGCATTCTTGACGATGCCCTGGTACTGTTTGCAGCCGGGGAACTTGTCGGCGAAACCTACAAGATCGCCGACGCAATCGGGCTCGAACGCGATGACCTGACCTGTCGATGCGGCGGTGATGTCATCGTCGAAGACGAGAACGACGTCGCCGCCGAGCATCTGGGTGCGGAGCGCGAGCTTCAGGACGTCCTGAAGGTCGAGATCTTCGAAGTACTCCGCTTCCTGGGCCCAATTCGCGAAGGCCATCTGAATCTTCGCGGCCGCGACCTCATATCCCTTCGGGAAGTCGAAGACGGCCTTGCCGCCGTTTACGCCGACGGTGTTGTTCTCGATTTGAGTCAAAAGCCCTTCGAGGCGGTCGCTATTCCTCGCGGCATTGCGGGCGAGGGCGACGAGACGGTTGCGCTCGTGAATCGTGAGCTGACCGACCTCGCCTTCGGTCTCGGCCGAAATGCGCGGACGGTTGAACTGATCGGGGCCGTGGACGGTGCGATATCCGCCCCTGGCGAAGTAGCCCATCTTGCGCATGCCGCCGATGATGATTGCGGCGACGCGCCTCTGCTCGTTTTTCGGCAGGTTGGCGAACTTTGCGTGTGGAGAGGCTTTGCACTTGAACATATCAGCACCTCGTTATCATGACCCGGCGGATGCCGGAGAGAGGAACGCCGTCGAGACGCTTTTGTATCTGGCTCACGCGGTCGGCGTAATCGACGCGAAGCTTCTGGAGCGTGCCGAGGTCGAGGCGGGTGTAGCTCTTGGAGCCGCCAGACGCCGAGATCGTCGCCGAGGCGGTTCCGTTGACGCTGATCTCGCGGATCACGCGGTCAAGCTCACCGATCCAGACGGTGTACCTCGCCTTGTTCTTTATCAGGTTGTCTCTTTGTAGTGCGGTCATCACGCGCACTATCTTAGCACAAAAAAAAGCCAATAATTCCGGCGAGGGCGAAATAGTGCCCGAATCGGGCGCTAGACGGTAGAAGTTGTGCCCGAATCGGGCGCTTTTCCGTCTTGCATCCGATACTCGACGGTTTCCTTCCGGCCGCATCGACGGCATTTGACGTACTGGCGGCGGCGCCCGTTTACGATGCGCGACGACACCTTGAGCCAGGGGGTCCATTGTCCGCATGACGGACACACCTCGATATACCGGATTATCATTTGCGATACCTTCCTCGTTTGAATTTCGGGCGAATGTTTTTGGGGCGGGCGATGGGTCTTTTCGGTATGGGCGAAGCCTCGACGAGCGGGTTGACCGTCGAAACGACATCGCCGGCGAAGGGCTCAACGTCAGGGTCTAGTGTGCCTTCGGTTTCGTCGGCCTCGCCGTTGTAGTCGGCGATGATGTTCTTGTTGCGCATCGGGTCGAAAAGATCATCCTGGTGGAACTTGTGCGGGGCGATTTCGTCGCCGTTCGGCTGGGGTTGCGAAGCGGCCGGGGCGGTTATCACGCCGTCGATGATTTGGGATAGGTTGTCATACGCATGATACCAGGATGCGAGCGCGAAACATCCGGTGAGGCAGTCGCAGAAGTGGTTCTCGCCTAGGGTCTGCCAATCCCACGCGGTGAGGGTCTTGCCGCCTCGGATGACAGAATACTTGCGGATGAGCTTTTCGTTGCAGACTTCCGTCGCAAATTCGAAATGGCGGGCGGCGTCCGTGCCGAAAAGCGAAAGCGAACCGGCCTGCAGCGGCGTTTCAAGAAATCCCGACTGCATTATCTCGCGCCAGTACGGAGCCATTTCCGCAAGGTACTGTCCGTATTGCGAACGCGTCGCGAATACGTGGTCGCCGCGTCTCAAGGTATCCTTTTCGCGAACGCCGAACTTGTCCCACGGGAAGCCTCGCATCGCGACGAGCGGGAAGGGCAGCGGCACCGTCTTGCGGATCACAAAGAGGGTGCGATGGATGACTTGCGGCAGATAGCCGCGGTCGAAGCCGACGGCGAGAGGATGGACGCGCCGGTTCCTCGCGTCGCGGAAGTCGGTCTTTGATATCTTTTCGACGACGGCCTTGATTGCGGCGGCGACGAGCCTGTTGCGAACGAGATCCGATGAATTTGGCGGCACAAGAGGACCGTGCTCAGGATATCGGCCATACTTGACGACGGCGGAGACGCGGTGAGGGCCGAACGCGACGGCGGCATAAGACAGGCCGCGATTCTTCGTGATGTTGACGTCGCAGAAGACGACGAGCTGATCGGTGCCGGCAGGCAGCACATTCTCGCGGACGCCGTTCAAGCGCTCCGATACGATGTCCGCATTGACCTCAAGCTCGGATGCGGAATCGCTGACCTTCATCATGATCTCGGCGTCGAACGCCTGGGCGCCGAGACGTGCGCGAAGATTCAGGATGTGATGAACGGCGTCAACCTCCATCGTCTCGTCGTACTGTTTCGGATCCAGTACGACGACATCGGCGAACTTGTCGCGATTGGCCTTGTACCATTCCGTCGAGCGGGTGCGGCGCGAATCGTGTGCGGCGGCATCCTCGATGTAATGCTCGATGAACTGGACAACGAGGCGCGACCAATTCGGGCATTTGCGCTTGACGAACGGCTCGATCGTGACATCCCACTCCGGATGCTTGGAGCGCGAGCAGAGCTCCGTCGCGACATCGCCGAAGCATTGCGGGGTGATGGTCACGAACGCCGATATCGTGCGGTCGTGACCGGCGAGCATCAGCGCGTCGTGGTGGATATAGTCGATGACGGTCTTCACCATCGCCGGCGAATGCGCGATCTTCTCGGTTTGAGGGTCGTCGATGATTAGGAAGTCCGGACGCTGACCGCCCTCGTTCGCTCCGCGCACGGCGCCGCCGACGCCGACAGAGCCGACGATTGCGCCGCATCCCGCGTCGAGAAGATTGCCGTTGTCGTCGGTCAGGGTCGGCAGCACAATCTGATCGGCGCCCCATTCCATGTCGGTCGGCCGGCCGTGGTACGTCTGCGATACGCCGCGCTGGGCGATGTCGCCGATCGCCTGAATGGGAATTGCGATCGCCGGGAAGTCTTGATATATGCCGCGAGATCTCGATATGAGGCGACGGACGCTCTTGAGATTCTTCTTTGCGAGCTTGCCGGTCGCGGATATGATGACGGGATAGCGGCGGTGTCCGTAGAGGATGGCCCAAGTGATGGCGCAATATACGATGATCGTGGTCTTGCCGGTGCCGCGTCCGTAGAGCTTGACGGCCTGGCCGCCGTGCAATATCGTCTCCTGCACGTCATGGATGAGGCCGTCGCGGATAAGGGCAGAAGGGCGGTGATTCAGCACACGCCGGCAGTAATGCCACATGAAGAGTTCCAGGTCGAATCGGCACGATTCCTTCAGTCTCGGATGGCGCGGCTTGATGTTGAAGTCGCCGATCTCATTTCGGCGGGCGACATAATCGGCGACGCGCTCGGCGGCTGATTTGGGACCGCGAGCCTTTTTGTCGGCGATGCGTATCTTCCGCTCGGCCTCGGCCTTGCGGAAGACCGTCAGCTCGTCGTCGGTCATCTTGCGGCCAAGCATGGCCTCGACGCCGAAGCGACCGACGCCGTGCGCGGCATAGTCGCAGATCTGGTCGATCTCAGTCATTGCCCTCGAAGACGGCCTCGACGCAGCGCCCGTTGCGATAGCATCGGCAGTTGGGATTGGACGGCGAGCAGTATGCGCCGTGACGGTTCTCGCAGCCGACGCGCCATTCGTTCGCCTCGCGTATGCGGTCGCGCTCGCGTCCGTCGCGCTCGCGGGAGCGGGCAAGCGAAACGAGATCCGGATCGCGACCCTCGACGAATACGCGAAGCCCTGCGTTTCGGCTCCGGGGGAGCATGTTGACTGTCTCGGCCATGTTGAGGGCGATCCGGGCGAGATAGACGGCGCACTCCTTCGCGCCGGATGCGCAATTGCCGACGACCTTCTGCTTTGGGTTGGCGTATCCGATAAGGATGCGGACGCCGCCGGCGACATTCGTGACGTCGATGCGGCAGAATGCGACCTGATCGCGGTTCATGCGACGCTCAAGGCGGCGGTCCTGGGGCGAGTTGTTCGACGAGACATGGGCCTTGGATTCCGGGCGGCTTTCAAGCCACTTGGTGACGGCTGAGAGCTGGCGCAGAAATTCGATCGTCATGGAGTAGACGTTGAAGCCGTCATCCGATGCGCTCGTAAACGTCTGGCGAAAGCCGTTGGCCGCGCTGAAGTCGTTCGCGCGTTTGAACAGATCGACGAATGCCGCATATTCCGGCGAGACGTCCGCAAACGTTCCCTGCGTCTCGTATATCATTCGGCTCCTTTCAAATTGGCGGACACCGAGCCCCGCGCTCTGGAAGGTATTACCACGACCCGCTGACACGCTGGGCCCGGCGTCCATTGGCGGAGAAGCCGAGGCGCGGGCACTCTAGGGCCTACTACCGCCCACGCAAACACCGCACCCCGGCTTCGCCATTTGCGCCGGTCTCTCCCGGCTGTCACCACTATGGAAGTTCGCCTGTCGGTCTGGGCGCGTCGCGGGCTCCGCACGGTCGCCGGGCGGATTGCGCCACGGCGATTCTTGTTTGCCCGATTCGTGTCTTCGACGATCCACGGACTAGTTGCGCTCTCCTGCCAGTGGTAGGAGTGTAGCGGGAGCGCTCTCACGGTTTTGCCATATCTCATAGTCGTTGACATGGGAGTTTCTGCCAGTATTTACAAGCCTCGCTCATGGCTCACGGCTTCACCCTACGCCTGCGCGCCGGCTTTGGGTTCCCCGTTTCGCGATCTATGGCTCGCGCCGCCAGTCTCGCCATCGGTTGTATTAAAGTCACTTCGCACCCCCTTCCTCGTAGGGCATCTGCGCCCATTTTAGTCGACAATCAACGCCCTGCTCGTATAGCGGGCAGCCGTATGGCTCGGCGTCAGTCGGAATCACATAGCACTCGTGGTGCGAGCAGTAATTCTCGTGCATCCGTTCGGTCTGCTCTTCCGCCGTCCCCACATCGCAGTTACGGGGCGGCGCGGAGAGGGCGGCGCGAGCTAAATCATACGCCCCTGCCGTATCCTCAATGTTTGCCATCTCGTCGGTTTGCTCATATGCGCGGACGAACTTTATCAGCGCCTCGCGCATCTTCGCGCCGTTACCGTCCGATAACTCGCCCTTATACGCACGCATCGCGGCGGCAACCCTCGCGGCCTCTGCCGGATTGTCGGAGTCAAGGCGAAGCACAAAATACTTCTTGCCTTTCAGCGGCGTTCCGTCTGTATGGCGAATCTGGTATTTGTCATACATTTCCCAGCCATCAGGCAGCTGCGCCACATTGCTAGATTGTTTCTCGCTCATGCTTCACCGCCCTTCTCACCACTCGCGATCATGTCGTACCATTTCCGCTTGAGCGGAAGATGCAAAAGCACGCAGTCTTCACGCTTTAATCTAACCATAGTCTGAACTCCTCGTTGTCTTGATATATATAGAGCTTGTTGTCGAGGGCGACGCGCAGCGCGGCGCGGGCGCCCTCTGACGTCTCCCATCCGCTAAGGAGATGGATTGCGTCGCACGACTTGACCGCCGCAAGTTCGAACTCCATCAGGCGCGCCAGAATGGCCGGCGATTTTGCCACTGTGTCAGGAGTGCCGAAGGATTTGCCGATCTCGACCGGACTCACAACCTCCCAATTTTCGCGAAGTTTGGGATGTTGACGAAATAGGTTTGCCGCGGAGATGAACGCGGGATAGTTGTATTTCTTACATCCGCGCATCGGCCCGGCGATATAAATGCGCTTCTTACTCATGGCCTTGCCCTCCCGCCTCCTCGATGATATGCTTTATCTTGGCTATGGCAGAGTCGAAGTTTTCGCTGCTCATTCGGATGATGTCGTTTTCCGACGGCATATATTCCCAGACTGACTCAATGCCGTGCGCCCATGCGTTGGTTGCGAAATCATACGACGGAAAACCGCAATGGACACAGAGGCAAGGGCATCCGTTCTCATCCTCTCGCGGATCTCCGACGTTGTGAGGGAGTAATAAATGAAACTCTTCGCCAAAGACCATCTCATGAGTTTCGTCGTCCGGCGCGTTGCGCTTCTTTATGAAGTTGCCGACGATATCACGAGCGGCGGCGAGCGCAAAGAGCAGCAGCCCAAATATCGTCAACGCGACGGCAAGCTGAGATATCATGTCATTGCGGGCGTCGCGGCGACGGATGCGCTCGACTTCGGTCTCGGCCCATGTTGGATGTTCGATCGTGTTCGTAGACATGGCGGCTCCTTAGAATGGCATATCACCGACGTCGGCGGGATCTTCGCCAGGCACATCGGGAAGGGCAGATGGTTCGGCGGCGGATGTTGCGGCCGTGACCGTCACGGACGCCGGCGAGACTGGCGCAAGGAAGCGCGTCGCACCTTGACGATACTCGACCTTGACGGGCCAGTACTTCTTTTTCGCGTCGCCTTTCGTGACCTGAGACGGCCACATCGCGATACGCAGCTCAACACCGCTGATCGTGATCTTGCCGGTTGCGATCGGCGACTTCTCGCTTTTGCGTTCGCTCTCTTCATAGAGGGCTCCGCGCATTTCCGGATCGTATGCTTTCTGTTCGCTCATGAGTTTTATCCTTCCTGAGATTCTGATATGCATTTGTCAAATGCTTCGAGCGCGACTTTGGCCTCGATGAAAGCGTCACGGAATATTGATCGACCATCGCGCCGCATCGTGTGGACCGTCTCGGCCTTTGCGACACGCGCGACGTATAGCTCCCACAACCTATCACGTGGGGCCTCAACCTGAATCGGTGGCGGCACTCCTGGCATGATAGGGCCATCGGCCGGAATCACCTCTGCAACCGGCGCGACCTCTGGCGCCGACGATTCTTTTTTAGCTTTCGCCATATAGAACTCTCCTCTCATTTTTCGTTAGTCAGTGAATATCGCAGACCTTCGTCGGCACATGATGTTTTATCTTTCGTCGTCTCAGAACCTACCACGGGGGGAGGGGTAGGTTGCGTGTTTCGGCCATCGGCAGCCGCAGTCTCTTGCATTTCGACGATAACCCTGCACCGTTCGACGGCAATCTCTCGGCGTGTCTTTTTATTCAAGGCCGCCCCGTCATCTTTAGCGAAGCGATCCATCTCACAATATCGCGCATATATCTTGAGGTCATCTTTATGTTGCCGCATCCGCGCGGCCAACTCAGGCGAGAACTTGCGCGATATCTTCCGTGCCGCCCTGTCATACTTCTCGAACCACGCGCGGCCCTTGCCGTCGTGATACAGATACGCAAAGACGCCCTCGCGCCGCCCTTCATCGACAACAGCCTCATGGATCGACCGGCCAATCTCAATCGACCGCCGCTCTTGGGCTGTGAATCCTCGGCACTCAAAAGATGAGGTCGTCATCTAAATCCTCCCCCTCTGTATTTTCTATACTTTCTTTTTCATGCGTAAAAGAAACACCTTGCGACCGCGCGCGCGCGTATGGTGGGTTAGGTGCGTTTGTGTTGCCATTTTCGAAAAACTCCCCCGCGCCCTCTTTTATATGCGGACTTTCTGGAAATTGCCCGTCAAAACCCACCAACCCACCGCGCAACACATCCAAAACGACCTCGCCGCGAGGTGTGAGCCCCTTGAAATCATACATCGTTCGCCCTTCGAGCGTTCGCGACGAGAAGCTGAAAAGGGTTGCAAAATCCTCCTTGAGCCTCTGAATCGTTTTGCCGACGCGCCGCGATCCGTAGATGGTGCGCGTCTTTTCATCGACTTCATCGGTGCCGAAGCGCTTGATGATTCTGTCAGACATTTCGCCGGCGGTGAATGACAGACTGCCGGGCGGCGTCTGCGATACCAGGACGGCGACCACCTCCTTTGCGATCAGCTCATTCATGAGCGGCAGCACAGCCTTTTCGATTTCCGCCGTAGACAGCGCCCGGATCGCATCAGCCTCACAACCCATCGCGCGGCCGCACCTGACAGAGAACTCCGCATATTCCGGATGTCTCATGTTGATTGACGCATCCACCGGCTTATCGTCGGCCAACGCCCTCGCCAATACCCTCAAGATGAAAGTCAGGTACTTGTTGCGATTCGCAAGATTGTCCGCAAGCAGCTCGCCCGGCCCCTTTGGAATCTTAGGACGCCCGATCGTTCGCGCCGTGATTATTCGGTCAGGCAGACCGCCGCCCTCGCTGGCGAATACCGCATTGTTCGACGTGAGCGCGATACACGCCCGCGCAAACTGCGTGACGAGCACACTTGTCTTGTAAAGTTCGCGGGTTTTGTGCGATCCATTGGTCGAGGCCGTCTGCAAATCATTGTCGGCCCATTTGATTTTATAGTCGAAATTGTCGAAGATCTCAAACCGCCCCTTGTCGATGATGATCCAGAAGTTGTCGGATCCCTTGTCGCCGTGTTCCATCTTTGTGACGGAATCATCGAGCTGGCCGTCCGTGCGGATGCCGAGAAACTGCTTGATGCCCTGGAGCAGAAACGTCTTGCCCGATCCGCGCGGCCCATTCACAAGCAGAATCGGCTTGTTGCGGTGACACGCAAACAGATTGAGCGTCCACAGCCGACAATTCATGACGTCGCTCGGCTTCTCAAGCGACGCATTCTTAAAGAGCAGCGATTCGGCGAACGGATCGACGCCAGGGCCATCGACGATCTTGAAGGGCAAGAGCGTCGCCCCTCGAAGAAACACAACGCCATCGGTGCCGTTCGCGACATCCTCAATGCCGGCCGCCGTGACCTTGTACATCCGCGAGTCGCCGTTTGATATGTAGATCGCGCCATCGCGCCGATCCCATTCCTTGGACGGCCTCACGCGCGGCGTAATCGCCTCGGCCATCGTCATATCTTCAATGAGCGACATCATGAAGTCGTAGACCTTGTTCTCGCGGCTCACGTTCGTTTCAGTCGCGAGGAATGACTTGAACTCGTCGCTTTGGATGTTGTAAAGCACTCCATTCTTGCCGTCGAAATAAAGCGAGGTCGCGTACATCGGATTGTCTGCGTCTGCAAAAAACTTGCCTCTCGCCCTGAGCCACGCGAGCGACAGCGAACAGGTCAACTCCGTTCGCTGGGGATTCGAAAGCTTCAGGTGCTTGGAAAACGACTCCATGCAACCAATCGCCATGCCGACCATGCGAGAGACCGGACACTTTATTTCATCATAGCTCGCGTGCAGCTCGAACGCGCCACGGTTTTCGTCTCGCTCGGAGCGCCGCCATCCTTCAAACTGCAACGCATCGACGCCGACATTGAACCTTGCAATCTCACCTGGCGATATTTGAAAATCCACCTGATACCATCCGCGCTCTTTGAAGGGGGCGCGGGGCGCCAGGCGGCCGTATCTGCCGGCGTCTTCCATCTTCCCTCGCCCGTCCGTGCGCTTCTCTTTGCCATCCTCTGCCTTAGTCTCGCCATCAGGCGCTTCGCCCGGCATAAGGGAATCGGTGTTGCGAGCCTCTTTCTGGGCTCGCTGGAGGTCGAGCAAATCGGCATCCTCAAAATTCCACTTCGCCGGCCATTCGCCAAATGCCTCAATCGCCGCCTGAAATGCCGATTTGTCGACCTTCTTTTTCGCGGCATCCATAGCCTCGGCCCAATCGCTGAAATCCTTGACGTGCCGAACTTCGCCTGGCGCAACCTCGACATCCGGCATGACAATCTTCCGGATCTTGCCGGCGAATCCATCAGCCCGGAGCTTGCGTTCGACGTCGCAAGCGTGACGCTGGCCGACGGCGAACGGCTTCTCCTCGCCGCTCTTTGGATCCACGCGCACATCGTCGTCTTTGTCGGCGATTATGAGCACGGACGGAACGCCCTCGAAATACTTGCCGAATCCTGCAGACCACTTTCCGGCGCCCTTTGCGTTGCACGTCGCGGCCAACTTCAGCCGCTTGACGATCGCGTTGACGTCTTTCTCGCCCTCGCAAATAATGACCGGCTTGCCGCCCTTGGCCGCCTTGCGAATCAGCGGCACCTGATACGGGATATATTCGACGCCGTGCTGTTCGACACCGAACCGCCACTCGCCAGGGCGATCCGGGTCCGGCGACATCTGCACAAATGTCTTCTTGTCGTTCTTCATGACGCGCCGCACTACCTTGAAGACGGTCGCCCCGTCTTCGCGCTTGTAGTGGTATTCGCATACGAACTTGCCATAGTCGCGCGGCTTTTTCGGTGCGGCCGATAAAGGCCCCGCAAGCTTCGCAGCATTGCCCGATTTTTTCGCGCTGGCGGCTTTCGACACTTTGCCCCTGGTGTTTGCCTTGCCCTTGCCACGAACGCGCTCAGGGCGCTCTGGCATCAGGTCTTTCACCTTGAGCCCCAGGGCCGCGACTATATCGGCCGTAGAGCATTCGGCATAGCATTTGACGAGTATGCGTCCGTCCGCGCCGACGTTGACGTGCATGGAAGGGTTGTGATCGTCATGCGCCGGGCAGCAAGCCATCCAGCCGCCTTTGCCGTCGGACGTCACGCCGTCAAGTTTGCCGAGAAAATCGTCAATGCTCATTTTTCCGCTCCGTCAAATGCCTGAATCTGACTACTCGCGTGACATATGGCGACTTGCCGATCCGTTCACGCTCATACGTGAAGCGCGTCAAATGCCGAATGTGCCGCATCCGAACAGATATGCGCCGAACCATCATTTTTCAGCCCCCTGCAAATTCCTCTCGATCTTGCAATCATCGGTATACAACGGCCTATGAACGCAAAACCGGCATTTGTCCGAGAAATTGCCGTACCCCTTGCGACCCTCCCAATGCACACACCGCCCCGTTTCATCCGCCTTACGGTAGTTGTCTGTTCTATCCGTCACGCCCATAACGCACCCCCTTATTCCGCGAGCGTATTCAAACGCGAGAACACCGTATCGAAATCCTCGGCGACATTCAAAATCATGCCCTTGGTCGTGAACCAGATATCGGTCGTGCCGTCACCCTGCTGGACTATATCGACAACCTTTGTGATATTGACGGCAACCTTGCGCTTTGTCACAGCATCCGTGAACATCCTGAATTTCATGACTCGACCCTTCCTTTTCTGTTGTTAAAAAATCGAAATGTGGGAACGCCGTCTCGCCGCGTTCCGGTGCAATTCCCAAGCCGCTACGCCTTGACTCCAGACAACGCACGGACGGCAGCGAATCCGTCCGAACGCCGCAATCACGGAAGGGCGCCGGCCACGTTGCACTCGGGCGGACGGGATCTCGCCCGCCTCCAGGTCACCGTGATTGTCTCCGAACAAATTCATGCGCGACACATCTTGACGATGTTGAAAGCTTCCTCGATGTCGGCATTCACACGCGCCGACAGCACATAGTCGAATCCGTCGTCATCCTTGATCTTGACGATCTCGGTGCCGCCGCATTCCGCGACAAGCTCGCGCCGGACACCCAAAACCGGCGCAAACGATACGATGTTCCCACGCCGCGCGATGACCTGAAAGATCTTCTTCCTCGAACGGTCAATTGTCGATGTGCCGATATATGCCTCGCCCTTTTGGAATACCGCGTCACTCATGCAGCCACTTCTTTCTTTTCGGTCTGATAGATTGCCGCGCCGTTTTCATCGCGCTCGACAAGTCCGCTGTTCGGCATTCCCTCGCCATCTTCAACGGCCTTCAAAACCGCATCGACACGATACATCATCGAACCGTTCCGCGTCGTCGAGAACTTCCGGCAATCCATCGGATGACGAACGGCGAAAGCCCTCAGCCAGTTTTCAGGAACATCGGCGACCTCTTGCATGATCGCGTCCTTGCTCGCCCATTCCTTGCGCGTCATCATTTGCATACTTCACCGCCCTTGCTTTTCCCGAAACCCGGATCGTCGACGACAATGACTTCGGAACGTTGGCCATCTGGACTTCCAAGCGCGCCTGCATCAAGCGGCTCCGGCTTGAACGGCGAAATTGGCACGTCATCCAGGACGACACCGTCTTGCGACTTTACCACCGCGAGCGTCGCGCCGTCCATCGAGACGGGCAACGCGACATGACCGCGACATACCGCGGTCAATATTGCAAGAACCTCGCCGCCGCGGGATCTGAAATTCGCATCAGCCCGCGCGTCAAGCTCGCGCACGACGTCACCTGGTACATCGCGCAACAATATCGTCTGGGTATCCTTGCCGCTCATGCATCCCCCTTGACCGCGACCCTACGCCGCGACACGCCGCAAGACCTCGCAGCCGAACCCCGACGACGCACATTTTGATGCTTGGGTGATATATCACTATGGCCCCAAAAAAAATCATCGCCAGAGACGGACGCTTTTTTTGTCGCCGCCATGTACCGGGCGATTACGGCAGCAACGGAGACGCCGTTCGACGCGGCGATCCGTTGAGCGCTCTCACGCACTAGCTTCGGAAGCTTACGCATTTTTAGACCTCCGCTTCTTTTGGTTTTCGCCGATGGTGTACTCTGCAATCCTCACGGCGTCGCGATACTTTTCAGAGACTTCGCCGTTCGTATCCAGCACTCCGACCATTCTGGCGATGTTCTCGACACCGCGCCAAAGCAGATCAAGCACGGTCAGCTTATTGTGCCCGGCCACAACCGCCGCTGTAATCATCGCGATTGCTTTCTTCTTCGGGGGCACCATGCCACCTAGCATGACATAATGATCGGGATGCCGCCCTTGCCTTGTTCGCTTTTTGTCGTCCATGACCTGATCCTTTCTCGTTTCACCGCTGAAACTCTATCAGCAGTTTCGGTGCGTATGATACCATAATGATATATCACCTGTCAACGGGGTATTTTCATCCAGGCGAAATTTTGTGTTATACTGCAATCATGAAATCTTTTGGCCGTCTATTCCTGGTTGCTCTCGCGGTGACAATCATACTCGCCGCGCAAAAGTCTCTCGATACTGTTCCTCGTGGCGTCTACATCGCAGCCGCAATCGTCGCCGTGCCGGCGATCCTTCCACCAATTCGACTCGGACGAAAGAAAAAGCGCAACCGCTCGAAGGCTCTCTATTCAGGTGTTTCCGAACTTGCCGACGCCATCGAAGAAGGGGATGCGACAATTGATTCCACAATCAAAGCCATCCTTCAGGATGTTCGCGACAAACTCAGCGACGCATCTGATTCAATTGCAGGTGGCGAATACGAATCTGCGACCGAAACCATCGACGATCTCACATACGACATTGACCGCGCTCTCGCCGGCCGCACAGCCCAATAAAACAATGCCGCACTGTATGCACTTTTGTGGGGACTTGTTTTCAGGAATGCAGACGCAAGCCCGTCAATACCGAATATTTGCGAACATACCCAATCCACACAAAGGTTCGAATCCCCCCCCCTCCGCCAGCAATGCAAGTTTTTTCACAATACCCCCTTGTGCGCGCTCGGCGAATATGGTATACTATTCTTCGTTTTCACGTATGGGGAAGTAGCTCAGTTGGTAGAGCATCACGTTCGCAACGTGGGGGTCGAGAGTTCGAATCTCTTCTTCTCCACCATTCGGCAAGGCGAAAGACCTCAGATTACTCTGAGGCCTTTTTCGTTTTCTGGATATTGGAGTTCCCATCCGTCATCGACTGGTGCGGGTGCACGGCGGAGGGAAAATATGATATAATATGCCACCTATGGAATTCGAGAACACTATCGGGCTTGAGACGCACGTCCAGCTGAAGACCAGAACCAAGATGTTCTGCTCGTGTCTTCTGAAGACGGGTTGCGAGCCCAACACCAATGTCTGCCCCGTCTGCTTGGGCTATCCTGGGGCGCTGCCGGTCATGAACAAGGAGGCGGTGAAGCTCACGGTGATGAGCGGAATGATGCTCGGCTGCGAGATCAATCCCCACGCTACCTTCGACCGCAAGAACTACTTCTATCCCGACATGGCGAAGGACTACCAGATCAGCGAGAACGGCAGTCCGCTTTGCATCGGCGGCGGCGTGACGATACAGACGCCGAGGGGGCCAAAGTTCATCCGCATAAACCACATACATCTCGAAGAGGATGCGGCTAAGATCAACCATTATGCGGTAAGCTCTGGCGTGGATTTCAACCGTGGAGGCACTCCGCTGATGGAGATCGTGTCCGAGCCTGACATGTCCAGCGCAGACGAGGCGATAGCGTATCTGACGGCGTTGAAGGAGATGCTGGTATATGCCGGAGTTAGCGACTGCAACCTTGAAGAGGGCAATATGCGCTCCGACGTCAACATCTCGATACGTCCCGTAGGCGAGACGAAGCTGGGCACGAAGGTCGAGATCAAGAACATGAACACCTTCAAGGGCATCCACGCGGCTCTCGAGTACGAGGCCCGGCGCCAGAGGGAGTGCATGGCGCATTCGATTCCGATTGTGCAGGAGACGCGCCGTTGGGATGGCGAGGCGCTCGAGACGGCTTCCATGCGCTCGAAGGAGAACGCCCACGACTACCGCTATTTCCCAGAGCCTGACCTTGTGCCGGTGGAGCTTTCGAAGGAGCAGATAGAGGAGTGGCGCAAGCTGCTGCCCGAGCAGCCTGAGAAGCGCCGCGCGAGGATGATGGAGGAGTACGGCATAGCCGAGTACGACGCCGAGGTGCTTTCGCAGCACAAGGCGAACGCCGACTACTTCGAGGCTGCGGCGAAGGGTCTCGACAAGAAGACTGCGAAGATACTCTGCAACCTCTACATGTCGGATGTCATGGCGCTCATGAACGCCAGCGGCAAGTCGATCGGCGAGTGCGCGATGGCCCCGGAGGCGCTTGCGGCGCTGGTGAAGATGTCCGTCGCAGGTACTATTAACGGTCCGACGCTCAAGGAGCTTCTGCCTGAGATCTTCGAGAAGGGTGGCGATCCAGAGGCGATCGTAAAGGAGCGCGGGCTTGGGGCGGTAAGCGACACGGCTGCGCTCGAGGCGTTCGTCGATCAGGCCATCGCGGCGAATCCCGGGCCTGTTCAGGACTTCAAGAACGGTAAGAAGGCCGCGGCCGGATTCTTCGTCGGGCAGGTGATGAAGCTCTCGAAGGGCAAGGCCGATCCTAAGATCGTCGGCGGAATCGTCGCAAGAAAGCTGGCTCAGGCATGAAACTTCGAAATTGCGTATTTGCGGCGGTTGCCGCGCTTGTGACGGCAGGTTGCTCGTCGTTCCACCAGACCCAGCTCGTAAAGTTCGTGGATGACGATGGACGCTTCCTTGAGGTGGTCTACGGCTACGGCGACGAGGATCACGTGACAAAGTGGGTTTCGCCAGCGACCGGCAAGACGATAGAGCTCAAGTCAAGGCTGCGCGTCAAGGTCAAGATGGAGGGCGGTCCTAGCTTCAAGGCATTCCAGTGCATGAACACTCTCGGAAGCGGCACGATGTACAGGACCGACAACGAGCGCTGGATGTATCTGGCGAACGGCTTCACCTGCGCTGTTTTCGAGTGGGACGAGGAGCGCAAGGACTACCGGTACGTGTTCCAAGGCGTGCTTTGCCAGACTCCGGAGGATGCGGAGGGGGGCAAGTGAGCGCGCTGGACAACATGCGCGTCGTGCTGGTCGGCACGCTCTACACCGGAAATGTGGGGTCGAGCTGCCGCGCAATGGCCAACATGGGTATCAAGAACCTGGTGCTGGCTGCGCCGAACCTGCAGAATTCGTGGGAAGAGGGCGAGCGTATGGCGGTCCATGCGACGGACATTCTGGCGAACAGGCGCGAGACGGCTACTTTCGAGGAGGCTGTGGCGGATTGTGTGGCGGTCGTCGGCACCACGGCGCGGGAAGGTCTCTACCGCCAGCACGTCAAGGCACCGAGGGATTGCGCGGCCGACCTGCTCTCGCTCGCCGAGACGGGGCCTGTCGCGCTCGTCTTCGGGCGAGAGGACAAAGGGCTTCTCAACGAGGAGATCGCGCAGTGCACGCATCTCATAAGAATCCCCGTCGACGAGGGCTACACCTCGATTAACCTTTCGCAGGCGGTGCTGATCACTTGCTACGAGTTCTTTACGGCGTCCGGCAAGTACCAGCCGCCGCATGAAAAGGCGCCGCCCGCGCCACAGGCGCAGAAGATGCAGCTTATGAAGAACTGGTCGAAGATGCTGCAGGAGATAGGCTTCATGAAGCCTGAGCAGGAGGACCACTTCATGCAGGGTTTCCACCGCGTCTTCTCGCGCGGAGTTTTCACTAAGGACGATGCG
Source organism: Kiritimatiellia bacterium (assembly GCA_017395505.1). Lineage (GTDB taxonomy): Bacteria > Verrucomicrobiota > Kiritimatiellia > RFP12 > UBA1067 > UBA1067. Next base: position 26,299 of record JAFPUH010000042.1, read on the forward strand.
GCGCTCATGCTGGGCGTCGCCAGACAGGCCATTTGGGCAAAGGAGAACCATGGATAGACTAGCATACCTCGTACGACGCATGCTGCTCGTGATACCTACGTTCATAGGCATCACGATAGTGTGCTTCTCGCTGACGCGATTCCTGCCGGGCGGTCCGGTGGAGATAAGGATGATGCGGCTCAAGGGCCTGGGCGCGCAGTCCGGCGAGACGTCGGGCAGCAGCAGCGCATCGGCTTCGAACGTGTCGGACGAATACAAGAAGCAGCTTGAGGCGCAGTTCGGCTTCGACAAGCCGATCTACGAGCAGTATTGGGACTGGCTCGTCGTAAAGCGCATGGGCATGCAGCTGCCCAGCTACGACTATCCTAACAAGACGGCGTGGCAGCTCATCAAGTCGCGCATACCGATTTCGCTCTGGTTTGGCCTCGCGTCGTTCATACTGACTTACATGATATGCATTCCGCTAGGCATAGCCAAGGCGCTGAAGCACCGGCAGACGTTCGACGCCGCATCGTCGCTCGTGGTGTTCATAGCCTATGCGATACCGGCGTTTGCGCTCGCGATGCTTCTCAAGATGTTCTTCTGCGGAACGGTAGAGGGCTTCGCCGACATCTTCCCGCTCGGCGGCATTTCGTCCGACTTCGACGTCGAACCTTCGGCGTGGACCTGGTTCTGGGACCGCGCGTGGCACATGGCGATGCCGATATGCTGCTATGTCGCGGGCAGTTTCGCGATGTTGACCATTCTCATGAAGAACTCGCTGCTCGACCAGATTTCGGCTGACTACATAAGGACAGTCATCGCAAAGGGTGCGACGCGTCGCCGTGCGATATGGGGGCATGCCTTCAGGAATGCGCTCATTCCGGTGGCCACTGGGCTTGGCGGCATAATCGGCCTGATCTTCGTCGGCTCGATCATAATCGAGACGATTTTCGAGATACCGGGCATGGGCCGCCTTTCGTGGGATGCACTGATCGGTCGCGACTACGCCGTGTTCCTTGCGCTTCTCGCCCTGACGGCGAGCTTCCAGCTCGTCGGCAACCTCATCTCCGACGTACTCTACATGATAATCGACCCCAGAATCGACTTCTCGAAGAAATAAAGCCATGGCAATATTCTCTCCACTTACAGTTAAGCGATTCCGTTCGTTCAAGCGCATCCGCCGTGCGTGGTGGTCGCTGATAGGGCTGGGAATCATCTTCGTGTTTTGCATGCTCGCCGACGTGGTATGCCCGTGCGATCCTCGCGCGGTTGTCGACACGGCGACGCTCGAGAAGTACCGCAAGCCGGTAGTCGAGCAGACTTACGACATAAAGACAGTGCGCTACAACCTGGGCGACGACGGGTCGATATGGGACTACGAAGGGCCGAAGGACGTCAACGAGGCCGACTACAACGTGACGCGCACGCAGCGCGACGGCTATACGCGCGTTTTCATGGAGCCGAAGGAACCGCCGGCCGTTACCGAACGCATACTGCCGGCGCCGGAGATAAGCTTTCCGTTCCGTCCGTGCAAGGCGCATCCGTTCGGCATTGACGCCGGAGGACGCGATGTCTACGCCCGCGTGGTGCACGGAATGCGGATAGCGCTGCTCTTCGGAATAATCCTCGCTGCATCCGGAATGTTCATAGGGCTTGTGGTCGGCGCTGTAGAGGGCTACTTTGGCGGAAAGGTCGACATAACCCTGCAGCGCTTCACCGAGATATGGAGCGCAATGCCGTTCCTCTACATCATGATCTTCATAGGATCGACGATGGGCCGCAGCTTCACGATACTGCTTATATGCTATGCGATCTTCAACTGGATCGGCGTAAGCTACTACATGCGTGCGGAGTTCCTGCGCCTCAGGTCGCGCACATTCGTCGAGGCGGCGAAGGTGCAGGGCTTCTCTGCAGCGCGCATCATCTTCGGGCACATACTGCCGAACGCGCTGACGCCGCTCATCACACTCTTCCCGTTCCTGCTCATGGGCGCGATAGGCTCTCTGGCTGCGCTTGACTTTCTCGGCTTCGGCCTGCCGCCGATGACTCCGAGCTGCGGCGAGCTGATGAACCAGGCCCAGCAGTTCCGCTTCGCGTGGTGGCTGATCCTCTTCCCGGCGCTTGCGCTGTTCATCGTGATGCTTCTGACGGTTCTGGTCGGCGAAGGTCTGCGCGACGCGTTTGATCCGCGCCAGAAGTCGAAGCTCGAATAGTACGAAATGGCTGAAGAGCTGACCCCGATGATGCGCCAGTATCTCGCCATGAAGCGCGAGATACCGAAGGGTGCGATATTGATGTTCCGTCTCGGAGACTTCTACGAGATGTTCGGAGAGGATGCCATTGTCGCGTCGCCCATTCTCGGGGCCACTCTCACGCGCCGAGGCAACCAGCCGATGTGCGGGGTGCCGCATCATGCGCTCAATGCGTATCTAGCCAAACTAATCAGGGCCGGGAAGACGGCTGCGCTCTGCGATCAGGTGGAGGATCCCAAGACTGCGAAAGGGCTTGTCCGCCGCGAGATAACGCGGATCGTCACGCCAGGCACAGTCACGGAGGACGGACTGCTTGATGAGACAGCCAACAACTACATAGCCGCCGTTTCGGGGCTGGGGCTTGCGCTGCTCGACCTTTCGACGGGCGAATTCTGCGTCGAGGGGTTCGCGAACGAGGCAAAGCTCGCCGAGGGGATCGAAAGGGCGCGGCCGGCCGAGATGCTGGAGGCGACGGACGAGAACCGCTGGACGTTTTCGATCGACGCTGCCTACGACTGTCTTACGCGCCATCTCAAGGTGCTTTCGCTGGACGGTTTCGGGCTGACGGGCAAGAATGACCTCATATGCGCTGCAGGTGCGCTGCTCTACTATGTCGGCACGACGCTGCACCATTCCCTTGAGCATGTCAGGAAGGTTTCGCTCAGGGGCGGAGACGACGCGCTTGTGCTGGACGGCGGCACGATACGCCACCTTCAGCTTCTGCCGGGAGGCGAGGTTTCCAAGGATGCGTCGCTGTTGGGCGTTCTGGATGTGACCAAGACCCCGATGGGAGCCAGGACGCTCAGAAACTGGATAGCCCGTCCGCTTGCACGTTCCGCTGACGTCAATGCGAGACTGGATTCCGTCGGCGCATTCGTGGGAAACCGCACTTCGCTTGCGCAGCTCAGGGTGCTTCTGAACGGCGTTCGAGACCTTGAGCGTCTCATAGCCAAGGTCAACGCGATGCGGGCAAATCCGCGCGACATGAAGGCTTTGGCGTCATCTCTAAGGCCGATACCGGATGTTTTGGGCGAGCTTGACGCGACGGGTGCAAGACTTGCGACCGCCAGGCCGACGCCGCAGCCCGAGATAGTGGATTTGATAGACCGCGCAATAGCCGAAGAGCCACCTGTGACTCTCGTGGACGGCGGGTTCATCGCACCCGGATACAACGCAGAGCTGGATGAGCTTCGCGATATAGCGAGGGAAGGGCATGCGTGGCTTGCGGAATACCAAGCCAAGGAGCAGGCGAGAACCGGCATCTCGAAGCTCAAGGTTAAGCATGTCTCGACATTCGGCTTTGTGATAGAGATACCTAAGGGTTCGATTGCAATGGCGCCGGCAGACTACGAGCGTCGCCAGACGCTGACGACGGGCGAGCGGTATGTCACGCCGGAGCTTAAGGACTACGAGCGCAAGGTTCTCGGAGCGCAGGAGAAGTCGATAGCGATCGAACAGAGGCTTTTCCGCGAAATTCTGGAGACGGTTTCGGCCAAGACCGTCGCCATACAGGAGACGGCGCTTGCTCTTGGCGAACTTGACGCGCTGCTATCCTTGGCGGACAGGGCTTTGGCCGCAGGCTACGTAAGGCCAGTGGTGGACGATTCGGACGAGCTTGAGTTGGTTGATGGACGCCACCCCATAATCGAGCAGTTGCCGGATGCGGAGCCGTTTGTGCCGAATTCCGCGCATTTGAACACAACCACCGACCAGATAATGCTCATAACGGGGCCTAATATGGCCGGCAAGTCCACTTACATACGCCAGGTTGCGACCATTGCAGTCATGGCGCAGATGGGCAGCTATGTTCCGGCGACGTCCATGAGGCTGGGGGTGCTGGATCGCGTGTTCACGCGAATCGGTGCCGGCGACGACCTCGCAAGGGGGCGTTCGACGTTCCTGGTGGAGATGCAGGAGACGGCGAACATACTCAACAACGCCACGACAAAATCGCTCATAGTGTTGGACGAGATAGGACGCGGAACCTCTACCTTCGACGGCATATCAATCGCCTGGTCGGTGGCCGAATACCTGCACGGCAAGGCGTCCGCAAAGGCGAAAACCCTTTTTGCGACCCACTATCACGAGCTTACCGATCTTGCCGACATACTGCAGGGTGTGAAGAACTATACCGTCCGCGTCAAGGAGGAGGGAGGACGGGTGGTCTTTCTGCGGCGTATCGCGCCAGGCGTAGCCGAGAAGAGCTTTGGAATACACGTCGGGGCCATGGCGGGGCTGCCTAAGGAGGTTGTCGACCGTGCCGCCCAGATACTGAAGAACCTGGAGGCCAATGAACTGGACATCAATGCGCCGGCTAAGGTCGTGAAAAGGCCTCGCCGGAAGATACATGAAATGCCAGGACAAATGACCTTCTTCTAAGTGGCGAAGAACCGACGTTTTTGGTATACTACTACACATACGCACAAATTGGGTTACATATGGGACAGCTTGAAGAATCTCTGGAACTTACGCTCGACTTCACGAAGCTCGAGAAAATAGGCGCTGGCGTCATACCAGTCGCCGTTCAGAACGTCGACACCAAGGAGGTCATACTCGTCGCCTACACGAACGAGTTCGCCATGAAGGAGAGCTTTGCCAAGCGCAAGCTCATACTGTGGTCGACGAGCCGCAACAAGCTCTGGTTCAAGGGCGAGACCAGCGGCGAGACGTTCGATCTTCTTGAGGCTTACGTCAATTGCGAGCAGAATTCGCTGGTATATGTGGTGCGGCCGTGCCGCGGCGGCATATGCCACACGAAGAACAAGAAGGGCGAGCCGCGCAACTGCTACTACAGGCGTATCGACTTCGATACTTTAAAACTCACAAATATCGACGAATAAGGAAAGGCTACGATATGATAGGTCAGGGTATTGTTCTGATGTTGGCCGGAATGGGTATCGTCTACCTGTTTCTGCTTGTTCTGATACTGGTGACTACGGTGTCGATGAAGGGCATCGCCCGTTTTGACGGCATACTGCCGCAGGACGCGCCCAAGAAGAAGCCGGCGGCCGCCGCAAAGGCGGGATCCGACGATGAAAATGTCGCGCTCGCGATTGCGGTCGCGCTCAACGCCTGATACACAGCGATTTCAAAAGATAAGGGGTAAACAAAATGGCCAAGAAAACAGTCAAGTTCATGTGCACGGCGTTCCGTGACGGCTTCCAGTCCGTGATCGGCGCCCGCGTTCTCTCCAAGGATTTCCTCCCTTGCGTCGAGGAGGCCTACCAGGCTGGCGTACGCTGGTTCGAGGCGGGCGGCGGCGCACGCTTCCAAAGCTGCTATTTCTACTGCCAGGAGGATGCGTTCGATGTTATGGACGCTTTCCGCAAGGCAGCCCCTGAAGCCGACCTGCAGACGCTCTCCCGTGGCGTCAACGTCGTCGGTCTTGAGAGCCAGCCGAGCGACATGATCAAGCTCCACGCCCAGATGTTCAAGAAGCATGGCATGAGCTCGATCCGCAACTTCGACGCGCTGAACGACGTGAACAACCTCAGGTGGTCCGGCCAGTGCATCCATGATGCGGGCCTCAACCACGAAGTCGTCGTGACGATGATGGGCCTGCCGCCCGGTATCGACAACAAGGGCACCCACACGCCGGAGTTCTACCGCGACCGTCTGAAGCTCATCATGGATGCGGGTATTCCTTTCGACCGCGTCGCCTTCAAGGACGCTTCGGGAACCTCGACCCCTGCGACCGTCTACAACACGATGAAGCTCGCCCGCAAGCTGCTCGGCGACAAGGTGCACATCCAGTTCCACAGCCACGAGACGGCCGGCAACGGCGTTGCGTGCTATCTTGCGGCGCTTAAGGGCGGCGCAGACGGCATCGACCTTTCGATGGCTCCGATGAGCGGCGGCACCTGCCAGCCCGACATCATCACCATGTGGCACTGTCTTGACGGCGACCCTGACTTCTGCTTCGATTTCGACATCGAGAAGATAAAGAAGGCCGAGGACTCCTTCAAGAACGCTATGAAGAAGTACTTCCTGCCGCCGGAAGCGATGAGCGTCAATCCGCAGATCATCTGGAGCCCGATGCCGGGCGGTGCGCTGACGGCAAACACGCAGATGCTTCGCGACAACAACATGATGGACAAGTACGACGACATGATCGCTGAGATGTACGACTGCGTGCGTCTTGGCGGCTTTGGCACGTCGGTCACGCCCGTCTCGCAGTTCTACGCGCAGCAGGCGATTCAGAACGTCATGTTCGGCAAGTTCAAGAAGTTTGCCCCCGGCTACGCCAAGATGGTGCTCGGCTACTTCGGCAAGACGCCCGTTCCGCCGGATCCCGAGATCGTCAAGAAGGCTGCGGAGTTCATGGCGTCGAACGAGCTCACGAAGCCCTATTCCACGCCTACCACGAAGACCGTGCTTGAACTGAACGACGCCGATCCCAACAAGGGTGGTGCCGTTGCCAAGAAGGCGCTCGAGGATGCCGGTCTGCCGGTCACGGACGAGAACATCTTCATCGCAGCCGCATGCAAGGAGAAGGGCATCCTCTTCCTTAAGGATCCTTCCAAGGCGCCGATGGGTTGCCGCTTCGCCGAGGATGCTGCGCCCAAGTCTGCCGCAGGCAAGGACGGTGTGACCGTAACCATCAACGGCAAGACGTATGGCGTCAAGATCACTGGCGATGGCAAGGCCGTCGTCAACGGCAAGGAAGTCGCCTTCAAGAGCGAGGCTGGCGTTAAGGCCGCAGCTCCGGCGGCCGCAGCTCCGGCGGGTGGGCAGGAGGTCAAGGCTCCCGTGCCCGGAACCATCCTTCGCGTCACAGCTTCGAGCGGAACCAAGGTCTCCAAGGGCGACGAGCTGCTCGTCATGGACGTCATGAAGATGGAAACTCCCGTTGCGGCTCCATGCGACGGTACCGTTACCGTAATGGTCAACGCCACTGACAAGGTCGCCACGGGCGATGTGCTGGCCGTGATCGGCTGAGGAGGATGTAAATGAAGAAACTCCTGATGTCTATTGCTGTCGCGGTTTGCGCGCTTGGCGCGCAGGCCGAGGGCAACTGGCAGGATACGTTGGCGAAGGTCAAGAACCTCGCAGGCGACACCGGCATTTCTGGTTTCGTCAAGCGCGAGGCTCCGGCATACATAACCGGAAACTTCGCCGCTGCCGACAGACCTGCCGCGCCGAACCTCGCAATGGGTCGCCAGCCGCGCGAAAACCACGTCAACAAGAACGGCTTTTATGTGGTGGACTACATACAGGCCGAGACGCTTTCGACCGACGGCCATGAGGTCAAGCTTGGCGACTGGATTGGCGGATACTTCGATGAGAACGGTTCGTTCGTCAAGGGACATGAGGTCAAGACGCTGTTTGGAATGCCCTATGGTGTTGGGCAGCTCATCATGATTCCGCTGTGTCTTTTGATGATGTATCTCGCGATTGTCAAGGGTTTTGAGCCTCTTTTGCTGCTACCGATCGGCTTTGGCGGGCTTCTCGCCAACTGTCCGCTCGCCGGTGTGACGGCGCCAGCGATGATGCATGATGGCGTGATCACGTTCCTCGCTTCGGGTCTGCCGGTCATGCAGGGTGGCATTGTCGAACCTGGTGGCTTTCTGCACTACTTCTTCAAGTTCGGCATCGATACGGGAGTGTTCCCGATCATGATCTTCATGGGTGTCGGCGCCATGACGGACTTCGGTCCGCTGATCGCCAATCCTAAGATGGCTCTTCTCGGTGGCGCCGCACAGTTCGGCATCTTCTTCGCGCTCTTTGGCGCTCTTGGCCTCGCCTCGCTCTTCGGCGCCGACTTCTTTGGCGGTGTCGATCCTGTCAAGGCCGCTGCCTCGATCGGTATCATAGGTGGTGCCGACGGCCCGACGGCAATATGGCTTACGAGCCGCCTAGCCCCCGATCTTCTGGGTGCGATCGCTGTCGCCGCGTACTCCTACATGGCTCTGGTGCCGATCATCCAGCCTCCGATCATGAATGCGCTCACGACGAAGGAAGAGCGCCTCATCAAGATGCCGCCGCTTCGTGAGGTCAAGAAGATTGAGAAGATATGCTTCCCGCTCATCGTGCTGCTCCTCTGTGCGGTGCTTCTGCCGTCTGCGGTGCCGCTCATCGGCGCCTTGATGCTCGGCAATCTCGCCAAGGAGGCTGGTTCGTCGGTTGCGCGAATCAGCGATACGATGTCCAACGCGCTCATCAACATCGTCACCATAATGCTTGGCCTCTCGGTAGGCTCCAAGCTCGCCTGCGAGAAGTTCCTGTCCGGAACCACGCTCGGCATCCTCGCGCTTGGCCTCTGCGCATTCTGCGTAGGAACCGCAGCTGGAGTGCTTATGGCGAAGCTCATGAACCTGTTTTCGAAGGAGAAGGTGAATCCGCTTATCGGATCCGCCGGAGTCTCGGCGGTTCCGATGGCTGCGCGCGTTTCCAACAAGGTAGCGCTCCAGAACGATCCGACGAACTTCCTGCTGATGCAGGCAATGGGTCCGAACGTCTCTGGCGTCATAGGCTCGGCGGTCGTTGCCGGCGTTCTCTATACACTTTGCCGTTAAGAGATGATGCGCACCTCCAAGATCCTTACGGTCATCGCCGCGCTCGCCGTCTCGACGGCGGCGCAGGCTTCTTGGTATTGGCCATTCGGGTCTGACGGCGACTCCAGGAAGAAAGACCAGCCTCGTCTTTCTGAGTTGATGGAGCAGGCTTCGATCGCGATCGACAATGCAAGCGATTTGGCGGCTGAAGGCAAGGTGGAGGAGGCGGTTGCGGAGTACCGTCGTGCGCTAGATGAACTCGACCGTGTAGAGCGCGAGAATCCTGAGCGGGCGGCGACTCCGGAGTTTGCGACTGTCAGGAACAAGCGTGCGATAGTGAACGCTTCGATAGACTCGCTGTACCTTGCCCAGGCGCGCGAGAATGCTAGGGCTGTGGCCGTGACGGACACAACCGAGCTAGAGAGGCGCTTTGCCGAAAGGCGGGCCGAGCGTATTGCGGCCACGAACGGCGAGAGAAAGTCCCTCAAGCCACAGCTTGAGAGCCAACTCGACGCCTATATGGTCGAAGAGCGGAAGCGCAACCATGCTGTCGAGCAGGAGGCCGAGAGGGTCAAGACGGAGCGCACGATAAGCGAACTGCTTGCGAAGGATCCAAATAGCCGCAAAGCGCGTTTGCTGCAGGCCAACGAGATGCTGAAGGCCGAGGATGTTGATGGAGCCGTAGCAAAACTCAATGAGATACTGGAGAAAAACCCTGACGACGTCTCGGCTCTCAACATGCTCGCCATATGCCAGGTGAACAAGGGCGAGACAAAGGCCGCTCAAAAGACGTTGGTCCATGCCATCAAGGCTAATCCCAGTGACTATCATGCCTTCTACAACATGAGCAGGATCATTGTGCAGACCGGCGGCAAGAAGTCCACTGCGAAGCGCTACTACGACACTGGGCGCAAGCTCGGCGGCCCAGAGGACAAGGGCATGGAGGCGCTTTTCAAATGATAGCCCTGTTGGCCAGCTTCTTGATATCGACGAACGCGCCAGCTTCGGAGCTTGTGCAGAGCTGCCGGACGATGATACCTGCAGATGTCGAGCTTGACGGCCGAATAATTCTCAGGAACCGCAAGGGGTTCTCACAGGCGGAGTATGACTATGTTCTGACGCGCAGATCGGGAGAGACAGACCTTGTGCTAAAGGACGCCTCGGGCAGCAAGGTGGATTTTGAGCGCGAGGGGCGCATACTCGGAACGGACGTCACCTGGAGCGACATCACACTTGATTATCTTTGGTGGGACGATTTCTCATTTGATGAGGAACGCGAGGCCGAGTCTGTTCATGGGCAGACATGCTCTGTGGTGATTATGAAAAAGGGCGATAGGACGGTGCGCGTCTGGGTGGACCGCAAGACCGGCGCCCTTATGCAGGCAGAGGAGCTTGTGTCCGGCAAGCCTGTTCGTAGGTTGTGGGGAACCCGCATAAAGAAGTTTGGCGATCGCTGGATGGCGAACGTCATGGAGGTTGAAACACTTGGTTCGGGCCACCGTACCAAAATAACAGTTGAGGAGCTGAGATGAAGGCGATAAAGAAACTACTGAAATTCATATTGTGGCTGGTCGTGACGGTTGTCGTCATTGCGTTGCTGCTCGTGCTTACGCTTCCGATGTGGATCGGCCCTGTGGCCAAGACCGCTGCAAACCGAACGGTCCCAGGCATCACGGGAACAGGATTCCGCCTTGGTGAGTTCGGTTTGAACTACTACACAGGTAATGTCAGGCTTGGTGACGTGTGGCTGGCCAACCCGGAAGGCTACACCCCCTGCGACGCTCTTAGGCTCGGTGTTTTCAAGGTCGATCTTGATGTGGGCTCTCTTCTGGAGGACACGGTGATAATTCACGAGATTGCGATTCGTGACGTGTTTGTCTCCTATGTCTCAAAGGACGGCGTCTACAACTTCGACGCAATTGCCGCGAATGCCCAGAATGCGCTCGCCGGAGAAGGTTGCGAAACCGTAGAAGAGGCTCCCCAGACAGAGGAAAGGAAGGACGGCGACGAAGAGCCTGCGTCAGGCTCGTCCCAGAAGAAGGTCATCATCGACAAGATTGAGATTGCAGGTGTGACGGTTCAGTGGGGACCGGTGCCGCTTCCGTTGCCCAAGATCACGCTCAAGGACATCGGCCGTGAATCTGGCGGCGTGTCATGGGATGTCGCATGGCGCGAGATTTCAGACAAGCTTCTCAACCAGATAAACTCTTTGGGCAAGGGACTTGTCACCCTCGGCGAGACGGGCCTGGGTGCGGCCACAAACAGCATCAGTGTCGTTTCCGATGCGCTTCTCGACAGCTCGTCCGCGATTACCGGCGCCACCACGAACACCGTCAGCAACCTGAAGGACTCTTTCAAGGATGGTATTGGTTCCACCACAGAGGTCACATCCGGAATGCTACAGTCGACAGGCGAAGTCACCGCTGGTGCCATAAAATCCGCTGGAGAGGTGACGACCGACACCCTCAAATCTGCCGGGGAGGCGACGACAGATGTGCTCAAGTCGACAGGCGACACCTTGAAGTCCGCCGGACAGGAGCTTAAGTCGATAGGTAAAGATTTCAAGAACATGTTCAAGAACAACAAGTAAGGCAACCACTAAATGGAAAAGAAAACAACAACGAGGAAAAAAGACCGTCGCGTAGAAATGTCCGTTGAGGGCCTCAAGGAGGACTACTCATGGCACCTCAGGTACACTCTCGCCAAGGACGAGAGCCAGGCGACGCCTCGTGACCAGTACACAGCTTTCGCGCACGCAGTTCGCGACCGCATAGTCGAACGCTGGATCAACACCCAGGCGGAGTATCACCGCCAGAACACTAAGCGCATCTACTATCTGTCGCTCGAGTTCCTTATCGGACGTCTGCTCGGCAACAACGTCATCAACCTCAAGGCTGATCAGCTCTGCCGCGATGCGCTCAAGGAATACGGAATAGACTGGAACAGCCTTCGCGACTACGAGAGTGACGCCGGTCTCGGCAACGGCGGGCTTGGCCGACTCGCCGCATGCTACCTCGACTCGATGTCCACGCTCGACCTCGCCGGTATGGGCTATGGTTTGCGGTACGATTACGGCATCTTCCGCCAGAAGATCGTCAACGGCAACCAGGTCGAGGAGCCTGACCACTGGCTCAAGGATGGCTATCCGTGGGAGATGGCGCGTCCTGAGTACGCCCAGACCGTCAGTTTCGGCGGGCATGTAGAATGCCTGTCGTATCGCGGCCGCCAGCAGTGGCGCTGGGTTCCGGAGGAAACAGTCGAGGGTCTGCCGTACGACCTGCCGATCGTAGGCTACAAGAATGCCGTCAACTCGCTGCGACTCTGGTCCGCCAAGGCTGTTGACGAGTTCGATCTCGCCGACTTCAACAAGGGTTCCTATGTGGATGCGGTCGAGACCAAGGTGCTCGCCGAGAACCTGACGAAGGTGCTTTATCCGAACGACAATACTACCGCCGGCAAGGAGCTTCGCCTGCGTCAGCAGTATTTCTTCGTTGCCTGCTCGCTCAAGGACATTCTCCGCCGCTTCAGGGAGACGAACGACAGCTGGGATGCGTTGCCCGACAAGGTGTTCATCCATCTCAACGAGACTCACCCGGCGCTGGTCATACCCGAACTGATGAGAATTCTCATCGACAACGAGGGGCTTGATTGGGACAAGGCCTGGGATCTTACGCGTCGTTCCACCGGCTACACGAACCATACCATCCTTCCCGAGGCTCTCGAGAAGTGGCCTGTTCCGATGATGGAGAAGCTGCTGCCGCGCCACCTGCAGATCATCTACGAGATCAACGGGCGCTTCCTCCAGCAGATCAGCGCTCTCTATCCCGGCGACATAAAGCGTCTTCAGAGGATGTCTCTCATCGACGAGTCCGGAGAGCGCTACGTGCGCATGGCCAACATGTGCATAATAGGAACTTCGAGCGTCAACGGCGTGGCCGAGCTGCACTCGCAGATCCTCAAGGATTCGCTCTTCAAGGACTTCTACGAGCTCTATCCCGAGAAGTTCCACAACGTTACGAACGGAATCACCCCGCGCCGCTGGTTGCTTAAGGCCAACCCCGCGCTTGCCCAGCTCATAAGCGAGTCGATCGGCGAGAAGTGGATAACCAACCTCGATCAGCTCAAGAAGATCGAGAAGTTCAAGGACAACGACACCTTCCTCGCCGCGCTCGCCAAGATCAAGCGCAGCAACAAGGGACAGCTGTCTAACTGGGTGATGCGCAACCTTGGCGTGAAGCTAAATCCCGATGCGATATTCGACGTTCAGGTAAAGCGTCTGCACGAGTACAAGCGTCAGCTTCTTCTCGCGCTGTACGTCATTATCTTCTACAACAGGCTCGTCTCCAATCCGAAGTACGATCCGATGCCGCGCAGCTTCATATTTGCGGCCAAGGCGGCTCCGGGCTACTACATGGCGAAGCTGATCATCCGCTTCATCCACGGCATAGCCGGAGTTGTGAACTCGAACCCTCGCACGCGCGGCAAGCTGTCGCTCGTCTTCCTGCCCGACTATCGAGTCTCCCTCGCCGAGAAGATAATGCCCGCCGCAGAAGTGTCGGAGCAGATATCCCTCGCCGGCATGGAGGCTTCGGGAACCGGCAACATGAAGTTCATGATGAACGGTGCGCTTACGATCGGCACCTACGACGGCGCCAATGTCGAAATCAACCAGGAAGTCGGCGACGACAACATGTTCCTGTTCGGCATGCGTACGGAGGATGTCGCCAAGCGTCGTCCCGCCTATGTCGCGCGCGACATATACAAGAACGACCCCGAGATCCGCGAGGCCCTTGATATGATAAAGGCCAATGTGTTCTCGCTTCTCGAGCCGGGACTGTTCGATCCCATACTTCGTAGCCTGCTGGACTACAACGACTACTACATGCTTCTCGCCGACCTTAAGAGCTACATGGCCGCGCAGGATCGTGTCGACGCCACCTATCGCGATGCGAAGAAGTGGAACAGGATGTCGCTTGTGAACATAGCCCGTTCCGGACGCTTCTCGTCCGATCGCGCCGTGCTTGAGTACGCCAAGGACATCTGGCACGTCGAGCCTGTAGCGTTCTCCTGAGGCGGTGTATGGCCAAGGTGAAGGATCAGTCTGACGCAGAATACTACGTGCGAGCCGCCGACGAGACGGTCTTCGGCCCCATAGGCATGGAGACACTCGTCGAGTGGGCCAGGGATTCGCGCATAGACCCGACCTCTGCCGTCTCGACCGATCAGAAGACGTGGCGACCTGCGCCGCTGATTCCCGAGTTGGAGATGACATGGCTTGTAGAGACAGACCCAGGCACATTTTATGGTCCATTCAACCGTGCAGTTGTGGATGGTCTCTTCGAGGCTGGTACGCTTACCCGCGAAGCCCGTCTTTACGAGCTTGATACCGGCAAGTCATCTGCGGAACGCGCCAGAATGGAGGCGGAGATAGCGGCCAAGACAAAGGCGATCGCCGATCTTGAGAAACGTGCCGGCGAACAGGCCGAGACGACCAAGAAGACGATGGGCTTCATGGAGGCCAAGCTGGCAGAGCTTACCGCGGCCATAGGCGAGATCGGCAAGACTGCCGAGGCTGACCATTCTCTTGCAAAGGAAGAGGTATTCAAGTCTCGCGAGAGGGCAGATGCCGCCGAGTCGCGCGCCGTTCAGGCTGAGGCCGACCGTGATGCGCTTGAGAGGAAGCTGGCCGTAGCAGAGACTGAAATCGCCGATCTTCGCTCTCAGCTTGAGGCGGTGACCAAATTCTCTTCGGTCCAATCTCAAGTGTCCGTTTCTGATGCAATACAGCCTGAGGTCATCATGGCTGAGCCGCCGTCCAGGGGTGCACCGCATTTCCCTGGCGTAGGCAGTTCGTCGGGATTGGCCGCGCTTGAGGCCGCCGCTAGACGAGAGCTTGCGGCCGCCAAGAAGCATGGAATATCGCTCGGTGGGATTTTCGGAGGTAAGAAGTGAGCTCCAGCGAAACGAAGTGGTTCCTGCGAACCCAGGATGAGACATTCGGTCCCGAGACCGAGGAAAAGCTCGTCGAATGGGCCAGGATGGGCAGGATACAGCCAGGTCAGGAGATTTCTGAAGACAACATCGCTTGGCGCAGGGTCGAGGATGTGCCTTTCCTGGATATGCGCTTTTCGATCGACCTTGGCGACGGCAACCCTCGCGGACCTTTCAACAAGGCCGCGGCCGAGGCATTGTTGGCTTCGGGCAGACTCCCGCCGACGGCAACACTGGTCGAGGTACGCGAGCCGTTCCCTGAGCCTGAAGCAGCACCGACTGAAGAGTCCGAGTCCGAGCCTATCTTGGAGCCAGAGCAGGTGCCAGCTCCCGAGCCTGTGCAGCCTCGCGTAATAGAGAAGGTTGTAGTCAAGGAGGTGCGCGTCGAAGTCCCCGTCGAAAAGACCGTCATCAAGGAGGTTCGCGTAGAGGTTCCTGTCGAGGTAGAGAAGATTGTTGTGGACGAAACGCGCGTCAGGGAGCTGGAGAAGCTTCTTGATGACGCAAACCGCGAGACCGCCAAGCTCAAAGAGCAGGTTGTCGCTCTGTCCGACGAGCTTCGCCGTCTGCCTCAGGCCGCCAGCGAGGTGGCCGACATACAGGCTGCGATGTTCACCGCGATGACAAGCGAGGCAGAGGAGCTTCAGAAGCTTCTTGAAGATGAGAAGAGGGATGCCGAGGAGTTCCGCAAGCGCCATCAGGAGAGGGCCGACAAGCTGCTTGAGCGTCGCCGCAACCTGCTGAAGCGCGCCGGTGCCAACATAGAGGAGATGACCCGCAAGGCGCTTATAGAGCGTCCGGAGGATCCTCGCACTGCCCAGTTGCGCCGCGAATTGGAGGATCTGCGTCGCGTTAGCGAGAGGAAGGCTTTCGATTACGAAGATCGCATACGCGGCCTCACCGAGAAGCTGAAGGTTCGCGAGACCGAGCTGTCTAGGGCTACCGCGGGGATGAAGGATGTGACCCAGCTTCAGGCCGAGGTTCAGGCTCTAAAGGAGCAGGTGCAGCTGCGCGAGAAGGATCTTATGGCAGAGCGTCAGAAGGGCGAGGAGATGCGGCAGCAGCAGGCTTTCGCTCAACAGGCTATGATGGCTCGCCTGGCTCAGCTAGAGTCGCCTTCGATCGGAACTGTGCAGTCGCTTTCGACCAACCAGAGCCGTGAGGCCAAGCTGGTCAAGCTGCCTCGCTGGATGAAGATTGGTTCATGACGACATTCGCTTGCATCCTTCTGGCCGTTCTGTCGATTTGGGACTATCCATCCCGTCAGGTTCGTCACGACCAGTTGCGGCAGCAGTTCATAGTCGCGCTTCGCGAGGGCGACACTGAGACGATGATAGAGACGTGCCGCAAAGGCGTTCAGCTTCTGCCTGACGATCCTACTTGGCACTACAACCTCGCCTGTTCCCTCGCGTATCAGAGAAAGCCTAAAGAGAGCCTTGACGAACTTGAGGTCGCCATCGATCTCGGCTTCCGCAACGCTGACCAGATAGCGAACGACAGCGATCTGAAGCGAATCGCCAAGGAGCCCCGCTTCAAGGAACTTGTGGATTATGCGCGCGAGATACAAACGAAGCCTATTCTATCAGGGCCGATGGCCAGCGTTCCCGCGACGGGTCTGTTCGGCCGCTCGATAGCGCTTGGTGCGCAGAACTTCTCGTGGGACTTCGATGCCGGATGCTTTCTGGCAAAGCTGAAGCTTGCCGCCGATGGTTCAGGCGGGAATGTCGGCGACCTCTATGTTAATCGCGATTCCTTCCATTCGCCGAACGGACGCGAGGCGCTTGATGCGTTTCTGTCGGAATATCCCGGACTGACATGCGTTACGCTCGACCAGGAGGGCCGTTCAAGGGGGATGGATCTTGATTTTCCCAACGCCATATATCCATACCCGGTCTTCGGCAACTCTTCAAGGGCTAGGGTAGGCGACCAGTATTGGCGCTCCCTGCCGCGTGCGCTCGTTACGAGCGAGGCCGTGCGGCTGAAGACGATGGCCCGTCTATACCTTTCCAATCAGATATGGGTGTTCCCTTCAAACGCCGACACTCCGCCCGTAGGCACGAACGGTGATGTATTTGCCTCTGTTGCGCCATATTGGCTCACGACCGCCGGACGCAGCTGGAGCGATCTGCCTTACCTGAAGGCCGCGCTTGAAGCTAGCCGCTCGTTGCCGGCCGAGACCAAGAAGTCTGCCGTCGCGCGTGGACTTCTGGCGCCGACCATACAGACCTTGATCCGCAAGTCTCTTAAAGGCGTAGAGAGCGAGAGCGACTATCTTACCTCAAAGGCCCATCCGACGGCTCTTCCGCCTGGCGGCCTCGACCTTGAACGCCTTAAGGCTTCCGCCGCCGCTCTCAAGCCGTCCGCCGTACCGCCCTTGGCCGTTATCGCGGTTAGTCCACGGCCCATCGCCGAAGAAACGGTCTGGCCAGAGCTTACCTATGCAACCGGCTTTGCGTGGGCCTATGTGCTGCGCGCCGAAGAGAACGAGCGCTCGTTTTCCGTAAAGGCCAAAGGTGCCGGCGACTACATGTTTTCGATAGTTCATGACGATCTTGGCGCCGCAAAACTTGAGCGTCTGGGGTATGACAGCGCCGTAATAACGATCGACAGGTCGAAACTGACGCCAACCAACCGTGTGGACCTTGCCGTTTTCGGGCGTTCTGCCGCTTCCGGTTGGGGTGCGCCAAGCTACGTGTCGTTTGCTGTGGTCGATGAAGATGCGCCTTATTCCGATCCGGTGCTGACGCCGCGATGAAATACGTACTTGCTCCGTTGGCTGAGTTCACCGACGCTCCATTTCGCCTCACATGTCATGAGGCCGGGGCGGATCAGACATACACCGAAATGGTTTCTGCCGCGGCGCTCTTCTACGGACACGGTCCTACTCGCCATCTGATGGAGACTATGCCTGGAGAAGGGCCGGTCGCCTGCCAGATTTTCGGAGCCAACGAGGAGGAAATCGCCTTTACCGCTGCAGAGGCTTCGAAACTAATGTCGCCCGATGGCGACAAACCTCGCTTTTGCGAAATTAACCTCAATGCCGGCTGCCCGATGCCGCGGATAGTGAGATGTGGCGCAGGTGCCAGCCTTGTGACGGATCCTGAGAGGGTGTATCGTCTGCTCAAGGCGATTGTCGCCAACACAACCCTGCCTGTCACATTGAAGACGCGCCTTGGACCTCGCCTTGGCGAAAACACGGTATTCGAACTTGCGGATGCCGCGGAGCGTGCAGGTGCAAGCGGGCTTTGCGTTCACGCCCGCTACACGAGCCAGATGCATGGCGGGCCAGTAAATCTCGATGTCCTCGCCGAACTCGTCAGCCGCACCAGATTGCCCGTTACGGGCAACGGAGGAGTGAAGTGCGCGGAAGATGCGCGCAATATGGCGGCGACGGGAGTATCTGCCGTAATGATTGGGCGGACGGCTCTGCGCGATCCGTCCATCTTTGCGCGGCTAAAAGGCATCAATGTGGGCATTTTCTCCGGACCCGAATGGGCAAGGCGCCATCTCGATCATCTTCTTGATTTTCGGCGTATGCTCGTATCGAAGTATCCCGTAGACCATGTGCCGTGCGAAGACGGATATGTCGGCATAAAGATGCACACGCATCTCTTTCGCTACTTTTCCGGAATGCCGGGAGCCGCGGCTCTCCGTGCAAGGCTGAATTCGATACGCACTCTGGCGGAAGTACGCGAGGTGCTAGCCATGCCTGCTCTTGCGCCTAAAAACTCAGATTTGATATAATACTAACCTTGTAGGTTTTGTCGCAATTATGGTTGCGGCGTTCGCACAGGCTGGATCGTCCATCGAGAAGGTCGTTCCAGAGAGCTACGTATCTAGGGCATGGACGGTAAAGACCTCGACAAACGTCGAGATGCGTGTTACATTCTGGCGGTCTGACGTGTTTCGCATCGAGGCGGGACCGCTCGTAGCCGACACGAACGTAACGGTAAAGACGGAGATTTCCGCGACCGGCCAGTACATAACGACGACTAATTCGGCGTTCGTGGCGAGCTATGCGGATCCTAAGAACGATCCTGCGAAGACCCAGATGCTCGTGGACGGCGCGGCTGAGGATATGACGCGTGTCCGCTTCGCCGACGGCGAGGGTGAATATGTCTGGGAGACGAGTGCGTTGAAGCTCAAGCTCGACAAGGGGGCCGGAACTTTCGAGTGTCGTCTGCCTACGGGCGAAACGGTCTTTAGGCAGACGCGTCCTGTGGCGCTGATCAAGTCGCAGTCGACCAACGAGACCGACGATACCATACTCTATCTCGCCTCCAACAGCAGGGCGCGCTATTTTGGCGGTGGTCAGCAGAACGGCGACGTCAACCACACGGGCAGGAAGATCGATATCGTCGCCGACTGCAAGTGGGACGAGGGTGGCCATCCGAATCCCGCGCCATGGATGATGGCGCGAGTCGAGAAGGGCGTCTACTACGGTATCTTCCGCCATACCTTCTCGGCCGGCAACTACGATTTCAGGGGCAAGGACGAGATCGCGCTTACGCAGTACGAGTACAGGTTCGATGCGTTCTTCTTCGTCGGCACGAGCTTCAATCAGGTGCTGAACCGCTATACGGAGCTTACCGGACGGCCGAACTTCGTGCCGGTCTGGGCGCTGGAGCTGGGCGACGCCGATGCGTGGATGACCCGCGACAAGGATACCCGCGAACCCAAGCAGAACGCCGACTATTCGTACGTCGAGACTACGACCGATGTCGTCGCACGCAACGCCGAGAAGTATCGCGCCGAAGACATGCCCTGCGGCTGGCTGCTGGTGAATGACGGCTACGGCTGCAAGTATATGCAGCTCGGCTGGACAGTCGAGGCGCTAAAGTCGCTCGGCTTCAGGACTGGCCTCTGGACCGAGGGCGACCTCGACCGCATCAACTGGGAGATCGGCAAGGCCGGAACTCGCATCCAGAAGATCGACGTCGCGTGGTCGGGTCCGGCGTATCAGCACGGTCTTGAGTGCAACAAGACTGCCTACGACGGCTTCATCAACAATTCCGACGCTCGCGCGTTCATCTGGACGTGCCAGGGCTGGGCTGGAACGCAGCGCTACGGCGTCTGCTGGACGGGCGACCAGTACGGAAACCTCGATCTCGTCAGATACCACATCCCGACGATCGCCGGCTCCGGCATGAGCGGTCAGGCTTACGCCACAACCGACATCGACGGCATCTTCGGCGGCTCGAACGAGAGCTATGTGCGCGACCTTGAGTTCAAGTGCTTCACGCCCGCTCTCTATGTGATGGACGGCTGGAGCGATGTGAACAAGGCGCCGTGGAGCTTTCCCGAGCCCTACAAGAGCATCATCCGCGACTGGCTGAAGTGGAAGCTTCGCATAACGCCCTACATGTACACGACCTGCCGCGAGGCCTGGGATACTGGCGCGCCGATCGTCCGTCCGCTCGCTTGGAACTATCCCGACGACGATGTGGCGCTCTCCGACAGGGTGAAGTACGAGATGATGCTCGGCCGCGACTTCCTCGTGGCGCCCATGTTCGATTCCGAGGAGGCTTCCGAGGGTTGGTATCTGCGCGGCATCTACCTGCCCGACGGCATGTGGTACGACTACAACGACGGCCGCCGCGTAAATGGAGGAATGACGATCTCCGCGTATCCGACGACCCTCGCCACGCTGCCTGTCTTCGTTCGCGGCGGAGCGATCATACCTATGTATCCCGAAACGCAGTATTCCGACCAGATGGTCAAGGATGTCGTTACGTTCGACATCTGGCCCGACGGCGACAGCGAGTACGCGATGTACGAGGATGACGGCGAAACGCGCGCCTACGAGAAGGGCGAGTGGACGACCCAGACGGTGAAGGTGTCTGCGCCCAAGGCCGATTTCGCGGGCGACATCAAGGTTTAGATCATGCCTGTCGAGGGCAAGGGCTTCAAGGGGCAGCTCAAGGAGCGCGCCTACGAGCTTTGGGTGCATACGGCCGTTGCGCCTTCGCAGGTCTTGCTAGCCGGCGAGGAGGTTCTCGCCATCAGCGAGACGAACGCGACCAGGGTCGCCAGAATATACGCCAACTCCCGCCAGTGCTGGTACTACGACGCGGCGGAGAAGGACGGCACCGTCAAGATCAAGCTCGCCAAGCGTTGCGTCAAGTCGGCATGCGACGTGACGATCAACTCCGCCGTCGCCAAGAAGGTCTCGAGCCAGGCCTATCCCAAGGCTCCAAAGGAGATCGCCAAGAGGATTGCCGCCGCCAAGGAGCAGACGAAGTATGTCGCAGGCATGAACTCGCCTAACCTCTACCAGCAGATGGGTCAGGAGTTCAAGGTGCCGGTAGACGGTTCGTGGAAGCGCGTGACCGGTTCGGTCGTCTGCTCGTCCGATACCGATCCCAAGGCTGTCGTAACCTTCCGCCTGACGACAGACACCGGCAAGGTGATCTTCGAGCGCGTCGGCCAGAAGGGCAACGATGCGCCGCAGCTTGTGGCCGTGAACATACCGTCCTACGCCAACATGCTGATCTTCAGCGTCAAGCGCGAAGACGATGGCGTTCCCTCGCTCGGCGTCTGGAAGGATATCAAGCTTGTCAAGTGACCAGGTTGCGCTGATGTGCCCGGTTATGATATAATACACAAGTTTCACAGGCAAAAAAGGTTAAACGAATGGCGAAAGAAGAAGATCAGGCGATCGAAGTGACGGGTGTCGTCACCAAGGTTTTGCCTGCCACCATGTATAAAGTGAGGCTCGAGAACGGGCACGAGGTTCTTGCCCACATTTCGGGCAAGATGCGCAAGTTCTTCATAAAGATCGCGATCGGCGACACTGTCACCGTCGAGATCTCGCCCTACGATCTGGGCAAGGGCCGTATCACCTATCGCCATAAGGACCAGGCGACCCCGGCGCAGCATTGAGTCCGGCAAGCCGATTGATTTAACTAGACAACTATAACTCGAAAGGAACCATACAATGTCAGGTCACAGCCACTGGGCGACTATCAAGCGCGCGAAGGGCGCCGCGGACGCCAAGAAGGGTAAGATTTTCTCCAAGCTCGGCAAGGAGATCACGATCGTCGTAAAGGCGAAGGGCGGCAATCCCGACAACAACCCGACGCTCCGTACGCTCATCGCGAAGGCCAAGGCCGCGCAGATGCCCAACGACAACATCGACCGCGCCATCAAGAAGGGTACGGGCGAGCTCGAGTCGGCTGCTCTCGTCGACGCCCAGTACGAGGGTATCAAGGGCGGTGTCGCATTCGTCGTCAACGTGCTTACCGACAACAAGAACCGCGCCGCGGCCGAAGTCGGCAACGTCTTCAAGAAGAACGGCCTCGAGTTCGCGAAGCAGGGTAGCGCCTCGCGTCTCTTCGACCGCAAGGGCCAGATCATGATTCCCGCGGCCGACGGCGTCGATGAAGACACCGTCATGATGACCGCACTTGACGCCGGCGCCGAGGATGTCGTCGCCGAAGACGGCGGCTTCACCGTGAAGTGCCAGCCCAACGATTTCACGACCGTGCTTGAGGCGATCAAGGCGGCCGGCATCAACGTTGACGAAGAGAATTCGTCCGTCGGCCTCGTGCCGAACATGACGACGCCCGTCAACGACGTCGCCACGGCCAAGGCGATGCAGAAGTTCATCGACATGCTCGAGGATCTCGAGGACGTTCAGGACGTCTACAACAACATGGAGACGTCTGACGAGGTCGATGCCGCTCTCGAAGCCGAGGGCTGATAGACGGTTGCCAAAACAAATCAAGGAGGTCTGATATGAAGCTCGAACATGTCGCGATTGACGTGCCTGACGCCGAGGCGTTCAAGGCTTGGTGGTGCAAGAACCTCGGGTTCCGCGTTTCATCGAACCCCGGGTTCATAATGGACGACTCCGGCGAGGCTGGCCTTGAGGTCTACCGCACCGGCGAGACCGCCGCGGCGCCCGACTACAAGGCGATGAACTCGATGACCTTCCACGTGGCCTTCGTCTCCGACGACGTCAAGGCCGATGTCGATCGTCTCGTCGCCGCCGGCGCGACGCTCGAGCAGCTCAAGCTTGAAAATCCCTCGTTTCACATGGCGATCCTTCGTGATCCGTGGGGCGTTGCGATCCAGCTCTGCCGCCGCGAGAAGTCGATCTTCATAAAGTAAGGCGGCCTGACCAAGGCTATGCACAGGCTAGACTCGGCGATGGAAAAAGCGGCGGTGCTGATGGAGGCACTGCCGTATATCCAGGACTTCAAGGGCTCGGTAGTTCTGCTGAAGCTCGGCGGGTCCGTGATGGAGTCCGAAGCCAATCTCGATTCCCTGATGGGCGACATCTCGCTCATGAACGCGGTCGGGATAAAGGTCGTGATTGTGCATGGCGGCGGCAAGGCAATCTCGAAGGCGATAAAGGAGAGCGGCCACGAGCCGCTCTTCGTCGACGGCCTCAGGGTCACAGACGAGATGACGATGGAGATCGTCCGCAAGACCCTCAACAATGTCGTAAATCCCGATCTTGTCCGTCGGCTTCAGGCGCGCGGCACGAACGCCCGCCCGCTGCACGGAAACTGGATCTTCACCGCACGCCGCATCACCGAGCCTGACCGCGGCTATGTCGGCCATGTGGTTCATGCCGACACCCGTGCGGTCTGCGAGATGCTCGATGCGGGCATCGTGCCTGTCGTCACTCCGCTCGGCACGGGCGAGGGCGACCAGCATCTCTACAACATAAATGCGGACTTCGCCGCTGCGGCGCTCGCCAAGGCGCTTCGCGTCAGGAAGTTCGCCCTCGTCTCGGATGTGCCGGGTCTCCTTCGCGACCCGTCCGACCCTGAGACGCTTTTCTCGACCCTGCGTCTTGACGAGGTTGACTCCCTCAAGAGCCAGGGCATACTCTCGGGGGGCATGCTCCCGAAGATAGAAAGCTGCGAGGCGGCGATACGTGCGGGTGTGCGCAAGGTGCATCTCGTGGATGGTCGCATGCCCCATTCGCTGCTGCTTGAAATATTCACGCGCGAAGGCGTGGGAACGGAGATAACGGAATGAGCAACAATACACAGGACATCCTCGATCTTTACAAGGCCAACGTAATGCCGACATATGCGCCGTCTCTCGTCTTGGCGAGCGGAACCGGCGTCACGGTGCGCGATGTGGACAACCGCGTCTACTACGATTTCACGAGCGGCATCGGCGTCCACAACGTCGGCCACTGCAATCCCCGCGTCGTCGAGGCCATAAGGGAACAGGCCGGCGCGATGACCCACTGCTCTAACCTCTTCGTCAACGCGCCCGCCACTCTTCTTGCCAAGAAGCTGGTCGAGCTTTCCGGTCTCGGCGGCAAGGCCTTCTTCTGCAACTCCGGCGCGGAGGCCAACGAGGCCGCCATCAAGCTCGCCCGCAGGTGGGGCTCCCAGAACGGCGGTCGCTACGAGATCGTCACGATGCGTCAGGGCTTCCACGGCCGTACCCTCGCCACCCTCGCCGCGACAGGACAGTCGTGGTGTCAGGAGAGCTACGATCCGTTGCCTGTCGGCTTCGTCTACGCCGACTTCAACGACATCGAGAGCGTCAAGGCCGCAGTCACCGACAAGACGGTCGCCATAATGCTCGAGGCCGTGCAGGGCGAAGGCGGCGTAACCCCCGCTACGCCTGAATTCATGGCTGGCGTCCGCGCGCTCTGCGACGAGAAGAACCTGCTCATGATCTGCGACGAGGTTCAGTGCGGAATGGGTCGCACGGGCTCCTGGTTCGCGTGGCAGGGCTATGACGTCAAGCCCGATCTCTTCACTCTCGCGAAGGCGATTGCCGACGGAATCCCGATGGGCGTTCTCGTCTCCAACGCCAAGCTGGCCGACGTGTTCGCCGTCTCTTCCCACGCCTCCACCTTCGGCGGCAACCCCGTTGCTGCCGCTGCTGCCATGGCGGTTATAGACGTCATCGAAGAGGAGAAGATCCTCGAGAACGTGACGAAGATAGGCGATCTTTTCCGCGAGGCTCTTCAGGGTCTCGTCGACAAGTACGAAAAGCTGCTTGAGGTTCGCGGCAAGGGTCTCATGGTCGGTCTCGTCGTCGACGGCGACGCCAAGGAGATCGTCGAGGCTCTTCAGGGCCAGAGCATTCTCGCTCTCACCGCCGGTGCGAACGTCGTGCGCTTCCTGCCGCCGCTCACGCTTGGCGAGGACGACCTCGAGGACGCGGTCGACATGATCAGCGACGCGCTCGATTGCGTCTACGGCGAGTAATTGCGAAAGGGCATCATGTCTGACATAAGGGTTCGCTTCGCGCCTTCGCCCACCGGCAAGGTGCATATCGGCAACATACGCGCCGCCATCTACAACTGGCTCTACGCCCGCCACACCGGCGGCAAGTTCCTTCTTCGCATCGAGGATACCGACCTCGAGCGCTCGACGCCCGAGGCCATCAAGGCGCTCTTCGAGTGCATGGAGTGGCTGAAGCTCGATTGGGACGAGGAGGTCTTCTACCAGACGAAGAACGTCAAGCGCCACCTCGAGGTGGTCGACCAGCTTCTTGCGTCCGGCCACGCCTACAAGGTCGAGAAGACCTCTCGCGACGGCAAGACGGGCGTCGTTACGATGTTCCGCATGCCCAAGGAGGGCGTGATCGAGTTTGACGACATCGTCAAGGGCCACATTGCCAAGAAGGCCGAAGACATCCAGGACTTCGCGATCGTCCGCTCCGACGGTTCGCCGATCTTCCACATAGCGAACGTCGTGGACGACATCGACCAGCGCGTGACTCACATCATCCGCGGCGACGACCATGTCGAGAACACCTTCAAGCACATCTGCATCTTCAGGGCGCTCGGAGCGCCCGTGCCGAAGTACGGACATCTCTCGATGATCGTCAACCAGCAGGGCAAGCCCTATTCGAAGCGCGACGGTGCGGCGTTCGTGGGCGAGTTCCGCGAGCAGGGCTATCTGCCCGAGGCGCTCTTCAACTATCTGCTGCTTCTCGGCTGGAACCCCGGCGACGACCGCGAGGTGCTCTCGCGCGACGAGATGGTGAAGCTTTTCGAGCTTGAGAAGGTGCATGTGACGGCCGCGATGTTCGACCTCAAGAAGCTGCAGTGGATGAACGGCGAATACGTAAAGCGTCTGCCGCGCGACGTGTTCGAGGCCGAGCTGCGCAAGCGTGTCGAGTCCGCCGGACTTTCCGTGCCTGACGGCTTCAACATGCCCGCGTTGATCGACCAGATGCAGGTCAGGACGAAGTTCCTGAACGACATGCCCGCGAACGTCGCCTATTTCTTCACCGACGACTATCCCTACGACGAAAAGTCCGTCGAGAAGCGTCTGAAGAAGGATGGCGTGAAGGACACTCTTATCGACCTCGTCCAGCGCTTCTCCGGCGTCGCCGAATGGACGGCGCCAGCGCTCGAATCCGTCATAAAGGAGCTGAGCCAGGGTAATGGCATGGGGCCTTGGGTGCATCCGATTCGCGTTGCGGTTTCGGGTCGCATGGATGGTCCCGGGCTCTTTGAGATGCTTGAGATTCTCGGCCGCGAAAAGACGCTCGCGAGGCTCAAGAAGACGGCCGACATGCTGTGAGCACCCTGCTGGTAGCCTATCGCGCGTCCGACCTGTTCGAGAGGGGACGTCACGGCGCAAAGCGCTCTTCGTCCCTGCTGAACGGCGATACGACCTGCCATGTGCTCGACATATACCAGCGCCACGCCATAGAGAAGACCCACCACGCGAAAGTCGTCTGCTCGCCCCATCTGCCTGACGGCCCTTGGGACGAGATACATTTCAAGACCGGCCCTAAGCTGATGAGCGGAGAGCTTTCGCTCGACTTGCTGCAGGAGATATCGCGTCTTCTTGGTGGAGACCTCAAGCCGCCAAGGTTCACGCTTGATTTCGAGGGCAAGGAGCGCGACAGGAATGCGCTTCTCGAAAAGGTCGTCGGCGATCCCGGTCGCGTGCGCGATTTCTCCGCAAAATGGCGGACAAGCGTGCCCGGCATCGAACCAATCGAACTTACGAGCTTTCCCGGCTGCTTCTGCCACCGCCGTCCGGACGATGGCGGACTCGCCCTCGCCGAGGTCGTTTCGCGCGAATTGTCGGCGCTCGAGTCGCGCCCCGAGACGCTGAACCTGCTTGACATGGGGTGCGGCTGCGGACTCGTCGGCTTTCTCGTAGCTTCGGCCGTGAAGGGCGTCAACCTTGTCATGGTCGATTCGCATTCACGCGCAGTCGAGGCGGCCACCCTGAATTCCAATAACCTTGGCATTTCGGCCGAAATCATTTTGGCGGACAACGGCACCCCAGAGCGCATGGACGGCACCTTCGACATCTTCGTCGGCAATCCCCCGTATTACTCCGACTATCGCATAGCGGAAGTGTTTCTTGAGACCGCGAAAAGGGCTCTCAAGCCGGGCGGTGTGTGCTATACGGTCGTCAAGAACGATGCCGGACTCAGACCTGTGCAGGAGCGCTTCTTCCCGTCGGTCGAGGTCATTCACCGCCGCGGATATTGCGTCCTCAAATCGCTGAACCGCGCTTGATTCGCGCGTGGCGATTTGGTGTAGTGCCCCTTGCGGTGCGCAAGCAATAGAGTACTGTTGCCAATTTAATTTTTGATACCCTAGGGGTTTGCCATACCTAGGGGTAGCGGGTTGTTACCCCTAGGGGTAAGAGGCTGCTACCCGTAGGGGTGAGAGGCTGCTACCCGTAGGGGTAAGCGGCTGCAGAGCGCCAGGGTGCCGCCCGTGAAACGTGAAAAAGCGAGACGGCGAGCGGGACTAGTAGGATTTACGGGGGCTTTGTGATGGTTGTGGCGTCGAGGCGGGAATTTGGAGATTTGGGAATATCGAGCTGTTGGACAGGGCAAATCAAGTCAAGTTGGGAAAAATCAAAGCGCCTTCAACGGGCGCTTGAATTGTCTTTAAGAGCGGCTGAAAAGACCCTGAAAGCGAGGCGGGGCGACCTGGCGACGACCGGCCCGCACCGAGGCACCTCCCTACTACGGTCCATCCGATGGTGCGGATCGGGCGTCGTCAAAGGTCGCAGTCGCCTCGCGGAGTCCGAAGGCCGGACATGCGCCGCAGAAACGCAAGGCGTTTCGGAGGGTAGTTTCGAGCGAAGCGAGAACCCGAAGGGCGCGCAAGCGACCGCGGCGAAGGTCGGCCGGAAAGACCAAACACAGTTTGGTCGTCAGGGCTGAGGTTGGAGTATCCCTGACATGGAGGAATAAAAGACCCGGGGCGCGGCGCATGGGGTGAAATATCGTGAAAGACCCCATTGATCGTTACTGATTGCCGCGCCCCGGGTTAGATCGTCTTCAATTCAGGGCCTTTTCAACTCATAGCCAAACAACACCAGCTCATTCGCAGCTCTCCATCCGCTCTCTGACGCCTCGACCATCACGAAGCCCCACGTCAAAAGAACCCGCTCGCCGTCTCGCTTTTTCACGTTTCACGGGCGGCACCCTGGCGCTCTTTCGCGGACTCTGAGCGAAAGAAGCCCGCACCTCTGAAACAGTCGTCATCGGTTTAGCCTCAGCGTGTTGAAATTCCAGTCGATGCGGACAAGGGGCTGGTGGGATTGGATGCCGACGGCCATATTCGGCACCGGGCGTGATGCGGAGCTGGTCGTGCCCAAATCGAGGTCGAAGCTGCCCAGTATGCCGTCGCCGGGCGCCGACGTGTAATGAATCGTTATGGGGCCGTCGTCAGGCTCCTTTATCGCGTACCCGGTGACGGTGCCCGTGGCGTTGAAAACCACCTGCGGCGAAAAGCTGACGTATTGCTTCGCCTCGCTAATGGCGTTGGACAGCCGGTTTTGCAACGCCGTTAAGTCGGCGGGCCTGAACGGGTAGGCCGCTGCGAGCTCCGACCGCACCCTTTCGATGTTCTCGGTTTGCCATTGCAGGCAGAGTCCCTCGTAGCCTGACTGCGAGCTGGCCGTCCCATTTGCTGCGCGGACTTTCTTTATCTTGTCATAGTTTGAAAAGACATCGTCGATGGATTCGCCCTGAGTCTGCGTAAAAAGTCCGCACAGCTCAACCTCGCGAATGACGCCGGCCTGCCACGCCCTTGGTCCCGGGAAAAGTATGTTGCCGTTTGGTGCGGCAAGGATCGGGTTCCAATAGTCGTATTCGGCCGTGCCCTCTACAGTCACGGGAAGCGTTCCCGACGGCGGGGTGAGTTGAATGATGTCAAAGACATCGTCGGACGTGTCGTCGTCCGCTATGATTTCATATCTCAAAGTGAATGCGCCCCGATAGTCGGACCATTCGACGATAGGGGGCGAGATCGTAAACGGCATCATGCCGCCTGTTGAATACCAGAGGTTGTAAAGATTTTTGATTTTGTCCTCGTTGGCATGTACCTGCAAAACAGGCACCGGG
The DNA here is from genome assembly GCA_017395505.1 of Kiritimatiellia bacterium. Taxonomy (GTDB): domain Bacteria; phylum Verrucomicrobiota; class Kiritimatiellia; order RFP12; family UBA1067; genus UBA1067. The sequence goes on from JAFPUH010000042.1 coordinate 55,331, forward strand.
GGCGAATCGGTGTTGGCGACGCATTTGCCGCTTTGCACTCCAGCCACGACGACACCGTGCAAACTTTGGTTGGCTTTTGCCGTCGTCGTATCCTCGAAGGTCGTCGAGCCCCAAGATACTTGCACTTCCGGGTTGATGGCGGGACGTCCACTCGACCAATCGAGGGCGGAGGCAGGTATTGTGCCGCTAGCCGTTCCCGTCACCTTGTACTGTGTGATAGCCGCATAATTGTTGTGGTACGTGTCGCCAAAAGGCCAGTTGCCGTAAGTATATAGCCGATCCATTGCGGCAAAGGCTTGGCTGTATGCGGCGAGTCGCTCATACCAAAGGCGGCGGCTTTCGGAGCGGAGGATCGAGTAGTCGTACGATTTGCCAAAGGCTGCGGAAAGAATCGAACCGAAAGAGCCGAGCGGCGAAAGTTGATGCGCCAAAATAAATGCATCCCGCCAGCCTTCAGGCAGGCCGTCTTCCGAATAACTGTCAACATTCTGTAAAAAAGATAAAACTCCCTGCATCGAGGCCGGGGCGAGGTCTGGCGCAGTCGTGCGAAATATGCCGTCGTTTGCGCAGGCGTCGAGTGTGTGACCGCCCCTCCAGGAAGCGAGGGCGGAAATGACGTCTTGCGGCGCCACCCACGAAAAAGACGGTAACGTCGGCGTAGTGTCGCCAAGGGCGGACGATGAAAGCATCGATGATGACAGGGGTCTTGCACTCCTGCCCGTTTGGGCTGTTGAATCGTGAATCTCCTGCACGTCGCACAGAAAGTTTGCGAAGTAGGGTGCGTTCCGAATCGGCGACCAAAGGAAGTTCTTGATCATCCATTCGAGCGCGGGGCGGTATATGCGGCGAGTCGAAAAAGCGCGGTCTTGCGGCGTCGAGCATTTGGCCGGATAAGGCAGATAGCCCGTCGCCGCCGTTGGATAGGCAAGGTCGTCGAAGGAGGCATACCTGACGCCTTGATTGACAGTTGAAAATACCGCATACTGCGGCGCGGGGACGCCCGAGATTATTGTGTACCAATAGTAAGCCCTCTCCCAATAGGCCTCCTCGATTGCGAGGAGCGCGGCGATCACGGTGGCGTCGATGCGGCGCGGCAGGCTGAAGGTCGCGTTGCCCGGAGTCTGCGCGGCGGTCACGGCGCTTGAGCCGATCCACGACGGGCGGCCGATGAAGATTCCGGGCTGTGGCGAAGAGATCGTCATGACAGGTTCTCGAAGGCCTGGGCGTGGGGAATGTTCCTAAAGTCGCAGACGATGCCGCCGTTTGCGTCCAGCTGGTAGAGGGCTATCGTGACAAAGTTCGGATCGAGCGAGGCCGTGTGCATTAGGGCGAAAGTATCATATGCGGCGAGTGCGGCGGTGCCGTTCGAGGTCATGGGGGCTCGCAGCGCGATGAACTTGCCGTAATGCGTCGCGGGGTCGAGGGGGTTTGAGAAGCTCGTCGATTTGATGACCCCGCCGTCCACATAGTACTGATTGCTGAGATACTTTTTGGTTACGGTCTGGCCGCCCTCGGTCTCTTCGACCTCGACAAGCTCATAGCAGCCCGCGCCGGTGACGGCGTTCAACGCCAGGGCAGATGACCTTTGCCGCTTGTTTTCGGGGACGGGGACGGAGCCGGTGCCGCCGAAGCCTGCGCGGAGGAGCCGACCAGGGGCAGAGAAAGGCAGCATCGAGTTGACGGCCTCGGTTATCGACTGGGCCCAGGAGGCGCGAGGCGGCTCGCCCTTCAACGGGGCTTGTATCTGACCTGTCTGGCTCATGAGCTGCCGTTTGCTCCGCTGTTGACGTGTGGCATCGTCCAACGCTGGCCGTCTGGCCCGTAAAGCGCGACGTTCCATGGCGACATGCCAGAGGGGACCGAATCGAGACGGATGCCGAGCCAGGTTGTGACGCGCTTCCAGGTCTTGTCGGGCTGACGTGCGCACTCGTCAGGGCCTTGCAGCCACTGGTGGGCCGCTATGAAGCTTGTGAGACCGGGCGAGCCTGCACCGCTAGACGGTGATGGCGTGTCGATGTAGCCGCTCTTGGACTGGAGATCTGCGGGACACTGCGAATAGACCTTGGTGCAGACAAGCATCGGATAGAAGCGCATGACGCTCTCGATGCCTAGCTCAAAAAGCCTGCAGAGGTCGCAGGTCGCGTAGTACTGATCGCCAAGCTCCTCCGGAGAGGACAAGGTGCCGTCCGGCTTGGTGTAGTTGTAGCTGCTGGCGACTTCTGCGTTCGGTTCCTTCTGCCAGCATTCTATGAAGGCGCGGTTTGGCGTCGCTCCGCTCGTGCCGCAGTAGGCGAAAAGAGAGACGTCGTTTCGGACGGACTTTATCTCCCAAAACTCTTCGAGCGGAGTTTGGGTTGTGACTGTCGAGCCGCCCTCGCCCTCGCTTGTCGTTGTGTCGTTCTCGGAATAGGAGATCGAGAGGATGCCGCGATCTCCAGGGATCCTGCGAAGCTGGTAGCTCTTGACGATGACGGTTGCGCCGTCAAGAGTGAGAGCGACGCCGCTCTTCAGCGCCGTGGCGAAGGTCTTGAGGACATCGTAATCGTCGTTGAATGTGGCGACAAGTCCGGCGGCTCCGCTTTCGCTGAGGGTCTGTGAATCATCCTTCTGTCGGACGGCGGTTGTTGGGATTGTCACTGCCATGCTGCTGCTCCTGTCTTCTGTTCGATACGCTTCAGGACGTCCAGCTGCTCGCTGGCGAGGCGGCTCATGTCCTCGACGACACCGCCGGCGCCCATGCCGCCAATTCTGGTGAGTGCGTCGGCTGCGCCGCCTGTGCGGTGCGGGATGTCCTTTTCAATGGTCTTTTCAAGGGCGCTTATTGCGGCTTCAAGCTGGTTTTGACGGCTGCGGTTCTCGGCGAGGGATTCGCGCTGGTGGTCGGCGTTGTCGTATTCGCCCTTTTCGGCGAAGGCGGAGACGGAGTCCTTTATCTTCGTCTCGGCCTCGCGGTACTTCTCGAGTTCCGACTTGAGAGCTGCGATCTGCTCGGCAGAGGTCTTGCCGTCAGGGCTTGTGAGCGATGAGAACTTTTCGCGCCAGGCTTTGGCTGACGAATAGCGTTGCTCTGCCTCGTCGAACGCCTTTGTGTAGGCGGACTGCTCGGCGTCCTTGTCGAGATATGTCTTGGCGAGGCCGATCGCTCCACCGGCGACGGCCCCCCAAGGGCCGCCCATCATGAAGCCGGCGCTTGCGCCCTGAATGGCGCTTGCGCCGTATTCGACGGCGTTGCGGGCTGCACCCTGCTGCATGTGTCCGGCGGCGTAGGAGGCGGCCAAGCCGACACCCATGCCGGCGAAGCCGCGCACCATCTTCGTCATCGAGGAAGACGCCTTGCCGATGTCGCCATCAAAGCGGTCGGCGGCCTTGGCCGCCTTGTCGAGCGACTTGGAGAGCTGGCCAAGCCCAGCTTGGCCATCGATGCTTGATTCACCGCCCATGGCCTCGATTTTGCGCTTGGCCTTGTCGGTGTTGGCGTCGACTTCGATTGTGAGCTTTTTAGTCGCCATCGTCGATTTCCTCGATTACCTGGAGAGGGAAGATCTTGTTGGCCTCAAGGGCAGCGTTGCGGTGGAGGAGCGCGATGACCGAGAGCGGGGTTTCGTAGAACGCTTCGCGGTAGCTCCAGCCGAACGTCGAGCAGGCGTAGTGGAGGAGGTGGGCGATAGGGCCGTCACTTTTTTTTTACGCGACTCCTCTTCGTCATCTTCCGGGATGACGGCGGCTACCGTTCGCATCTGCGCCTCGGCTGCACGGCGAATGTCTGCAATTGCAGTCACCGGCAGAGTGTCGGCCCATTGCATCGCGAGGTCCAGGAGGTTGGCCCTGAAGATTTCGCGCGGGTCGTGCGTAAGGAGGTAGAGCGAGGGCAGGAGGTCAAGCACAGCTAGACCATCAGGGTTGGAGCTCTTAAGCAGCGGCGAGTCGATGTGTTCGAGGGCCGCCCACATGGCAAGCGTCATGGGGCGGACGTCACCGATCGGCAGCGGCATTGCCGCAGCTACGGCCTTCTTCGGGTTGGCTCTGCGCTTCTTCATCGTCACGAGGTGGCGAGGACCGTTTCCTGGGTGCACAGCGAGGAGTTGTGGGCCTCGACGGTCCAGCGCTTGAGGCCGTTGTAGCTGCCGGCACGCTGGATGGAGTCGACGATGTAGTGGGTGCTGCCCAAAAGCAGGTCGGTGTAGCTTATCGGATTCGCTGAGACGGCTTCGGTACCGGCGGCCTGCGGAGCAGGGCCGCGCACGGTGAGGCTGATGGACTTCAGGGTGTCGTAGCGGATCTCCTTGACGCGGCGGTTGAACTGGTCGTAGACGATTTCGCGCTGCGGGGTGGAAGTGTCGGTGATCGACTCGATGACGTAGCCTGTAAGGGCGTCGACGATGCCGTATTCACCGGCGGTGGTGGTTGGGGCGCTGCCTGCCATGTTGTTTGTTCCTTTCTTAGTTCAGGATTATCGATGTTTCGAAAGCGACGGTCGCGGTGATGACCTGGGATTGCCTGTCAATGGTCTGCGTGGTCTCCTGCCAACAGAACTGCTCGCCGTCCAGGGCGTGCATGACGATCTCGGCGGCGTCGAGGGCGCGGATGACGCCCTGCTGCCTGCCGGCGAGCGGGGCGAGCTCCGAGCACTGCACGAGAAGCCTGGTGTCGGACGGTATGCCGGTGGCCGCACAGCCGTTGCGCTTCATGTTCGGCGTGACGACGACAACGGCGACCTTGCCGGCGCTTATCCAGGCCTTTGCCTCTTCGTAGACGGTGCGGGTATCTTCGGCAAAGGCTTTGCAGCCGCCGTCGACAAGATCTTGAACGGCGTTCAAGGCGTCTTTAATCTTTGTTTGAAGCTCAATGATTTTCATTTGACGGTTGCCTTTTCAAAGTGGGTTGTGGTATAATGTGCGGTGTCCGAGAGTTCAGCTGGTGGTAGAGACCGTAAAACCGGGGTATGCGTGCATCGCTCCATCAGGCTCCTCCCGGAATTTTTGTTTTATAGAAACTCACGATGCCGATGTCTGGATCGACTATGAGATTCAGAACGCCACCGTCGAAAGTATTGAACTCAAGATGGCTGCGGCCATGCTTTGCCGGAGAAACCTTGTCAGGCTTGCGCCACATTGCCGGCAGGAGTTCGAAATCGCCTTTTGTCAGAGGGATATTGCGGCGGTCGTGCTCCTCAGCGCCGACGTGAATGTGGAGATGGTCCTTGAAGATGTTGTGAGATATCGAGAGGATGCGGCCATCGTAGCCGCGACCAAGCTTTGCTCTTCTTACTTTTCCGGAAAGGACTTCTTGTATGAGCTCTCCGCGCCAATGAGCCACATTGCCGTCGAACCGTATCTGGTCGCCGAACGCTTCACGCAGGCGGTCGGCCTCCGGCGAGTTGTCGGCGATTGGCAGCTCTGCCTGAAGATTGCCGTTGAACGAAGGCGCGGACGCGCCATTAGCAGAACCCGGTTCCGGCAGCGGGACGCCGAGGGCGAGACACTCAGAGCGAGAGACCGAAAATATATCCATGCCGGAATTGTAGTCGAACGGCGGATAAGGCAGGCCGAATCGGGAGATGCGCGTCCAGATGGGGTCGGTCTTCGGTGCGATCATCCGGCCCTGGTAGAGAGTGCCGCCTTTCTGCTGCCAGATGGCGGGCCAGTTGCGAGGCATCTTGCGCGGCTCGGCGCGGAGGAGTTCGTAGGCCGGGAACGCGGCGAGGGCGCCATCGGTCGTCGCCTGAAGATGCTGCACGTAGCCCTGGGCCATCTTGCGGTTGGTATCGAAGATGAGATCAAGGCGGGCCTTTGTCATGAGGTCCTTTATTGTGCCGCGATTCTCTCCGGCATCATAGCTGCCATGAGTGAGCATTTCGCGGACAGCCTTACGGAACTCGCTTTGCGAAAGGTTGCCGGAAAGAGACTCGGCTATCCGGCTACGCATGGCATCAAGGAACCGCACCTCCGCTACGCGGGCGGAGAAGAAAGCGCGGTCGCGCAGTCCAGCCTGGATCGAGTTCCATTGTTCGGAGCCGATGTCTGAAGTAACGAGAGCCTTTTGGAGTATCTTTTCAGCTGCAGTCATGATGCGATCTCCCATATTGCTGCCATGGCGACTTCAGACAGCTGCTCGTCGGTAGGAAGCACAGTAGGGTCGGCGTGGATTGTGGCCTTTGGAATCAGGAGCCAAAGCAGCTCTCCGCGCTCATTGTCCTTAATGAAGCCGTGGCTTGAGTTCTTGGGCCAGAAGATCGAATATTCGCCCTCGTTTGCGAGCGCTCCAGCTTCGCTCGGACAGATGCCGGCGACAGAAGGATCGATCGGGATTGCGAGAGCCTTTTTCTTGGGATAGACTGTGCCACCGAAGTAGTGCAGCGCGACGCCTTGTCCGGGAGCTCGCGGGTCGTTGGATTCCGCGCCTGCAGAGATGACGGCTTTCAGTCCACGCTGCGAATCAACCCTGACGGTTTCTGCCGCCTTATGCCAGAAGCCGGACGGCGGGATGCCGAGGCGGCTTGGGGCAGAGCGCAGGCCGCGATTGGTGAAATGGCGACGGACAAAATCGCGCACGGCTTCAGCCATCGCCGAACCCGCTTTGGATTCGTCGAGGATGGTGAAGTCGGCCGGGATCTTGAACGTCAGTTTCATTTGGCGGGAGTGGCCTTACGGTGAAAACTGATGGTGCGTTGAAAAGCCACGGCGCTGCATTTCGGCCCAGTCTTTGTCGCGAATGGAAAGGATGAGGTCATCATCCAGCCATTCCGGGTAGATCTTCACGCCCCAGACATTCTGGCGGATATACTTGCCGGTGAGATTTTTCAGGCTGCCACCCGCGAAGAGGCGGAACTCGATGCGCGAGTGCCTGGCGAAGCAGCGGTCGGCGCGCGGCCGCCACAACTCCTTCGTGCTGGTGGAGTCCTCGATCGGCGAGGGGTCCACCGCCGCAAATGTGAGCGCGTTAAGTTCGACCGCCGCGCCTCCCTGAACGATAGCGCCGCGCATCACGACCATGCGCCACTCGTTCGTGAGCGACCTTTCAGGCGCGCCCCAAAAATCAGTGCTGGTCGAAATGTCAAAAAGACTCATGTCATGGAATTGGCGAAGCGGCGACTCGGCGGCGCAAAGATACACTTCGGCGTCGGCATCAGCCGCCGCGACAGTGATGGAGCGGTCGGACGAAACACAAAGAAAGACGACCTGCTGCATTTCGTTTGATGCCGCAATATTCCGCTCCTCGCCGCCGACCGTGACGGTGAGGTCCGTGTCGGTGATTATGTTGAGAGTATAGCAGCCGTACTGCCAATCATCCCGAGCCGCAAAGTCCTCCGGCATATCATAGCTAGCCGGCAGGCAGTTCGCGGACCATGTGCCCGTCGAAGAGAGCGGGAGCGTGGCGCCCAGGCCGCCACGCTCGACTGGCCAGTAGGCGTCGCCGAGGAGATCGGGAGAGTAGTCGCCGCCCTCGGAGACGTAAAGCGCAGGCTCAGTCGAAATCATCGCCGACACAAACGGCATGAGGTTGGTGCCGACGCTAATCCAGTCCACACACGTCCAGAAGACGGTTGTGAACGACGGCACCGGGCTGGGCAGCCCGAACGTCACGAGCGGCAGGGTGCCACTCTCCTCGCGGCGGTTGAATGACATAAGGGAGCTGTCGCCGTATTTCGGCAGGGCGAGGAGATCCACCATTTGGGCCGCGACGGCGGAATTGGCGGACAATACGACGGCGGCGAGTACCGCCAGATTACTTGATTTTCGCATTTTCGAGAATCTCCTGAACTTGAGCATCGGTGAGGCCGAGGGCCGCCTGAAGCGCGGCGCGGCCCTGGACAAAGGCAGGGTCGTCTTCGGCGAAATCCTGCGCGGCGAGGTATTCGTCGTAGAGATCCTGATCGATGATCCATTGCTTGACTTGCGGCCATACGCCGAGCTCCTTCAGGGCGACGACGACGCGCATTTTCGAATAGGTGGCGGGCTTGACCTTTCGCCAGGCCTTCTCGTAAGATTCATACGCTAAGCCGCTGTCGCGGTTGAAGGTGTAGCCGGTCACCTTCCAGTACTCATTCGAGACGGCGATGCCAGGCGGCGGCAGCTCGGCGAGCTCGTACCATCCGCAAGCGACGCGCGCTGCGGTGGGGAGTGCGTGGAGGCCGACGACGACAGCGCCGGTCTCAAGGTTGCGGCCCTGCGAAGGCAGGGCACGGGGCCGGGAGCCGACGGTCGAGGCGTCCGGCGAAAAAATGAAAAGAGCTGCGAGGATAAGCGAGTGCATGACATTACTCCCTGATGATGGCGATCGGATTGACATACAGCGTGCCGGCGTATGGCCAGGCGACGCAAAGAGCGGTGTTTGTCGGCCAGGTGCCATAGCCGCAATATTCGACGTTCGAGGCGACCGTGTAGGCGCCCGAAGGCTGCAAGACGACAAAGGTCTGGACACCGTCATTCCAGCCTGAGAGATCGGCGACGAGATTGCCGCCGGACGGGATAGAAACGGTCTCCTTGCCTGTGTGGCGGGCAATCACGGCGACGGTGTTGGTCGCGCTCCAGGAAAAGCCGGAAATTGCCTCTTGCACGAACGCGGTTGTCGCAACCTTCGTAGAGTCGTCGCCAGCCGTCGGCGTCGGCGCGGTAGGCGTTCCTGTGAACGCCGGCGACGCGAGAGGGGCGACTGCCGTCTTTGCAATTCCGCTGTCCACTGGGTTGCCGTTGACGTCGAGCGCGGCGAGGTTGCCGGCGTATCCGTGTCCGGCGGTGAGGGCGAGAACGCCACTTTGCGATGGAAAGTATATCGTATTATTCATCACGCTCATCACTGGCGTTAGCATCGCATCCCAAAACTCAAATACTAACTGCCCGCTCCAAAAAGACAGGTTTCCGTATAGGTTTTGGTTGCCGCTGTTGCCGATCGCCCCCACATCGCTTGCGGTGAGCGTGACTGCGCCAGTCTTGTTGTTGACGCTCGAAACGGGAGCGGTCTGCAGCGCCGAGTCCGCCTTATCGAGCGACGCCTGCACGTCCTGCGCGAGAGCCGACCTCGCTATGTTCGTCGCGGGCGCAAGCGACGCAAGCTCGGAGCGTCTGACAATGCCGGAAGATGATGTTGAATCCCAAAGATAGTCGGTGTTGACACCGTTGCGCTTGACGGCGACGCCCGAATAGGCGTAGGTGGTCGTATTGTTGTTGTTCAGCGTCGAAGCCGTCACCTGAACGCCGCCGGCGGGCGAAGATCCAGACCCCTGGGCGAGAATCTTGATGGTGCGGCCCGCATTACCTTGAACGCCTAGCCAGTTCTCAGAGTTTGGAGCGACTTCATTCAAGGTGTATGAAGGCTTCGATGACGCCTTCGCCCAGTCCGGTACATTTGGATCCGTCTCGGTGTAGGACTGCAGGGCGGTCATAGCCTTGTTCGAAACGACGGAATAATTGCCGGGAGCGGGGGCGAGTTCGACAATCTTTGCGTCGGTCTCGGCCTTGGTGTAGTAGGGTGCGTTCGATACGTCGATTGTGTCGAAGTCGAGGGTTGCGACCGGCGGGGCGATGGTGTTGGGCGTAAAGCCGGGAGAGTCGAGCAGGCGCAATAGGCCGTTGGCGGTGTAGTTGACACCTTCAGGATCCGTGGCGCGGATGAAAAAGCGGTAGGAGGCCGCGCCGACGTCGTTGGACGGTGCGAACGTAAGGCCGTCCGCCTGCCACCAGGTGCGGTCCATTCCGTTCGTCTGGTAGTAGAGGACGGATGATGTGACGTTGGAGAGCGCGCCCGACCATACAGGGTTGAACCTGACTGTCTCGCCGTGATAGGCGGTGAAGGTCTCGGCGTGAGCTTGAGGCGAAGTTATACGCCATTCAAAGGTCTTTGCAGAGGCGGTCGCGGACGCGACCATGGCAAAACCCAAGAGGACATATTTCGTTAAGGTCTTCATCAGTCTAGGAGCCTTTGAGGGGTTGCGTCTGCGAAAGCGGGCGCGGAGGCCGGACGGGCCGAGTCGTCGGTCGCGCCTTCCTCGGCGTAGCTTTCCGGGGTGATTGCGCCCTGGGAGATCTTCTCGAAGAGCGATTCGGCCTTTTCGAGGGCCTTGCGGCGGTCTTCAGAAAGAGGAACGCCGATGCGGTTGAGGACCTTTGCGGCTGCAAAGTCCATGGCCGGAATTACGAGACCGCGCGGGATCGTCTGCGCGGGGCCCATCTTCAGGGCGCCGTTGCAGCTTAAATAACCGCGCACGGTCTCGATGGTTGATTCGAGGAGCCGCGCCACCGGATCGGAGCCGTCGAGGGGACCGTCGGCGCGGAACGCGTCGACTTCGCCCTGCGACACTGTCGCTGCGAGATCGGATTCGTCGACTTTTCTCCAGTTGGGCATATTACTCCTCGTCGATGAAGAGCCAGACGCGGCCCTTGGCCGTGCCGGTGAACCAAACCTTCGCGCCTGGCGCCAGCCACTTGTCGGACGGCGACTTGGTCCCGATGCCGCTAGAGCAGGTCAGGGAATCGACCGTGTTGGTTGCTGCGAGCGCGAGCTTTACGCAGTCGTTGGTGATTGCCGGCGTCACGACCACCACGTTTGTGGCATACGAGACGTAGTTCGTCCCAATGTAGGTGAAGTCAACAGGTCTCGAAGTCACGTTGGTGACGGTCGTTGCGCCATTCATGTAAACGAGCCGATAGGTTGTGTTCGTTACAGGATCGAGCGTGACGACATCAACGGCGTTGGTGTAGTACAGCGACTCGCTCACGACCGAGACGGTTCCGGCCGCGACGGTGGAAATCGCCTCGACGTGGGCGAGCTTGCCGCCGGGCACAGTCGCGGTCGAGCCCGGAACGAGCTCGACCACGACGGCTTGTGCGGCCAGCGCGGACGCGAGGAAAACGGCTGTAAGCATCGTCTTCATGGCGTCCTTGCTCCTTAGGCCTGGGTTCCGACCTTGATGATGCCGGCTTCGGTCGCACCGGCGTTCGCGCTCTTCGCGCACACGCCGAACCACAGATCGCCGTTGACGACGACGCGGTTGAGCTTCTGGTCGTTCGCGACGACGATGCCGATGGCGAGGCCGCTGTCCGGGTCGGTCTCGATGCCGGTCTCCTTGTAGTCGGCGACGATGGCCGGGACGCGGCCCATGAAGCCGATAGAGGAGACGGGCACGATGACCGCGCGGGCCGTCATGCCGGGCACGACGATGACGTCGCGGAAGCCGAGCTCCTGCGCGATATTCGCCGGGGTCGCCGACAGGTTCGCGCCGTGCATGAGCCCCTTGAGGATCGCGAACTCAGCGCCGTTGACGACGAGCGCAGAGTTGAGCTTGTCGAGCCAGGTGATGTCAGCGGCGAGCGCGTCATACTGCGCGAGCGTCGGCGCGGCGACGATCTTGACGCCGGTCGATGCGGTCGTGCCGTCGAGCGCGGTCTTGAGCGCCTTCTGCATCGCCATCGAGAGGCCAGTCGCCACGCGCATCGAGAACAGCTGCTTGATGCGGGGTGCGTTCACGCCGGCGTCGA
>JAFPUH010000043.1 GCA_017395505.1 Kiritimatiellia bacterium
CCTTCCTCCTTCCCCCCTGCACCCCTCATCCTTCTTCCTGTCTTTTCCATGTGCTGACGCGCCTGGGATAAAATTCCGCACCCTAAGACAAAGACAGAAAATTTCATTTTAAATTTACAGTTGCTGACCTGTTTTCCCACTAAAGAAAACCGGAAGGTCTGATTATGAATGCGAAAGATAAGAAAGAGATATCGGATATCGCCGCCGAGATAAGGGCGTTTAGCGAGAAGCGTTGGGCCGGTTATACAAAGGTCCGGCTTAAGCAAGACGTGCGGTCATTTGCAGAACGCCTTGAAGCCTTGTGCAATAAGTGATATGCTCATAAAAAAGATAATCTCCGGCGGGCAGACCGGCGTCGATCGCGGTGCAATTATGGCCGCGAAAGAGCTTGGTTTCCCATATGGTGGGTTGGTTCCTAAAGGGCGTCTTTCGGAAGATGGTAAGGTGCCTGAGGAATTCGACCAGATGGAGGAATCGACGCGCAAGGGTTATCTTTTTAGGACAGAGTGGAATGTAGTTCACTCCGACGTGACGTTGATTATCGCGCCGTATGATGATGAGCATCCAGATGGGCAATCGGCGCTTTCGGGCGGAACAAAGAAGACGTACGCTTTCGCAAAGAAGCACAATAAGCCTTGTGCGATATTGTTTAACATGCGTAGCGGATGTTGCAACATTGAATCAACGTTGTGTTGGCTCAAGCGTGAGAAGGAGACGAATGGTTTCAAGGACGGTCTCGTTTTGAATGTGGCCGGTCCGAGGGAATCGAAACGCAAAGGGGTGCAAGAATTGACGCGCAAGTATATTTGCGAGTTGATCAAGGTGGCGCAGACGGTGAATGAGGATGAATTGGATTGGAGACTGCCCGATGATACAGACTAGACATCTCGGCTTTTTTGCGGCTGCGGTTATGACCGCAGGGCTTGCCTTTGGCGGTACGGCTGATGGCTTGCGCGTCGTCGAGCTTAAGATGTATTCCGACAGGTTCGATGATGTTGCGAGTGGCGTCGCGTTCGAGCCGGGGAGTGTGTCTTGCCTCATGGCTGTTACGAATTCGGTTGCGGGTGGAGAGGCCTGTTGGCTTACGCATGACGGCGAAAGGGCTGTCAGGCTATTTGGCGAGGCGGCTCCGGAAGAGGGTTTGGACTATTGGCTGAGGGTCGAGATCGACTTTTTGGCCGAGCCGACTCTTGTGCGGTATCTCGTCAAGGAGAAGGGTGGCGAGTATCGTCCGCTCAAGGATGGCGAGGGTGCGGAGTGGATCCGCTCGCCCGCGCCTGAGAAGAAGGATGTTCGCGAGGTCGAGATAAGACGCGGCGGCGGATACGTAAAGGAACTTAAGGAGGTGGCGAGATGATGAGACTTATTCTTTCGGCGGTTGCGCTTGTTGCGGCGTTTGCGGCGTCGGGCAAGACACTTGAGGGCGAGGTTACGCGCGTCAGCGACGGCGACACGATTTGGGTCAAGGGGAGCGGCGAGCAGGGGAAAGGGGTCAAGGTCAGGCTTGACCGCATCGACGCCCCCGAGTCGAAGCAGGACTACGGATTTGAGGCGAAGGAGTACCTGAACGGGCGCATCGGCGGCAAGACGGTGAAGGTCGAGTGGCAGAAGAAAGATCCGTACGGACGCATCTTGGGCATCGTCTACCTCGATGGCGTCGATATCAACCTCGAAATGGTTGCGACTGGCAACGCGTGGCACTATGCGTACTTCGACAATACACCGGAATACACCGAAGCGGAGAAAAGCGCAAGGGCGGCGCGGCTTGGGCTTTGGTCCGGCGACTCGCCGATCAACCCGTACGATTTCAGGCAAGCGCGCAAGCGGGAGGTGCCAGAGTCTTTTTCAGTAGGCGATATCATAGCCGTAAAGTTCGTCGACGGCAAACCGGTCGTCTTCGACCCTGCCACCGACAAGCCAATCCCCCTGCTCCCCGCCGACAAGTAATTGGCGCCATGGGGTCGGACCCCATTGGTGGAGTAGAGAGTGGTGGAGTAGACTGCCGTTGCGGCGGGTGGTGAGACAAGAAATGTAAAGATATGGCGGCTGGCGGGTTGGCACGGGCTGTGCTGTTATATCTTACATGAAAAAGCAAGTCAAATACGTATTCATTACCGGTGGTGTTGTTTCTAGTCTCGGCAAGGGGATAACTAGCGCAAGCCTCGCCCTTTTGCTGAAGAGCCGTGGCTACAAGGTGTTCATGCAGAAGCTCGACCCTTACCTCAATGTCGATCCCGGAACGATGTCGCCATATCAGCACGGCGAAGTTTTCGTGACGGACGATGGCGCCGAGACAGATCTCGATCTGGGTCACTACGAACGCTTCGCCGGGGTGACTTGCTCAAAGGCGAGCAACTACACTTCTGGGCGCATCTACTCCGCAGTGCTGGCGCGCGAAAGGGCGGGCGGCTATCTGGGCGGCACGGTGCAGGTAGTGCCGCATATCACGGACGAGATCAAGGCGGCGATCCGCTCGGCGGGCGAGCATGACTGCGACATCGTGCTTTGCGAAATCGGCGGCGTGTCGGGCGATATAGAGTCGCTTCCGTTCCTTGAGGCGGCGAGGCAGTTCCGCTTCGAGGAGGGGACGGAGAACACCTGCTTCGTCCATCTGACGCTCGTTCCCTACCTCAAGGCGGCGGGCGAGCTGAAGACCAAGCCGTCGCAACATTCCGTCGGCATGCTGCGCAACATAGGCATCATCCCCGACATTCTCGTATGCCGCACCGAGATGACGATTCCAGAGGAGCACCTTCAGAAGCTCGCCATGTTCTGCAACGTGAAGCGCGAGTGCGTCATCGAGGAAAAGGACGTCGCCGACTCGGTCTACGCCGTTCCGCGCGAGCTGCGTCAGCAGGGGCTCGACGAGCAGGTCCTTAAGCAGCTGCACCTCGACATCTGGCCGATAAAGCACACCGTCTGGGATACGCTTGTCAGGAAGGCCACGAAGCCGAAGCGCGAGTGCACCATCGCGCTCGTCGGAAAGTACATCTCGATCCGCGACGCATACAAGTCGGTGCGCGAGGCGCTGCAGCATGCCGGAATGGCGAACGACGCGCGGGTGAAGGTCGTGCCGATCGAGGCGGAGGAGCTTGAGAAGGGCGCGGCGAAGCTGACGGGGGTGGACGGAATTCTCGTGCCTGGCGGGTTCGGCTCGCGCGGCGTCGAGGGCAAGATCGCGGCCATACGGTATGCGAGGGAGAAGAAGATTCCGTTCCTCGGCATCTGCCTCGGCATGCAGTGTACGGTGATCGAGTACGCGCGCGACGTGCTGGGCTGGAAGGACGCCAACTCGACGGAGTTCGACGAAAAGACGGAGCATCCAGTCATCGACCTGATGGAAGAGCAGCGCGGCGTGACCCAGAAGGGCGGCACGATGCGGCTAGGCGCCTATCCTTGCGTGCTGGCCAAGGGTTCGCTTGCCGCAAAGCTTTACGGCCAGAGCGAGATATCGGAGCGCCACCGCCACCGCTACGAGCTGGACAACTGCGGCGAGGCGCGCAAGGTGCTCGAGGCGGCCGGGCTCAGCGTTAGCGGACTTTCGCCCGACGGAAAACTTGTGGAGATAGTAGAACTGCGAGGCCATCCATATTTCATAGCCTCGCAGTTCCATCCCGAGTTCAAGAGCCGTCCGACGGCTCCCCACCCGCTCTTCAACGGACTTGTCAAAGCCGCGCTGAAGAAGAAGGGCTCTGCCGATTAGCAGATGCCCTGGGCGACCATCGCGTCGGCGACCTTAACGAAGCCGGCGATGTTGGCGCCCATAACGTAGTTGCCCTTGTCGCCGTACTTCGCGGCGGCTTCCCACGCATTGTCGTGGATGGACTTCATGATGCCCTTGAGCTTCGAATCGACCTCTTCGCGCGACCAGCTGAGGCGCTCGGAGTTCTGCGACATCTCAAGGCCCGAGGTGGCGACGCCACCGGCGTTCGAAGCCTTGCCGGGCGAGTACATGATCTTCGCCTTGACGAACGCGGCGATCGCGTCGGGAGTGGAGGGCATGTTCGCGCCTTCGCCCACGAGCGTGCAGCCGTGCTTGAGGAGGTATTCGGCATCCTTGCCGTCCAGCTCGTTCTGGCGGGCGCAGGGGAACGCCGCGTCGATCTTGTCCGTCAGCTGCCAGCTGTTCTTGCCGGCGAAGAACTTGACGGCCTTCGTCTTCTTCGCGAAGTCGGCGAGCTCGCCGCGCTTGACGTTCTTGAGGACCATGATGTCC
>JAFPUH010000044.1 GCA_017395505.1 Kiritimatiellia bacterium
CGCCGCATCGCATCCTTCGGCGAGCGGCAACGCCGCCGCCGTCAGCCGCGTCTCGAAGTAGCGGATGTCGTACCGCCCGTCGTTCAGCCGGTCGAACGACTCGCGGTCATACGGCTTCGTATCGAAAAACGCAATCTTCTTCATAGTGCAATGCTCCTTGTTATTTTGTCTCCAACGCCTCTTCCGCCGCGAGGACAGCGTTGCGGACGCAGTTCTCGCAACTGCACAGGATCTTGCCTGTTCCGATGCCCTTGAGGTCGCGGCAGATCGTCGCGCCGCAGAGTTCCTTAAAGCGTGGCAGTATCTTGCGCGACAACGACATAGTGTCATTCCCGCCAGTACGGAGTCCCGCGACCACGATCGCCCCAGCAAGCGCACCGCAGGTTCCCTCCATCGTCCCCATGCCGGAGCCGAATCCAGCGGAAAGCTGCATGAGTTTGTCCACCGGCATGTCCAGCGTATCGGCGAAGGCTCGCACGACCGCCTGGCAGCAGTTCATCTCGCGCTTCAGCTGCGCGGCGTATTCCTGTCTTTCATGTGTCGTCATTTCAGCTCCTTTCATCCAACGAGGAGTTTCATGTCGTCGTCCACCGATCCGATGCCGGCGATGCCGAAGTTCTCGACGAGCACCTTGGCGACGTTCGAAGAGAGGAACGCCGGGAGGGTAGGGCCAAGATGGATGTTCTTCACGCCAAGGTAAAGGAGCGCCAGCAGGACGATGACGGCCTTCTGCTCGTACCATGCGATGTTGAAGGCGAGCGGCAGCTTGTTGATGTCGTCAAGGCCGAAAACCTCCTTGAGCCTCAGTGCGATGAGCGCCAGCGAATACGAGTCGTTGCACTGTCCGGCATCGAGGACGCGCGGAATGCCGCCGATGTCGCCCAGATCCAGCTTGTTGTACTTGTACTTTGCGCATCCCGCCGTGAGAATCACCACATCCTTCGGCAATGCCTTGGCGAACTCGGCATAGTAGTCGCGGGACTTGTGGCGTCCATCGCAGCCCGCCATCACCACGAACTTCCTGATCGCACCCGACTTCACGGCCTCGACGACTTTCCCGGCAAGCGCGAACACCTGTTCGTGCGCGAACCCGCCCACGATCTTGCCGGATTCGATTCCCGTCGGCGGCGGACATTTCTTCGCCTGCTCGATGAGCGCGGAGAAGTCCTTTTGCTCGCCGTATTCTCCGTCGATATGGCGGCATCCTGGGAATCCCGCCGCGCCGGTCGTCCAAAGCCTGTCTTTGTAGGATGCGGCAGGCGGCACGACGCAGTTCGTCGTCATCAGGATCGGGCCGTTGAACTTCTCGAACTCCTCCTTCTGCTTCCACCACGCGTTCCCGTAGTTGCCTGCGAAGTGCGGATACTTCTTGAAGGCCGGATAGTAGTGGGACGGAAGCATCTCAGAATGTGTATAGACATCGACGCCCGCCCCGGCCGTCTGCTCAAGCAGCATCTCAAGGTCTCGCAGATCGTGGCCTGAAATCAAAATGCCGGGATTCGCGCGAACGCCGATATCGACCTCCGTGATCTCTGGGTTGCCGTAGGCGGATGTGTTCGCCTTGTCGAGGAGCGCCATGCCCGCGACGCCGAACTTGCCGGTTTCAAGGGCAAGAGCGATGAGATCGTTTACCGAAAGCGAATCGTCAAGCGTCGCCGCCAACGCGCGTTGGATGAACGCATCGACATCCTCGTCATCCTGCATGAGCGCATTCGCGTGTTTTGAGTAGGCGGCAAGCCCCTTAAGACCGTAGGTAATCAACTCGCGCAAAGAGCGGATATCCTCGTCGGTGGTCGCGAGAACGCCGACCATATCCTTTGTGCTCTTTGTGTCCTTTGTGGCTAATTTGCCCCGCATGGTCTTCGTCTTGGCTATCGCGGCCTTGATTGCATCGGCGTCGAAATTCGCGTTCGTGATGGTGATGAAGAGATTGACCGTCACGAGGTGGTTGATATCCTTGTCGACCGGCTTGCCATCCTTACGCAACGCTGTCGTGACTTGCGAGAGACGCTTCGTCTCATAGACCAGTTCATCCTGCAACGCAGCGACGTCAGCCGTCTTGCCGCACACGCCGCATACCGTGCAGCCCTTGTTTCCTGCAGTCTCCTGGCATTGCCAGCAAAACATCTTCTGTTCGTTCATTTTCAAATTCTCCTGTTTGAAGTGATGAAATTCTGCGCGTTATTCCGTTTCCCTTATTGCGGCCACGGGGCATCCCTCGATAGCCTGCTTTACCGACCCGCCGTTTGCATCGGTCGTGTCCGAGACGGCCTCCGCCTTGCCGTCCGCGTTCATTGCGAACACGTCAGGCGCGATGCTGGTGCAAAGGCCGCAGCTTATGCACAGTTCATGGTCAACATACGCTCTCATCTTGATTCTCCTTGTCTTATGTCAATCCAATGTCAGCAGCAAAGCCATCTTGAACGGCTTTTCGGCGCGGACCCAATGTGCGCCGTTCTTGGCGAACGCGAAGTTCTCCCCCGCCTTGATGGTGTGTTCCCTGCCCTCGAGGCCGTGCAGCCGTCGACCGGTGCATTTTCCGCCG
>JAFPUH010000045.1 GCA_017395505.1 Kiritimatiellia bacterium
CGCGCCCCCATTTGTCCATCGCCCTGACGATTGCTGCGGCTGATTTGCCAAGTGCCGTCAGGGTGTATTCGGTTTTGGGCGGAATGACGGGATAGACCTTGCGTGAGATTATCTCATCCGCCTCAAGTTCGCGCAACTGCTGACTGAGCATCTTGGCGGTCGCCTGCGGAATCTTGCGCTTGATGTCGCTGTAGCGCATGATGCCGCTTTCCGTAAGCCACCAGACGATGATGGCCTTGTATTTGCCGCCGAGAATGGCAATCGCAGCCTCCACCGCGCAGTGGAAGCCTTCAAGTTTCTCCCTTGTCATGATGTACGGTTTCCTTTGGGGAAGTAGGCTACAAAATAGTGCGTTCTTGTCATTTGGACGCATAGTATAGTATAATCTGCGGCGTTTTGCAACAGCAAGACTGGAATGGAGAAGCAATGATGATTCAGATAGACTACTGGTCGGACTACGCCTGCCCCTACTGCTACATCGGCGAGGCGCGGCTCAAAAAGGCGGCGGAAGAGACTCTGCCGAAAGGAGGATGGACGCTCAGGATGCACAGTTTCGAGCTTGATCCGTCCGCTCCGCGCAAGACGGAGACCGACACCGCAACGCGCTTTGCGCATAAGTACGGCCTCTCGCTCGCCGGCGCGAAGGCGCGCATCGAGGACATTTCGTCGCTTGGGCGGGCCGAGGGGCTGGACTTCCGCTATGCAACGACGCGATACACCAGCACGTTCGACGCCCATCGACTTACGCATTATGCGCAAAGCCTCGGCGACGACGCGAAAACACATAAACTGGAAAGTCTCCTCTACGCGGCCTACTTCACGAAAAACCTCGAACTAGCAGACCACGCAGTCTTGCTCGATGCGGCGGTGGAAGCTGGCCTCGACAGGAGCGAAGCAGCCAAAGTCCTTTCGTCCGAGAAGTTCGCCAACGAGGTGCGAAGCGACGAGGCGCAGGCCGCGCGAATGGGCGTCCACGGCGTTCCGTATTTCGTCATCAACGGGAAGCTCGCCATCCCTGGCGCGATGTCCAAGGAGGACTTTGCCGCCGCGCTGCGTCAGGCGATGCCGGAAAAGAAGCCGGAGGATGCGCCCAAGTCCAAAGCCCACGTCTGCGGACCGGACGGATGCCGACTTGAATAAAGGCAACGCGTCATGGTAGCCAGAGTTATCGTTCGCGATGTCTTCGAGACGAACGCCTACTTCGCAATAGACGAAGCAACGGGAAGCGGCTTCCTGGTCGACCCCGGAGCAGAGGCGGAGCGGCTCTACGGCATCTCGCGCGACAGGGGCTGGCGCATCGAGAGAATCCTACTCACGCACGGGCATTTCGACCATACGGCGGCGGCGGAACCCTTGAGCCGCGCATGGAACGCTCCGATAGCAATGCACCGCCGTGGTGCGCCGTTTCTCGCGGACGCGAATCTGAATCTTAGCGCGCCATGCGGTCGATACGTCACAATCGGCACGCCCGTCGACTGGCTTGATGATGGCGATGAAGTACGCCTTGCCGCCAATCCTGCCTATTCAATCCGAGTCCTTCACACGCCCGGACACACGCCTGATTCAGTAACCTACCATCTGCCGTCCGAGAACTGCGCCTTCGTGGGCGACTCAATCATCGACGGGAACGTCGGCCTTACGAAATTCCCCGGCGGCGACCAGCCGACGCTCATTCGCTCCCTTGAAACGCGCATCCTCGCACTTCCACAGGACACAACGCTTCTTTCCGGGCATTCAGGGCCGATTGTCGTCGCAGACTTCCCTGCGAGACGATAGCGATTACATCTCCGTCAATTTGCGCAATTCCTCACGAAAGCGCCCGGCTTCTTCCTCTTCACCGTGCTGAACCGCCCATTCAAGCAGAAGGTCGGTGCGCTTGATTTCCTCGATGAGGTCGTCTCTCTGCGGTATTGCCATGAGTTACCTTTCTACAGGGGCGTTTTCAATCTTCCTGACCACCTTTGCCGGGACGCCGAACGCGAGCGAGTTGTCCGGAATGTCGTGCGTGACGACCGCTCCCGCGCCGATGACGGAATTGTTGCCGATGGTCACGCCGGGGCATACCGTGACGTTGCCGCCGATCCACACATTGTTGCCGACGGTGATCGGATAGGCGTATTCCAACCCTTTGTTGCGGCGCTCGACGTCCAGCGGGTGCCCGGCGGTGTAGAAGCTGCAGTTAGGCGCGATGAACACATTGTTGCCGAACTTCACCTTGGCACCGTCGAGGATGACTGTGTTGTGGTTGGCGAAGAAGTTGGCTCCGATCTCGATGTTGTATCCGTAGTCGCACCAGAAGGAAGGCTGGATCGTGAAGCTGTCCCCGTGAGTCTTTCCAAGGAGCTTCTTGAGTATCTCGCGCTGGCGGTCTGGTTCCGTCGGCGAGACTTTGTTGAACTCATGGCAGAGCACCTTCGCCCGTGAGCGTTCTTTTTCCAGTTCCGCGTCATTGTTGGCGTCGTAGATCATGCCAGCAAGCATCTTTTCTTTTTCAGTCATGCGTGTGTGCCTTGTGCGAGTGATTACTTCGCGGCGAGCTTAAGCCCGACAATTCCGGCCACGATGAGTGCGGCGGACGCGATCCGCAACGCCGAGGCGGATTCGCCGAACATGACGATGCCCGCGACGAAACCCCCGACTGCGCCCACGCCCGTCCATACGGCGTATGCCGTTCCCATCGGGATCGATTTCATGGCCACGGCAAGCAGCCAGACGCTGGCGGCCATCCCGCCCACAAACACCGCGTCTGCCGTGATGTTCTTGAATCCGTTTGACATCTTGAGCGCAACCGCCCAGACGACCTCGAACACCCCTGCGACAATCAATATCAACCAGTTCATGACGCACCG
>JAFPUH010000046.1 GCA_017395505.1 Kiritimatiellia bacterium
CCGCGCTGCTCCTGTCGCTCAACCGGCACATACACAAGGCGGCGGCGCGGACGCGCGACTTCAACTTCTCGCTGGCAGGTCTCACCGGCTTCGACCTCCACGGCAAGACGGCGGGCATCGTTGGCACAGGAAAGATCGGACGCATCTTCGCCGACATCTGCAGGGGATTCGGCATGCGAGTCCGCGCCTACGACGCATTCCCGAATCCGGCGAGCGGGCTTGAATACGTGACGCTCGACAAGCTCCTCGCGGAATCGGACGTCGTTTCGCTGCATTGTCCGCTTCTCCCCGAAACGAAGCACCTCATCAACGCCGACACGCTCGCCAAGGCAAAGCGCGGCTTCACGCTCATCAACACCTCGCGCGGCGGACTCGTCGATTCGGAGGCGCTGCTCTCGGCGTTGCGCGACGGCACGGTCGGTGCAGCCGGGCTGGATGTCTATGAAGAGGAGAGCGAATGGTTCTACGAGGATCGTTCGGACGTTACGCGGCAGAACAAGACGCTGTCGCTTCTCGTGTCGCTCCCCAACGTGATCGTCACCTCGCATCAGGCGTTCCTGACACACGAGGCGCTTGCCAACATCGCCGAAACGACGCTCAAGAACCTTGATGATTATTTTGCGGGTGCGCCGCTCGAAAACGAAATCTGCTACCGCTGCCTCGGCACAGGAGGCGCGAAGGGCGGCAACTGTCCGCGCCGCGCCAACGGCCGCTGCCACTGACTTGAAGCCGGGCGCCGCAATCGTGAGCTGCAACGATGGACTCCGCCCCGTCATCATGAAGCTTGAAGCGACCGACGAGGAATCGAAGATCGACTACAAGCCGGTTGAAAGATAATTCTGAACGCCCAAATCACAAAAATCAATCTCGCCACACCGGACGCAAGGCGCGGTGGGTAGTATGTTTTTTCATACTAATTGCGTGTCTGACGGCTGATGTCGTATAATATGCGGCATGTCAAAGACAGAAACCATTTTTACATACCGTCAGTTCGTGAAACGGATGACGTCTGGTCGGGGCGTGGCGACGCCCGACGGAGGATGTCCGGTCGGCGTTGCGCTCAACATCTTTCGCGGACGCTGGAAGGCGGACGTCCTCTACCGCCTGTGCGCCGGTGCCGCAGGCTTCGGAGAACTCCAGCGCCAGCTCCCCGGCGTCACGCGCGCCATGCTCGCGTCGACGCTCTGCGATCTTGAACGCGACGGCGTCGTTAGCCGGAGGGAATTCGCTGACGGCAAGGTGAAACGCACCGAATACACCCTCACCGACAACGGCAAAGACCTCTATCCCGTGTTCTACGCCCTCATGAAGTGGGGATGGAAGCACTTTCAAATCAAGCAATGAACGAACTCAATGTCGCCACCCGGCGGGGGACGGTGCTGAACGGGGTGCTGTTTCCCGCGCTGGGGAGGGCGGATAGCGTCGTGATCGCCATCACGGGCATACACGGGAACTTCTATTCAAATCCGTTCTACTATGATATCGGCGACGCGCTGAACGCCGCCGGGATCGACTTTATCTATGCGCAGACACGCAATGCGTTCGGCGTCATCAAGACGCGGAACGCCCTGACTGATAAGCAGGAAGTCATCGGGTCGTGGAACGAGCGCTTTGCCGACACCGATGAGGATGTCGCCGCTTATCTCGACGAAGCGGAACGACGCGGCTACAGGCATATCTATCTCGCAGGACACTCCCTCGGCGCGAACAAGGTCATTTACTATCTATCGCGTCACCACGATCCGCGCATGGAGCATTTCATTCTGATGAGCCCCGCGAACGTCGATTACATGACAAGTGGCGTGACGCGGGAAGAACGCGAGATTGTCGCCGCACTCATGGCGCAGGGCAAGGGGTGCGAGATGCTGCCGTTTCCGCTCATGGGCTGGGTGGACTGCACCGTGGCAACCGCCGCCGACTGGCTCGGGCCTACGCTGAACAACGTCCGCACGGCACCCGGCGGCGACTGGTCGCAAATCTCACACGTCACACACACGGGTGCGCTCCTGATCGGAACCTACGACCGCTTCACCGACGGCGACCCCGCCGCATTTCTCGAGAACATCAACAGCCACTTTCCGAAGGCGGACGAAAACAAGCTCGTATTCATCGAGAAGACCGGGCACACCTATCAGCAGAAGCATCGCGAGGTCGCGGACGCCATCACGCGCCTCGTCCTTGGCTGGCACCGAAAGGAGACGCATGAAGAACCTGTTTGACGAAACGACGCTCGGTGGCGTCATGCTGCGCAACCGTGCATGGCGGTCTGCCACCTGGCTGGGACTCGCCGGGCGCAACGGCGAAATCACGGACGGCATCATCCGCACATACGCCGGACTCGCGAGGGGCGGCGCGGCAATGCTCGTCACAGGACTTACCTCCATCGTCGAGGATGACGCGACAATCGGCGGAGAGGCGAAGTTCTACGACGATCAGTTCGTGGCTGGGCATCGTCGCCTGGCGGACGCTGTTCATGCCGAAGGCGCGAAGATCATCATGCAGACGGCGATGGTGGATGGCTTTGTTGACGAGCTGACGACAGACAAAGTAGAAGGCGTTGTGCGGCAGTTCGGCGAGGCGGCAGCTCGCGCTGAGCGCGCGGGTTACGATGGCGTCCAGATTCATGCCGCGCACTTCTTCTACCTAAGTAAGTTCATCAGTCCGCTCTTCAACCACCGCAACGACCGCTTCGGCGGCTCTGCTGAGGGCCGCGCCCGCATCCTTGTGGAGATTCTCGCGTCGATGCGCGAGCGAACCCGCCACGGCTTCGTAATTGCAATAAAAATCAACAGCGACGACTGTCAGCTGGGCGGGTTGGCGCAGAAGGATTTTCTCGTCGCGGGGAAGATGCTTTCCACCGCAGGAATCGACGCCATCGAGGTCAGCGCGAACTATACGTCACGTCCGAACATCCGCGCGGGCGTGAACGAGTGTTCCTTTCTTCCGGCGGC
>JAFPUH010000047.1 GCA_017395505.1 Kiritimatiellia bacterium
CCGTCACGTCCGGGAAGTGCGCGCCGTCGGCCATCGCCTCGGCGTAGTTGTTTATCGTCTCCGCGTCCGTCCCCGCCCGCGTCTGCAAGCTGAGGTCGAGATCCGCTATCTTGATTTTCGTCATCGTCTCTTGCCTTTCGTAGTCGCCCCCTCCCTCGCGCACACACACCGACGCGGGGAAGGGGGCTTTGTGAATCATTTGGCGAACGCCTCATCGACGGCCTCGAACAAGTTTTCGACTTCTTGCTGCGTAAGCTCGTCGGGGTCTTTTCCGGGATCCTGCGGGTCGCGGGGGTTTGACGCAATCGAGTCGTAAATCTCGAACCACCTTCCGTCGTGCTTCGCGCTCGCGTACTTCTCGCCGTGCTCCTCCAGCCTCGCGCAGAAGAACGAGAACGCGCCGTTCGCGTCCTGCGGGAAGTCGGACGGCTTCGCCACGTGACGCACGGGTGCGGGAGCGGCCGCAGGACGCGCGGGAGCGGCCCCGGGGCGCGCCGGAGCCGCCGGGGGTGCGGACACCCCTGCGGACGGCGCGGACGCGGCAGGGGCCGCCTGCGCGGCCTTGGGGGCGGCGACCGTCGCGACCTTCTTCGGCGTGGCGGCGAACAGGGCCTTCGCCCTCGTCCCCCACTTCGCCATCATCGCCGCGCGGTCGGAGCTCGCGCCGTCCGGGACGTACGCCTTGCGTCCTCCCGACTTCGGGCGGTTCGGGTCGTGCACCCAGATCGTCTGGTTGCCCTGGCCGTCGGTCGCGAAGTTCAGCTCGACCTCCCCGATCGCGATCAGGTTCCCGAAGGGCGTCCCGTTCGCGTCGGGGTTCTGGAACCACCAGAAGTCGTCGAGGCTCCGGGGCTGCCACCCCTTCGCCCACTCCTTCAGGCCCTCGATGGTCTTCTCGTTGAAGGCTCCGTCCGCGCTCGTCAGCCAGTGGCGCTTCCGCGCCTCCCAGTCGTAGCCGTTGTCCTTCTTGTACCACGCGCCCGTGTTCGGATCCTTGACCGCGAAGTTCACGTCGAGGATCAGTCGCCCGTCCTTCTCGTAGCAGCTCGCCGTCGTGGGACGGCCCGTGTAGGTGCCGTCGGGTATTCCGTAGCTGTATGCCATCGTCTTTCCCTCCTCACTTCACGATCTGCGACCAGTCGAACATCGCGCCGTCCGTCTCGTCCCAGTTCGGAACCTCGAACGCGCATCCCTGCACCGTGCGGCTCTTGGCCATCATCGTGGCGATGCCGCCCGTGTACAGCGTCCTCGTCATGCCGCCCTTGGCCTTTCCCTTCTCCACGCTCACGTCCGCCGCGAGGTAGAGCAGGTGGTCGGTCTTTTCGAGGAACGTCGAGCGTCCGGGCGCCTTGCCCTTGTCGCCCTGCACGAGGCGCGGCTGGTTCTGCCAGTAGTCCGCGCCGTCCGCGTTCGTGAACCTCGTCGGCTCCGAGTGCGCGATGGCCAGCACGTTCGTACCGCCGTCCACCAGGTCGTCGATCAGCGGATAGATGGGCGCGAACTTGTCGAACACAAGCTGCGAACCCTTGCCGTACATCCACTGCTCCAGCGACTTGCGGATCGTGGCGCTGTCGCCCGGGATCGACTCGATGCAGTTCTGCGCCGCCCACTCCTGGGCGCGCGTGAAGCTGTCGATCACGATGTTGTCGTAGCCCTTCACCGCGTCGGACGCGAGAAACGCCATGAGGTCGTTCCACGCCGCAGCCGGCGCCTTCGGGTCGTACTTCAGGAACTTCGGCGTGATCCGCTCCGTCAGCCCCATCGCCTCCAGCTTCGGGCGGATGATCTTCAGCGACCCCTCCAGGTCGATGAACAGCGTCCGCCCCGGAAGCATCGCGGCGAGCGTGGACTTGCCAGCGCCCCCCGTTCCATGCAGCCCGATGAAGTGGCCGCGCTTGCAGTCGCCCCATACGTCCACGGTCTGACCTTTGATTGGCACGGTCTGCTCCGTCTTCGGGGCAGGATCCGTTGGTGTCTTCGGCGCGGGAAATGCCGCCGCGCTCGGTCTCTTTGGAATAGCCATTGTCTGCTACCTTTCGTTGTTTCGTTTACTCGCAAGCCGCACCCTGCGGCTGCGAAAGTTCTTCGTGCTTCGCGATCCGGAAACCATCCGGAACGTTCGCCTCGTCCACATGTATGCGGTTGAGGCACATCCCCGCGAACGGGCAGCTCCGGCAGTTATCGGGGTTGCACGCCCTCGGGTACGCGTACTCCGGGCGCTCGCTCTTCCGCGCCTCCGCCGCGAAGTGCAGGAGCATCCGGCACACGCCCAGCCGCTCGCGCCTGAACTCGTCGAGCATGTCGAGCGTGATCGCCACCTCGCGCCGCGCGAAGTACCTCTCCGGCTCCTCGCTCATCGCGGCGAGGATGCGGGATCCGTACTCGTCCGGCGTCTCGGGGTGTCCGGCCATCCTCTCGCCCTTGGCGGAGTCCGCCGTCTTCTTCGGCACGCCGTCGCGCTTGATGCACCTCTGGCCGTTCGCGTCGAGGACGATGGGCAGGCCGTCCGCGTCCACCTCCGGCACGTTCGCCTTCGGCTGGAGCTGCGGCTTGCGGATGACGTCGTACACGCACACCGGTAGCTCGCCCGTGGCGTGGTACACCCATCCCGCGTACGCCAGCAGCTGGATGTTGAACTTCAGGCGGTTCCAGTAGTCGGAAGTCTCGCCCACGTCGTCGCTCGTGGTCTTGCGCTCCCACACCACCCTGCGCCCGTCCTTCAGCACGGCGAGGCCGTCCACCTTGCCGCGCTGCTCGAACGTCCGCGATCCGTCGATCGGGTCGATGAACTCGACCTCGGGCTCCATCGCCTGGCAGTCCCTGTCCTCGACCTCGCCATACGTCCGGTCGTACGCTCCGAGGATGCCGAACACCTTGGCCGCCATCCACTCGTCGAGCGTCCCGCCCGTGAGCGCTGCCGCGTACTGCGCGCCGAAGTCCAGGCCCTTGGCCCGAGCCTCGCCGCCGTTGTGCACCGCCGTGCCGATCCGCAGGGCCTCGGAAGGGTTCGCCTCCTTCAGCCCGAGGATGTTGTCGTACCAGTAGCGGCGCGGACACCGGAGCGCACACGCCATGCTGGATGCGGTCAGAATGATCTTGCTCACTTCGCGCCCTCCTTCCCGGCGAACGCACGGAACTCTTTCCCGATCTCCGCTTCCGCGTTCTGTATCATGAGCTGCATCTTGTCGCCGTTCTCAAGGATGCTGGAGAACTCATCGCGGAGCGCAAGCATCACCTTCTTCAGGGTGTAGGCGCGCAACTTCGTCGCGACGTCCTGCTTCAACGACTGCACCTGCTTCACCACGATCATGCAAGTGAGGTTGTGCGTGTCGTCGTTGCCCGACATGCTGAACTCGATCTCCATCTTCCCGGACACGGTTCCGGTCTCGGATCCTCCGCCATTGGCGATGACCTCTGACTTCAGAATCCCCGTCTCTAAGGTTATCAAGAAGTCCATCTTGAAGCCCAGCAGCCTCTCGATGTCCTGCGGCTTGGCATTGGGATTACTTCTGAAGTAATCCCGCACCGTCTCTCGCTGTTTGTCGTTTAGCATCGTAGTGTTCCTTTCGTTAGTCTTCGGTTTCCTCGTCGTCGAAGGGTTCTTCGTCCTCGCCGTCGTCGGCTTCCGTGGACGATGAAGCCCACACCACCTTGACCGGCTCGCGGAGTTTCAGCACCCTCTCGTCAGGCGCAATGAGTTGGCGTTCCTCGTCTGTCAGCGCCCCTGCCGTCGGTGGCAGAATCGCAATCAGAAGTTCGGCGTACTTCGCACCGACCGGCTTGACCAGTTTCGCCGCAATCTCGGCCGCGGCCAGAGGCGCCCACCGCTCCATCGGCGCAAAGTCATTTGCGCTTGGGTCGAGCAGGTACGTCCTCGCGGCGACCTCCGCGTTCGTCTGCGATCCGAACACGCGCCACGAGCTGCCGATGTCGAACACCCTCTGGAATGCAAGGGCGATCTGCACGTCTACCGTGTATGCCGCCATAATCACTCCCGAAAGGTTGCTCTCGCACCACGAGGCCAGCTTCCGCCGCGCCTTGTTTGCGGCCAGCTTCCGCTTCCGAGCATCCTTCTCCTCGTCGGTCAGCCCTCCGCCGGTCTGCCCGGTCCTCGGCCTCTCGCCCCACTGCATCACGGTCTCGTCGTTCCAGTCCTTCCAGACGTACAGCGTGTCGTGCTTCTTGTCGGGCTTGGATTGCAGGCTGATGGAGTAGTCCGGGTGCTGCTTGCACTCGCGCACCTCCACGCCGTTCTCCTTCGCGTCCGCGATCGTCGCCTTGACGGCCTCGGCCACCTTGCGCTTGTAGCACTTCCCGTCCATGCACTTGCCGTACGCGGTGGGCTTGCCGTCCCAGTCGAACAGGTCGGGCGAGCATCCCGTGTTGTTCGGGCACGTCTTGCACGGCGTCCTGTCGAACACGGCCTTCTTCAGGTCCTGCGTCTCGCGGTCGAACTGGCTCTCAATGTCGCACCAGCGGATCGCGGCGCCCGGGTTTTTGTAGGTCTTTGCTCCCTTCAGGCGCTCCTGCACCTTCTCGGGGTAGGCCGCGACGTGCTCCAGGCAGTCGGTCGTTATCTGCTCGCCGTCCTTCACGCGCTGGCGCCACGACTTCGAGAGGTGCGAGAGGTTCAGCCTCCGCGCCACCCATTCGCGGCCCCGCCCTGTCTCGGCGGCGATCTCGTCCTGCTTCATGCCGGACTTCACGAGGTTGCCCACCAGCTCGGACTCCAGAAGGGGGTCTGCGTCCCTGCGCTGAAGGTTCTCGATGAACGTCATGCGCTGCGCCACCGCCTCGTCCACGCCCGCGAGGATGTCGCACGGCACCTTTTCGAGCCCCGCCAGCTTCGCGGCTACGAGCCGCCTGTGCCCTGAGATCAGAGTCGCGCCCCCGTCCTTGTCGAGCATCGCCACCAGAGGCTCGATCACCCCCAGCGACCTGATGCTCGACGCGAGGTCGGCCACGCTCTCCGGCGTTATCTTCGGGCGCGGGTTCCACGGCGCGAACTTCAGCTTCGCCGTCTCCACCTCCGTCCGCTTCCGCTCGTACTCCGCGGCCTTCGGCGCGGACACGGCTTCGACTTCCTTCGGCTGCTTCTTCTTGGCCGCAGCCTTGGCCTTTGTCTTGGTTTTCATGGTGTACCTTTCGTTTTACCCTCCCGCCGTCAATCAGCAGGAAATGTTGAACACGTGCGCCGCGTCGGATACGCAGCACCACGCCAGCAGCGCAAGCACCGCCGCGGCGAGCGCCACGGCCGCCATGCAGCACAGCCGCACCGCGAATGCGCTCCGCCTTGCGCCCGTGCGCTCCGCCTCGCGCTCCTCCCTCTCGGCGTCCGCCATGTCCCGCAGCATTATGTCATTTATCGTCATGATGCAATCATCCTTTCGTTGATGACCTTTTCCACGTCCGAGCGGAGCCAGAACCGCCGGCCTCCGTTGACCATCGGCCTCGCCTTCGTGAAGTCGAGCTCTCCGGTCTTGAACCCGTCGATCATGCGGCGCTGGAATGTGCACAGGGAAATGTGCGCGAGGTTCGCCACCTGCTCGTCGGTCATAATGTCCTTTTCGGTAATCACTTCTTCGCTCCTTCCTTAATCGCCTGACGGACCACCTGCGCGGCCGCCGTGGACGGCTTCGGCTCGCAACGCATGTCGCAGAGTTTCTTCGCATCCTCCTCGTCGAGCTCGAATGTGCATCTTACTTTCTTTGCCATGATCTTTTACCTCCTTGAAAAGTTCCCGCCTTTGCCTACGCCGGGCGGGGCGACGGTTCCACTTGTTTCGGCGCGTTATAACGCGCCTCGTTAAAAAAAAGACTGCGGGTCAGTTCCCTCCGTTAGAACCGCCCATGATGTCGGCGCGATATAACGCGCCGCGGCAAAAGAGTTTGCGCATACGCGCCCGCTCCTTCCGCATGACGGCCGAGACCGTCATGCCACGCTTCCTCGCGATCCGTTCCACCGCCTCGCGGTCGCCCGTCGCCCTCACTCCGATGTCAGTTGCCATCGCATTGTCCTTTCGTTTACGCGGTCGCCTTCTTCTGACGCTCGCTTCGTTTCCGTTTGTTGGCGCGGATGATCTCGGCGCTGTCCCGGACCCTCTCACGCCATCCATCCACCACCTTGCCGCCGCGCATCATCCCGTGCGCCTCGGCCCTGGCGAACACGAACTTCCTGAACATGTCGCTAACGTTCGACCCCTCGGCCTCGGCCACCAGCGCGGTCAGCGCCTTTACCTCCGGGCTGTCCAGGAACCCGATCAGCACGTCGTCGGGGTTGTGTTTTCCGCTTGTCTTGCTCATTGCTTTTCGTTCCTTTCGTAATCGTGAAGTTCTCCATCATATTGCGGCACTCGTCAATCGTCGTGCCGTAGGCGAAGGGGAGTACCCCCCCCCTCGGGTCTTGGAATCTGACGCTCCCGTCGAACTCAAACCAGTAGCCGAACACGCCCTTATACGCGGCCACGAAACGCCCGCGCAGACGCACGGGCACCTCCTTCTCGTAATCACACATGGCGTGCCTCCGATCATGCTTCCGTCCAGTACGTCCATGTGTGAATCTTCGACGCGCCGAAGCGCTTCCAGTAGGCGTTGACCCGCCTCCTGAAGTCCCTACGCACGGCCATGTATCCCCTGCGCATCCTCCGCATGTCCTCGTCGTTTAGGATGCGCACCACCGTCTCGGGGCGTCCGGCGTTCGCCGCGTTCCCGAGGTACACGCTCCCGTCCGTGAGTCCGCCGCGCATAAGGCACGGCACAAAGTCCCCTCGCCAGGTCTCTGCGCCGTCTCCGCCCGTCCTCGCGAACCTCCACGCACGGCGGCCCACGAGGTGGACTATCTCACGGTCGAAGTCACCGAGGTTGGCGTCCTTGAATCCCTCCTCGGTGCGCTTGCGCTCCAGCACCTTGTGGGCGTATGCCATCGTGCCGTACTCCTCGCCGCCCTGCCCCCGGTCGTCCTCGCCGCAGCAGAAGCGCGTCCGGATCGACGGCCTGCCGATCGAGAGGACGGTGCCGTCCGACAGCTCCACGAAGCGGTCGCGCTTCATCAGGAAGTCGCGCTGGCGGTCGTACATCCTCGCCATGCGCTCCGTGCTGCGATCGTACCCCCTCGCCGCCATGTACATGGCGCACAGACGCTCCTGCTCCATCCTCTCCGCCGACTTCGGGCGGCTCGCGGACTTCTTCGCCTCGGCCTCCGCCTCGGCCTTGAGCGTCCAGTATTCGCGGGGTATCGAACTCTCGCTGTACAGTCCCTCCTGCCAGTCGCATCCGGGATCCGTCTCGACGTCCTGGAACATCAGCTCGGGGTCTTGCTCGTCGCTGTGGATCCGCCTGCATGCCGCCTCGAACTCCTCCGCGTTCGCGAACTTGTCGAGGTCGAGCCACGCGCCGGAGAGGTCTCCGCTGTTGTACTTCGCGTATGTACCGACGTAAAGTTTCATTATCTTGTTCCTTTCGTTTTTTTTGCCCATGTCCTCGGAACTGCCCATTGTCCCTCAGACACGAACATTATACCATATTCGCGTTATAACGCGCAAGGGGGGAAAATGATTTTTTTTTAATTTTTTTTACAACGCCGTTTGACCCTTATTTTATGGGGTCGAAATGCGTTTTAACCCGCTGAAAATGCGGGCTTTAGCTATCCCCAAGGCTCGCGTTGCCTCCGAAAATTTGATATACTACGGAGCATGAAAAGCGCGAAAGTAGCCATTGCCGCATTGATCGGTGTCGTTGCCGGAATCGCTCTTGCGAATCTTCCCCGGCAAGGTGTCTCGCTTGCGAACTTTACGGATACGCCGCCCGTGTTCGATACGAAGGGCGAAAGCCTTACATGGAAAGCAGGGTGCGAAAGCGGTCTTGTGTTGGATTGCTATTGCAAGATCGCGCCGCAACAAGAAGGTTCCGTATATTCCGTTCTTCAGCGCGTACGGCTAACCGTAGGCAATGACGGTCGGATCGAATCCGCAGAGCTTCTTCCGGATCGTGTGCGCATAAAGGCTGATTGCAAGCGCATGAATCCCGCCAAACTTTAATCCTTTAGGACACTTTCTAGGACACAAGAGGAATATGATGCGATTGTTGTGGGTGCAACATTGCGGCTAAAGCCTTGTAAAACGGGCTAACGCCGCCCAGAGCCATTTTCGCCCCGTGGATTGTCCGTCCTTGGGGTGCAAAAGGTCTCGGGTTCAAATCCCGACGGTCCGACCAATTCTCAGCCATCATTTTCCCCAAACCATGTGGAATATGGTACAATACCATAAAAGTCAAGGCAAGGAGCAGAGATGAACAGGAAAAGCGATCAGTTGAGGCATATAGAGCTTATTCACGGCTTTACGAAGCATGCTGCGGGCAGTGTGCTGATCAAATGGGGCGACACTTGGGTGCTTTGCACGGCCAGCGTCGAGAACAAGGTGCCGCCATTCCTCAAGGATACGGGGCGCGGATGGGTGACGGCGGAGTATTCCATGCTGCCTTCCTCCACAGGCGGCGGACGCAAGGACCGCGACATCAAGAAGCTCAAGCAGGATGCCCGCTCCACGGAGATACAGCGGCTCATTGGGCGCTCTCTGCGTGCGGCGGTTGATATGGCGAAGCTCGGCGAAAGGCAGATTACGATCGATTGCGACGTTCTTCAGGCGGACGGCGGTACCCGCTGCGCCTCGATCACGGGCGGCATGGCGGCCTTGCAGGATGCCGTAAAGAGGCTGATGGCGGACGGAACGCTCAAGGAGAATCCGATAGTACATCGCGTTGCGGCCGTTTCTGTGGGGGTATGCGACGGAAAGCCCACCCTCGACCTCGACTACGCGCATGATTCTACGGCTGAGGTCGACCTGAATGTCGTCATGACAGACGATGGACGTTATGTCGAGCTTCAAGGCACGGCTGAGCACAATCCGTTCACCGAGGAGTCGCTGGACGCGCTGAGGGCTTTGGCGCGCAAGGGGCTCCGGCGCATATTCTCCATGATGGGCAAGTGACCCCACTTGCGCCGGTCAGGCGAATATGGTATAATAATAGAACTTTTTTAACCGAAAAAGGGATTCAGATACAATGAAGAAGATTATCCTTTCCGCGCTTTTTGCCTGCGGTCTCGTCGCCGGCATTGAAGCTGCGCCAGAAGATCCGGTGACCCAGGCTGACCTGCAGGCCATTTTCGAGCGCCTTGCGTCGCTCGAGGCCGCCAACAAGGCTCAGGCCGAGCGTATTGCCGAGCTCGAGAACCAGAACCGCGAGCTTGCCGCCGCGCACGAGGCCAGCATGCAGGACCTCGTCAGCAGGCAGGAGCTTGCTGCGGTCCAGGAGCAGAGCCAGCGCGACATCGCCGCCGTAAAGGAAGAGGGCAAGCGCGATGTGGCCGCCGCCCAGGAGGCCAACAAGCAGGAGCTCGCCGCTGCGCAGGAGTTCAACATGCGTGAGCTCGCGGCTGCGCGTGAAGAGGAGAAGCGCGACATAGCCGCCACAGAAGAGGCCTACAAGCGCGATATCGCCGAGGCTACGACCCTCAAGTGGGACGAGACGACCGAGACGAACGACACTGGCCGCGTGTTCACGACCGAGACGGGCAAGAAGTACTACCTGGCTGACGCCACGGCCCGCATCTTCGAGCCGCTCAGCGAGTCCGGTTTCCAGATCACGCCATATGGCTACCTCGTGTTCGAGGGCATCTACAACACCCACGGCACAGAGAGCGACTACTACTCCGACTATGTGCGCCCGAACCAGAATAGAGGCAACGGCCACCAGACCACGCTTTCGATGCAGGACTCGATTCTCGGCCTTCAGTTCGATACGCCCGAGCGCATGAACGGGTGGAAGTTCACCGGCCGCGCCGAGTTCGACCTCGCCGGCGACAACGCCAAGGACTATGCTTTCCACTGGCGCCACCTGTATGTGGACGCGCAGCACGAGAGCGGCTGGTCGATCCTGTTTGGTCAGTACTGGCATCTCTGGAAGATGGTCTCGCCCAGCGAGATCGACGGTGGCTGGATGGAGCAGACCGGTCATCCCTACCGCCGCAGCCCGCAGCTTCGCGTGACGAAGAAGTGGGATATCGACGAGGACAGCTCGCTCGAGATTCGCACCGGTATCGTAAAGAACGGCACCGGCATGGGTGAAGACATCGACCGCGACGGCAACCTCGACGATGTCGCTTCCGCGTGGCCGCTCTTCGAAGGCGCAGTCATCTACGACCGCAAGGCCGCCTGGGAGGATACGGGCCGCCGCTGGTCGCTCGGTCTCGCCGGAATGTACGGCCGCGAGAGGCTCCACCGCTGGACCAGCTACAATGCAGTCACGGATAAGGACTATTTCAACGGCGAGCTTGACGAGTACGACTCCAAGATGGTCATGGTCGCGACGTCCGTGCCGTTCCTCGACAAGTTCACGTTCACCGGCCAGCTCTTCTCGGGCGACAATCTTGACGGCATCCAGGCCGGTGTGGGCCAGGGTATTGCCTTCTCGAAGACGACGCCGAACGAAATCGGCCGCGAGGTTTCGACCGTCGGCGGGTTCTTCGATCTCGGCTACGAGCTGAACGACACATGGTCGTTCGCGGTCGGCTACGGCTTTGACGATCCGACCGACAGCAGCGCGCGCTACGCCAACGGCATCTGCCTGAACGACCGCGCCTACTTCGACGTGTTCTACAGGATGACGTCGAACTTCAAGCTTGGCTTCGAGTATGCGGTGCTGCGCACGAAGTACAACGACGGAGTCTCCGGCGGACAGCCCGGAACAGCCAGAAGCAACCGCTTCCAGTTCGCGGCGCTCTACGACTTCTAAGTTGAGCACGGAGAGAGGGGCCTGCGGGCCCCTCTTGCGTTTTTATGGAGACATCTGTCGAGAAAAGGGCAAGCTGGTCGGGAAGCGTCGCATTCGTTCTTGCGGCGGCGGCTTCGGCGATCGGGCTCGGGAACCTCTGGAGGTTTCCGTATCTTGCGGCGCAGTACGGCGGGGGAATGTTCATCGCAATCTACATCGTGCTTGTCGCCACGTTGGGCTTCGCTCTGATGGTCACCGAGATAGCCATCGGTCGCAAGACGCGCCAGTCGCAGCTTACGGCGTATTCCCATCTGCACAAGGGGTGGGGGTTCATCGGAGTTCTTGGCACGGTGATTCCGCTTCTGATAACGCCGTACTACTGCGTGATCGGCGGCTGGGTTCTGTACTACTTCAAGGCATACGTCCATATGGCGTTCACAGGCGCCAACATAATGGGTGAGGCGGCGGCGAATTCCGGCGAAGTGTTCGCATCCTTCATTTCGGCGCCGTTCGCGCCATTCGGATACGGCATGATCTTCATCATAGCCTGTGCGGCCGTAATCACGCTTGGCGTCAAGAACGGAATCGAGAAGTCTAACCTCGTCATGATGCCGATACTCTTCCTGATGGCGATAGCGCTTTCGGTGTATGTGGTGTTCCTGCCTGGTTCCGGTGCTGGGCTGAGGTATTACCTGGTGCCGAATCTTGACTGCTTCATAGCGCCCGACGGCAGCTTCTCTCCGGCGCTTCTCGGCAAGACACTCCTCGGCGCGATGGGACAGATGTTCTATTCGCTCTCTCTAGCGATGGGCATAATGGTGACATACGGCAGCTATACGAACAAGAGCGACTCAATCGAGAAGTGCGTGCGCCGCATTGAGATATTCGATACGTTGATTGCGCTTATCGCGGGTTTGATGATAATCCCCGTCGTCTACATTTTTGCGGTCAAGACAGGAACGGACGTAAAAGAGGCGATGAACGCCGGTCCCGGGCTGATGTTCATAACGCTGCCCAAGGTTTTTGCGACGCTTGGCGCGGCTGGACCTTGGGTTGGCGCGGGATTCTTCCTGCTCGTGATATTCGCGGCGGCGACGTCAGCCATATCGCTTATGGAGGCATGCGTCGCATCTGTCTGCGATGTGATGAAGATCGAGCGCATGCCTGCTACGTTATTCACAGTGTGCCTGATGATGTTCTTCTCGACGTTCTCTGCGATTGGGTACGGTCCCTGGGCTGACGTCAAGCTGTTCGGCATGCAGTTCCTGGACTTCTTCGACTTCCTGACCAACTCCGCCCTGATGCCTGTGGTGGCTGTTGCGACATGCGTGTTCGTCGGCTGGGTGCTGGGACCAAAGAGCGTGATCGACGAGTGCGAGGCCGAGGGCCAGACGCTGACTCCGAAGCGAGCCTACTCGCTCATGGTGAAGTATTTCGCCCCGGCGCTGCTGACCATGCTGCTCGTAAGCGAGGTCTGCCGCGCTATGGGCATAGGCGGCTGGAAGATCTAGACTTGAAAGGATAAGCATATGGGCGGATTTTGCGGCATTATCTCGAACGGCGATTGCGTAAGCGATCTCTTCTTCGGCACCGACTACCACTCGCATCTCGGCACGCATCGCGGCGGAATGGCCGTGTTGGGCGATGGTGGAGTGTTCCAGAGGGCGATACACAACATCCAGAACTCGCCGTTCCGCTCCAAGTTCGAGGAGGATGTGCCGCGCTTCTCGGGCAAGGTCGGCATAGGCGTGATATCCGACACCGATCCGCAGCCGCTCGTGATGTGCGCCAGGCTCGGAACCTTCGCGATAGTGACGGTCGGGCTGATCGGCAACATCGACGAGCTCAAGAGCGAGCTGTTCAACTCGAATTCGTCGCAGCTGCAGTTCTCGACGACTAGCGGAATGGTCGGACCGACGGAAGTCGTGTCCGCGATGATCGCGACTAAGGATTCCATCGTAGAGGGCATCAAGTATGTGCAGTCGAAGATAACCGGCAGCTGCTCGATACTCGTGATCTCGCAGGACGGCAAGCTCTACGCCGCCCGCGACCGCTACGGACGCACCCCGATCGTTATCGGTCGCCGAGAAGGCGCCATGGTGGCTCTCCAGGAAAGCTGCGCGCTGCCCAACCTTGGCTACGAGCATGTGCGAGACCTTGGTCCAGGAGAGGTTGTCGAGATGTCGGCGGATGGAATGAAAACGGTCGTCGAGCCGGGCGAGAAGATGGCGATATGCTCCTTCCTCTGGATATACTACGGCTTTCCGGCGTCCAGTTATGAAGGGCGCAACGTCGAGATGGCCCGCTACCGCTGCGGCAGTGCGCTCGCGAAGAGGTATCCGGCCAAGGCTGACGCCGCCTGCGGAATCCCCGATTCCGGAACCTCCCACGCGCTCGGATATGCGCATGAGGCCGGCATGAAGTACGCGAGGCCGTTCGTGAAGTACACGCCGACTTGGGCTAGGAGCTTCATGCCTCAGGACCAGCGTCAGCGCGAACGTGTCGCCGCGATGAAGCTTATACCGATTCCGGGTCTCATAAACGACCGCAGGCTCGTGTTCTGCGACGATTCGGTCGTCCGCGGAACGCAGCTCGGCAAGCAGGCCGACAGGCTTTATGCCGCGGGCTGCAAGGAGGTGCATGTCAGGATAGCCTGTCCTCCGCTCGTCTACCCGTGCAGATTCATAAACTTCTCGCGCTCCAAGAACGAATACGACCTCATCACGCGCCGCTTCGTGCGCGGACACGAGGGCGAGGGCGCAGACCTAAAGAAATACACCGATCCAGAGAGCGAGGCGTACAAGTCGATGGTCGAGTTCATCCGCGAAAAACTGAACCTCACCTCGCTTTCGTTCCAGACGATCGACGATCTGGTGCAGGCTATCGGGCTGCCCCGCGAGAGGCTTTGCACGTACTGCTGGACTGGCGAGGACGTGTCGCTCGGCGGCTGCGGCGGCTGTGCCGACTGTCCCTGCAAGAAGGAGGCGAAGTGAAGGGCAGCGTCGAAAGGTACGGTTCGCTGGCGAAGCACAGGGCCTTTCTGGGCAAGCCGGCGAAGAAGGGCGGCATAGTGCCGTTCCCGTGCAAACCGGGCGATATCTTCGCCAAGCAGGTCAAGGGACTTGTCGAGCGTCTTGAGGTCATAAGCTGCAGGGACATAGTGATGGGCCTGAGCGGCGGACTTGACTCTGCGCTTGCGCTGCTTGTGGCGGTTGGCGCCTACGAGAAGCTGGGGCTGGACAAGTCGGGGCTGCATGTCTACACGATGCCTGGCTTCGGTACTACGAAACGGACCAAGGGCAACGCCGAGATGCTCTGCGAGGGGCTCGGCCTCAAGATCGAGACTATTTCGATCGTGAAGGCCTGCCGCCAGCACTTCAAGGACATCGGACATGACGGACGGACGCCAGACGTGACATTCGAGAACGCGCAGGCGAGAATGCGCACCTTGATTCTGATGGACAAGGCGAACATGGTCAACGGCATTGTGCTTGGCACGGGAGACCTCTCCGAGATTGCGCTTGGCTGGTGCACTTACAACGGCGACCACATGGCGATGTTCGCGGTGAACAACGACGTGCCAAAGACCGTGGTCAGGAAGATCTGCGCCTGGTGGGCGAAGACACATCCCGGCAAGGCGGCTGACGCTTTGGTCGACATAATCGACACGCCCGTATCTCCCGAGCTGGTCAAAGGGCAGGTCACAGAGAACACCATCGGGCCATACGAGCTGCACGACTTCTTTCTCTGGAACTTCATAATGAACGAGATGGGCACGGCAGCGCTACAGTCCGCGGCCGAGCGGTACTTCGCAGGGCGATACGGTGCGGAAGAGATATCCAAGACGCTCGCGACGTTCATGCGCAGGTTCTTCTCGCAGGCTTTCAAGCGCAACTGCCAGTGCGACGGCGTGAAGGTGTTTCCCTTCGAGCTGTCCCCGCGCGGATGGTGGATTCCGTCCGAGCTGGGACAGGTGAAACTTTAAGCCATACAGGCATCACCATAAGATGAATTCCGAAATCCTCAACAGGATGGTCGCCGAGATCGGCGTATCATCGCGTCAGATCGCCGCTGTCGAAAAGCTTCTCGGCGAGGGCAGCACGGTGCCTTTCATAGCCCGCTACCGCAAGGAGGCCCACGGCAACCTTGACGAAGTCGCCATAGGCAAGATAAAGGACCGGCTCGAATACTACTCTGAGCTGGAGAGCCGCAAGGAGACGATACTGAAGTCGATCGACGAGCAGGGCAAACTGACGGATGAACTTCGCGGAAAGATCGCCGGCTGCTGGCAGAAGAGCGCCCTTGAGGACCTCTACCAGCCTTACAAGCCGAAGCGCCGTACGCGTGCGCAGGTCGCGAAGGAGAAGGGTTTCGAGCCGCTTGCGGAGTCGATATGGCGCGGTGAGGCGGTCGACGCCAGTGAAGAGGAGCTCCAGTTCGCGCGCGACATTCTGGCCGAGCGTATCGCCGATATGGCGGAGGTTCGCGGGCTCGTGCGCCAGGCTTTTGCGACAAAGGGCGTCGTCAAGAGCGAGGTCGCCAGCCCCAGGCCGGCCGAGCCGACGAAGTTCGAGCAGTACTACGAGTTCGAGGAGCCGCTGGCTACGATTCCGAGCCACAGGTATCTCGCAATCAGGCGCGGCCAGAAGGAGGGCGTGCTGTGGGTGAAGATCGCGCTGGACGCCAAGCCCGTGATCGAGGACATGCTGGCGCTGGTCGAAAAGGCTACTGGAGTCAAGGCGGGCGAGCAGATGGAGCTTGCGGCAGAAGACGCGTACAAGCGTCTGCTTGCGCCGAGCTGCGAAATCGACGTGACTGTCGACAAGAAGATGGCGGCGGACCGCGCGGCGGTCGAGGTGTTCGCGGAGAACTTGCGCCACCTGCTATTGGCGAGTCCGCTTGGCGAAAAGGCGGTGCTGGCCATCGACCCTGGCATACGCACAGGTTGCAAGGTGGCGATGATAGACGCTACGGGCAAGTATCTCGGCAAGACGGTCATATTCCCCCAGCAGAAGCCGGAGGAAAGCGCAAAGACGATCGCGCTGATCGTAAACAAGTACCGCCCGGAGGCTGTTGCGGTGGGCAACGGAACGGCTGGTCGAGAGACTGAGGCGTTCGTGCGCCAGACGCTTTCGCGTCTCAAAACGCAGCACCCCGAGATACCCACGCCGATGGTGGTGAGCGTCAGCGAGGCTGGGGCATCGGTCTATTCCGCGAGCGAGATCGCCCGCAAGGAGTTCCCTGATCTAGATCTGACCGTGCGTGGTGCGATTTCGATAGGCCGCAGGCTGCAGGATCCGCTGGCCGAGCTGGTGAAGGTCGATCCTAAGGCGATTGGCGTTGGACAGTACCAACACGACGTGCATCAGCCGCTTTTGGGCGCAAAGCTCGATGAGGTGGTCGTAAGCTGCGTGAACGGGGTCGGCGTTGAGCTGAACACCGCCAGCGCGCCGTTGCTGGAGCGTGTCTCCGGCGTGAGCCCGTCGCTCGCAAAGTCGATAGTAGAGTGGCGCAACGAGAACGGCAAGTTCCGTTCGCGCGAAGATCTCAAGAAGGTCAAGGGACTCGGCGCCAAGGCATTCGAGCAGTGCGCCGGGTTCCTTCGCATCCGCGGGGCGGAGAATCCGCTTGACGCGTCGGCCGTGCATCCGGAGCGTTATGCGATAGTCGACAGGATGGCCGCCGACGCCGGTATGCCGCTCAAGGATATTGTCGGAAATTCTCTGGCCGCGAAGAAGATCGACGTGCGGCGCTACATAACGGACGAGGTTGGCGAGCCCACGTTGAAGGACATCGTGGCCGAGCTGGCCAAGCCGGGTCGCGACCCTCGCGCCGTCTTCGAGCCGCCGAAGTTCCGCGACGACGTGACGAAGATCGAGGACGTCAGGGAGGGAATGAAGCTTGAGGGCGTCGTGACTAATGTGACGGCATTTGGCGCGTTTGTGGACATTGGAGTGCACCAGGACGGGCTTGTGCACCTGTCTGAGCTGAGCGACAGCTTCGTGGCCGATGCATCAAGCGTAGTTAAGGCGGGCGACAGGCTTCAGGTGACCGTTATTGGCGTCGACCGCGCGCGAGGACGCATCTCGCTTTCGGCGAAGTCTCGTCCGACCGCCGTCTCTAGCCAGTCTGGCGGCGCAGGGGCCGTCCGCGACCGCAGGAACCGCACATCGTTCGCTCCATCCGGCTCGTCAGGATTTTCCTGCAACCCGTTCGCAAACCTCTGATTTATGGTATAATAACAGGTGATGCGCATTCTAACCAGATACGTCCTGAGGGAATATGCGATCCCGCTGTGCTACTGCCTCGCGGGGTTCATATCCATTTACGTGCTCTTCGAGCTGTTCGGTTCGTTCGCCCGCCTGGCCGAGTCGGATTTACCGTTCATGACTATAGTGGAATACTTCTGCGCCTACCTGGCGCCGTTCTTCGAGTGGCTTGCGCCGGCGGCCTTGATGCTGGCCGCGCTTTACACAATGTGGAACTTCTGCCGCCACTCGGAGCTGATAGCGATGCGTGCGAACGGCGTGAGCTTTCTGGCGATCGCCCGCCCGATACTCGCTGTTGCGGTGCTTATGTCCGGCTTGGTGCTCTTCGTCAACGAGTGGTATGTGCCGCGCCGCGCGCAGTGGGCGAAGCAGCTCAGGGGCGAGAAGTTCGATCTTGCGAAGATGGAGAAGGCAGACAACATGGTCTTCAGGAACGTGCGCGACTGCCGCACATGGACCATCGGCAGCGTTGTCACTCCGGATGCCGAGCATTTGGCCGAGGTTCGCGTCACAGTCGACAGGCCGGGTGGCGCAAGACGGCTCTGCGTGACGGCTCCGAAGGCGGACTACCTTGACGGCGAATGGTGGTTCAGGGATGCGGAGGTGCAGCACTACGACATCAACGGCGCGGAGATCGCGACGCCTACGCCGGAGCTGGACTCGCTTTCGCTCCGCACATTTCCGGAGTTCCGTGAAAGACCGGGTGATTTCCTTTCGCAGAATCGCGACTGGGCGTACAACTCGATCCGCGACAGGTTGCGCTATCTGCGCGCGAACCGCGGCTTGAGCGTGGAGTTGCGGCGCAAGTACGCATATGACACATGGGCAAAGGTTCTGTCTCCTTTGGCGTGCATAATCATAACTCTTTTTTCCATACCCGCCGGAGTGGCCACCGGAAGGCAGTCTGTGTTCAAGGGCATACTTGGCGCGCTAGGGCTGTTCTTCTCGTTCTATGGCGTGGTTATCGCCTGCATGGTGTGCGCGAACGAAGGCTGGCTCAATCCGGTCGTCGCCGCGTTTCTGCCTTATGTGACGTTCCTCGT
Organism: Kiritimatiellia bacterium; assembly: GCA_017395505.1. Lineage (GTDB taxonomy): Bacteria > Verrucomicrobiota > Kiritimatiellia > RFP12 > UBA1067 > UBA1067. Next base: position 18,079 of record JAFPUH010000047.1, read on the forward strand.
GCTTGGCGTCAGGGCGTTCAACAAGCAGAGGTAGACGGAGGCTCTACGATGGAAAAGTTCGAGCTTGAGGAGAGCCTCAAGGAGGAGATCCGCGCTGGGGTGCTAGGCGACGGGTTCATGAAGATCGTGCAGTCCGTAAGGCGTGGCGGTGAGCAGTTCAAGATAGCGATACGTCCTGTAGAGATTGGCGGAGAGCGCAGGTACCAGGCCGAGATGAACGACGCGGGTCAGGTCTCGGTCAAGAACTTCGATGCCGACGGCATTGCCGATGGCCTGGAGGAGCTGATTGCGCAGAAGGGCGCGAGGGATCTGCACCTCATGACGGCCAAGGGAGATCTTCACATCAGGGTTACGAAGAAGGGGAGGGCCCTCGTCTCGCGGTCCGCCGAGATGAACAGGTCGGTGGAGCTGCGTCCGCACGACAGGGTAAAGAACCTTCCGCTTACGGCGTTCGATTCGGGGGCGTTCCTCAAGGCGGCGTCCCTTGCCGACGGTGAAGGACGCGTCAGGGCGTCGATGCGTGGAAAGTACGACCAGGTGAACGAATTCCTGAAGGTCGTGGCTGATGTGCTGAAAGGCTTCTCCCTGCGCGAGGGAGAGACGTTCACCGTCGTCGACTGCGGCTGCGGCAAAGCGTATCTTACGGTTGCCCTATATCTGTATCTTACTCAGGTTGCAGGTCTGAAGAGCGTGCGTGTGTATGGTGTCGACCGCCGCGCTGATGTGATTGCGGCCGCCAGGAGGATGGCCGACGTGCTGGATCTTTCGGGCAGGGTCGAGTTCGTCGAAAGCGACCTTGCCGCGTTCGAGCCGCCGAACGAGTCCAGACGGGCCGACATGGTGGTTTCGCTTCACGCATGCGACACGGCCACCGATGAGGCTCTTGCCAAGGGCGTCGAGTGGAAGGCGCGTTACATACTGAGCGCGCCATGCTGCCAGCATGAGCTGCAGAAGACGCTTGCCGACAAGGGGGCTTTCGCCGGGTTGATGCGCCAGTCGATACTTAGGGAGCGCCTTTGCGACATACTGACGGATTCGTTCAGGGCGATGATCATGCGGATTCTCGGGTTCAAGACGCAGGTTGTGGAATTCGTCTCCAGCGAGGCCACGGCGCGGAACATAATGCTTAAGTGCGAGTTTTGCGTCAAGCCTGGACAGAGCGGCCCTGTCGCGGAATATCTCAACCTTCGAGACTACTGGCATGTGACTCCGTGGCTCGAATCCCGGCTTGAAGGCATGCTGAAGCGGCATTTGGAGCGCTTTTTGTAATTTTTGAAATACCCCCCTTGCGCAAGCGCACCGGTTTTTGGTATAATACCCCTTCATTCGACCACTCAAAAGAGTAAACAACAACAATGAAAGTACGTAGTTCCGTTCGTCGCATATGCGAGAACTGCCGCATCATCCGCCGCAAAGGCGTGGTGCGCGTGATCTGCACGAACCCGCGCCACAAGCAGCGCCAGGGTTAAGAAAGACAAGAGGTAGAAACAACTATGCCAAGAATGATGGGTGTGGATATCCCGGGCAAGAAGCACATTCGCTATGCCCTGCGCTATATCCACGGTATCGGGCCAAAGCGTGCTGATGACGTTTTGGCGGCTTGCAACGTCGACCCCATGAAGAAGGCCGACGACGTCACGCAGGATGAGATCCATGCGATCACGACGTACATTCAGGATCATTTCCGCGTCGAGGGCGACCTCCGCCGCGAGGTCTCGCAGAACATCCGCCGTTTGATCCAGATCGGGTCCTACCGCGGTCTGCGCCACAAGAAGGGTCTTCCGGTGCGCGGTCAGCGCACGAAGACGAACGCCCGTACCCGCAAGGGCGGCAAGCGTGTCTCTATCGCGATGCCGAAGCAGGCCGGTCGCTGAGGAGTTTAAGCAATGAGCGAAGAAGTCAAGAAAGAAGAGGCCCCTGTGGCGGCTCCTGCCGTCGCTGACGCTGCGGCTCCCGCAGCTGAGGGGGAGGCCGCTGCCAAGAAGCGTCCCGGCAAGTCGATTCCGGCCGGTATCGCGTTCATCCGCAGCACGTTCAACAACACCCAGGTTTCTATCGCCGATGCGCGCGGCGGTGTCATCTCCTGGAGCTCCGCCGGCAAGGCTGGCTTCAAGGGCAGCCGCAAGTCGACGGCGTTCGCAGCGACGATGGTCGCCCAGGATGCCGCCCGCGTCGCCGTTGCGAAGGGTATGCACGAGTGTGAAGTCAGGATGCAGGGCGCTGGCGCCGGCCGCGAGAGTGCGGTTCGTGCGATTCAGGCCGCGGGCATCCGCGTCACTCAGATTACAGACACGACGCCCGTTCCCCACAACGGCTGCCGTGCACGCAAGCGCAGGAGGGTCTAAAGATGGGTCATTTCACTGGTCCGCGCAGCAAGATTGCGCGTCGTTTCGGAGAGCCCGTATTCGGGCCCGACAAGGTGCTTGAGAAGCGTCCTTACGCTCCTGGTCAGCATGGTGCGAACAAGCGTCGCAAGAAAATGTCCGAATATGGCGTTCAGCTTCGCGAGAAGCAGAAGGCCAAGGCCATCTACGGCATGCGCGAGAAGCAGTTCCGCCTCTTCTTCGAGCGTGCGAAGTCCAAGGCCGGAGTGACAGGCGACGCCATGCTCGCCATGTGCGAGACGCGCCTCGACAACATCGTCTACCGTCTCGGCTTCTCGCCGACCCGCGCAGGCGCACGTCAGCTCGTGACGCATCGTCATGTCACCGTCAACGGCAAGGTTTGCGGCATTCCCTCCTACATCGTCCGTCCGGGCGAGGTGGTGTCGGTCCGCGAGAAAGACCGCGACATGATCGCCGTCGTCGATTCCCTCAAGCAGCACAAGTCGCCTGCGGTGACGTGGCTTGCGTGGGACGAAGCGACTATGCAGGGTACGCTCATCAGCTCGCCCGAGCGTGTTGAGATACCCGAGAGCATCGACATGCAGCTCATCGTCGAGTTCTTCTCGCGTTAATCCCGGCGGCTTGTCCGCTTAAACAACAAATTTGCACAGGAGGTAACATATGCCTATCCGCTTGAACCGGTTCGAAATGCCGAAGGGCGTCCAGAAGGACGAGTCTACGGCAACCGCGACGTATGCACATTTCGTCGCCGAGCCTTTCGAGATCGGCTATGCCCGTACAATCGGCAATTCGCTACGCCGGGTCCTGCTCTCCTCCATCGAGGGGGCGGCGATCTCGTCAGTGAAGATCCGCGGCGTGAACCACGAGTTCTCGACGATCAAGGGCTGCACCGAGGATGTGACTGACATCATCCTCAACCTTAAGCGCGTGCTTCTCAAGACGTACACCCGCGACACCCAGACGATCACGCTCGAGGCCCATGGCCCTTGCACTGTGACTGCCGGCGACTTTGCGGCTGCGAACAACATCCAGGTGCTGAATCCCCGTCAGGAGATCTGCACGCTCGACGTCGACGGTTCGATCGAGATGGAGTGCGAGGTGCGTACAGGCCGCGGCTTCTGCCTGGCAGAGGGCAACAAGAGGCCCGAGCAGGAGATTGGCCGTATCGCGATCGACTCGATCTTCTCGCCCGTAACGCGCGTGAACTTCTTGGTCGAGAACACCCGCGTCGGCCAGCGTACCGACTATGAGAAGCTCGTCATCGACATCTGGACTGACGGTCGCATAGATCCCGAGGAAGCCCTTAGGACTGCAGCAGCGGTCTTGAGGCGCCACGTCGACGTCTTTGTCGACTACGGCGGCGCCGAGGATTCGACCCTCGAGTTCGAGGATGCCGACAAGAGGGACGTCGACGAGCGCGAGCGTCTCCGCAAGCTCCTCAACATGTCCGTCAACGAGATTGAACTCAGCGTTCGCGCGGCCAACTGCCTCAACAACGCCAACATTTCGACCGTCGGCGAGCTTGCCTCGAAGACCGAGGCCGACATGCTCAAGTACCGTAACTTCGGCAAGAAGTCGCTTACGGAGATCAAGGCGAAGCTCATCCAGCTGGGCCTTTCGCTCGGCTACAAGTTCGACCCGGATCTCCTTGAATCGAAGAAGTAAGGAATCTATAAAATGCGTCATCAGAGAGTAGTCAAGAAGTTCGGGCGTTCTACCGCCCACCGTGCGATGCTCATGAAGGGTCTCGTCACGAACCTCATCCTCGCGGAGTCGATCCAGACGACCCTGCCCAAGGCCAAGGAAGCGCGCAAGGACGCCGACAAGATCGTGACGATCGCCAAGAAGGGCGATCTCGCGGCCCGTCGTCTTGCATCCAGCCGTCTCCTCGACCCCGCAGCCGTCCAGAAGCTCTTCGCGAAGGTCGCCCCCGCGATGAAGGATCGCAAGGGCGGTTATACGCGCATCGTCAAGCTCGGCAGCCGCAAGGGCGACGCGACCGAGATGTGCGTGCTTCAGTGGTCCTATGTCGGCGAGGCCGCCACGGCTCCCGCCGCCGAAGAGCCTGCGAAGGAGGTGAAATAATGGCTATCGTGCTCAAGCTCAAGAAGGGCGAGTCGGTCGAACGCGGACTCAAGCGCATGAAGAAGATCCTCGACAAGGAGGGTCTCCTCAAGACGATCCGCGACCAGCGCTACTTCGAGAAGCCTTGCGTAAAGGCGCGCAAGAAATCCCAGCGTGCCCGTATCCGCAACAGGTCGCGTCGCGGCCGCATGGAGCTCAACTAAGCTCATGCACCTTGTGGATGCCATGAAAGGGCGCGGTTGTTTTCGACCGCGCCTTTTTCGCATGTTTCCCCTGAGCACGGCGCAAAGTGAATTTTTTTGGTATAATGTGCGATATGCGCGATGCAACCATAATTCGTGACAAGCTTACGGTTCGGGATTTCGCCCTTGCTACAGCCGTCGGCCTTGCCTCATTTGCGGCTTTTCTGCTGCTTTCCGTACCTGGGCTGGACCCTTCGCAGTGGGGCGAAGTCGCTGTGGCCGCACGTTTGCGCCCTCCGCAGGCGATTTTCCCGGGGCTTTGGAGAGCCTTGACATGGGGATTGTTCTCGACTTGTGGAATTCCTATTGCGGTAAAGGCTCTTGCCGTAATCGGTGCGGCAGTCGGCGGAATGTGCGTATCGCTTTCCTATCTCATAATGCGGTATGCCTTGGCGTTCCTCACGCGATTCGGCGAGTCGCATGCCGTGTGGGATAACCGCATATGCCCATTCTTTTCGCTCGTTGCTGCATTGTTCGTCGCGGTGGCGGATCCCGTATGGCGCATAGCCCAGACGTTCTCTCCGGAGGAGTTGCGACTTTTCATGCTGCTTCTTGCCGTTTTCCTGTGGCTCAGATGGCTGTCATGCGGCAATGACTGGCGGCTTTACCCTCTCGTTACGATCGTCGGCTTCATGTCGGCCGAAACGCCTTTCGCCTTTCTGCTGCCACCGCTTTTCATCTTTGGATATTTCCGCTATTGGCGCAGGATAGTCGATGGCGTGTTCGTTGAACCTGAAAAGCTGCCCGATCCGGATCAGCTGCCCCGCTGGCGAATGTTCTTCCTCTTCCTAGGTTCGCTTGGTCTCGCCGTGTGGCTGAACGCCAGCGTGTTCACGGCGCTCGGCGGCGTCTCGGCCAACGGTTGGCACATGAACGACATATACTTTCGATATGGAGCGGGCTACTGGCGGGTTCTTGCAGGCGCATCGACTCTGGCTGGCTGGGCCCTCGGCCTTGGTTTCGGCCTGTTTCCGCTTGTCGTTGTGCTGAGGCTCTTTCCGACATCGATCGGGGACGACAGGCCTCTGAGATTTCAGAGGGGGGTCGTACTCGTATTCGTCTGCGCTCTCGCCGTGATGCAGTGCGGCGCGTTCCCCGCCGCGTGCTTCTGGTCGTTCATGAAGGATTCGGTTGCAGTGAATTCGGGTTTCCTGCTGTCGTTCTATGTGCTGTGCTCCTCGGCCACGATTGCGTTTGTCGGGGCGGCTTTCGCCTTCGAGTGCCAGCGGGTGTATCTGCCTGATTCCATCGCAAGGCCGGGTCTGAAACTGCGGGCGCTTGTACCGGTGCTCGCCATTGGCGTTTTTGCCCTTGCCGCGGCGCATGTGCCCAAGGCGGTCGAGACCGAGATGCAGCGGATAGTTCGCGACGCGCTTCAGGAGACGGTAAGGGAGTGCGGTGGAGCGAGATGGATATTTACCGACGGACGTCTTGACGAGGGGCTTGAGCTTACGGCGGCTTCGATGGGACGCGAGCTTTGGGCCCTCAACATGATGTCTGGCGCGAGCCGGTGGGACCAGGCTGTGCGGGTGAGGTCTTTCCCCGCAGGCAGCGCCGACAGGGACAATGCGGAGATTGGAGTGCCGATGCTCATGCGCGTATGGGCCGGCGAGAAGCCTGGCGGAATGGACGAGGCGGCGATACAGCTTGGCTTCGAGTTCTGGAAGCGCGAGGGCAAGCCGCTGCCTAAGGCATCTGGCCTTGTCGCCCGAGAGAAGGGCATCGGTGACGAAGAAGCCGCCAGGGGCATCGAGGCCGCCAACGCCTTGGCGGAGAGGATGTTCGCCATAGAGACGAGTAAGGATCGTGTTCAGGCCTCGCCTGCCCTGTCGGACGCGCTTTCGTCAGTTGCGTGGCGGCTTTCGAGATTCGCCAGGCTTAGGAACGACGAGACTACCGCCGACAGGCTCGATCGTTCGAATACGGCACTGAAGCGGATGTTGTCCGTCGTCGAGTACGAGAGGCAGAGGACGTTCATGCAGCTCACTCCGCGTGAGGGCCTGCGCATAGCGCTGAGGCGGGCTGATTTCATCGAGGCCAGGCGATACGCAGCGGCTGTGCTGAGAAGCGACGAGGAGGACCCGGAGGCAAACTTCGGGATGGGTATGAGCTATCTGCGTGAAGACCGCATGCAGGATGCGGAGTTCTATTTGAGGCGTTGTCTTATAAGGCGCCCTGACGAGCCCGCGGTGCTCAACAACCTTTCGATCATATGCCGGAAGGGCAGGAGATACGACGAGGCCGAGGAGTTGGCGCGGCACGCGCTGAAGATGCTGCCTGATTCGCCTGAGGTCAGGCAGACGCTAAAGGATGCTCTTGACAAGGCCCCGTGACAACATTGGCTGATATCAACTACAAGGAATGCAAAAGATGGGTGGAAAGAAGCTGTTGATAGTGGAATCGCCGGCGAAGGCGAAGACGGTCGGCAAGTATCTGGGGCGCGAGTTTGTCGTAAAGAGCTCGGTCGGGCACATCCGTGATCTCCCGAAGGAGAACGGTGCGATAAAGATCACGCCCGATGGGGAGAACCACTGGCATTTTGTGCCGAGCTACGAGATATCAGAAGGCAAGCAGAAAGTTGTCAGCGAATTGAAGTCGGCGTTGAAGGGCGCTGACGAAGTCTATCTCGCGAGCGATCCCGACCGCGAGGGAGAAGCCATAGCGTGGCATCTCAAGGAGGTCCTCGAGCCTTATGCCGGCGGCAAGCCGTTCCACCGCGTCACCTACAACGAGATAACGAAATCGGCTGTGACCAAGGCTGTCGCCGAGCCTCGCGATATCGATATGCCGAGGGTTGATGCCCAGCAGGCGCGTCGCATACTCGACCGCATAGTCGGCTACAAGGTTTCGCCGCTTCTATGGAAGTACATACAGTGCGCGAACAACAGGACGCTAAGCGCCGGTCGCGTGCAGTCGGTGGCGTTGCGGCTCATCGTTGAACGCCAGAGGGAGATCGACGCATTCACGCCCGTCACGTTCTATCTGCTGGGCGTCGAGGCCAAGAAGCGTGGCGGTCGTAGCGAGGAGTTTACGGCGAAGCTTGCCAGGTATGACGGTGAGAAGCCGAACATCAAGGATCGCTCGTCCGCCGACAACATGTTGCTGGATCTCGCTGGCGCAGACCTAGAGGTCGTCGATCTGAAAGCCCAGCCGAAGACACGCCATACGCTGCCGCCTTTCACTACATCGACGCTTCAGCAGGCGGCGTCAAGCGTGCTTGGCATCTCTCCCGGAAAGACCATGAAGCTGGCCCAGTCCCTATACGAGGAAGGCCAGATAACGTACATGAGAACTGACTCGGTTTCTGTCAGCGAACAGGCGCGTGCGGCGGCCAAGTCTTTCATAACAAGCGAGTACGGCGCCGAATACTATCCGGATAAGCCCAACTTCTTCAAGTCGAAGGAAACTGCACAAGGCGCCCATGAGGCCATAAGGCCGACGGATGTCACGCTTTCGCCGGAGCGGTTCGGGCTCGACACCCCTGAGCAGCGTCTCTATGGGTTGATTTGGTCCCGGTTTGTCGCCAGCCAGATGGCTGACGCCAAGACCACGTTGCGCACGGTGTCGCTCGAGCCACGCAAACCGGCCATGGCCCATACATATCTGTTTACCGCCAGCGCGACGGAAATCGATTTCGAAGGCTTCTTGAAGGTGATGAAGATATCGCTGAGGAAGCGTAAGGTCGCATCTGACGAGGAGGTCGACGACGAGAGCGACGAGGTCGCCAAGCTGCCTGCTCTGGCGGTCGGCGAAGCGCTTGAGGCCGTGCGGTGGTTGGCCGACGAGAAGAAGACGAAGGGGCCTTCGCACTACTCCGAGGCTTCGCTCATCAAGGCGCTTGAGGAGAATGGCGTAGGCCGGCCTTCGACCTACGCGCAGACTATCGAGACGCTTAAGACGCGCGAATACGCAAAGACCGAGAAGAGAAAGCTCGTTCCTCTCGAGCGCGGCATACTTGTTTCGGATTGGCTCACAAAGAAGCTGGATTCCCTCTTCAGCGTCGGCTACACCGCCGAGATGGAGGCTGAACTCGACAAGGTCGAGGAGAAGGGTGAACCGATGGACGCGATGCTCAGCGACTTCTACGCGAAGTTCCTGACTGACGTCGCGGCTTGTGCCGAACCAGCGCCGGACCGAGAGAAGTTCGACGAGGTATTCGCTCTGCTGGACAACGTAAAGGTCTGGAAGGAGCCGAAGAAGGTTGGCCGCAGGGTATACGACGACAAGGCATTTGTCGAAAGCGTGCGCGAACAGGCAGAGAGCGGTGACAGGCCGCTTTCCGCGAAGCAGCTTGAGTATCTGGTCAGGATGGCGCTTCTGTATGCCGATCAGATTCCTGGGGTCGAGAAGAAGATGAAGGATCTCGGCCTTGCCGGCAACGCCGTTGTTCGTGGTGAAAAGGCCGATCCTGAGGTGGTGAAATACTGCTTTGAGCTTATGGATCGCATCGGCGGCATGACGCGGAATCCGTTCTTGAAGAGCTTGCGCGAGCAGGTTGATCACGGGCGCGGGCTTTCTCCGAAGCAGCTTTCCATACTGGCTAAGGCGGTCGGTGAGAATGCCGGCTCGCTTCCTGACTGTGATGCCGTGCGCGAGAGGCTTTCGCCATATGTTCAGGGTGGGTTCACCACGATGCCAAGCGATCCTGTTGTGCCTCGGCTGCTTGAGATAATGAAGGGCATCGAGACGTGGCGCGAACCAATAAAGAAGGGTCGTCGCCACTATGATGACAAGGCGTTCGTCGAGAGCCTTATGACACAGTTCCAGAGGCGCCATTCCCTCTCTCCCCGCCAGACCATGGCCCTGAAGCGGGTGGTTGTCGCCTATCGTTCGCAGATACCGGACTACGATGCCAAAGCGGAAGAGCTTGGCTTGACGGACATTCCGTCGTCCGAAGAGAAGAAGGCGGAGGTTTTGGACGGTGCCGCTGAAGCCGAATCATAAGGCGCTCAACGATCCCCTCGTAAAGCGGTTCGAAACGTATCTCCTTGCCGAAAGGAATGCGTCGTTGAACACGCGGGAGGGCTATTTGAGCGACATCGCCCAGTTCGTGGCCTTCATGTGGAAGGCTGCCGAGCCGCCGTACAGGTGGCGCGATGTGGCCGATTCGGATGCAAGGCGTTTTGTTGCGGATCTGACGAAAGGCGGTGCACTTGCGACGACGGTAAAGCGGAAGCTGGCCTCGCTGCGGACGTTTTTCCGGCATCTTCAGAAGGGCGGGGAGATGCAGGACAATCCTTTCTCGATGCTGCGTGGCCCCAAAAAGGCGAAGACCGTGCCCAGGACGCTTTCGCCGTCGGAGGTGAATGAGTTTCTTGCGCAGCCGCTGAAGGATTTCCGCGCCAAGACGCTAGACAGGTTTGCCTATCTGAGGGATGTTGCCATATTCGAGTTCCTGTATTCCACCGGCTGCCGAATCAGCGAGGCCATATCGGTTAAATGGGGCATGATAGGCTGGCGCGACGGACGTGTCATCGTAACAGGCAAAGGCAGCAAGGACAGGCTGGTGATACTTGGTTCAAAGGCCTTGGATGCGCTTGGAAGGCTCAGGGCGGAAATGGAGCGCAGGAACCCCGCGTCGGTCGATGCGACGGCAGATGTGTTCTTGAGCGACAGGCGCGAAAAGATATCCGCCAGATTCGTCGAGCGCCACATGAAACGCTATCTTGCCGAGGCGGGGCTGCCGACTGATCTTTCGCCGCACAAGCTAAGGCACAGCTTTGCGACGCATCTGCTTGACGCCGGGGCCGATTTGAGGAGCGTGCAGGAGATGCTGGGTCATGCTTCGCTCTCGACGACCCAGGTCTACACTCACGTTTCGATAGCTCGGCTTCAGGACGCATATGCTAGCGCACACCCCCGCGCATGACTGGCGCCCAAACCTGGTTTTCGACTAGTCGTATCGCAAGGCCGAGCCGAGCGGGGGGAACACCATACTGGGAGAACGGGCGTCTCGCCCGTTCTCCCAGTGGTGTGCGAGCCTAGCTAACCGCTACATCTGCACGAAGCGCACCGTTGTTGTGGCGGTGCCGCCGTCGGCGAAGTAGAGCGTAAGCTCGACGTCGTGGTTCCAGAAGCTGCCGTCGACCTCCTCGGTGTCGTTCTCATCGTTCATGAACGAGACGGTCGTCTCGGTTGCGTTCACGATGGTCTGCGTATCGAGGACGGC
>JAFPUH010000048.1 GCA_017395505.1 Kiritimatiellia bacterium
CGAGTTGAGCAGGAAGGAGAAGTGATTTTCGAGCGGAACAACCTAGTTGCCTATGGCAAGGAGGAATGCTTGAAAACAGTAACCGAGCACCTTTATCCAACCGACTACGATGTTGAAGTTTCGGATGCGGGACAGGCCAAGACGGTGCCGAAGGATTTCGCGATGCGGGAGTCCGGGGTGGTCGTCAATGTAAGGCCAATGCTCACGGTGGATGGGCTTGTCGATGTCGAACTAGATGTTTCGGTTATTGATGATCCGGAATGGAAGGAATGCGAACGGACGATTGTCGCGGCAAATGGCGAGTCGTACACATTGCCGGTCGAAGAGCCGTACTTCCACGTCAGGACAATAAAAGGCTCGTTTCTTTGCGTAATGAACCAACCGATGTCAATCCCCGTCGCCGATGACACAGCAGTATTGACAATCACACCCCGAGCACCGATAGACGAAGCGAAAGGAGAAGGGCGATGAATAGAATGGTCAAGATGACCCTAAAGATTGTCTTTTGGTTATATTCATTCTGGATGCTTTTATGCATTAGCGGTGCGCCTTGCCACCCTGTGCATACCGGGATGACCGAGACCGAAAGCAAGTTGCTTTGCTGGAAGGCGTTGTTGGCAGGACCCTATGCGGGGCGTTTGTTGCCGTGCATCCCTGAAAGATACAGTGCCGTCGGGATTGCGGATGTCGTCTTTCCTGCGGCGATTCTGTTGTTGGCGGCAATTCTTGCCGCTTTCAGGAAGTGGCGGTTCGCGGCGTATGCCTTTGCGCTGTTTGCCGCCGTTTGGTTTTCGATGTCCGGTGGATACCTTTGGTATTGGAAATAACCGAAAGGAGCAACCCATGAAACCATTTGCACGAATAATCCTCGTCTCATCCCTCGCCCTCGCAGGCGGGGAAATGGGAGGCTCAGAATGAATTGAAGTTTGAGATGTTTTCTGAATTTAAGAAAAGTTCTCAAACTCAAGTCGGCAGTAATTTGATATAATACGCCTCGCAAAGGAGATATTGCATGAAGAAGACCATACAAAGGGAAGCATATATGGCGTGGCTGGCGCAATTCCGCGACAAGCCGCTGATAAAAGTGCTCACTGGCATGAGGCGCGTCGGCAAGTCCACGATTCTCAAGATGTTTGCGCGAGAACTCAAGCGTGAGGGTGTGCCTGCGTCTCGCATAATAATGGTAAACTTCGAGGAACTTGAAAACGCACCGCTAAGGACGGCCGAGGCCCTGCACCGGTTTCTCGTCGGTAAACTGTCGAGGGGCAAAACTACATACATATTCCTTGACGAGATACAGCGTGTGGAGCATTACGAGGAGGTCCTTGACAGTCTATACGTCAAGAAAGGCGTCGATCTTTATGTCACAGGTTCAACGGCGGATTTGTTTTCGTCCGAGATTGCGACGCTGCTGACGGGGCGTTACGTGGAAATGAACGTGTTGCCGTTTTCGTTTCTGGAAATGACAAAGGCTGTCGGAGGCAGGGTCGGGGATGCGGCGGAAAAGCGCCGTTTCATGGATTATCTCACATACGGATCGCTGCCGGAGTCGTTTGCATTCAAGACGGGATCGCCGGAGCAGCGCGAGTATGTGGAGTCCGTTTACCGTACGATACTTGAAAAGGACGTGTTGAAGCGAAACAAGGAAGGAGGAAGGCTTCTTGTCGGGCAGATGTTGAAATACATGGCGAGTGCCATATCATCTCTTACATCCCCGAAGCGCATGGCTGACCGGCTCAAGGCAAATGGCGTGAAGGTCAGCGCGAATACCGTTTCTTCGTATCTGGACATCCTTGAAGACTGTTATTTCATTTACAAGGCCGACAGATTCGACGTCAAGGGAGGAGAAATGCTCAAGCTGATAAACAAGTACTATCTGACTGATTTCGGCTTCAGGTATTATACGCTGAGCAATCCCGACATCGAGATTCAGCAGCTCCTTGAAAACGCGGTGTTCCTTGAACTGCTTCGTCGGCGTTACAAGGTCGCCACCGGCAAGGTTGACGAACGGGAGGTTGATTTCGTAGTCAAGGGCAGTAGTGATGCGCTTTGCTACATACAAGTGGCCGTCACGGTTGCGCTGAAAGAAAAATACGATCAGGAAGTCGCCGCGTTCAAGTCAATACGGGACAACTATCCTAAACTCATTTTGACGCTTGACGACATCTTTGTCGAAAACCGTAATGGAATTCAAACGATGAACGCCATTGACTTCATTACTGGCAGGTGTACCCTCCCCGTGTGAAGAACCTGCGGCGACAAGCGAAAGGAGTAGATGAAGGATGGAGATTAAAGGTAGAAACATTGCAGGCCATGATGATGCTGATGCGCAGTATCAACTATATTTCGACTGCAGAGATCGTGGTGAAAATGTGGAGTGTATAAAATGGCTCCGCAAGGCGGCGCGAAACGGCTTGCCCGATGCCGAATACGAAATGGGCTTTGTCTACGAAGACGGGAATCTTGTCCGGCGTAGTTTCCGCAAGGCTGTCGAATGGTATCGCAAGGCGGCGGAGCAGGGTCACGCTACTGCGGAACGAATCTTGGGCAAACTGTCGGCAACGGCAACGAAAGGAAAACACTCATGAAACCATTTGCACGAATCAACTTGTCCTCCGCCGCTCTGCGTAGGGTGATCCTCGTCTCATCCTTCGCGCTCGCGGCGATGGCAGAAGCGGAACCTCTGCCACCAAAGCTGGAGGACTATACACATGTGTGCAAGATGTGCGGTGATGTGACGCATTATCCGAGATCCTACACGAAGCCTCGCTCAATGGTTGAAAGACTTCGCGACGGATGCGCCAAGTTGCGTTCGCTCGGACTGGATATAACGCTTGACGAATCCGTGCTGTGCCGCCATTGCGTATCAGCGGATAAGTTGAAGATACCGCGATTCGCGACGGTGGTAAAGCGTGACGACTATTCAAACAGGAGAATTGGAGACAAAGTGGAGTATTTGTACAGCAGGGTCGGGACGTCTAGGTGGTACGTTGCTCCTAGGGGAAACAGATATTGGGTGAACCATCGGTACATTGACGATGACGGCAATATACTTGGAAACAATGTTTGCATAAGGCTTCATCCGGACTTGAAGGATCCGGCAGACGGACACGCGAACAAAGGCGACAAAATGAAGATTCTGTGCAAAGATGGCGATTGGGTTGGCGTAGAGTGGCGTGCGCCTTACCCTATCCCCTGGCCAGCGTCATGTTTTGGTGATGTGGAATACGGCGAAGGAGAAGATGCGTCGCTCTCGCGCATCGTAAACCATTTTGAGTGGAGCATCAAGGGGCGGCGGTCGCAGGTGAATCTGAATGATATGGAGCTGTTGCTGGCGTATATGCGCGGTTCTAAGAAAGTGCTGCGAGGATGCATCATGCAGCCGATAGACGAGTATCTTCCCGAAATCAACAAGTTGCTTGGAAAAGAACCAACCGACAGCTCAACTACCGAAAGGAGCAAACCATGAAACCCTTTGCACGAATCAACTTGTCCTCCGTCTTGTCCTCCGTAGCCTTGGCGAAGGTGGGCGCTCTGCGTAGGGGGAGAGGGAAATGTTGCCAATGTGGAAATATTGCCAAGTCCAAATCCAATTACCAATGAAAGGAGCGGGAGCATGAATAAGAAAATCGTATTTGCAGCGCTTGCGATTGCTGCGGCCATAGCGATTGCCATCATGGCCAGGCATGGCGAGGCGGTGGTGGCGAATGTGGCGTGGGGACGCGCGGCAGAATTGCCGGAAGAGTTGTTTGGAATTGAGGTGGCGTCGCTGAATTCGACGGGGCAGTGGGTGAATGTCAAGCACAAGGACTGGAAGTGGGCGAGAGTCGTGCGCGGTGCTTCGGGCAGGGCGGAATGTATCGTCCTGCGTTCGCGCGACCTTTCGCAGGAATGGGACAGCAAGTCGCGGGAGGAATTGATACGGGATTGTCAATCAGAACTGCCTGCAGTTCGAGCCAAGGGCACGTTAAGTATTAGTCGTTGGACTCTCGACCCTATGAGGAGGATCTGGGCGGCTAACTCAGGGCTTGCGGGCGAGTTTCACTTTAAGGAATGCGATGACAACCAAAAGGTGCTTGACTTGTCGGTGCGGCTGATGAATGACGACGAGTGGGCGGCGTGGGTGAAGGAAAACGGCGAGCCTCCTCCGCAGGTGCCGCAGGCTACTGAGTTCCCCGACAAACTTCTTGGAGTGAAGATTCCAAAGGTCGCGCCGCCGGGGGCGACGCTTCTCGGCGGTTGCATTGAAGTGGGTGGAGTTAAGGTTCGCTACTGGAGAGAGGATTGCGTGCCGCTTGACCATCCACTCTTCACGCACAGCTACGCCGAATATTCGCTGCGCACGAAGACGATCTCCGGTATCGCGTTCGGTCGCAACTATCCAATGTCGCTCTCGAACGAAGAGCGCAAGGCTGCTGAAGACGAGGTTCTGAAGCTGGCTCGGGCCGACGGCTTCGACTGCGACGGCGCGGTTGACCGCGTTTCGGCCGACAGTGAGCCGGGGGAGTGGCGGTTCCGGTTGGATGCGGTGCGTCCAGACGGCATAAGTCTCAGTGTCTATGTTTGGCGTCGTCCCGAGGAGGTTCGCAAGCGGTTTGATCTTCCAGACGAATGTGAATTGCGAGCGGTTGTCAGCATTTCGGATGGCTTGTTTCCGCAAATAAGGACCTCGCGCCTTTGGCGAGAAGGACAAGAAGAACCGTCAACGGAGGAATCGAAATGAATACTCGGATGAGGGCAAGCGCGGGGCGGATATTGACTTGGACTAGGGGGATATGGTAGACTGTCCGCATGACTTGGGAAGTCTGGCGCGGTAGACTGGGAAATTAAGCGCGGTAGACTGGGAAGTCTAGCGCGGTAGATTATGAAGTCTAGCGCGGTAGATTCGTCAGTCTGGCGCGGTAGACTTCCCAGTTAGGCGCGGTAGACTTGCCAGTCTACCGCGGTAGAAACGTCACAAGGTGCAGAAGGAGGAAATAAATGGACAAGCTGATGTTGGAACTTCACCCGATAAAGGGCTCTCTCAAGGAGAGGGGACTCTACAATGCGACCATAGCCACAGGCCGCGGAGACGTGGTCGGGCTGGACGGAATTGTTGACTTTGCGTTCGACAGGGGCTACATATATGGAATTAAGCGAGAGGCCGCAAAGTCCATCGTCCGCGGAATGTTCGACTCCATCGTGGCCGGAATAAAGGAGGACGGCCGCACGAGGTGCATCGACGACTATCTTTCGTTCCGTCTCAAGGTGCATGGCATATTCGAGGATGCGCACGACGAGTTCGACCCGGAGCGCCACAGCCTTTCGCTCGCCGTCGCTCCGCTCAGGGCGCTTAGGCCGTCCTTCAAGGGCGTCGAGGCGACAAATCCCGATCACAAGCGGCAGTTCCGCATCTATTCCGTCAAGGCGGCGGACATGGAGGACTGCAAGAGCTGCAATGTCTTTTGGAGGCACGATATCGTCGTAAAGGGCGCTGATTTTCCGCTGGACGACTCAATGAACGTAAGCGTATTTGCAAAATGCGGCGACATGAAGGGCGATTGGATGGATTGCAAGCCGCGCATACTTTCGAGAAGCGACTCCGAGCTGCGCCTCGCCTGGCCGGAGGAGCTTGTGGACGAGAAGTATTCGCAGGGCCGCATGGAGATTGCGCTCAGCAAGTTCATAGATCCGGCAAACGTGCTCGCCGGCGTCCAGCGCCGCGAAATCAAGGCTGTCATCTCCAAGGAAGGTCCAAAGAAATGATAGTTGCCCTGGCCATCGCGGTATCTGAGTTTGATCTGGGTTAAGCGGGATGAGCAGAGCAGTTGCAGGCATTCTCGCAGTCCAGGTAGGTCCGCGGCTTTGCCCGTTCGGACCGAATATGGTATAATAACACAAAACGAAAGGAAGGACCATCATGGCTCTTAACATTGTAACGAAGATCGACGACCGCGTAACGGTCAAGAACGTATTGATGAGCGTAAGCGACAAGACCGGGCTGGAGGAGTTCGTGCCTGCGCTGGTGAAGGCATGCCCGGGCGTGAAGATATATTCTACTGGCGGAACGTACACGAAGGTCAAGGAGATCCTTGGCGCTGATGCGGATAAGACCCTCGTTGCGGTTTCCGACTACACCGGCCAGCCCGAGATGCAGGGCGGCCTCGTGAAGACCCTCGACTTCAAGATCTACCTCGGACTCCTTTCCGAGACCTACAACGACGCACACCAGGCCGACCTGAAGCGCCTCGACGCATCGCCGATCGACATGGTCGTCGTGAACCTCTATCCCTTCAAGCAGACCGTCGCCAAAGAGGGCGTTACGCCCGAGATGGCCCGTACAAACATCGACATCGGCGGCCCCTGCATGGTCCGCGCGAGCGCCAAGAACTACCTGCGCGTCGCTTCCGTAACCGATCCGATGGACTACGCGAGCATCGCGAACGAGCTGGCCGACCACAACGGAACGATCGGCCTCGATACGCGCTTCCGCCTCATGAAGAAGGCCTTCACCCACACCGCCGAGTACGATACCGCCATTTCGGCGTTCTTCACCACACGTCCCTGGGCTGAGGTCGACGCCACCTACACGAAGGCCGACAAGTAATGAAGAAGTTCTTGAGCGCCAATGAAGCCGTCGCCCACGCGGCGGCTCAGGCGGGGTGCGCCGTCGCATCGGCGTATCCCGGAACGCCCTCCACGGAGATCCTCGAGAACATCGCGAAGTTCAAGGACACCATCAAGTGCGAATGGGCCGTGAACGAAAAGGTCGCGATGGAGACCGCGATCGGCGCGTCGATGGCCGGCGGCCGCGCACTCACGGCGATGAAGCACGTGGGGCTCAACGTGGCGATGGATCCGCTGATGACCTTCACCTACGTCGGCGCGACCGGCGGAATGGTGATAGTGTCTGCCGACGACCCCGGAATGCACTCTTCGCAGAACGAGCAGGACAACCGCAACCTCGCGAAGTTCGCCCGCGCGCCGCTCTTCGAGCCGGCCGACAGCCAAGAGGCCTACGACATGACGATTGCGGCGTTCGAGGCTTCCGAGAAGTTCCAGGTGCCGGCGATCCTGCGCCTCACCACCCGCACGAGCCATTCATCCTCGCTCGTCGAGCTTGGCGATTTCCAGCCTAAGACGCGCGAGCTGATACCCTACGAGCGCAACATCCGCCAGCGCCTGCCGGTTCCGATGTTCGCGAGGGGCCACCGCTTCGCCGCCCAGAAGCGCACCGCCGAGATGGAGGCCGCCGCTTGCGCCTCGCCGCTCAACCGCGTCGAGAAGGGCAGGACGGACATCGGCTTCGTTACGAGCGCCGTCGCCTACCAGTACGTAAAGGAGATCTTCCCCGAATACTCCATACTCAAGCTGGGGTGGACGAATCCGCTGCCGAAAGCGCTTGTCGCGGACTTCGCGAAGACGGTCGAAAGGCTCGTCGTCGTCGAGGAGCTCGATCCTTTCCTCGAGGAGCAGATTCGCGCCATGGGCATCGCCGTCACGCCGCACGAGACCGAGCTCAACATGATGGAGCTCAATGCGGACAGGCTCCAGAACCTGCGCGCGGAGCTTGTGGGCGACGTGGCCAAGGTCGAGCCTGCGGCCGTCGACGCGACGCTGCCGACCCGTCCGCCTGTGCTTTGCGCCGGTTGCGGACATCGTGGAGTCTTCTACGTGCTGAACAAGCTGGGCGCGACAGTGACCGGCGACATCGGCTGCTACACGCTCGGCGCGTTCCCTCCGCTCAACGCGATGGATACGACGATCTGCATGGGCGCTTCGATCGGCAACGCCGCCGGAATGAAGAAGGCGGGGCTCAAGGGCCGCATCTGCGCGGTGCTGGGCGATTCGACGTTCTTCCATTCGGGAATGACGGGCATACTCTCGGCGCTCTACAACGGAACGCCCGTGACGACCGTCGTGCTCGACAACCGCATAACGGCGATGACCGGACATCAGGACAACCCCGGCACGGGCAGGACGCTCGCCGGCGACGTCGCGCCCGTAACCGAGATCGGCGACATAGCGCGTGCGATGGGCTACAGGAAGGTCGTCAAGGTTTCGGCCGACGACCTGGGCGAGCTCGAGAAGGTGCTGAAGGACGCGATGGACGGCGACGAGGGGGCTCTCATCATAGCCTACGCGCCTTGCCGAATCGCGGCCAAGCTCACGAAGGAAGGGCTCTGCGAGGTCGATGCCGACAAGTGCAAGGCTTGCGGCGCGTGCTTCAAGATGGGCTGCCCCGCGATGACTCGCGGCAAGGAGATACGTCCCGGCGCCTTCCAGATGGTGATAGATCCGAACCAGTGCGCGGGCTGCATACAGTGCAGCCAGGTCTGCAGGTTCGGCGCAATCAAACGGGTCCGCTGAACATGGACAGGATAGTTCTAAGGCCAGGACGCGAGCGCTCGCTCGCTCGGCGGCATCCTTGGGTGTTCTCCGGCGCGATTACCTACGAGCCGCAGGACGCCGGACTGCGCCCCGGCTCTACCATCGAGGTCAAGAGCGCGGGCGGGGAGGTGCTGGGCTACGGCAGCTGGTCGCCGACTTCGCAGATACGCGTCAGGATGCTGTCGTTCGATGCGGCGGTGGTGCCAGACGAGGCGTTCATAAGGTCTCGCGTCGCGGCGGCTGTCGGACGCAGGGCCGACTTCTTCGCCAACGCCTACACGAACGCGATGCGCCTGGTCAACGCCGAAAGCGACGGGCTGCCCGGCGTCGTGGCCGACTACTACGCCGGATGGGTCGTATGCCAGTTCACCTCGGCCGGTGCCGAGCTCTGGAAGCGGACTGTGGCTGAAGCCCTCATGCAGTACGCGCCGTTCTGCCAAGGCGTGAGCGAAAGGTCCGACGTGGACGTGAGGGTCAGGGAAGGGCTCGCGACGGGAGGCTTCGAGGTTCTCGCCGGGGCAGAGCCGCCTGAGCTGATCGAGATCGCGGAGGGTCCCTGCAAGTTCCTCGTCGATGTGAGAAACGGACACAAGACCGGCTTCTACCTCGACCAGCGCGACGCAAGGCAGGCAGTGGGCGCGCTCGCGAACGGCGCGGACGTGCTGAACTGCTTCTGCTACACGGGCGGCTTCGGCATCTTCGCGAGGCAGTGCGGGGCGGCGTCGGTCACCCAGGTCGACGTTTCGCACGACGCGCTCGAGCTGGCCAAGAAGAACGAGGCGCTTGCGCACCTCTGCGGCACGAAGATGGAGTACGTCGAGGAGGACGTGTTCAAATACCTTAGGCAGTGCCGCGACGAGGGCCGCAAGTTCGACATGATCGTGCTGGATCCGCCGAAGTTCGCCGAGACGCGCTCGCAGATCATGAAGGCTGCGCGAGGATACAAGGACATCAACCTGCTGGCGATGAAGCTTTTGAAGCCGAACGGAACGCTTGCGACGTTCTCGTGCTCCGGCGCGATGGACGACGAGCTTTTCGGCAAGATCATCGCCGAGGCGGCGACTGACGCGAAGCGCGACTTCCAGACGATCGCGAAGACGCGGCAGGGCGCCGACCATCCCGTCGCGGTGAGCTTTCCCGAGGGACACTACCTCAAGGGCGTCGTCCTGAGGGCGATGGATTGAGCTTGGGGAACGGATGGCGACTGTCACCGATAGCGTGCTGGAGGACATCAAGACCCGCATAGACCTTGCGGACCTGATCTCCTCCTACGGCATAACCGTAAAGCATGCGGGTGCGAGCCTCAAGGCGTGCTGTCCGTTCCACAACGAAAAGACTCCAAGCTTCAACATAAACGTCGCGAAGGGGTTCTACCACTGCTTCGGCTGCGGAGAGTCTGGCGACGCGATAAAGTTTGTGATGAAGTACGAGGGGCTGGACTTCATGTCCGCCGTGCGCAAGCTCGCCGAGCAGTGCGGCGTCAAGCTCGAGGAGCGCGAGGACCCCGAGGCGGGGCTCAGAAAGCGGCTTCTCGCGCTCATGGCGGAGCTGGCGCAGTTCTACCACAGGTGCCTCGGCAAGATGCGCGAGGCGCAGATTGCGCGCGACTACCTCGTAAAGCGCGACCTTGGCGCGGAGATTCAGGACGATTTCCTGATAGGCTACGCGCCGAACGGAGTCGCGCCGATCCTCAAGTGGGCCGAGAAGTATGGCTATACGGCGAAGGAACTTGAGGCGGCGGGCGTCATCAAGGGTCCGTCGGGTGCGGGCGACCTCGGCTACCACCGGTTCGGCGGCAGGCTGATGTTTCCGGTCAAGGACCGCCAGGGCAGGGTGGTGGCGTTCTCGGGGCGCCAGCTTGTGGAGAGGAAGAATTCCGGCAAGTACGTGAATTCGCCCGAGACGCCGATCTTCAAGAAGTCGAAGGTGCTCTTCGCCTTCGACCGGGCGGCGGCCCATATAGCAAAGGCGCCGCATCGCGAGGCGATCGTGTGCGAGGGTCAGATCGACACGATAAGGCTGCACACGTCGGGCTTTCCGGTCGCGGTCGCGGCGCAGGGCACGGCATTCACCGACGAGCATGCGAAGATGCTCAAGCGCGTCGCCGACGCGGCGATACTCGTATTCGACGACGATGCCGCAGGACACAAGGCGACAGTCCGCACGGCGGCGCTTCTCCTGGCGGCGGAGATGCCTGTGCGCGTGGTGTCGCTGCCGGGTGGCGACGACCCCGATTCGTTCCTCAGGACCAAGGGCGCGGCGGAGTTCCAGAAGCTGCTGGACGGCGCCGAGTCGGTGATAGGCTTCCAATGCCGAATAGAGAAGGGCAAGGAGCGCGACGCCAAGTCGATCGACGCAATAGCGAGAATCTCCAAGGCTGTCCTGGCGACGATTGCGGCGTGTCCCAGCGCTGTGCTCAGGGCCGGCATGGTGGACGAAGCGTCCAGGCTTCTCGGGCTGCCCGCCGCGGCGCTCGCGGAAGAGCTGGAGAGGCTGAAGACCCAGCCTGCCGCGCCGACCTCAGCGGTTCAGGAGGTCGCGCCTGACGACGTGCCTCAAGCCGTCGAGACGCGCGAGGACGAGCCTTCCATCACGGGTGAAGACGCCGGAGCGGCTGCACCGCCGCCTGTCAGGGAAATGGCTTTGATGGAGTTTCTGCTCGTGAACGAGCGCGAGGAGTATGTGGACGCCATGCTTGGGGAGTTTCTGCCGAAGATGGTGTTTCGGCACGACTTCACGTGGCGTTTCGTCGAGGCGTGGCGCATGGGCGTCAAGTCGGACGCCGATACGATAGCGGAATTCGCCGCCGGACTCGCCAAACGCGAAAGCGGGTGGTTCGACGAGCTGATGCTTTCGGCAGGCAGGGCAAGCGCGGGCGGACTTTCGCCCACAGACGTTATGCAGGAGTTCGTGCGTTCGCTCTGGAAGGATTTTCTCGCAAGGCGTCGCGGAGGGCTGCCGGCTTCTGGCGACGACGCGGCGGTAATGGAGCGGCTTTACATTTCAGATGCGATAAAACGGCTGGATCTGGCCAAGTGGCATGACGTCAAGAACATCATATACCGGTTGATAACGAAAGGATGAATCAAATGGACCTGAGAGAGGCGACAAACAGGATAAAGCAGCAGGGCGAACTCGTCGAGCGCATCCGCTCGGAGGTGGCTAAGGTCATCGTGGGACAGGAGAAGCTCGTCGACAGGCTCATTCTTGCCATGGCGACGGGAGGGCACATACTTCTCGAGGGCGTGCCGGGGCTCGCGAAGACGCTTTCGGTGAACACGCTCGCAAAGGCTCTCGGCCTCGAGTTCAGGCGCATCTCCTTCACGCCGGACCTTCTGCCCGCGGATGTGGTCGGAACGCTGATCTATTCGCCCAAGACGGGAGAGTTCACGCCGAAGAAGGGGCCTGTCTTCACCAACCTTCTGCTAGCGGACGAAATCAACCGCGCGCCGGCGAAGGTGCAGTCTGCGCTTTTGGAGTCCATGCAGGAGCGCCAGGTCACGATCGGCGACGCGACATACAGGCTGCCGAGTCCGTTTCTCGTGTTGGCGACGCAGAATCCGATCGAGCAGGAGGGAACCTATCCGCTACCCGAGGCGCAGGTCGACCGATTCATGTTCAAGTGCCTCGTCGAGACGCCGTCCAAGGCGGACGAGCGCCGCATAATGCAGCGTTTTGCGGAGAATGCGACGCCACCCGAAGCAAAGGCCGTCTGCACGCCGGCCGACGTCGAGGCGCTGCGCGAAACGCTGAAGGACGTCTACTGCGACGAGAAGGTGGGCGACTACATACTGGACATCGTCTTCAAGACGCGCGAAACGAACGCCCACATCCAGAACGGCGCCAGCCCGAGAGCGACGCTGGCGCTGAATCTTGCGGCTCGCGGAAACGCCCTGCTGCACGGACGCGCCTACGCGACGCCGCAGGACGTCAAGGAGGTGGTGCACGACGTCTTGAGGCACCGCATACTTCTGACCTACGAAGCCGAGGCCGAGAACGTAACGGCAGACCAGATCATCGACCGCATACTGTCCGAGGTTCCGGTTCCGTAATATTTGCCATTGATTTTCACCGCCGAATAAGGTATAATACACGCCACAAAATTTCCCTAAGGAAGAAAGAAGAGGTCAAAAATGGGTACAGGTCGTACACTTCGCAAGGAATCGCACGTTCGTCCGTGCAAGACGCCCGCAGGCAAGGCTCGCAAGAGCAAGGCCCAGCGCGCCCGTCTCGTCAAGCTTGGAATGGCTGAAGAAGAGGTGAAGCTCATGGGCGACGAGGCCGTCCGCGTTCTCGTGCAGCGTCCCACCGTCGTCAAGAAGCTTGCCGCCAAGAAGACTGCCGCAAAGTGAACAAGCTCTTCTGTTCTGTTGAAGAGCGATTCGTGAATCCCCTCTTCGAGGTCTTCGATGGAGGGGATTTCATTTTGTCGTCATACCGCGACATTGAAGAGCGGCTTACCCAGGTCCAGGTGTATTTTCCGGATCCTGAGCCGCCGCGCACGGTAGATGGCGACAGAGCCGATGCCGAGCGCCGACTTTCCGACGCGCTGGAGATCGTCGGCGCAAAGGCCAAAATCGAGTACACGACGATTCCGGACGAGGACTGGAAGCTTTCGTATCGCCGCCATTTCACGACCGAGAGGATAGGCGACCGTCTGGTGGTGAGGCCGCCATGGGAGCCGGAGCCGGAGAGCGGCATGGTCGTGACGCTTGATCCGGGGCTCGCCTTCGGCACTGGCAAGCATGAGACCACGCGCGCGTGTCTCGAATACATAGATTCGCTGTCAGGCGAGGGCGGCAGCTTTCTCGACATGGGCTGCGGCAGCGGAATACTCTCGATAGCCGCCACGAAGCTGGGCTATTCGCCGGTCGCCGGATTCGACGTCGATCAGGAGGCTGTGGACGCATCGGCCGAGAACGCCGAAATGAACGGCGTGAAGGTCGAGTATTTCAGATATGGCCTTGGCGCGAAGGTCAGGCGCGAGCTGCCCAAGGCGGATCTCGTTGCGGCGAACATACTCGGGCCGCTGCTCATACGTTTCGCCGACGAGATAGCCCCATGTGTCGCAAGGCATGTGATAATATCAGGCATACTCACCGAGCTTTATCCTGAAGTTCTCGCGGCCTACGAGTCGCGCGGGCTTGTCGAGGTTTCGCGCCGTACGATCGGAGAATGGACGACCGGGCTACTTAAGCGTCCGGACAATCCCTGATGAAGGTCGAGGCGATATTTCCGCACGGATTCTGCGCCGGAGTGACGGGTGCCGTGAAAAAGGCTCTGGCTCTGCCGGCGCCGGCGTATTGCCTGCACGAACTGGTGCATAACGAACTTGTAGTCGAAGGCTTGAGGAAGCGCGGCATAACGTTCGTCGAGAGCCTCGACGATGTGCCTTGCGGCGCGACGGTGCTCTTTTCCGCGCATGGCGTTTCGCCGTCCGTCCGGGAGAAGGCGAAGTCGAGGGGACTGGCCGTGGTCGACGCCACGTGTCCCTTCGTCACTAGGGTCCACAACGCCGCGAGGGATTTTTCGGAGAGGGGCCTGCCGGTTGTGGTGATAGGCCACCCGGCGCATGCGGAGGTCAAGGGCATAGTCGGCGAGGTGGCCGACGGCAGGGCATACGTCTACCCGGACCTGCCTGACGCGGACAGGATAGGCGTCGTGAGCCAGACCACGATGAATGCCGACGAGGTGGCGAAGATCGTGGAGGAGCTTCGCGCACGCTTCGAGGTCGAGACGACCGCAGAGGTCTGCCACGCCACGAAGGAGCGTCAGGATGCGGTAAAGGCCTTTTGCGGCGATGCTGTGCTTGTGCTGGGCAGCGCCCAGTCGTCGAACACCAGGCGGCTTTGCGAGGTCGCCCGCTGCCGTACCTTCCGCGCAGGAACGATGGATGAGCTCAAGGCGCTCGATTTCTCCGGAGTGGAGACGCTCGGCGTCACAAGCGGCGCATCCACGCCGGAAAGCTTTTTTGAAGAGGCGTTGAAACATCTCAAGGAGGAATGCCAATGAAGAGACTGATGCTTGCTGTCGGGTTTTTCGCCGCGCTTGCGGCGTCCGCCGAGATTCAGGTGATAAACGGCGTCAAGTACGAGTGCAAGGACGGCATGTGCATGCCGATATTCGACGACGCCCCTGTTGCGGCGCCAGAGGTCGAGGTGGTCCGGGCTGATGCGGCCGAGCCCGTTACGCGCATGGCGCAGGGCTATATGGACGCAGACCGCTTCGTGGCGTTCCTGAACGGCGAGGAGCTGTCGGAAGGGGTTTTCGAGGGCAAGGGCATATGGCTGGTGCTTCTGCTCGTGCTTCTCGGCGGCGTCGCCATGAACCTTACGCCGTGCGTGCTGCCGATGATGCCGATCAACCTGATGGTGATAGGCAAATCGGCCTCGAGGGGGCTTTGGTATGGCGCCGGAATAGCGGTCTCGTACGGCGTTCTCGGACTTCTCGCGGCGCTGGGGGGGATGGCATTCGGAGAAATACAGGGCAATCCGTGGTTCAACTGCGTGGTGGCCGTTGTTTTCGTGCTGCTGGCCCTCGCGCTGTTCGATGTCTTCTTCATCGACCTTTCGAAATACCGCAAGGTGGACGGCGCTTCCGAAAGGCGCACAAAGACGCCGCTCGTGTTCGCGTTCTCGATGGGTGCGTTGAGCGCCGTTCTCGCTGGCGCATGCGTAGCGCCGATATTGATTTCCGTGCTGCTGCTCACGGCCGATCTCTTCGCAAAGGGCAACTGGTTCGCGCTTGGCCTTCCGTTCGTCATGGGCGTCGGCATGGCGCTGCCCTGGCCGTTCGTCGGCGCGGGGCTCAAGGTGCTGCCGAAGCCGGGCTCGTGGATGAAGCGGGTCAACAAGATCTTCGGCATTGTCGTGCTGTGCTTTGCGGCATGGTACGGGTATCTCGCGTTCAAGACGTTCGCGGCAAAGTCGGGCGACAGGACGGTCGCCGAGACGGCTTCGATAACGCCCGCCAGCTTCGAGGCCGCGCTCGTGACGGCCAACCGTCCCGTGCTGGTCGACTGCTGGGCCACATGGTGCAAGAACTGCGCCGCGATGGAGAGGGGAACGCTCAGCGACCCCAAGGTCCTCGAGGCGATCGACGGCCTTGGCTTCACCGTCATAAGGCTTCAGGCGGAGGACATGCGGGAGCTCAAGACGCTGAAGGGGTTCGAGGGCGTGATGGGGCTGCCGGCGTTTGTGATTTTCGAGTGAATGTGGTATAATACTTTCCGCTGGCCGTAAAGAATCTTGAACGAAACAATAACCTAACAACCAAAGGAGAACATAAAATGGCACATACAATCGCCGCCGACAAGTGCGTGAGCTGCGGATGCTGCAAGGATGCATGCCCTGCCGAGGCTATCACCGAGGGTACGCCCTACGCGATCGACCCCGACAAGTGCGTTGATTGCGGAGCCTGCGCTGCGCAGTGCCCGAGTGAAGCTATCTCCGCCGCGTGATAGAATTCATTCACGAGACCCTGCTTCTGCTTCCGTTCCTCTTCGGGACATATCTGGTTCTGGAGATGATAGAGGCGAAGGCGGGCGGTGCGCTCGAGCGTTGGCTCGAGCGTGCTCGTTCTGTGGGGCCGTTCGCCGGTGCGCTGGCGGGCGCGATCCCGCAGTGCGGCGTTTCGGCCGCAGCCGCTTCGTTCTATGCGGGTGGCGTCATCACGGTGGGTACCCTTACCGCAGTATTCCTTTCGACTTCAGACGAGCTTCTGCCTGTGCTCATATCAAAACAGGTGCCGTTCCTGCTCATGGCGAAGATCGTCGTTCTCAAGGTGATCTGCGCAATCGCGGTCGGCTTCACGGTCAATGGCATCCTCGCGCTGTTGAGGCGCCGCCGCCGCGACGTATCCGTCGAGGAGCTCTGCGAGCACAGCCTTTGCCATTGCAGGGAGCACAAGGGCATACTTGTGCCTGCCCTGATACATACGGCTGAGATATTCCTTTTCATCGTTATCGTGTCCGGGGCGATAAACCTTGCGATGCACTACTTCGGCGAAGACTGCCTCGGCAGCCTGCACATGACGCGGCCTCTGATCGGCGAGCTTGCGGCAGGCGCGATAGGGCTGGTGCCCAACTGCGCGGTGTCCGTCGCCGGCGCCGAACTGTACGTAAAGGGTGCGATCAGCGGAGGCGCGCTGATGGCGAGCTCATTCACCGGCTCCGGACTTGGCCTGCTGGTGCTTTTGAGGACAAACCGCAATCTCAAGGAGAACATCTGCATACTGCTGACCGTGTATGTCGTCGGGGTGGTTCTCGGCGTTCTGACCGGTCCGCTGCTGTAGAGCGCAGGAAAGGAGTGATCATCATGCCCAAAGCCAAGGAAATCGCAAAGTCGGTCTATTCCTGGTGCAAGACCGTCGTGTCCGGCTTTCTGGTCAACCACTGCTCCATGCATGCCGCGGGGCTGACCTACTTCTCGATGCTCTCGATGGTTCCCAGCCTCTGCCTGCTGCTGTTCTTCGCCAAGACGTGCGGCATAGACGACTGCGCGCGCAACTCGATAAACAACCACATCGACATCATGATCCAGAACATCGAGAAGGGGCAGGACGACGACATAGTCTCGACGCTCGCCGACGTGAAGGTCATGAGCGAGGAGGAGCGCGAACGCAAGCGCATCGCCGCCTTGGAGTTCGGCAAGCAGGCCCGCGAGATATCGGACAGCATCTTCGACCGCATCGACAACTTCAACATCGGCACCCTCGGATGGATCGGCTTCATGTTCCTGCTCTGGACGGTCATAAGCTCTCTCGGCATGGTGGAGGTCAGCTTCAACCACATATGGGGCGTGACCAAGCCGCGACCGATATGGAAGCGAGCCTACATGTACCTTTTCATATCGATAGTCGTGCCGGTGCTTGTGGCGCTCGCGATGTCGCTGCCGATACTGGGCATAGTCAAGAACATCATAGTGGCGGTGCTGGGCTCGACGTGGCTTACGAAATGGGTTGGCGACGGCCTCATATGGCTGCTCGACTCCGCGCTGGTAAGGCTCGGCTTCGCGCTCGGCATGGCCTCGCTCAACTTCGCGTTCCTCTTCTACATGATGCCGAACTGCAAGGTTCCGTTCAAGCCGGCCTTCCTCGGCGGCCTCATAACGGCGCTTCTCTACGGCGGATGGATGAAGGTTTGCGCGATCGCACAGGTCGGTATCGCCAAGTCGTCTGCGCTCTACGGATCGTTTGCGATCTTCCCGATAATCCTCGCTTGGATGTACATGAGCTGGGAGATCATCCTGCTCGGCGCCAACATGGCCCACGCCTTCCACAAGGAGCTGAAATGAAGATAGTGATCACCGGCGGCAAGGGCATGCTCGGCCGCACGCTCCAGAAGGAGCTGTCGGCACACGAGATCGTCGTAGCCGACCTTCCCGAATGGGATATAACGGATGCCGACGCGTTCTCGTCCAGACTTTCCGGCGAGAGTCCCGACGTAGTGGTGCATTGTGCCGCCATGACGAAGGTGGACGACTGCGAGACGAACCGCGAGCTTGCCTTCAGACTCAACGAGGAGGGGTCGCGCAACGTCGCCCTCGCCTGCAAGATGTGCGGCGCCAGACTGATTGCGATTTCGACGGACTACGTGTTCAGCGGCGAACCGCCAAGAGAGCCGTGGGCTTGGAGCGAGATGGACATTCCGCGTCCAAGGACGGTCTACGGCGCCTCGAAGTTCGCCGGCGAGCAGATGATCCAGATGATACTGCCCGACGCCGTGATACTTCGCATCGCCTGGCTCTACGGAGCAGGAGGCCCCAGCTTCATCCACACGATGGCGAAGCTTGGAGCCGCCGAAGGTGCGCCGCTCAAGGTGGTCGACGACCAGCGCGGCAACCCGACGAGCTGCAAGACTGTGGCTGATGTCATCGCCTTTCTGCTGACAAGGCCGGATGTAAGCGGCATAGTTCACGGCACATGCGAAGACCAGTGCACCTGGTATGGCTTGACGGTTGAGCTTTTCCGTCTTCTCGGGTTCAAGCGCGAAGTCGTGCCGTGCACGACCGAAGAGTTCCCGAGGCCTGCGCCGCGACCCAGAAACTCCGCCTTGAAGAAGAGCGTCCTGAACCTGCTGGGCTACCGCACTCCGCGCTGGCAGGCGGCGCTGAGGGATTTCGTAGTCGATGAATTCGGCGTGACTCTTGACCCCGAAGCTCAAAAAGTGGTATAATTCAATTATGACGATCAAGAAAATCAAGCCCATTAAACCGGCATCCGCTCCAGCTGCGGC
This sequence comes from Kiritimatiellia bacterium, assembly GCA_017395505.1. GTDB lineage: Bacteria > Verrucomicrobiota > Kiritimatiellia > RFP12 > UBA1067 > UBA1067. The sequence continues at coordinate 18,605 of JAFPUH010000048.1, forward strand.
CGCTCCGGCGGCAGGCGGTGCGACAATCGCCGACAGGTTCAAGCTCGACGTTCCCGAAGCTTCCGCGAAAAAGGGCGGCGGCGGAACGGTCGGCAAGAAGGCTGCGACAATCGCGCTCATCGTGGGCCTTGTCGCGCTTACCGTCGCCGGTGTGCTTGCATTCGTGCTGTATCAGCACTGGGACTACCTCTGCAACCAGGTCGCCTGATGAAGGACGTGATGCGCTCCCCCCGCGCGCAGGCCGCAGTGCGGCTTGCGTTGAACGAGGATTTGGTTTCCGTCTCGCTCGCGAAGTCGTTTCCCCGCTGCGACGCGACTTCGATAGCGCTCGTCAACCCCAAGGCCGTTGCGACTGGCGAGATATACGCCAAGGGTACAGGCTGCGTCGTCGCCGGAACCACCGTCGCCCAGGCCGTGTTCCGCGTGGTCGACCCCAAGATCAAGGTCAAGATACTCAAGGCGGACGGGTCTGTCGTCAAGCCCGGCGAGCCGATACTCGAGTTCAAGGGCCTTGCGCGCAGCATACTCGCCGCTGAGAGGACGGCGCTCAACTTCATGCAGAGGATGTGCGCCACGGCAACCCTTACGAAAAAGTTCGTCGACGCGGTAAAGCGCTACGGCACTATGATACTCGACACGCGCAAGACGACGCCCGGCCTTCGCGTCTTCGAGAAGTACGCCGTGCTCTGCGGCGGCGGCACGAACCACAGGATGGGCATGTACGACCGAATCCTGATGAAGGACAACCACCGTCGCCTTTGGCGCGGGGGCAATCCCGACGAGCTCGACAAGGCCGTTGTCGCGGCGCGAAAGGCTTTCCCCAAGCTGGCAGTGGAGGTCGAGGTCGAGAGCATACGCGAGTGCGAAAGCGCCCTCAAGGCCAAGCCCGAGTGGATAATGCTCGACAACATGAGCTGTGCCGACATGAAGAAGTGCGTTAAGCTCTGCAAGGGCATCTCCAAGACAGAGGCTTCGGGCGGCATAACCCTCGACCGCGCCAAGGAGGTCGCCGCGACAGGCGTCACGGCCATCTCGCTCGGCTGCCTTACTCACTCTGCGGGGTCTATCGACCTTTCGCTGGAATGGAGAGCCGTTTGAGGTTGATAGTCGTAGACGTCGGCAACACATCCACGGCCGTGGGACTTTGGTCCGACGGCCGTGTGACCAATGTGAGCCATTGCGACGGCGGCTTTGGCGAGGCTTCGTCCGTTGTTAGGACGCTCGCCGGAAGGCTTGGCTCCGCGCAGCCGAAGGTTCTGGCCTATGTGTCGGTTGTCCCGGGCGAAGACGTCAGGTGGCGCCGGTTGGCAAAGGCTTGCGGGCTGGAGTTCCGCCAGGTCTGCCACAAGAGGCTGGGCGGCCTCATAACGCTCGACTACCCCAAGCCCGAAACCATCGGCGCGGACCGTCTGGCGGACGCGGCCGGTGCGGTGTCGCGATACGGAGCCCCCGTGCTTGTGATGGATTTCGGCACAGCTCTCACGGCGGCGGTCGTGACGAGCGACGGCGTATGGCGCGGCGGCGTGATAGCGCCGGGCTTTCCGCTGATGCGCGACTATCTTTTCGAGCGCACGGCCAAGCTGCCCCGCATGAAGCTCGGCAGCGGAAAGGCCCCTAAGATCGGGCGCTCCACCGAGGAGGCCATGCGCTTTGGAGCACTCGTAGGGTATCGCGGAATGGTGCGCGAGATAGCCTCTACGCTCTCGCGCAACTTCAAGGAGAGCTTCCGTCTCGTCGCGACCGGAGGCTTCGCGAAATGGGTGCTCTCTGACCTCGACCTGCCTTTCACAATCGATCCCACACTAACGCTACACGGAGCCGGTCTCATATGCTCAAGAAACTTCTGACAGCCGTCGCCTTTGCCGCTGCGTTCGCAGGGTGCGGCCCGTTCTGGGTCGATCCCTACATCACGGTTCGCGAAAGTCCGCTCAACTGGGTTCACATACACTACTACAACCTCAACCGCAAGCCAATCCGCCGCATAAGCGTCTACCTCAACGGAATGGGTCACGTCGAGGTGCGCAAGGGCACAAGCGACCTCGTTTCCAACGATTTCGCCAAGGGCTACAAGGACGAAAACTGGAGTGGAATCAAGACCTGCCGGATAGATGTCGACCCCAAGCACGCCACCGACATCATGCAGAACCTCGTGAACTACGGCCTGCTGGATCGCGAGAAGACCGGCCGCAAGTCCAGCAAGGAGCAGTTTGACCGCTTCATCGCCGTCAAAGCCAACGTCAGCAACACGACATACTCCGACAACGTCAACATATTCGAGGTCGACCCGGATCTCGCCGAGCAGCTGCTTGACGTGATACGCGAGTTCGACGATCCCACGAAATGAAGAGGTTGCTGCCGCTTATAGCCGTTTTTGCGGCGCTCTCCGCAAGAGGCGACTTCGATTACGAAGAGCCGCCATACGAGTTCGACAGGTTCTATGTCGGCGTCGCTGGAGCGGGCGTGCTGCCGCAGGGCGGTTCGCGTCTCGACTCCCGTGCTGGTATTGCCATGCGCTTCGGCTGCTACCTTGCCGAGATGTGGGCTGTCGAGGGCGAGGCCACATGGCTTGACGACCGCGCCGGTCTCGGTCTGAAGGCCCTATGGCACTGGTGGGGATACGAGAGGCTGGATCCGTTCTTCACCTTCGGCGCAAGGGGTTGGGTGAATGACGGACAGGTCGGGCCGTGCGGCGGCCTTGGCGCCTTCTACCATCTGACCGAGAGCCTTTCCCTCCGCTTCGACGCCGATGCCGCTATCGGCGTGGAGACGCGCACGGAGATGGTGTATTCGCTTTCAGCCGGATTTCAGTGGTCGTTCTAACGGATTTTGAGATGAAGGATTCGAGAGAAGAATGGTATGATGCGGCGAGCAAGGTCGCCGTTACGATTGTGGATGTGTCGGGCGCGGCTCAGGATCTGGCCAGGGGACACCTCGCCGGTCCGACCAGTACGTACTTTCTGGCCAAGGCGCTCGCCGCGGTTGCGTTGCTCGGTTCCGAGACTAGCGAAAAGGACGAGTCTGTATCCATACAGATGAAATGCAAAGGCCCGTTGGGCGGCTTCAACGTCGAATGCACCTCCGACGGCTCGCTTCGCGGCTACACAGAGCGCAAGATACTCGACGACTTCGACGGGCTCTCCAAACCGGACGCGCGCAAGGTGGTTGGAGAGAAGCAGCTGCAGGTTACGAGGTCGGTGCCGGGCCGCATAATTTCGCAGGGGATCTCCAATTCGCTCGACGGCTATCTTGCGGGCTCGCTGCAGCGCAAGGCGTGCATCTACCTCGAAGCCGCAGTCAGCGACGAGGTGGAGGTGCTCGAGGCTCGCGGCGTCATGGTCGAGAGCCTGCCCGACTCAAAGGCGTCGGTGACGGACTATGTTCCGGAGAAGCTTTCCGTCTCGTCTCGGGCGATCCTCAAGCAGCTGGGTCTGGAGCATGCCGAGCTTCGCAAGACATCCCCCCTGAAGTTCGCCTGCCGCTGCTCGCCAGAGCGTGCCGTCGCCATGCTGGGCGCGCTTGGCGAAAAGGAGCGCGAGGATCTGCCCCCGACGATCGACATAACCTGCCACATGTGCGGACGGACATTTACGGTGAAGACTAGATGAACACTGAACTCAAGAGAAGGGTGCGCGTCGAGATAGACCTCGGTACGCTCAGGCGCAACTACGAGAGGATTGCCGCCCACGCGAGGCCGGCCAGGGTGCTTTGCGTGCTTAAGGCCAACGCATACGGCCTTGGCGTCGGCGACTATGCGCGGGCGCTGGCCGGGACCGATTGCGCAGGCTTTGGCGTGGCCGAGCCGTTCGAAGCGCTGGAACTCGTCAAGGTTCTCAAGCGGATTGGCGTCAAGAAGGATGTCCAGATACTCAGCTCGATACTCCCCTACGAGATTGAAGCGATGGTCAAGGCTGGCGTCACCCTGCCCGTGACGGATCTAGGCAGCGCCAGACTGATCTCGTCTGCCGCAGTAAAGGCACGCCGCAAGGCGAAGGTTCACATAAAGCTGGATACCGGCATGGGCCGGCTGGGTATTCTCGTCAATGACGCTCTGCCTGTCGTGAGCGAAGTCGTGCGGCTGCCCGGGCTCGAGGTCGAGGGCGTGTTCTCCCATTTTCCGATGGCGTATGATCCGGAAGATCCTTTCACAATGCGCCAGATCGAGTCGTTCAAGTCGTTCCTGGCTTCCGCAAAGAAGTCCGGCATAACCTTCGCCAAGGTGCATATCGCGGCGAGCGACGCCATAAACAACTTTCCTGCATGCGCCAAGCCGCCTTTCACGATGGTCCGAACGGGCATCAACCTTCACGGCAGCTTCGATCCCAACGGACGCAAGGCATTGAACGTGGAGCCCGTGCTTACCCTCAAGACGCGCGTCGCCCAGGTTCGCGAGCTGCCCGCCGGAACCACGCTAGGCTACGGCAGAACGTGGTGCCTCAAGGAGCCTACACGCATCGCCACCATCTCGGCCGGCTATGCGGATGGCCTGCCTCTCGCCCTGACGAATCGCGGACACGTCCTCATAAACGGCGCGGTGTGTCCTGTCGTCGGCCGCATATCGATGGACTACGCGACAGTCGACGTTTCTGGCGCTGGTGAGGTAAGGCCAGGCGATGAGGTGATATGCCTCGGTCGCAGCGGCAAGTTCAGCGTGACGCCCGACGATTGGGCCAGGCTGAAGGGCACCCACGCCTACGACATAATCTGCTCGCTCGGCACACGCGTCGAGCGCGTCGCAATCGGTTGAGACGGGGTCGCGGCAGATGCACAGGCTACTTGTAGAGACACAGGCGCTTTCCTCGGACCGGCCGCAGCTGTCGGACCAGGCGCGCCGCCACCTCAAGGTCGTCCGCCTCAAGGATGGCGAAGAGATCGAGCTTTTCGATGGCCTGGGCCGTTGGCGCAGGTTCTCGTTCGTCCGCGGCGACCTGATTCCGGCTGGCGACGTCTGTGAAGATTCCGCCGCATCCCGCCGTCCGCTGACCCTTTTCGCGTGCGTGACGAAGGGTTCCCGTTGGGATTGGACGATCGAAAAGGCCACTGAGCTTGGCGCAACACGCATAGTGCCTGTCGTGTCGGAGAGGACGATTGTTCGAATTCCGGCGGACGAGCGCGAGGCGAAACGCCAGCGCTGGCTCAGGATAGCCGAGGATGCCGCAAGGCAGAGCGACGCCAAGTGGCTGCCGGATGTAGCAGCCCCGGTCGATTTCGCAGATGCCGTCAATCTGGCGTCGCTTTGCGACACTTATGTCGGGGCGCTGACCAATCCTCCGCCATGCGATATGCTGTCTGCCCTCGAAACGGGACGCGCCTCGAGCACCGCCCGTCCTCTAGCTGTTTTTGTGGGGCCAGAGGGCGACTTCACTCCGTCGGAGCTGTCTGCGCTTCTGTCCGTTGCGACCCCCGTAAGCTTCGGCTCGACGATACTTCGAGCCGAGACTGCGGCCATATATGGCGTAAGCGTGCTGAAATCATGGATGGACTCGCATGAAGTATGATCTTGTCGAGATATTCGAGTCTCTCCAGGGGGAGGGACGCAATATGGGCCGGCCCTGCGTTTTCGTCCGATTCGCCGGCTGCAACCTCAGATGCCCTTGGTGCGATACCGACATCAGGCCGCGCTTCACGCTCGAGCTGGACGACCTCGTGGCCGAAGTCAGGGGCTTTCGCGCAAAAAGCGTAGTTTTGACCGGCGGCGAGCCGACCATTGCGAAGGGGATGCCCGAGCTTGTTGCGGCCCTCAAGCGAGACGGCTATTGGATCGCAGTAGAGACCAATGGAACGAACGATGCCGACTGGCTCGCATTCGTCGATTATGTCGCCTGCTCCCCTAAGGCGGAGTTCCCTGAGAGTCTGCGCCTCAAATCGGCAGATGAGGTGAGGGTGGTCGCCTCGAGCGAATCCGTCGTAAGGTTCTGCGAAAGCCTGCCGGACCGCATAAAAGCCACCGACTACTACGTTTCGCCATGCGAACGTGAAGGGGATATCGACTTTGCCGCCGCAAAATCAGTCCTTTCAAAGCTCGACGGCTGGTCGCTATCCGTCCAGCTGCACAAGCTCCTCGGCTTCAGATAGTATCGCAAGCCCCGTCGGGACTATTCCATGCGGCCCGTATATGCCTCGACGCCGGCATAGCCGACGCACACGACATCGCGCCATTCCTGAGCGAAGCGACAGCCTTGCGTGCGGTTGCGAAAGCCAGCGTGAGATTGTAGCCGCCGGTCGGACCGTCGATGTCGAGAACCTCTCCGGCGAAGTAGAGTCCCTTGACCTTGCGCGACTCCATCGTGCGCGGGTCCACGTCGTCCAGCGAAACTCCCCCTATCGTGACGATCGCCTCCTTGACCGGACGCGGCTTCAAATTGCGGAACGTCAGCCTCTCATGCGCGAACCACACCTCGATCGAGTAGTCCTTCATGTTCGCGTGTTCGATGTATCTCTGGCTGTTGTAGATCGCCGCACCGCTCAAGCCGAAGCTTTCGCAGTCCACCTCGCCGCGATAGTCGAACACAGTGCGCCCCGTTTCATCCATCACCTTGGCGCGTCCGTCCTCGAAGCGCCGTCCCGCGAGAGAGGTGATGCGGCGGTCCGAAGTCTCAAGCCCGATGAGCCCCGGACGGTACGGCACGAGCTTGTGCCCGAGCGCGCGGGCGAAGTTCTGTCCATCGCCCACCGAGCCCGTCTTGGGATAGCTCACGCCGCCTGTCGCAAGAAGCACGTTCTCTGCGACGATGTCGAAGTTGGCGGTCTTCACGACGAAGCCGCCGTCCTGCGACTGGACGACGCCGGTGACGGGACAGTTCGTCAAGATCGGCACGCTCTCGTCGCGCAGCAGGTCGCCGAACGCATGAACTATCGTCGCGGACTTGCCGTCCGCCGGGAACATTCGCCCGTCGGGCATCCGCCTGAGCTGAACATTGAGCGACTTGAAGCCCTTGATGATCTGGCGCGGCGGACACTCCCGAACGGCCTGGGCTACCCACTTCGAGCACTCGCCCACATCGCGCAGAAAGTCGTCCGGCGAAATGTCCTTCGTGAAATTGCAGCGTCCGTTCGCCGTCATGAGAACCTTCGAGCCGAGGCGAGCCTTGCGCTCGATCAGCACACACGGTATGTGGCGCTCTGCCGCGACTGCCGCAGCGAACATCCCTGCGGCGCCGCCTCCGACGATAGCGAGCTTGACCGGTCTAGCGGATGATGAAGTAGAAGCCATGTTCTCTTTCCCTCGCGAATATTATGCGGTCGATAAGGATTCTGCGGTTGCTCTCGGTTTCGTCGTTTGGCTGTATGATTATTGAGCCATCTGTGGCTACCGTGGACAGCGCCACCGGCTCAAGCCAATCCATCTCGAAGGTTACGGTCAGATTCGTCGCCGATCCAGAAGGGCTCTCGCCATACGGGCCGATTGAGAGCTTGGTCTTTTGCGGAGTTTTGTTCATCTTGCTGGCGCGAATGAACATGGTGCAGTCGGCACTGACGTTCTCGTTGGAGCAGATGAGGCGGCCTCGGTTTGACGACGATGAAATCTGCAGCACGCCATTCGTCCTGGCCGGTATGTATAGCTTGCTGCCGGAAAACCCGGGCACGAGTGCGCTGAAGTTGTCGGTGATCTCAACGGAATTTCCGGCCGTGTTCGTCAACTCGTTAAAGTCGTAGTCGGCGACCACCTTGTAGTCCAGCTCGCTGAACGGAAGCACCGTCGCAAGAAGAAGGCAGACCCCGACCATCACCGGCCCCCGCTATTGGCGGCTCGCGAGATAGGCGTTTATTCCGGCTGCCGCGCGGCGGCCTTCGCCCATCGCGAGGATGACGGTCGCCGCTCCCAGCACTATGTCGCCGCCCGCGAAGACTCCGGGAATGGACGTCATATTCGTCTCCGGGTCCACGACGATGTTGCCGCGCTTGTTGATCTCAAGTCCATCGGTCGTCGTCGGGATGAGCGGGTTGGACGCATTGCCGACCGCGACCACGACCGTATCGACGTCGAGCGTGAATTCGCTTCCCGCAATCGCCACCGGACTGCGCCGCCCCGAAGCGTCCGGCTCGCCGAGCTCGTACTTGAGGCACTCGAGTCCTGAGACCCGCCCCTGCTCGTCGCCGATTACGCGCTTCGCGTTCTGGAGCATGAGGAACTCGACGCCCTCCTCCTTCGCGTGATGAACCTCTTCCTTTCGCGCGGGCATCTCGGCCTCGCTGCGGCGGTAGATCAGATAGACCTTCTCCGCGCCGAGCCTGAGCGCCATGCGGCTCGCATCCATCGCGACGTTTCCGCCGCCGAGCACCGCGACGCGCTTGCCGTGCCAGAAGGGCGTGTCGTGTCCGCCCTCGTCGTAAGCCTTCATCAGATTGGCGCGCGTCAGATATTCATTGGCGCTGAAGACGCCGACGAGGTTCTCGCCCTCGATGTTCATGAACTTGGGCAGTCCCGCGCCCGTGCCGACGAAGACCGCGTCGAAGCCGTCCTTCGCCATGAGGTCGCGAAGCTTGCGCGTGCGCCCGATCACGAAGTTCATCTCGAACTTGACGCCGAGCGCCTTGAGTCCGTCGATCTCCTCCTTGACGATCGCCTTCGGCAGACGGAACTCCGGGATGCCGTAGACGAGAACTCCGCCCGCCTTGTGGAACGCCTCGAAGATCGTGACGTCGTGTCCGGCCCTGGCGCAGTCCGCCGCGCATGTGATGGACGCCGGGCCGCTGCCGATGACGGCGACGCGCTTGCCGGTGCGCGGGGCGGTAGCCGCCTCCCGCGATCCCGCCTTGTTTTCGCGCGCAAAGTCGGCGACGAACCGCTCGACGCGCCCGATGGCGACGGCCTTGTCGACGTCCTTCAAAAGCTTGCCCATCGTGCAGAACTTCTGGCACTGCTTCTCCTGCGGACACACCCTGCCGCAAACTGCGGGCAGCAGCGAAGTCTCGCGGATGATCGCGAGCGCGCCTGCGAAATCTCCCTCGGCGGCCTTCGCGAGAAAGCCCGGAATATTGACGGCCACGGGGCAGCCCTGCATGCAAGGCTTGGCCGCACACTGCATGCAGCGCGACGCCTCGCACTTCGCCATCTCCGGCGTGTAGCCGAGGGCGACCTCGTTCATGTTGCGGGCGCGCACCTTCGCGTCCTGCTCAGGCATCGTCTGCGGCGGAATCGCCATCCTCTCCTTCGGCGTCATCTCAGATCCCCTTGAACAGATTGCATGCATGGTCGCGAGCGGCGATCTCCTGCGGCTTGAAGGCGCCCATACGTTTTAGCATGAGATCCCAATCGACCTGGTGTGCGTCGAACTCGGGACCGTCGACGCAGACGAACTTCGTCTCGCCGCCGACCGATACGCGGCAGCCGCCGCACATTCCCGTGCCGTCGATCATGATGGTGTTGAGCGAGGCTACCGTCTTCACCCCGTAGGGCTTAGTGGTAAGCGCGCAGAACTTCATCATGATGGGCGGACCTATGGCGATCACTTCGTCCACGGCCCCAGCCTCGCAAAGCTCCTTTAAGGGCTCCGTCACGAGTCCCTTGCGTCCCGAGCTGCCGTCATCCGTCATCAGAATAAGGTCGTCGCCTGCGATGGCGCGCATCTCGTCCAGCATCACGAAAAGGCTCTTGTTGCGCGCGCCCATAATGATCGTCACGCGGTTTCCGGCGGCCTTGAGCGCCTGGGCGATGGGGTGCATGGGAGCGACGCCGATTCCGCCGCCGACGCACACCACATGGCCGGGCTTCTCGCCGTTCGCGCCGCGAATGTCCGTCGGACGGCCCAGCGGACCCAGCACCGCCGGAAGAGAATCGCCGACTTCCTTCCTTGAAAGCTTCATCGTCGTCGCGCCGACCGTCTGGAAGATTATCGAGATCGTACCGGCCTTTTCGTCGGCGTCGGCGATGGTCAGGGGAATGCGCTCGCCGGCCTCCTCATCCACCATCAGAATGATGAACTGTCCGGCCTTGCGCTCGCTGGCGATCAGCGGCGCTTCGATAGTCATGCCGAAGACGTTCTCCGACAGCTGTCTTTTCTCTACTATGCGGTTCATTGGGTGCGTATTTTATCATATTTTGTTCTTGCCTGCGAGTGCGGCTTGGTAACAATTTTTGATGCGGGCAGTCAACCGGCATGTTTTGCGCCCCAAATCTCGCGTACGCGCGCGCACGCGTGAGGTCACCGGCGCCAGGCGAGGATCACCCAATGGTTTTGATGAAACCACCCAGTGCTTTTGCGAAAAGTACCCAATGGTTTTGCGAAAGGGACGGCGTCCTGATCGCGAAACCACCCAATGGTTTTCGGCAAACCACCCAGTCCTTCCATGAAAACCACCCAATGGTTTTAGCTTGGGGCTTAGGGGCTAGGCGCGCAAATCCCGGATATCTCGCTCTTGCCCCTTGCGCCTTGACAGAGGGAGGCGGGATATGAGATAATGTCCATAAAGGATAAGGACAATGACATTTGGAGAACTTGTCGACAGGCTGGGTGTCAAGCTCGGCGTAGAGATCGAGGATGCAGGTGGCGCCGTCGCCATTCAGGTTGACGGCGAGACGGTTGTTCTTCAGCATGCGGACGATGATCTTGTGCTTCTGCGCGCGGATTTGGGCGAAATACCGCCAGACCGGCGCGATGCGCTGGCCTCAGCCGCGCTCAGGGGCAACTTTCTGTACAGGGGCACCGGAGGCGCGACTCTCGCGGTCAATCCCGCGGATTCACACCTGCACCTGCATAAATACAACTGGCTCGGCCGCCTTGATGCGGATAAGGCGCTCGACATGCTTTCGCGCTTCGCCGATTCCATAGGTTCCTGGAAGCGAATCGTCCGCGACAGCGGCTCATTGCCGTCGCACGGTTTGCTTGAGGATTCGCTCATTCAGGTGTAACCTTTTGCGGCTTCGAGTGTATTGAATATAGATACACACCACTTATGAAAGGGGAATAACGTTATGCCATTGCCGGAAATCAGCCTTGCACAGTTCAACAGAATAGCTACCGGCGACTACAATGCCGGCCAGATCGACTTCAAGATGAAAGCCGACGGTACAACCGAGCTTGTCAAAATTAACAACCACGTCTGGCAGAAGTCCAAGAACAACGTCGAGCTTTCGCCCGAGCGCATTCTGGAGGTCAAGGAGGCGTTTCTGAATGCGCTCCAGAAGGGCGGCGTCAGCGCCGAAGCGATGAAAGAGATCCGCGACAGGCTGGGTCTGTCGCCGGAGTTGGATGTTTCGTCCGACAGCGTGCAGCGTCTCGGGATAATTAAGTCTCGGTTCACGCCGCTGACGCGCGCGCAGGTGCGTTCGATTCTCGACGAATACGCCAACAGCGGTCTAGGGTTTACGCAGGAGTCCCGCGCGGCCGTCTCGCGCAATGATTTGAGGGCGGCCGCCAATACCGCGAATATGAGCACCAGTCGCTCCAGGACTCGCGACCTCGTGAATGGCGAATCGCTGAATATTTACGACAAGCTGGGGTCGTCAGCCGCGAAATTCACGATTACGGACGCGATAAGCCTTCTTTCGACGTCGCGTTCGCTGGCCGACTTCGAAGCCAGCCGCAACGCGCGCTGCAAGGGCGGAAACGCCGTCAACGAGCGTTTGAAGCTGCATACGGCCATGGTCAACTCGTTCCAGGGCCTCGTTGCGCAGGCTCTCAAGCTGCTGCCAGCTGGCGTGCGCGAAACCCCGGAATTCAATCTCGCGGGCGAGACTGTGAAACTCGTCAAGGACGACAGCGGCAACATTTCGGCCATAATCGGCAAGGGACAGCTAGCGACGAAGGTCGACATTAAAATGGACGCCGACAACTTCGCCAAGCGTCTTCTCGGGCGCGTGGTGAACGATTCGACCACACTGGGCGCCGCCGCCTCGAAGAACATACTCGGCATGGTTTACGACCGCGATCTCGAAGCCGGTCTCATGGCAACGGAAAAGACCAGCCTCACGCGCCAGTTCGCCTGCCTCATACTCGAGCAGAACATCGAAGACGCCGCAAACCTCGTGCGCGAAGACTACAACACGGGCATACTCGTGGAGCTCGCCGAGCGCGCGCTCGACGGCAAGGACGTCGGCAATACGAAGGCGAAGCTCGACGCCTTCCACGCGAAGCTCGTGAGCGACAATGCGGACCTTCCCCCAGAGATGAAGGAGATGCTCGGAAAGGTGGCGAATATTCCGCTCGCGAAGGGCAACGATCCGGAAGGTGAATTCATCGTAAGGACGTCGATCGCAGGCGACATCAACAAGGTCGTCCAGGCGATGCCGCAGCCCGTCCAGGCCGAGCCGCCGAAGTCGCTGAACGAAATCGGCGGGCTTGCGGCCGTAAAGGACTTCATCGCAAATCTCGTCTTTTCTGACAGCACGATGGTCGGCGACGCGATGGTCAACAAGGCCGGCGAAGCTATGCGCCGCATGCTTTCGGACCCGAAGAACATCGTCGCTTTCGCCGAAATCGTCAAGAATCCCAACCTCATCGGCCAGGCGTGCGCTCCGCAGATTGCGGATGTCGTGAAGGAAGGCTTCGGCAAAATGGTTGACATACTCGATGCCGAGTTCAAGAAGGCCCACAACGGCAAGAGTCTCGCCGCCGCCGCCGCCGAAAACAATTTTGTGGAGCAGTTCTCGCAGTTCATCAGCGATCCCGTCAAGCTGCCCGGGTCGGAGCTCGCGAAGTTCGACAACATCATCCTTTCGATGGCGACCAAGGGCTGCGAAAAGCTGCAGGACTTCATCAACACGGTCTTCAAGGTCGACGCCGGCAACAAAAACGTCCAGGGCAGCCTCGTCAACGACCCCTACGCCGGCATGTCGGCGAAGGAAATCAAGGCGCAGCTCGACGCCAAGGGCCTCAACCAGATACTCGACTCTGCCTCCAACGCCGACTCGCCCGGACAGGTAGGGTTCTTCCGCCAGGTGATTTCGACCTACTTCACGTCGCTCGGCAAGGCCGACAAGCGCTCGTGCTTCGCCGCCGCGATGAAGTACGCGCAGACGTTCAACTTCGCCGGCCTCGATGGCGATAATCTCTCCTCGGCCCAGAAAAACGCCATCAACAAGTTCACCGGCGCGATCCTGAAGGGTACGAGTCCGCTACTCCAGAAGATGATGCAGGGTCTGCCCAAGGAGATAATGGGCGACTATGCGGACGCGCTCGACGACATGAAGTCGTCTCTCGCGCCGATACCGCGCAAGATCGTGCAGGCCCACTTCATGAAGATGATCGAAGAGTCGAAGGGCAAGGGCGACGGAAAGGAGATCGAGTCCATCGAGCTCAAGAAGTCCCTCGGCGCGGCGTCGGTCGGCGAGGCGTTTCTCTGCAGCTTCAAGCTCAAGGGCGAGAAGGATCCGAAAAATTTCGTCGTCAAGATCATGCGCCACGACGCGGAGCGCCGCGTGAAGGCCGAAGCGGAGATATTCACGAAGGCGGCGAACGACATCGGCCCCGGCATGGCCAAGACGTGGGAAGGCCAGCTCAAGCAGTACATGACCGAGTTCGACTTCCGCAACGAGGCGAACAACGTTAACGAGGGCGTCAAGCTCTACGGCATAGGCGACGACGAGACGCATCCGCTCAACCTCCTCGCGCCGAACGTCCACTCGATGAAGATGTCTACGGTCGTCGCGCCGAAGAAGGACGTGATGGTCGCCGAAGTGGCTAACGGCAATACTGTCGACAAGTACTTCAAGTCGAAGACAGAAGGGATGCGCAACGCGGTCTCCGCCGTGTTCGAGCAGAACTCCGCGACCGGACGCATCAAGTGGGAGGACGGCCCGATCGACCCGAAGACCGGCAAGCCGAAGAAGGTGCCTGTGTTCAAGAAGGACCTGCCCGTCGGCGCGATACCGACCATGCTCGAGTACTGCCGCACGGACTACGCCGACCTCAAAAAAGCGCAGAATCTTCTCGTGCAGGCGACGAAGGCGTGGTTCCACGAGGCGCTGCTGGGGTCCGGCAAGTTCCACGGCGACACGCACGCCGGCAACCTGATGGTGGGCGGCGGCCAGATCACGTTCATCGACTTCGGCAACCTCTACGAGCTCAAGTCCGACCGTCCGCTCCTCGACAAGGAGGGCAAGGCCGTCCTCGACCCGAAGACGAACCAGCCCGCCACGATCAACGAGCGCCACGAGCTGCTGCGCGTCATCATGGGCGCGACGTTCCGCGACAAGACGTTCGTGCTCAAGGGCTTCGAGAACCTCCTTTCGCCCGCAGGCAAGGCCGCGCTCGAGGCGAACCGCGACAAGGCCGAGGCCATTCTCGACTCGGTGCTCTCGAAGGGACGCTTCTCGTACGACATGGTGTACCGCCTGAACGCGGCCGTCGCAGAGCTGCAGAAGCTGGGCATCGAGCTGCCGCCCGCCATCAACTGCTTCGTGCAGTCCATGGCGCGCCTCTCGAACACGATGGTCGAAATGAACACCATACTGAACCAGGCGAGCGA
>JAFPUH010000049.1 GCA_017395505.1 Kiritimatiellia bacterium
AAGCGTCGCGCCGTCGCCGACGACGATGTTGCCGAGGTTGTCGGAGGAGACGGAGACTTCCTGGCCGGAGATATTCAGCGTCGCGCTAGATGCCGACATGTCGCCGGTTATCGTGACGCGCGCCGTTATGTCGGCGGTGATCGTGCCAGTGTAGGCAGAGGGGATGCCCTGGATGATGAACGCACCACCATCGGTGGAAGACGTCAGGTACACGTCGCCCGCGCCGGAGAAGAAGTCCGGCCCAAGCGTCACGGTGTTGCCGTACGCGTCGAGCGTAGTATATGAGCCGGAATCGGCGCAGAAGTTCACGGTCTTCGTCTCGGTGCGGTTCTGCGTCGCCTGCCATGTCGCCGCCTTGAAGTTGAGCGTCGGCGAATAATCGCCGGAGAGCGCGACGGCCGTGCGCAGGAGCGCGCCGTCCTCGAAGGTTATTTGCGTAGCGTCGGCATACGTATACAACGCGACGGAGCCGGTGGAGAGCAGTTGTCCGCAAACGGTCAAATTGCAGTTGGTTCCCAGATACACGCCGCCGCCGATGTTCCAGATTGCGCCGGATGCGAGCGTCGCGTTCTTGCAAATGTGGAGGCGGCCGTTGTTGCCGAGGTAGTCTCCCGGCAGCGCATCGCCAAAGATTACGTTCTTGGTGGCAAGCTGGAACGAACCAGTGAACTCGGACGCATCCTTTACGATAATCCTCTCCGTGTTTCCGCCGCCGGATGTCTTGAACGTGCCGGAGCCGAATATTTTAGCGAACGTATCGGTCGCGCCGCTTGCGCCATTGCTCCAATGGAGCGCCACGGTGTCGCCGCTATCGACCAGTTCCACCGGAATGTTGAAGACCGTGTTCTGCTTGAGATACCCGCTGACGCCGCAGAATCTGATGAACGACCTAGAATGACCCCAAAGAGTCAAATCAAGCCAGTCGGCGGAATAATCCTTGAAGACGACCGTGCCGCGCCAGATGCAGTAGTCGTCGCCGTCGTCCCAGATCAGCGCGGACATCGCGTCCGATATGTCGCGCAGGTTCTGCGCGAGGGAGCTGTCGATGTCGCAGCTGATGGTAAGACCCGTCTGGACAAAGAGCTTGCCGCGCGGAATGACCGTGGTCGGCACGATTTTCGTCGTAGCGAGTTTTGTCGGGATGGTGTTTTCCAGCGTATCGACAGTGAGATTCCCCGAACCGGAGGACTTGATTGTGAACTTCGTGCCGATTACCTTGACGTAGCCAAGGTTGAGGTCGGAGGAGAGGTTCAGCGTCATTTCGGAGTCGCCGAAGTTGTCGCTGAATATCACGTAGTCGCCGGCGCTTGGGATGCCCTGCGACCAGCGGGCGGCGTCGTTGAAGCTGCCCGTGCCGGTTTCGGCGTCCGGCGTCCACGTGTTCGCGCTTGCGTCGATGGTGAACGTTTTATCGTCGGTCGTCCAGCGCTTGAGTTCGTTGCCGTCCTCGTCCTGGAATACGACCGTCCCCCAGTTGTATTTTATTTGCGAAGTCGAATATCCATACGCAACCTGCGCCCTGGAAAGTGTCAGATAGAGCGTGCCGTTCCAAATGGAGATGCCGGGCTCTTCGCCGGCGCTCAATGTCAGCGTACCTGCGTTTGTGTAGTCACCGAGTTCCACCGTGCCGGAGAATCCGGAGGTGTTGGAGAGAGTCGATGTGCCGGACGTGATATATACTGCGCCGTTGCCAGTGAACGCCGCATCGACGGTGACGTTGTCGAGATACAGCATAGTGTACTGCGGCAGATAGACGGTTGCCGTCGCGGGGAGATCGCGCGAGAGGGTGTAGTGGAACGTGTTGTCCGTATAGCAGCGGTCGTATGCGAGGGTGCCGCTGAAGTTGCTCATGTCGCTCGGCAAATTCACCGTGGCGGCGCTCGTGATGTGGAGCGTGCCAAGGAAGTTGTCGAGACTCTCGAACGTGAAGGATCCGCCGCCGACGGAGTCGGTGAGCGTGACGTCGCATCCGTTGCCCTGGAAGGCGTTTGCGCCGAACGTAATTGCCTGCCCTTTCGCATCGAGTGTGGTTGTGCCGCAGAACCAGACGGGCGTCGTCGGATTCGTCTCGACCATCTCGAACGAGCCGGAGAGGACTTGGCGCATGCCGTTGAAGCGGAGCATCAGGTTCTTGTACGCCTCCGTGCCGTCGGAGTTCTTCGCGACGAGCGTCAAAAGTAGCATTTCGCCTTGCCACTTCGTGTCCATGTCGGAAGCATCGACGGAAATCGTGAATACAGTGCCCGCGAGCTCGCTCGCGGGTCCGCTGATGCTCACCTTCTCGTCCGGCAGCACGGTGAGATGGCTCGAATACGCTTCAAGGCTCGTCGTGGACGCGGAGCACGTGACGGCGATGGTGTTTACAGCGCGCGCACATTCTATGTAGAAGCCCTGCTGGACGAGGTCGATGCCGCAGGCGACGGACGAGACGGACGTGATTTCCGGGGCGGCGGCGGGCGTGCCAATCGTGGTGGTGACTGAGTTTGCGCGCGCCTGAGAGCCGTCGGCCATGACGGGCGTGACGGTGAAGGTGTATTCGCCGTTGTCGTCAAGGCCCGTCTTCGTCCAGGTGGTCGTCTCATCATGCGTGGCGACCGTCTCGGTCGTCGTGGCGCCGCCAGTCTTGGCGATTTCGACTGTGAAGCCGGTGGTGCGATTGGTATAGCACGGCGCGATGTGCCACTTCAGCGTGACGTCGCTGGGCGAGACTTTCGCGACCGGCTCGAACTGGACGATTTTCTGAGGACGGAATCCGGTCTGGAAATCGGCGAACTTGCCGGCGCCGCCGCCCGATTCTATCGCGGTCTTGAGGTTTTCCCAGCGGATGCCGTTGCCCCAGCCGTAGTTCGTGTTCACGTAATCAACCTCGCTGTCCGTTCCGGCATTCTCTACCGCGAAGCCGTCTATGACCATCTGGTGGACGGGGGTGTTGATCTGTATTGGCGAACCGAATACGAGGTCGTTGGTGATGGCAGTCCAGAGGTTGTCGTAGCCGTCGCGCCCCTGGCTCATCACGCTGCCCGCCTCGTACCAGAAGTTCTCCGCGTCGCTGCAAAGCTTGCGCGTCGCATACGAGCCGCCCGCCTTGAAGCCCATGTTCACCATCGTCTGCATCCACATCGTCAGGAACGCCGTGTTGTAGCCGACTGTCTTGTCAGTCTCCCATGGCGTGGAGGATGTGCCGGCGGCGGCCACCTTGTCCCAGTCGATCGGAACGCGGCCGTCTGGGCGCATCGTGTAGTTGAGGGCGTTGTTGTAACTGTCACGCAAGGCGTGGGTGAAAGAACGCGACTTCTCGAAACGATACGGCCAGCGCCAGTGCCGGAACTCCTGGCCGCCCGCCGTCGCCGCGCAGCCGCAAGGCGACGAAAGCGGCGTCAAGTCGGTCATCGGCGCGCCTTGCGACCATGTCGTGCCGAGGAAGGGATTGACGAAGTCGTCGTAGCCGTCGCCGACGGTCGCGCCCGATGGCGCGGCGAGCAAAAGACGTTTCCGCGAGACGGCGGCTGTGTATTCAGCCCAGCCAGAGTCGACTGCGGCCGATTCGTCCGCCTCTTTCCCGGCGACCCAATCGCCGGTGTTCTGCAGTTGCGCGTAAAGCGCCGAACCGGCCTCGGGTTCTGCAAAGTCGTCCGTCGCGAACGAAACAACCGGCGCGCACTTGTCGCTCCCGGCGATTATGATATGACCGGACGGTTCCAGCGCGACAATCCACAGATTACCGCGAAATTGCGCAGAGAGGACGGTGCGCCCGGGAAGCAGCCGCGATGCCACCGAACTCTGCCGCAGGAAGCCGCCTGCGACGGAGAGCGCCGTTTCTTCGGGGACTGCCGCCGCACGAACGGATGACGCGAACAGCAATGCACTTGTGGATATAAGAAGCTTTCCAAAACGCATATCACACCTCTCTTTCTGCTATTCTTCTACGAACTCAGAACCCGGATGTTTGCACAGCGGGCACATGTAACCTATCTTGAAAAACGCCGGCATGTCTACAGTCTTCATAGAGAACCTCCTATTTCGAGTATATTATACCAAATCCACAGCAGCCGTGTGCGACAAAAAAGAAGCCGCACTCGCGCCAGAAATCAAAGGTCGAGTGAATCGCACCACCACTTTGCATGTGTTGGCAAGGGGTGGATTTATGGCAGGTGGAAGAGGGTGGAGGCGTTGGTGTGGCAGATCGCCCTTCTCTCGGGTTCGGTGAGGGGAAGCTTCAGGAAGGCTTCGAGAACTTCGCCCTGGTCCTGCCAGGGGGCGTCGGTGCCGAAGAGTATGCGTTCGGCGCCATGGGCCTTGACCATTCGCAGTATCTGCGCGTCGGGCATCCAGAAGAACGTGTGCGAAAGATCGAGATATACGATCGTTCCGACGAGGGCGGCCTCGGCTTCGTCCCACATGCCGAATCCGCCGAGATGCGCAGCGACGATCTTGAGCTTCGGGAACCTCTGCTGCAGCGTCGCGACATCAGATGGCGTCGAGCGGTACGGCGGCTTGAATACGCGCTCGCCTCCGGCGTGGAGGTAGGCGACGAGGCCAAATTCCGACATCGCAGCCCATGCATCGTCCATTCCGGCGTCGTTGAAGCCGAAAAGCTGGTATTCGGGGTGAAACTTGATTCCGGTAAAGCCGGCTTCGGCGATTCGGGCGACTTCGGCGGCCTTGTCCTCGACTTGCGGATGGAACGAGGCGAGCGAGAATACGCCGCCTTTCGAGCGGGCGGGCGCGTAGCCGGACCAGAAGCGGTTTGTGCCGCCGACGCTGTCGGGCTTTGTCGCGACCGGCAGGTTCAGGGATGCGAAGATTCCGCTTGTCGCGTTCTTCGCGATGCAGCCGCCGACGGTGCCGTCGAATGCGGGGGCGTTGCCGAAGCGCGAGGCGAGGGCGGGGGTCGCCTTCAGCGCCAGCGGGTCGGGGTAGAGGTGGACGTGGGAGTCCACAACCGGAAAGTCGGGATGGCTCATGATTTCGTCACGCATAGGCGCCGAGGAATGTGAAGTGTTCGATTTCGGGGTCTTGCGACAGCTCGGATATGAGCGCGAGCACGTCGGGGTTGGTCGGGGTCGATTCGAACTCGAAGGTGAAGCGGAATTCGAAGTCCATACCCGGTATCGGACGCGACTCGAGCTTGGTGAGGTTGACGCCGACTGCGGCGAACTTGGCGATTATGCCATTGAGGGAGCCCGGGCGGTGCGGCAGGCTGAGCATGACGCTGAACTTCGAAGCGTCCTTGGTGATCTCCATCTGGCGGGAGATGCAGATGAAGCGCGTGTAGTTGTAGGCGGCGTCGGCGATGCCCTCGGCTAGGATGTCAAGTCCGTAAAGCTCAGCGCATGCGCGCGAGGCGATTACTGCGCGATCGGCGGGTCCGCCGGCGGCGAGCTCCTTGGCGGCGACTGCGGTGTTGGCGCCAGGCACAGGCCTCATCTGCGGGTGGGCCTTGAGGTAGGTTGCGCACTGCGTAAGGGCGTGGGGGTGGCTTGCGACTTCGCGGATATCCTCGAGCTTTGCGCCGGGGCGGCCGAGGAGCACGTGGTCGATCTTGACGCGCACCGAGCGCACGATGTGGAAACGATGCTTCACCATGAGATCGTAGACCTGGGCGACGGAGCCGGCGGCGGAATTCTCGATCGGGAGCATTCCGTAGGGGCAGAGTCCCTTCTCAACCGCCTCGAAGACGCTCTCGAATCCGGAGAAGAAGAGGATTGTCGGGATGTCGAACATCTGGGAGGCGGCGATCTGCGCGTAGGAGCCCTCGGTGCCGGGGCAGGCGACAACGGCCTTTGTCGCGAAGTCGCGTGCCGAGGCTGCGGCTGTGCGGATCGTCTCGACGAGGGGGGAGGTTCCGCCGACTGCGGCGCGGCGCCTCGCCTTGGCCATGCCGAACATAGTGGTGAAGAGAATCTTCATGTCGCGCTCAAGGGGCTGGCCCACGATGTCCGCGGCACGCGAAAGAGTATCGCGCTCTTCGGCAGGGCTCGAAGGGTCCGTCTCCGCGAGATTCATGCGCAGCTTGAAAAGGCGCGCGATTTCGTCGTCTATCCTGTTCTTCTCTTCGTTCATCGATGCATCTCCATTTGAAGCGTTGAATGCGTCCGCAAGCTGTTCGAGCCGTTCGACGGACTTTTCGCCCGGCGCGGTCTCGAGGGAGCTGTTGACGTCTATTATGTCCGCGCCGGTCGCAACCGCTGCCCTGATGTTCGAGGCGGAGATTCCGCCGGCGAGCACGACGCGGCGTCCCTCGCGCTTGAGTTCGGCGACGCGCGACCAGTCGGCGAGGCGTCCTGTGCCGCCGCGACGGTTGCCGTCGCGTCCGTCGACGAGGGTGGCGTCTTCGCCGGCGAAGCCGTCGCCGGAATCGAGACGCCACACCTCATATCCGCGCGACTTGAGGGCGGCGACGTCGTCCGCGCTGTACCCGCCGTGCAGCTGCACGACATCGAGTCCGACGAGCTCGGCGATCGCGAGAATCTTGAGCACGCCCTGACCCGCGAAGACGCCGACTAGCTTGGCGCCCTTTGCGGCGGACGCTATCTCGCGGGCGGTCTCGGCGGAGACGCAGCGGGGCGAGCCCTCGACGAACACGAAGCCGATGTAGTTCACGCCGCGGCGCACGGCCTCGAGGGCGAACGCGGGACTTTTGACTCCGCAGATCTTCAGTTCAGGCATGGCGAGCGACCTTCCGAAAGGCATTTGACGAGGGCGGAGCCGACGACGAATCCGTCGGCGTGGCGGGAGACGACATCGGCTTGTGCGCGGGTGGAGATTCCGAACCCTGCGGCGACAGGCAGGCGCGCGACGGAGCGGATGGCGTCCAGGCGGTCCGTGAGATCGGGCGGCAGCTCGGTGCGAGCGCCGGTGGTTCCCTTGACGGTGATGATGTAGAGGAAGGTTCCTTCAAGCCCCTCCTCGCTCGCCTTGACGCGTTCGAGAGGAGTGTTGGGCGCGATGAGAGGCACATAGCCGACATCGCGGGGCCTGAGGACGGCGAGAAGCTCCTCGCGCTCTTCGAGGGGAAGATCGACAGCGAGAACGGCGTCGATTCCCACATCCGCGACGGCGTCGGCGAAGGCGGCGAGTCCCTTGGAGAAGACGAGGTTGTAGTAGGAGAAGAGCACAAGGCCAGTCTCGGGATGCTTCGCGCGCAGGCGTTTCGCGAGGGCGATCACTTCGTCGAGTGTGACGCCACGCTTGAGCGCCTCGTAGGCGGCAGCGCGGATCACCCCGCCATCCGCGAACGGGTCCGAGAACGGCACGCCAAGCTCGAGGATGTCGGCGCCGCCGGCGATTATCTCGTCGGCCGCGCGTTCGCTCGCTTCGAGGGTCGGGTAGCCGATGGTGAGGTAGGCGACGAATGCGCCGCGCCCTTCGCGCTTCGCCTTGGCGAAAGATTCCGTTATCCTGCGGCTCATCAGAGGACTCCTTTCGACGCCTTGTAGCGCATTATGTTCTCCATATCCTTGTCTCCGCGTCCAGAGAGGTTGACGAGAAGAATCTTGTCCCTGTCCAGCTTCGGCGCGCGCTTGATCGCTTCGGCGAGAGCGTGGCTCGACTCGAGGGCGGGTATTATGCCCTCGAAGCGGCAAAGCGCATCGAACGCGGCGACGGCCTCGTCGTCGTTTATGACGGAGTATTCGGCGCGTCCGATGTCATGCAGGTGGCAGTGCTCTGGGCCAACGCCCGGGTAGTCGAGTCCGGCGGAAACGGAGTATGTGTCGATGATGTTGCCGTCGGCGGTCTGAAGGAGCATCGTCTTGGAGCCGTGCAATACGCCGAGTCGTCCGCCGTTTATGCTCGCGGCGTGTTCGCCCGATGCAATGCCCTTGCCGCCGGCCTCGACGCCGACGAGCTTGACGGCAGGATCGTCGATGAAGCCGGCGAAGAGTCCGATAGCGTTCGAGCCGCCGCCTACGCAGGCGATGGCCTCGTCAGGCAGGCGGCCAAGCTTCTCGAGGCACTGGCGGCGCGCCTCCTTGCCGATTACGCTCTGGAAGTCGCACACCATCTCTGGGTATGGGGCGGGACCCGCCACCGTGCCGATCACGTAGAACGTGTCGTCGCAGTTCGCCACCCAGTCGCGCAGAGCCTCATTCATCGCGTCCTTGAGCGTCGCGCTGCCCTCGGAGACGGCGTGAACCTTCGCGCCGAGCATCTTCATGCGCTCGACATTCGGGGCTTGCCGCTCGACGTCGAGAGCGCCCATGTATACCTCGCAGTCGAGGCCGAAGAGCGCTGCGACCGTGGCCGTGGCGACGCCGTGCATTCCGGCGCCAGTCTCGGCGATCAGGCGGCGCTTGCCCATGCGGCGCGCGAGGAGAGCCTGTCCGATGGTGTTGTTCACCTTGTGGGCGCCAGTGTGGTTGAGGTCCTCGCGCTTGAGGTAGATGCGCGCGCCGCCGAGGTGGTCGGAGAGGCGCTTGGCACAGGTGAGCGGACTCTCCCTGCCGACGTAGTCGCGAAGTATGTCCGCAAGTTCCTTTGCGAACGAGGGGTCTGCCTTTGCGGACTCGTAGGCGAGCTCGAGCTCCTTCAGGGGAGCCATGAGCGTTTCCGCAACGTACTGTCCGCCGTATATTCCGTAATGTGTCTTCATAAAGTCATCCTTGTGTCGTGAGCTCCCGAAGCTTTTGCCCGGGCGAAGGAGAGCGCATCAGAGCGGTTCCGACGAGGAATCCGTCCGCTCCGGCGGCCCTTGCGCGAAGAATGGCGTCGCGCGCATGCATGCCGGACTCGGCGATTCTGAGGCATGGACGCGGTATGCGGCCGATGAGCGATTCAATGAGGCCGGTGTCGCATGTGAAGTTGCGAAGGTTGCGGCAGTTGACGCCGATCATGCGTGCGCCGGCTTTGGCGGCGCGGTCGATCTCGCAGGCGTCGTGGGTCTCGACGAGCGCGGCGAGGCCGAGAGAACGTGCGAAGGCGAGGAGGCAAGAAAGCGCTGCGTCGTCAAGCACCGCCGCGATGAGCAATACGGCGTCAGCGCCGGCGACGCGCGCTGCGGCGATCTGGTAAGGCGTCGAGATGAAGTCCTTATATAGAATCGGCAGCGAGACAACCTTTCGCGCAGCCTTGAGATACTCCTCGCCGCCGAGGAATCGGTGCGGTTCGCAGAGGACGGAAAGCGCCGAAGCGCCGGCGGCCTCGAGTTCCTTCGCGAGTTCGCCCGGACGGAAGCCGTCGCGTATAAGGCCCTCGCTTGGACTGGCCTTCTTGAGTTCGGCGATGACGCCTGTGCCTTGTCCGCGAAAGGCGGCGGCGAAGTCGAGCGCGGGGGGCATCGCGTCCGCAAGGCGCATCAGCCCGGCGAACGGCAGGGTCTTCTCGCGGATGGCGGCGTCTTCGCGGCGCAAGGCCGTAAGTTCTTCAAGTATGTCGCTCATCGCACGACCTCGATCATCGTATTGAGCTTCGCCATGGCGCGACCCGAGTCGATCGACTCCGCGGCGAGCGCAAGGGCGCTCCTGTAGTCCGTCGCCTTTCCTCCGACGAGGATCGCGGCGGCGGCGTTCTCGATCGCGGCTGCGCGGAAGGCGCCGCGCTCCTCTCCGCAGAGGACCCGGCGCAGGATGGCGGCGTTGGTCGCGGCGTCGCCACCGCGGATGTCGGCGACGGTGTAGCGCTCGCCGTATTCGCGGCCGGCGTCGAGAAGCGTGTTGCGGACCGCGCCATCCTCGAGGGAGGAGACGAAGGTGAAGCCGTCAGGGCTTATCTCGTCGAGTCCGCCGGCGCCGGAGACGACCATCGTCCTTACGGAGCCGAGGCGCCTGAAGGTCTCGGCGAAGAGCATCGCGGTGCGCTCGTTGTGGACGCCTATCACCTGACGCTTCGCGCCGGCGGGATTGGTGAGGGGTCCGAGCAGGTTGAAGAGAGTCCTGAAGCCGAGGGTTCGCCTCACGGAAGCTGCAAAGCGCATCGCCGGGTGCATGGTGCGCGCGAAGAGAAAGCCTATGCCGGTATCGCGGATGCATTTGGCGACGGTGCCGGAATCGGCCATAAGGTTCACGCCGAGTTCGCGCAGTACGTCCGCAGAGCCACACGCCGAGGTGGAGGCGATATTGCCGTGCTTGGCGACGGTGACGCCGGCTCCGGCCGCGATGAACGCAGCGGTCGTCGAGACGTTGAACGAGTTGGATCCGTCGCCGCCGGTGCCGACGATATCGACGACATCGAGGGAGCCCAGGTCGATCTTGACCCCGGCTTCACGCATCGCGCGCGCCGCGCCAGCGAGAGTGTCTGCGGTCAAAGGCACCTTGGCGAGCGCGGTAAGGAACGCCGCCAGCTCCGGTTCGCCGACTTCGCCCGACATGACGGACGAGAAGAACCTTTCGGACTCCTCCTCGCTCGGGGCGACGCCCTCGAGCGCGCGGGCGACTATCGCGCGGCGCACCGAGGCGGTGGCGTTCTTCCTGAGGCGCTTGCCGGTTGCGATCGCGACGAAGTTGGCGAGCTGCTTCATGCCCTGCGGAGTGCCTATCGATTCGGGATGGTACTGGACGGATTCGATTGGCAGCGTCTTGTGCCTGAGGCCCATTATCTCGCCGTCCTCGCTCTCGGCGCTGATCTCGAAGCAGTCCGGCAGGCTCTCGCGCTCGACGGCGAGAGAGTGGTAGCGCATCGCCTCGAAGCCCTGGTCGAGCGACTCGAAGATTCCCTTTCCGTCGTGGCGGATGCGGCTCGTCTTGCCGTGCATGAGGCGCTTGGCGTGGACGACCCGCGCACCGAAGGCCTGGGCGATGGACTGGTGACCGAGGCAAATGCCGAGCATCGGCACCTTGCCGGCGAACGCCTTGATTGCGGCGAGGGTGACGCCGGCCGAATCGGGATTGCCGGGGCCGGGGGAAAGGACGATCGCCACGGGGTTGAGGGCAGCGATTCCGTCGACGTCGATCTCGTCGTTGCGCACCACCTTCATATCGACGCCGAGCGAGCGAATCGCCTGCACGAGATTGTAGGTGAAGGAATCGTAGTTGTCGATCATCAGCATCATGGCAGCTCCTCCGCGAATTTGACGGCCTCGAATATCGCCTTGGCCTTGTTGATGGTCTCGTCGTACTCCCTGTCGGCGTCGGAGTCGGCGACAATACCTGCGCCGGAGCGCATCACGAGGCGCGAACCCTCCTTGACGAGAGTGCGGATGACGATCGCGAAATCCATGTCGCCGGTGAGGGAGAAGTATCCCGCGGCTCCGCCGTACACGCCACGCGGCGACTTCTCGTATTCGGCGATAAGCTGCATCGCGCGGACCTTCGGCGCGCCGGAGAGCGTTCCTGCCGGGAAGGCGGACTTGATGAGATCGAAGGCGTCGCGTCCCTTGTCAAGGGTTCCGCGCACGTTGCTCACGAGATGCATCACGTGCGAGTAGCGCTCTACCTTGGCGAGATTCTCGACCTTGACGCTGCCCGTCTCGCAGACGCGGCCGAGGTCGTTGCGTCCGAGGTCGACAAGCATGACGTGCTCGGCGTTCTCCTTTTCGTCGGACTTGAGTTCGCGCTCGAGTTCGATGTCGCGGGCGGGGGTGTCGCCGCGAGGACGCGTTCCGGCGATCGGCGAAGTCGAGGCGACGCGTCCTGAGAGCTTCACCAGCTCTTCGGGCGAAGAGCCGATGAGGGTCTTGCCGCCGACGCGCATGAAGAAGTTGTAGGGCGAGGGGTTGACCATCCTGAGGGCGCGGTAGAGCGCAAGGCCGGAGACGTCGGATTCGGCGGTGAACTTCTGGGACGGCACTATCTGGATGACTTCGCCGGCGACGATCGCGGCCTTGCATTTGGCGACCATCTCGCGGAACTCCTCGCGCGTCATCTCCGAGGCGAACTCGGCGGAGGTGCTGCGCGAGGCGGCCGGGGCGGCAGCGGCGCGGCGGGCCGTCACGCGGGCGATCGATTCGGCGCTCAGCATCTTGTCGTAGGTGCGCCCGATCCGTGCGACGGCTTCGGCATAGGCGCCGGGACGGGTCGAGTCGGCGACGACGACGACGGTGACGGTGCCGAGAACGTTGTCGAATATGAGCAGCGTATCGCAGAGCATGAACGACATCGGCGGCGTGCCCTGCTCGGGCGCAAGGCCGACATGCGGCTCGAAGACTCCGGCCGCGTCGTAAGCGATGTAGCCGACTGCGCCGCCCTGGAAGGTCGGCAGCTCAGGGGCGGGCTCGTAGCCGCAACCGGCGAAGCGGCGGCGCAGCTCTGCGAGAGCGTCCGCACCCTCGACCTTGGCGCAAGGCTCGATTCCGAGGTAGGAGTAGCGTCCGCGGGCCTCCCCGCCGGCGACGCTCTCGAGCAGGAAGCACTCCTCATCCTCGCCGAGACGGGAAAGAGCGGCGACCGGTGTTTCGCGATCGGCCAGGAATTCGCGGAAGACGGCAACGCGGCCCGCTCTCGCGGCGCGGCGCTCGAATTCCTGTTCTGTAAGTCGTTTCAGCATCTGTCTCTTTCTTTTTCCGGGTTTCAATTCCTATAACAAATCGGGCCGACTCTCGTTCTTTGAGATTCGGCCCGACCAATTTGCACGTTGCACTTCACGACTATGCCGCGAGAAACGCCGCAGGACCGAATCCCAAGCGCCACCACCAGCAAAAGTTAAAGTACTTTACGTTGTTCATGGTTGACATTGTATCAAAACCATCATGTGCCGGTCAAGGGGCATGCTCCATCAACTGTGGACGAGTTTGGAGCCGCCGAGGAACATACGATGGGAGGCGATGTCGCCGATGCGCTCGATTATGGAACCCACCTTCTCGAGCTTGTAGCCGGCGATGCCGGTGTTGTACTTCTGCATCTCGTGGTTGCCGCTCTGCATGAGCAGGTTGCGGTAGAGCATCTTCTGCTCGGTCGTGAGCTTTGCGCCCGGCTCGGGAATATCCTTGCCGAGGGCGGCAAGCGTCGCGAGGAACTTGCACTCGACATCCATCATACCGGTACGGTCCTTGCCGCTCTTGCAGTTCCAAGCGGGGACGCCGCCAAGAAGATTGGTGAGCACCGCTATGCGCGAAGCCATCTTGTAGGCCTCGTGTCCGTCGGACGCGTAAGACTTACGCCTGTTGATGTCGTTGATCTGCCTGCGCAGGGTCTTGATCGCCCTGAGCCTTGTCTGAAGGCTCGACGTCTTATCGGGTTCGGTCGAACTCTTGATCTGCGCATCGAGGCTGTTGATTTCGGCATCGACCTGCCTGTTGAGGTTGACGAGGCCCTTGGCGTTCATGTCCTTGGTTGCGCCCCAGCCGCCGAAGATGCCGCTAAGCCCGCCGACGCCGCCCCAGTTAACGCCATAGTTGAAGGTGTTTATGTTTGGCTGTATCTTCACCTTGACGAGCTCGCCGCCTTTGTCGGGGTCCGGCACCTCGACTTCGATCGTCTGGTCGTGGAAGCTCTGGTAGGCCTCGGTCTGCGCCTTGAGCATCAGCTTCTCGTTCTCGATCTTGTCGAAGAACGTGCCGCGCACGATATCAGGCGTAAGCAGCGAGACGGAGTTGAAGTTGAATTTGCACGCCGAGGAAGGATTCTTCAGCGCCTGCGAGACAAGCGACGGGTTGCTCAGGAACGCCGCGATGAGCGTCTCCTTGGCACGGTTGGCGTTGGCCGTCTTGAACTCCTGCTGGTCGTCGATGTAGACGGCCGCATGCACACCGTGGCGGATGCCGGAGAAGACGGTCTGCTCCTTTCCGTTAATCTCCACCTTGAACTCAGACTGCGCCATGTTGACGGCATGCGTCTTCTCGCCGAACGACATGCAGTTGTATCCCTTAGGCCCGCCCTCGTACATCTTCTTCATCGTCTCGCCCATCTGCGAGGCAGGGGTGATGACGCTCTGGCCCTTGATCGCGACTCCATCAAGCGCGAACGTGACGTTCTTGGTGATCTTGGCCCAGCTGCCGTTGTTGAGGCGGTCGCCCATCTCCTTGGCGATCGCCTTCTCGAGATCCTTCGTGAATGCGACGGTCTCGAAGGCGATATTACCTTCCGGCACATTGGCCTTGAGATTTTCCATAACGAGATCGGCGCACTTCTTGGCGAGCTTATGCGCGAAATCCTTGCCGACGAACGCTTTGGGATCGGGGCAAATGTCGTCGAGGCCGGCGCCGTTGGGCGGGGTCGGAATCAAACCCGGAAGGCTGCTTTTGACTACGCGAACGGAGAAGTTCTGGAACTGTCCAAGGGTTTGGGGCGTCAGGCAATATCCCTTGCCCCCGTCAGGCAGATGATCCAGCGCCGCCTTGGCCGATTCTATGAACTTGCGGGCGAAGTCGGAAAGCGCCTTGTAGGTGACGGGGTTGTTTTTGCACACCTGCTCGGCTTCCTCCAGCTTGCCGTCGACCTTAGACACAGCATTCTTGAGCGCATCTATCAGCTTGTCGATTGACTTAACGTCACCCTGGGATTTGATCTTGGGCAGCTGATCTAGCTCCAAGAAAGAGCTGGCCTTATTCTTCGCCGCCGTGATCTTGCCCTTGAATTCATCGAAGGCGAGCTTGTCGGTCGGCATGTCCATGAGCAGGGAGTGAAGCTCAGTCAGCACATTCTTCACTTCGCCGAACATCACTATATCGCGAGTGGTCTGTTTATCCAGGTTGAACTGTTCATCCTTTCCCGCCAGGCGCATCGTAAGCATCGTCTTCGGAGTCTCGGGGCACTCAAGATTCTGCTTGATGATCTTGTCGGCCTCGCTGAGAGTCCTGCGCACCAAAGTCGAGCTCAGCTTCGCGCCCTTAAGCCCGTCCTTTCCGATTACGGCTGTGAAAGCCTCGTCCGCGACCTTTGCGCCGTACGCCCTGACAAGCGAGGCCTTGAAGTCGCTGGTTACGGCGATATTGACCGCCTTGCTGGCGGAAGTGTTGAAAAGGCGCTGCAGAAAGCCGACCTTCGCGCTGGCGGAGCCGATCTCAGTGCGACCCCTGCCGTTCGTGAGCAGCGCCAGCTGGCTCATCCCCAAATTGGCGATATTCCTATATGACTCTATCGACATTGGCTGCGGCATTGTTTCCCTCCTTACAAGCTGAATACACGCCCAAGCAAAAAAGGTTACAGAGATTCTGCGGCGGCTAGCCCTCGAATAACACCAGCCCCGCGTCGCCCTGCCCAGCCGCGAAATCGAGATCTGCATCCTCCTCGTAGGACTCATCTTCCTCGTCGGCGTTCTCGATCAGCTTTGCGAGACGCTCCTTCCAGCTGATCGCGACGGACAAAAAGCCCTCCAGGACGCGCTGCAGCCGTTCGGCAGTCAGGTTGATCGTATCTTCGCGGAACTGCAGGATGACCTCGTCGAGGTTGTCCTGATACGAAAGCGTCGCGCCCTGCGTGCCGACCCAATAGAAGTTGGCCGAGAGAAGCCGCTCGTAGACGGCGGCCTTCTTGCGATTCGGAACGCTCCCCAGCGGAACCGTGAAATCCACCTCCGGAATCTCTGCGCGATAGTGTATATGCAGCAACATGTCCTCGCCGAACGGCAGCGCGGCCGAATCGTCCTCGGAGAGATCGACCCTCGGCATCCCCGTACGCTCCGAGACCTCGTCGAACAGCCTCTGGACCTCTTTCTTGTCGTTTCCCATTGCAATCACCTTTTTGCTTATTTTATATCCACCGTATTATAACATATTTCTTTTCGTTATGGCCTCAGCTGACGGTAGCATTCGTAGGCGGCGATGGATACCGCATTCGCCAGGTTTATGCTGCGGGCGTGCTCGCCGGGTATCTGTATCAGGCGTAGCCCCAGCGGAAGCCCTTGGTGTTGTAGTCGGGATATTTGTCTAGCCAGCTGTCGAAGAAGGCGCGGGCGCGGTGGAGCTGACGCTTAGACTTCGCATCGCCGCCATGGGTGCGCATACCTATCATGAGCGCTACGGGCGCGTTCTTTTCGGGATCTGCGGCTTCCGGATGGTTCGTAAGAAACTCGTTCGTGAAGGCCTTTTCCCATGAGATCGTCATGCGGCGGCCATCCTCCGAAACCGTCACGCCCGAAGGATCGTACCTGCCGCTGCTTACGAGCTTTCCGCTTTTCTGCGTATAGAATGCGATCGAGAAGCTGTCGCCAAGACCATGCTCCTTGGTGTAGCCCCAATTCGGAAGTATGAAGAGGTTCTCTCCTTCTATTATTATGTCTTCGCCGAAGACAATCGTGTTGCCCCTCTTCGAGGAGCTGCTATAGACGCGGTTTATCACTACCTTCGGTCCGGCGTTTCTGTTGTATGGCTCGATGCCCGTGAGCGGAATCACCTCCTTGAGTCGCTTGAGAGGACGAATCGCCAGCTCGAGGTGGTGCTTCTCGGGGTCGAAGTCATCGCCTAGCTCGTCGAAACGGCCCTTGACGTTGAGCCCTATCGAGAAGTAGTCGCCTATCCGACGGGTGTTGCCGTCCTCAAGGGTGTTCGCTATGACCGTGGAGAAGAACTGATCGATCACAATACGTATCGTGGCAGCCGGTATGTTCAGCACGCGCATCTTGTCCACCTCAGCCAAGACCTCATCATAGCTGAGTGTCCGCTTATTCCGCAAATTGGCGACATATCCACTCCCGCCAAGAGCATTACTGGGCATTGGGCGAAGTTTAAGTTCTCTTTTCTGTGTATACATCTTAGGCCTCCATGAGTAGAAAATGTTTTCGTACGATATTATATCATAATTCGTACGACTTTTCAAATCTACTCGTACGATATAAAATATAAAAGCGTACGATTTAATTTTTTCAATCGTACGAATTGATTTATTCGCTCCCTAGAACCCATATTGCTGGTCCGGCGAAGTGATTTTTTGCGCCGCGAGGGATAGATTTGTGCGAACAAGGGCTCGTAAGCACCTAAGCTAGTCTTTTGAAGAAAGTTTGGCGAGGAGGTTGTCCAGGGCTGCACTCTGTTCGCGGAGGGCGGCCTTGATTTCTGAAAGGTCGCTTTCGGCTTCGGGCGGCTTTGGCGTTTCGCGTTTCGATATGCGTTCCGTTAGGCCAGAGGAGATTATGCCTGTCGGAATCGCGACTGCGGCCAGACCTGAAAACGCGATGAACGCCCCGACCACGCGTCCAAGCGCGGTCACCGGGTAGATGTCGCCATAGCCGACCGTCGTGAGCGTCGCGACGGCCCACCAAAGCCCGGAGAACGCATTGCGGAAGACGGTGGGCTGCGCTTCATGCTCTGCGGAATACATGATGAGCGAAGAGATGAGCATGAGTAGAGCGACAAAGAACATCGAGCCAAGAAGCTCCCGCCTTTTCAGGACGATCACTTCGGCGAGCGACTTCATGGCGTCGGAATAGCGGTTCAGCTTGAATATGCGCATGAGGCGCACAAGGCGCAGCGCCCTTATGCCAAGCATCGTGCCCGGCAGAAGCATCGGCAGCCAGAAAGGCAATATGGCGACGAGATCGACAATCGCCATCGGAGAGAGGATGTACCTTATGCGCGATGTTATCTTGCCGCTTTGCGGATACAGCATGTCAGCCGTTGCGATGCGCAGCGCGTATTCGATCGTGAACACCGTGGACGCCACGCCCTCCAGGATCAAGACGACCTTCAGGGCGCGCGGCGAGAGGTCGAACGTCGACGCGAACACTATGACGACGCTTGCCAGGATGAGGGCCGTGATCACACACTCGAACAGGCGACTGAGCCGCGAACTTCCGTCGTACGGCTGGATGATCTCAAATATCTTGCGACGAGTATTCATGGCTTTTATTGTACCAAAAAGCGCACTTCGCCGCCATCCCCACGCGGGGGAGTTTTTGGTATAATACGCGCAGAGACATGAAGGAGGCATTGAGGCTATTCGCTTCACACTTCACACCCCCCGGGGTGGATTCCGGCGGGGCGGTGTCCGTTTCGTCTCTAGTCGGCGGCTCCGATGCGTTCGCCGCGCTGGCGCTTGCGGAGTCCGGGACAAGGGTAGTACTGGCGGTTACTCCGGGTCTGCCGGATGCTGACAGGCTCGCCGACGATCTGCGGCTCATCGGGGCGAGCGTATTGGAGTTTCCGCCGCCGCTTGACGGCGACAGGAGTGCGCTCGGGTCAAGGCTCAAGACGATTGCCGCCCTCAGGGCATGGAACATGAGGCCGTATGCTTGCGTGGCCGTTGCGGCGTATCCTGCGCTCGCGACGCCAATACCGGCGGAGGGGATAAGGCCGCTTTCGCTCGGCATCGGCGCGGAGAGGCTTGAGGCGGTTGCACAAAGGCTCGCGGAGATGGGCTACAACAGGACAGTCGCCGTCGAGCAGGAGGGCGACTATTCCGTGCGCGGCGGCATAATAGACGCATGGTCGCCAGGGGAGGAGTTTCCAGTAAGAGCGGAGTTCTTCGGCGACGAGCTGGAGTCGCTTCGCTCGTTCGATGCGGCGACGCAGATTTCGATAGCGCGGCTCGACACGGCGACGCTGCTGCCGATAAGGGAGGACGGCGCCGAGTCGAGGGCATCGACCACCCTTCTGGAGATTCTGCCGGAGCAGTCAGTCATACTTGCGCTCGAGCACAACGAATACAATCTCGGAGAGGTGAAGACCGCCTGCGTCTACACGGGAGATCCCGCGCCAAAGGGAGTCGCGACATTCGAGTTTCCGACAGCGCCGCTGCCCGGCTTCGCGGAGCTTGGCGCGGACGAGGCGCACCATCCCGAGCTGTTCGACGCCGCGAGGCACAGGCTTGAGCGCCACATAGCCGCAGCCGAGGCGCGGGGGTATGAGATCGTGAGGCTGGATGGACTGTCCGGCGGATTCGAGACGCATTTCGGAAAAGACGGCAAGGGGCTGCTGGTCGTCACAAAGGCTGATCGCGTATTCACAAAGAAGAAGGTGCGCAAGGTGCGCGGCGCCGGCGGGGCGAACGCAGGAGCGAGGCTGAACGACTTCGACGACCTTGAGCCGGGCGAATATGTGGTGCATGTCGATTACGGCATCGGGCGCTTCGTAGGTTCGTCGGAGATCGTGGTCGACGGGCGTCGCAGCGAGGTGTTCACGATCGAGTATGCGGAAGGCGCGAAGCTGCACGTGCCGGCGGCGCATGCGCATCTGCTGTCGAGGTACGTCGGCGTCAAGGGCGAGACGGTAAAGCTGCACAGGCTGGACGGACGGCGCTGGACCAAGGACAAGCTCGCCGCGCAGAAGGCGGTCGCCGACCTCGCAGCGTCGCTTCTCGAAACCCAGGCCAAGCGCGAGATCACCCCAGGCTTCAAGTATGACGTCGAGTGCGACGGGCTGGATGCGTTCGAGGCGGCGTTCCCCTACGAAGAGACGGCGGATCAGGCGGCGGCGATTTCCGCGATAAAGTCCGACCTTGCCTCGCAGAAACCGATGGACAGGCTAATCTGCGGCGACGCGGGCTACGGCAAGACGGAAGTCGCGATGCGCGCAGCATATATTGCAGCCATGAACGGAAAGCAGGTGGCGGTGCTGGCGCCGACCACGGTTCTCGCCGAGCAGCACTTCGAGACGTTCACATCGAGGTTCGACGGTACGCCCGTGAGGATAGAGTCCGTATCGCGCTTCCAGACATCCGGCACGCATGACGGGACATTCCAGCGGCTCGCGACCGGGGTCTGCGACATCGTGATAGGCACGCACGCGCTGCTTTCGAAGAAGGCGACGTTCCGCGACCTCGGGCTCATAATCATAGACGAGGAGCAACGCTTCGGAGTGAAGCACAAGGAGTTTTTGAAGCGGCTCAGGGCGACGGCGGATGTGCTGACCCTCTCGGCGACGCCGATTCCGCGCACTCTCTACCTGTCGATGACCGGCGCGAGGGACCTCTCGCTGCTCAGGTCGCCGCCTCGCGAGCGCGTTGCGGTCGATACGCGAATCGTGACGGACTCCGACGAGATCGTGGGCGCCGCCATAGACAGCGAGATAGAGCGCGGCGGGCAGGTGTTCTTTCTGCACAACCGCGTGACGACCATCGGCAAGGTCGAAAAGCGGCTGAAGGAGATCGTGCCGAATGCGAGGATAGTCGTAGCCCACGGCCAGATGGACAACAGGACGCTCGCGAGAAAGATGCGCGACTTCGAGCAGGGGCGCTACGACGTTTTGCTGTCGACGACGATCATAGAGTCCGGA
The DNA here is from genome assembly GCA_017395505.1 of Kiritimatiellia bacterium. Taxonomy (GTDB): domain Bacteria; phylum Verrucomicrobiota; class Kiritimatiellia; order RFP12; family UBA1067; genus UBA1067. The sequence goes on from JAFPUH010000049.1 coordinate 20,021, forward strand.
ATCGACATACCGAGGGCGAACACGATACTTGTGGACCACGCCGAGATGTTCGGCCTCGCCGACCTCTACCAGCTGAGGGGCCGCGTCGGGCGCTCTTCGAGGCAGGGGCGGGCGGTGTTTCTGCTGCCGTCGGCGGGGCTTGTGGATTCCGACGCGCGCGAGCGTCTCGCGGCCTTGAAGAGGCATGGCGGACTGGGCAGCGGCTTCAACCTCGCCGTAAGGGATCTCGAACTGCGCGGAGCGGGCAACCTGCTGGGGTCCCAGCAGTCGGGGCATATCGCGAACGTGGGCTTCGGCCTTTACTGCCAGCTGTTGCAGCGCACGATAGCGGCAATGAAGGGAGAAACGGTAAAGGACATCGTCGACGTGAAGCTCAACCTCGACTTCATCGACCTGTCGCCGGCATCGGAAGACGACGAGCGGGCGGCGGCGCTGCCGTATGCGTACGTCGAGGAGGATGCGCAGCGCATGGGGTTCATGAAGCGCTTTGCGGAGGCTATGGACATGAAGAGCGTGAGGGCGCTCGCAGCGGAACTGAAGGACAGGTTCGGTGCGCCGCCTCCCGCTGCGAAGCGGATGATACGGCTCGCGGAGCTGCGCGTAAAGTGCGCAGAGGCAGGAATCGGAATAATCGACGCAAAAGACAAGCGAGCCATCCTTTACAGGAACGGCTCGCGGGAGATTGCGGGGGTCGTCGACCTCAAGGGCCGCACCGCAGACAGGAAGATCACTGAGCTTCTTCTGTCGCTTCGCCCTCGCACACAGACACGGAAACAAGCGTAGCACCGTCGGAGAGGCGGACCAGCTTGACGCCTTGGGCGGCGCGGCTCTGCACGCGGAACTCGGAGACGGCGCTGCGCACCATCTGCTGGTCGCTCGTTATCGAGATCACGTTCTCGTCGTCGGACACCGCGTGGGCGGCGACGACAGCGCCGTTGCGGTCGGCGCCCTTTATGCCGATCATGCCCTGACCGCCGCGCTGGTGGCGCGTGAAATCGGCGAACTCGCAGCGCTTGCCGTATCCGTTGGCTGTCGCGATGAAGAGGGTCTTCTCGTCGTTGACGGCATCGAGCGAGACGACGTGGTCGCCTTCCCTCAGGCGGATGCCGCGAACGCCGGTAGCGGTACGGCCCATCCTGCGCACGTCGGAGGCGGCGAAGCGCATGGCGCGGCCATCCTTCGTGAGCATGATGACGTCGTCGTTGGGCTTCACGAGGCGAACCTCGACAAGCTCGTCGCCTTCGTCGATGTTGATGGCCCTTATGCCGGACTTGTTGACATTCTTGAAATCGCCCAGGAGCGTCTTCTTGACCGTTCCGTTTCTCGTGGCGAAGAAGACGTCGATATCGCCCTCAAAGCTGCGTATCGGCAGAAGCTCCAAAACCTGCTCGCCATCCTGAAGGTTCAGCAGGTTTATGAGCGGACGCCCGAAGCTCGTGCGCGGCGCCTCCTGGATCTGGTAGGCGTCCTTGACGAATAGGCGGCCGGTGTTCGTGAAGAACATCAGCGAGTCGTGGGTCTGGGCGACGAAGACGAGGCGGATGAAATCCTCCTCCTTCACCTGGGCGCCCTTCACGCCGTGGCCGCCGCGGCGCTGCTCGCGGTATTCCGTCAGCGGGACGCGCTTGATGTAGCCGCGGTTCGAAAGCGTTATGACGCAAGGCGCATCCGGCACGAGATCCTTGAGCGAAACCTCGTTTTCGTCGGCGACAATCTCGGTACGGCGCTGGGCGTCGGTCTTCGAAGCGAACTTCTCGCGCAGCATGGCGAGGTCGCCCTTGATGATAGCGTAAATCTTCTCAGGGTCGGCGAGAATCGCCTCGAGCTCGGATATCGTCTTCAGCAGCTCCGCCATCTCGGCCTCGAGCTTGTCGCGCTCAAGACCCGTCAGCTGGTAGAGGCGCATCTCGAGTATCGCGTTGACCTGCAGGTCGGAGAAGCCGTACTTCTCCTGCAGGCGCGAGCGGGCCTCTTCGCGGTTGGCGGAGGAGCGGATTATCGAGACGACGTCGTCGAGGTTCGCGATGGCGAGCAGGAGGCCTTCGAGTATGTGGCGGCGCGCCTGGGCCTTCTTAAGCTCGAAGCGCGTGCGGCGGGTGATGACGTCGAAGCGGTGGTCGACGTAGCAGCGGAAGAAGTCCTTGAGGTTGAGTATCTTCGGGCGGCCGCCGTCGATCGCGAGCATTATCGCGCCGAAGGTTGTCTGAAGCTCGGTGTGCTTGTAGAGGTGGTTGAGGACGATCTCGCCGATGGCGTCGCGCTTGAGCTCGACGATGATTCTCACATCGTCCTTCGACTCGTCGCGGATGTCGCTGATACCCTCGAGGACCTTGTCCTTGACGAGCTCCGCCATGTGCACGAGCATCTCGCGCTTGTTGACGGCGTAGGGGATCTCTGTTATGACTATGCGTTCGCGGCCGTTCTTCTGGACCTCGACCTCGGCCTTGCCGCGTACGCGAAGCTGGCCGCGGCCGTTCTTGTACATGTTGGCGATGCCGTTGAAGCCGCATATCTGCGCGCCGGTCGGAAAGTCAGGCCCCTTCACGAACCGCATCAGGTCTTCGACAGTGCAGTCCTCGCGGTGATCGACGTAGTAGGTTATGCCGTCGCAGAGCTCGCCGAGGTTGTGGGGCGGTATGTTGGTCGCCATTCCGACGGCGATGCCGCTGGAACCGTTGAGGAGGAGGTTCGGGAGCTTGGCCGGAAGCACGGAGGGCTCCTCGAGAGTCTCGTCGAAGTTCGGCACCATATCGACGGTATCCTTCTCGAGGTCGCCGAGCATCTCCTCGGTAACCTTCTGCATGCGCACTTCGGTGTAGCGCATCGCGGCCGCCTTGTCGCCGTCGATGGAGCCGAAGTTGCCGTGGCCGTCGACCAGGGGGACGCGCAGGGAGAAAGGCTGCGCCATGCGGACGATCGTCTCGTAGACGGCGGAGTCGCCGTGCGGATGGTACTTGCCGATCACATCGCCGACGACACGCGCCGATTTGACGTGCTTCGCGCTGAAAGGTATGCCGAGCTTGTGCATCGAATAGAGACAGCGGCGATGCACCGGCTTGAGACCGTCGCGCACGTCGGGAAGCGCGCGGCCGACAATTACGCTCATCGAATAGTCGATGTAGTCGCGCGACATCTCGTCTTCAATGTTGACGTCTTCAAGCGTCCCTGCGATGGACTCGAGATTCTGAACTTCTTCCTCTGCCATAGGTGTATATTATACCAAAAATCAGCCCAGAGAGGACGATACTTTGAACACCGCCATGAGTATCGCAATCGCGACAAAACCTACGGCGACGGCTATCATCACTATAAGTATAGGCTCCAAAGCGTTGGTAAAGGCGGTTATGTTGCGGTCCATGTCCTTCTGGTAGCGTTTACCGATATGCTCGAGCGAGCCGGCCATGTCGCCGGCCTGTTCGCCGACGGCGAGCATGTCGGTCATAAGGCGGGGGAAGACGCCTGACGAGGCGAGCGGACCCGAGATGCTCGTACCGTCCGTCACGCGCTTCCTGGCGGTCGCGAGGGCTTGGGCTATCACGGCGTTGCCGCAGGTCTCCTCGGATATCTTGAGCGCCTGAAGCACGTTGACGCCGTTGACAAGCAGCGTCTTGAGGGTATAGGCGAGCGAAGCGTAGGCGCCGCAGGCGACGATACCCTTAACGAGCGGCATCTTGAGCTTCCAGCCGTCGATCTTCAGGCGGCCCGAATCCGACTTTCGCCACTTGTTGAACCAGAGCGCGGCCAGAACGGCGCCAATCGCCATCATCCAGCCGTAATGGATGAGCGCGTTGCTCATGCCTATCAGTATCTGGGTGGGCAGCGGCAGCGAAGCGCCCATGGAATCGAACACCTTCTGGAACTGGGGAATGATCCACACCAGCGCGCCGATCATCGCGAGGACGCCGAACACGAGCACGATCAGGGGATAGCTCAAGGCGCTCTTTATCTTGCCGCGCATGTTGTCGTAGCGCTCATAGTGGTCGACAAGCCTACGCAATACCTCGACCATCGCGCCCGAGGCCTCGCCAGCCCTTATCATGTTGGAATAAAGCGGCTCGAAGCTCTTCGGGTGGTGGGCGCAGGCATCGGAGAAGTTCTCGCCGCGGACGATCCTGTCGCAAAGATCCTGGCAGACGTAGCGCTGCGCGCTACCTTCCTCGCCTTGTCCGGCCAGGGCCTTCAGCGCCTGGCCGAGGGTCATACCAGCTTCAATCAGGTCGGCGAGCTCGGATGTGAAGAGCAAGACCTCGACGCCTTTCATCGCGGTCTTCTGCTTCGCGCCGCCTATCTGCGCATTCCAGACGGACGTCTTTGCGGCGTCCTGCTTGGGCTGCGCCGCAGGTTGCCGAGGGGTGGAAGCGCTCTTCCTCGCGTAGCCCATTACCTGATCACACGCACGCGTATTACCGCGTCGCTGGACTCGAGGGCCTCTACGACATCTGCCGGCACTGCCGAATCGGTGTCGATCAGCGTATAAGCGAAATCGCCGCGGCTCTTGTTCGCGATGGCGTCGATGTTGACGTTGGCGTTGCCGAGTATCGAAGTGAACGTACCGATCATGTTGGCGACGTTCTTGTGGCAGATCGAGATGCGCCCTGCCTTGGCCGGAACGCCGAGCGAACACGCCGGGTAGTTGACCGAGTTGGCGATGTTGCCGTTCTCGAGGAAGTCGCGCATCTCCTTGACAGCCATCACGGCGCAGTTGTCCTCCGACTCCTCGGTCGACGCACCGAGGTGGGGAATCACGAGGCAACCCTTGCGTCCGGCAGTTGTCGGATTGGGGAAGTCGCTGACATAGCGGCGAACCTTTCCGGCATCTATGGCGGCGAGCATGTCAGGCTCGTTCACGAGGGCGTCGCGGGCGGCATTTATCACGATGACACCGTTCTTCATCATCGCGATCGCATCGGCGTTTATCATGCCCTTCGTGGACTCAAGCGCCGGAACGTGTATCGTTATGATGTCGCATGTGCTGTATATTGCCTCGACGTTCTTGCAGTGTCGGACGGCGTGGTCGAGCTGCCATGCGGCGTCGACGGACAGGTAGGGGTCGTAACCGTAAACCTCCATACCAAGCTCGATAGCGGCGTTCGCGACACGTTGGCCTATGGCTCCGAGGCCGATGACTCCGAGCTTCTTGCCCTGTATCTCGGTTCCGGCAAAAGCCTTCTTCGCCTTTTCGGCGCTCTTTGCTATGGCGGGATCGGCGGCGTTGGCCTTTACCCACTCAACACCGCCGACGATGTCGCGGCTAGCCATAAGCATGGCGGCTATGACAAGCTCCTTCACGCCATTGGCGTTGGCGCCGGGGGTGTTGAAGACCACGATACCCTTCTTGGCGTACTCGGCGTGTGGAATGTTGTTGACGCCGGCACCGGCACGGGCCACGGCAAGCAGGTTCGCGCCGGGCTCAAGGTCATCCATCTTGGCGGAGCGCACGAACACTGCGTCGGCGTCGGCGAAGCTCTCGGTACGCACGTACCTGTCGTCAAGGTTTGCGAGGCCAACCTCCGCAATGGGGTTGAGACAGTTGTAGGAGAATTTCATATTCATCAGTGGCGGAAGCTGCGCTGACCAGTGAACACCATGGCGACTCCGGCGTCGTTGCAGCAGTCTATGACATCCCAGTCGCGTATTGCGCCGCCGGGCTGGACGATTGAGGTTATGCCTTCGCGAATACCCACCTCGGCACCGTCCCTGAACGGGAAGAACGCGTCGGAGACCATCGCGCAGCCGGGGAGCCCACCCTTCTCGGCGCGTGTCTGCTCCATGATCTCGGCCTGCTTCTTTGCGCCATCCGCTTCGCCGAACGCCAGGCGAAGGTCGTTGTAAGGCTTCTGGTACTTCTCCCAGGCGATCCAGTCGGCATGCTTCGTATAGGCCTTATCACGGGCGATCTCGGCGACGCCGACACGATCCTGTTCACCTGTTCCGATACCGACAGTGGCACCATCCTTGACGTAGAGCACGGAGTTGGAGGTCACGCCGGCTTCGACCAGCCAGCCGAAAACGAGATCCTCATACTCCTTCGCGGTGGGCAGGCGGGCGATCTTGTGCTCCTCGAAGCGAACTTCGCCTGTCGCCTTGTCGGTGATCTTGCGGTTGCAATAGGCAGGCATGAAATCCTCGGGCTTGCGGGCGTTCGCGCTGAACGAAGTCTGGGCGACGATTCCGCCGTCGATGAGAGACTTGAAGTCGACGACGTGCTTCGCGACAAAATCCGTAAGGCGGGACATGTTGCGAATGCGGAAGACGCGCAGGTTCTTCTTGGTTGCAAAGAGATCCATCACGCCGGGCTTGAAGTCGGGAGCGACCACGACCTCCGCATAGTTCTCGACGATCAGCTTCGCCGTCTCCATGTCGCACTCGCGGTTGAGGGCTATCGCGCCGCCGAAAGCGGCGAGGCGGTCGGCCTTGTTCGCGCGGAAGTAGGCCTCGGCGAGTGTGGAGCCAGTGGCGACTCCACACGGATTGTTGTGCTTGACGATGACCGCGCATGGCTTGTCCATCAGATAGCGCAGGATGTTGAGAGCGTTGTCTGTGTCGGTGACGTTGGTCTTGCCGGGATGCTTGCCGCTCTGGAGAAGCTCAGGCACGGACGCCAGATACTGCCCGGCCTGAAGCATCTCGACATCGCCCAGAACGAGGTTGCCGTTGACGAGACGATATAGCGCAGCCTCCTGACCGGGATTCTCGCCGTAGCGAAGGCCCTTCTCCTCGCCGCCGATGTTCCAGGTCACCTTCTCGTAGCGGAAGGTCTGGCGGGCGTCGCCGTCGATGAACGAGATCTCCATTGCGGGCGCAAAATGGTCCGCCTCGATTGTCTTGTATGCTTCTTTCAGGTCTTTCATAAGTGGTATTATATCATAATTGCAGTTGACGATTGATCCTTCAGCCGCGCTGGCGCAGCACCTCGTACAGCGTCACGGCGGTCGCAACGCCAGCGTTCAGCGACTCGAAGCCACCTGGCATAGGCAGCTCGGCTATGAAATCGCAGTTCTCGCGCACCAGACGCGAGATGCCGCTTCCTTCAGCGCCGACGACAAGGCCGACGCGTCCCTTGAAGTCGATCTTGGTGTAGGGTTTCGCATCCTCGCCCCAGTCGAGCCCGGTGAACCAGAGCCCGGCATCCTTCAGATCTTGCATCGCACGGACGATGTTTACGACGTGCGCAACCTTTATGTGCTCGGCGCCGCCGGCTGAAGCGCGTACCGCAGCGGGGGTGATGCCGCAGGCGCGATCCTCAGGGATGACGACGCCGGTAACGCCAACCGCGCAGGCGGTGCGCAGTATCGAACCGACGTTCTGCGGATCCTCAAGATGATCCAGCACGAGCACAAGCGCGTTCTCGTCCTCTTGGGCGTCGCGCACGATTTCGTCGAATCCGACGTAGGGATAGCCCGTGGTCTTGAGCGCGACACCCTGATGGTGGCCAAACCGCGTCAGCTTGTCGAGCTGGGTACGATCCATGGTACGCACGACAAGTCGCCTTGCGTTGGCTTCGTCGCGTATGCGCTGAATCTGGTCGTCCTCGTCGGGGAAGGCGGGCGGCAGCACTATCTCGCTTGCCGTCCTGCGCCCCGCCGCGAGAGCCTCTTCTACCGGATTGCGGCCATAGAGCCATTCTCCGCCGGTGACCATCTCGCGGGGACCTTTGTGGTGGTTGTGCTGCTGAGGTCTCATCTCATCTCCAGGCTACTTGGACGAAACGCCCATCCTGTAGCCGTTGAATCTCCGTGTGTTGTAGGTCTTCATTCCCTCGTCTACAGGCAGACCGAGAGACTTTCTTATCGCCATGAAGTCTGCGACCCCCTTGGGCCCAACCTGGTTGAGCTTGGCGCCATGCCCGGCGGCAAGAAGCAGAACCTCGCAATAGGCGTCTGCGTTCTCGGCGAACCATTCCGCCTCCTCGATATCCCTCGCGCCGCAGACGATGCCGTGGTTCTCCATGAAGACGACGTTGGACTTCTTGGACGCAGCCGCCACGCTTTCGGCGACCTCGTCGCTGCCTGGCGTCGCGTATGGGGCGAGCGGAATCTGCCCGAAGAAGATGTCGGCCTCGGGGTTTATTCCGCTCGGCGGAACCTGACCCGCGAAAAGGAACGCGTTGCAGTGCGGCGGATGGCAGTGGATGCAGGCGTTCCATCCGGCGGAAAGCATCATCGCTATGTGAACCTTGACTTCGCTCGTTCTCGGGCGGTAGCCGCAGAGCTGCCCGGCGTTCATGTCGACGAGGCAGATGTCCTCCTCCTTCATGAAGCCCTTGCAGCACAAGGTGGGCGAGCAAAGCACAAGATCCTCGCCAACCCTGACGGAAAGGTTGCCGCCGTTTCCGTCGGTGTATCCGCGGGCATATATCCGGCGGCCCATCTCGCACATGTCCTGCTTCACCTTGCGTATGGCTGGAGACTTGAAGAAGGCGTCAAGCTGCCGGCGGGTCTTCGGCTGCGGACCGGACCTCCAGTCGTACGCACGGTTCACAAGCGGCGGTTTTATATAGAGGTTCTTGTCCATGACATTACTCCACGATGTCTTCCATATCGGGCAGAGGGCGGCCGATCTTCGGCACTGACGCCATAAGCCGGCGCGTGTATTCCTCTTTCGGGTTCTTGAGAACCTCGTCGGCCGTACCCTCCTCGACAATCCGACCGTGGTTCATGACGATAATGTGGTCGGCGATGTGCTGCACGACGCCGACGTCATGGGTGATGAACATGAAGGAGAGGCCGAGCTTCTTCTTAAGTCCACCCAACAGGTCCAGCACCTGGGCGCGGATCGAAAGGTCGAGAGCCGATACCGCCTCATCGCAGATCAGCAGCTCCGGCTTGAGGGCGATTGCGCGGGCGATGCAGATACGCTGGCGCTGTCCGCCGGAGAACTCGTGCGGATAGCGGTAGAGGACGGACGCATCGAGGCCTACGCTCTCGAGAAGCTCGACGGCGCGATCGTTGCGCTCCTCCTTTCTGCAGAGCCCATGGTATATCATACCCTCTGTGACAATGTCGCAGATCGTGTGGCGCGGATTCAGGCTGGCATTCGGATCCTGGAACACGACCTGAACCTTGCGGTGATACTCCAGCAGAGCCTTGCCGCGCAACGTTGATATGTCGACGCCATCGACCTTGATCGTGCCGCCGCACGGCTTGTTTAGCATGAGCACGGCACGGCTTGTCGTGGACTTTCCGCAGCCAGATTCGCCGACCACGCCCAGCGTTTCGCCGCGGCGCAGATCGAAGCTCACTCCGTCAACAGCCTTTACGTAGCCCGCAGTGCGCGAGAAAATTCCCTTCTTGATCGGAAACCAGACCTTCAGGTCGCGGACCTCAAGTATGTTATCGTTCATCCCCTGTATCCTTCTATTACTGTCTGCTTGGGTCGCTTCGACATCTTGGGGTAGTCGAGCGTAAAGTGGAGCCCCCGGCTCTCGTGGCGCAACATGGCGCTCTTCACGATAAGCTCTGCGCAAACCGCTAGATTGCGGAGCTCGAGCGTATCGGGAGTGACGAGGTATCTGAAATAGTAGTCGCGTATCTCGCGGCGCAGCGTCTTCATGCGGCGTGCCGCGCGAGCCAGACGCTTGTTCGTGCGGACGATGCCGACATAATCCCACATGAGACGGCGTATCTCGTCCCACATGTGCGCAACGAGCACGGCTTCGTCAGGCGGAACGGCGTCGCCGATCTTCCATGCCGGAATTGCGGGCAGATCGTCGCCAAAACGCTCCGGATGGGGGCCAAGCCTAGCAGCCGTCAGCCTTGCGCACACAAGCGCCTCCATAAGGGAATTGGAGGCCAGCCGATTCGCGCCATGAAGTCCAGTCGAAGCGCATTCGCCAACCGCCGCAAGGCCACGTATCGACGTACGGCCATCAGTTGTGGCCTGGATGCCACCGCATGTATAGTGCGCCGCCGGGACTATCGGGATAAGGTCCTTGGCCATGTCTATGCCAAATTCCATGCACTTGGTGTAGATGTTGGGGAAGCGAGTCTGGAGATACTTGCGGCCCTTGTCCCGAATGTCGAGGAACATGCAGTCGTCGCCGGTCCTCTTCATCTCAGAATCGATCGAACGGGCCACGATGTCGCGGGGGGCGAGCGAGCCGCGAGGATCGTACTTCTTCATGAACTCGCGCCCGCGCTTGTCAACCAGCACCGCCCCCTCTCCGCGCACGGCCTCCGATATGAGGAAGCGCTTGGCCTGCGGGTGATAGAGGCATGTCGGATGGAACTGGATGAACTCCATGTTCTCGATCTTGGCCCCGGCACGCCATGCGAGGGCTATGCCGTCGCCTGTCGCGGAGTCGGGGTTGCACGTGTAGAGATAGACCTTGCCGCAGCCACCTGTTGCGAGAATCGTGTTCGGGGCACGCACCGCGTATATCTCGCCGCTCGACTTGTCCAACACATATGCGCCGATGCAGCGGTTGTCGCCGGACAAACCGATCCGCTTGGACATGACGAGGTCGATCACTATGGTATTCTCAAGAAGCGAAATCGACTTGTGGCGTTTGACGGTCTTTATCATCGCCGATTCGCAGCGTTCGCCGGTTATGTCGCCTGCGTGGAATATTCTTCGAGCCGAGTGCCCACCCTCGCGCGTGAGATCCCACGAGCCATCCTTCTTCCGTGCGAACTTGACCCCGCACTCGATCAAATCCTGGATGCCTTCAGGCGCGTGCTCGCATATCTCATGCACGACATCCCGCTTGCCGAGCCACGCGCCAGCGATCAGCGTGTCGCGCGCATGCTTGTCGTAGGAGTCTTCCTCATCCATGACGCAGCATATTCCGCCCTGTGCGAAGTTCGTGTTGCAATCCGCAAGACGTCCCTTCGAGGCGACTACAACCTTGCCGTATGAGGCAAGATGCATCGCACTCATCAGCCCGGCCATGCCGGAACCGACCACGAAATAGTCTGCATCAACGATTTTCATCCTTGTATTATAGCATAAATTGACTCGCTCCGCGCAGTCGCCGAGCGAGTCAAAATGGCCAGCCAGCCGGGAGGGGGACCAACGGCAGGGCGTTTTGAAGGTTTGGTATTGACGTTTTTTGACTTGTCGCCCTGCCGCCCGACCAGCCCGCTTCCCCGCCGACCGGCCAAAATGCTAGGCTATTCTGCGATCGCCGCCAGGCGGAAGCCGATCACCGGAAAGCCCTGCGTCGGAATCTGGGAACCCCTCGCCGACGGCATGCACTCCCTGGCGCCGCTGAAGAACGTTCCGCCGCGGCAGATGCGGTGCTCGCCGCCGCCGAGCGGCGCATCTGCCAGCAGCGCGTCCTTGCTTCGGCGGCTCTTCCCGTTCGAGTCAAGGCACCACTCGGCGACATTCCCGAAAACATCGTACAGCCCTATCGGGTTGGGCCGCTTCTGGCCGACCTCGCGGATCGACCCGTATGCGCCGCTCGCGTCGCGCTCGTCGATGTTGCCCGCGAACCACGCGAACTCCCCCAGGTTGCCTTCGTTCACCTCGCCGCAGCTGAACAGCGACTCCCAAAAGCCCAGCGCGTCGTTCTCGTGCTCCGCGCCGCGTGCCGCGACCTCCCACATGCATTCCGTCGGCAGGTCGAACCTGAACCCTTCCGTGCGCCCCGAAAGCGCCGCCAGCGGGCCGTCGCCAAGGCCCTCGCCGAACCTCGGCGGCACCTCCGGCCCGCCGCGAAGCCGCGAATAGGACACCACCGTCTTCGGAACCGCGCCCGCCTGGGCGTCGCCGCCCGTCATCGCGGCGTACTGCGCCTCGGTCACGGGATACACGCCTATCCAGTATTCCCTGGTCACCTCGCGCCTGACGTTGCCCTTCTGCAGAAGGTAGCTGCCGGGAGACACGCGGCGCATCGCCATGTGGGTGGTCTTGTACTTGGCGTCCCTGAGCCCCGCGTCGGCCTCGCCCACGCTCCGCCAGCCCGGATCCTCGACCTTGCCGGTGGCGAGCTCCACGGTCATCCAGTCGCCCGCCTGGGCCACGGCGCACGCCGCCGCGAAAACGGCCGCGCACACCCCCCTGGCCGCCGCCGGCCCGAGCCCGTCGCGCCGGCTTCGCCTTTTCAGCGCAAGGAGCGAGATGCCGAGGAGCATCAGCATCCCGCTCGTAGGCTCGGGGGCCGGCTGCGAGAAATTCACCGCCATCGGCGATATCAAGGGCGCAATCACATTGTCGGCGAATATGTAGCCCTGGTCGGCCAGGTCGTTGTAGCTCCACGTCCACCCGCTCCTGTAGGAATCCCCCGTCTTCGACCAGACGCCGCCGCTTATGGTCCACTGCGTAAGCTCGACGAAGAACGAATACGCCGTCTTGTCGCCCGACAGCATCGAGATGTCGGCCTGATACGGGCCTATCGACTCGTCGCCCCTCGTCGCGATGCCGCTCCAGCCCTCCTCGTTCACCGTGGCCGCCTCGCCGCCATCGTAGGAATACCATAGCGTCGCGACGGTCGCGTCGCTCGCCGAGTAGTCGCCGTCTATCTGCCAGTATAGGTAGCTGCCGTGCGCCAGCGCCGAAGCGCCCGCCGCCAGAACGAATGCCGCAATCCTGCACTTGTCCATCATAATCCCCTCCTTACCAGTTCACGACCGGGGCAGCGCCCTCGGCGCCCTTGCGAACGTACCAGAATCCCATGCCCATCGGAATGTCGCAGCTGTCGTCCGCATCCGCCTGCACCGCCTTTTTCGGGAAGCCTTGCGCCACCTCGACGTATTTGGTGTATTTCCACTTCGTTCCGTCGAACGTGCAGATGAACTTCCTGCCGCCCTCCTGCGGAACAATTATGGCGTCGCCCTCCGCCGCGCCCGTTATCGCGCCCTCGGCGTAGAACCTGAACGCCTCGGCCTTCGGGCTCGCCAGCAGCATCGGCGAGGACGCGACCTCCGTCGCGCCGTAGCTCGCGGGAACCTGCCCCGCCATGAACACGGCGCGCGAGAGGTTGTTCGTTCGGTCGAGCCAGAACGCGCGGCCCTGCGCGGGAGCCGCCACGTCGGGATCGCCCTCCACCAGCTCGAACGATGCTCCCTCGGCCGCCGTCGCGATGCCCTCCCACTTCTCGCCGTCGTATCTGACCGCCCTGTAGGTGCCGCCGTCGTATACAACCATCATGTCGCCCGCCTCGAGGGTGTCCGGCGCCAGGAGCTCGCCCACCTTCTTGGCCCCGCCCCCGACCTCTACGAAGGGAACCGCCACCGGCGTGCTGCCCATGCCGCTCTCGATCTTCATCATGCCGAGCGTGTTGCCGCTCGAAACCGTGACCGCCTCCGCCACAAGCGCCGCGAAAAGCGGAATCGCCATCATGATCCTTTTCATGTCATCGTCTCCTTTCAGTTGCCTACTACCCTGAAGAATCCGCTCGATCCGCCAATCTTCGGCATTATTATCGTAATGTCGTCGCCCGACGAGTCGGCCTGCGCAGGGCCCGTCAGCTCGCTCGCCGAGACGTCCGCCCCGCCATGCGCCCTCACGTAGCCGCCTAGGTTCTCGACAGTCAGCACGACGCTGTCGCCGTCCACGGCGAAGTCCTTTATCCTCGGTTGCTGCGCCCCCAAAGGCTGCTGCGCCAGCGCCGCCGCCTTCTTGCCGTCGCCCTCGGCCTCGCCGACCGGCCCCGCCGACACCTGGCAGACCGCGCCGGAGACCTCGCCCCAGCCGTTCACCGCCAGAGGCATGCCGTTCTTCCTGGGCGCAGGCGCGACAGCCCCGCCGTCCGAAACGCGCGTGTCGAGCAGCACCACCGAGAAGCGGCCCTCCTCGCCGAGCGCGTCAAGCGTCGAGCGCTTCACCTGGAATATGACCTCGGGGCAACGCATCCCCTTAGCGCCCGCCTTGGCGACCGGCGCGCTCACTATCACCCTGTCGCCCTCCGCTGCGGGCGAACCGTCGGCGGCTATCCCGCCGAAAGCCTCGTTCGCCGTCCAGACGAGCGCATAGCTCTCGCCCGCGAGTACCGGCGTGCCGTCCGAATAGGTGTCGGGCCCCTCGGTCGAGAAGCTCAGCCACCCGTCGTCTGCCGAGGCGCCGAACGCTACCAGCGCCATAGTCGCGAGAATGCACATCCTTTTCATGCCTTTGCCCCCTTATCTGACTTCAACCTTGAAGAACATGGCCTTGGCCGACGGATCTATCTCCGCCATCTTCTCCGCCGTGAGCGAGAACGTAACCTTGCCGGTCTCGGGATTGTACGCGGCCCCGAGGTCGTCGAGGTCGAGTATCGTCGCCGACGCCGTGTCGAGCGCCTCGAGCGTCGTCGCGGCGCGCACCTTCACGAGCCCCGACGCCTTCGCGGACGAGAACCAGTCGGCCCCGCCCATGGTGGCGTCGGCCTTCAGGGTCGGCGCGAACTCGATGTCGAGCGCCGACTCATCGCCCAGCTCTATGCCCGACATGGTGACGGCAGCCACCTGCGCGCCGCCTGTCGCCAGCACGAACTTCGCTACGCTTGTTCCGCCGGGCGGCGTAGTGTCGCCGGAATGCGTGACCGTCCACTCGCCGGAAAGCGTCGGCTTCCAGACGACGGTGCCGTCTGCGGTGAAGCTCTCGGTCGCAGAATCGCCGCCCTCGTGCGCGAACGTCACGCTGCCGCTGCCCCAAACAGTTATCGGCAATACCTGCACCGCGTTCGTCACGGTGCGCACGCCATACGCGTCTGCCATCGTCTCGAGCGTGTAGGCCCCGGAATTCGCCGCAACCGTGTTGAGGAAGTATATCGCCTTCTCTCCTACCGAAGCGAGGGTGAATCGCACGGTCTCGCTGACGGCCCCTGTGGTCTCGCCCGTCTTCTTTACGGATACGAGGCCCGCGACCTCCGTCGGCACGCCGTTGATCGTGACGACGACCGTCGTCCCGTACGGAACGGTTATGGTGCCCTCCGAATCCACCGCGATGGTGGTACCGTCGGGTATCTCCACCGTGACGCCCGTCTCCGGGTCTTCGTCGCCGCCGTCGTCCAGTGTCACCGTAACCGGCTCGCCGTCGCCGCCGACGACCTCGACGTAGATCGTCTCCTCGTTCTCCTCCGCCTCCGCTATGAGGTGCTCGACCGACTCGGCGTCCTCGGCCGTCTTCGGCTCGTCCTTGCTGCCCTCGCCCTCTATGAACGCGATGGACGATACGTTGAACGTAGCCGTGCCGACGCCTCCCGGAACAGCCGATGAATGTATTATCGTCCACGTGCCCTTCTCCGTCAGCTGCCAGGCCCATGTCCCGTCGGACGCGAAGTCATGCGTTTCCTTGACCTCGTCTCCCAGCTTCACGGTTATCGTGCCGCTGCCCCACTGGGTGACAGGCAGCACCTGCACCACGTTCGTTATGGCGCGGGGGCTCGGATACGTCTCGAGCACGTACGCGCTCGCATAGTGCGAAAGCGTATCTATGCCGAACACTGCAGCCCCTTCACCCTCCAGCGAATTGAGGCTGAACGTCGCGGCGCTCGCCACGAGGGCCGCAAGCGCATGCATCGCAGCAAACAGTATTTTCTTCTTCATGTAGTAGTTCCTTTCATTTGATTACCGATTGTCTTTGTTGAAATCCCCCAAGGCGCCCCTTGACGCTGCATGTCAGAATGTGATACACTATTCGCGTCAACAAAAGGAGCAGCCATCATGTCAACATCTGCAAGGCCCCTGCCAGCCAGAAACACTCTGCATCGCCCGATTCTCTCAGAAGACGTGATCTCGTTCACCGAGTGCCGCGGCAAGCTGGGCGAATACTTCGACAAGACACGCCGCACGCACCGCCCAATCATCGTCACGCAGAACGGGCGTCCGACTTCGGTTCTGCTGAGCATCGTCGACTGGGAGAGCTCAACCAGATTCGACGACGACATCGAACAGCTGGAGCTCCTTGAAGACGTCAGAGCGGCAGAAGCGGAAATCGAACGCGGCGAGCTTACGTCGCACGAAGACTTCATGTCCAGCGAGACGACATCCGGGAGATAATCGTGGCCAAGACAACTCGGGTGATCTACAAAGTGCGGGAGCATTCCTGCGACATCCTCACCGTGCGAAGATGCTACGAGCAGATCACCGGCATTAGAAGCCTCTAGCCCTGCGAACGCCGTGGCCGCCGCCATGACGGCTGCGGCGGAAGCCGCCAGAGCTTTGTGCGCGAACGCGCCTACTCGCTCCGGCCCGCCATGTTGCATGTTCGTCCCCGCTTCGCGAGGCGCAGGGCACTTGGGATGGGATTTGTGCAGTAAGTCTTCCGTTTGGGTGGTTTTACAGTTGCCGCCACGGTCATTTTCATTTGCACTGTCACAAGTGCTGGAAAGGCGGAAGCCGTTGTTCCAGTTCGAGTTCGTCGGACCATTGTTGCGATTGCGGGAGCCCGAGCGATACCAGGCGGCAGCATTGCCATTCGCACTGCCGCCACGGATGACGCGCGAACACACGGCGGAAAGGTGTCTCCCAAAGCCCGTGTCTATGTTTTCCTTCTCTTTCTCGTTGTTGCCTTTCATGATGCCAAACTCTTCGTCGAGTCTGGCGTAGATTCCCTTGAAGCCGAACCAGTTCGCCGCGCCCTCCATCGAGCGCATGACCTCCTGCAGCTTCTCCTCGGTGCAGCCGCCGCGCATCACCGCCTTGTAGTACTTCCTCGCGCTCCTGCGGGTGCGCTTCAGGCGCGAATGCCTCATGTGCCAGCAGCTCTTCCAGATTCTAAGCCCGAGGAACGGCACGCCCTCGCTAACCGGCGCGACGACGGTCGCCTCCTCCTTGAGCGCAAGACTGCGGTGCTCCGACAGCCAGTCCCGTATCTCGCCATGCACCGCCCACGCCTCTTCCTTCGAGTCCGTGAACACCAGAAAGTCGTCCATGTACCTGATGTACCTTCCGCCAAGCCTCAGCGTCTCGACGGCGAAATGATCCAGCCCGTCAAGATAGAGGTTCGCGAACCACTGGCTCGTGAGGTTGCCTATCGGCAGAGCCTTGCCCGCCTCGCGATGCGGAATCTCCTTGCGTATTATCATCTCGGCAAGCCCGCGCACCTCGCGCTCGCGGAACATCCTGCTGACTATGCCCACAAGTATGTCGTGGTCTATGCTCTCGAAATAGTGCCGCACGTCCATCTTGAGAAAATATCTGTGCTTCGCCGCAAGCTCCCGCGCCCTGAGGCACGCCATGTGAGAGCCTTTCCCCTTGCGGCATGCGTACGTCTGGTCGATGAACCTGCGGTCCATCAGCGGACCGCACACGTTGCAGAACGCATGGTGCACGACCCTGTCCTGTATGCGCACGCTTGAAATCGTCCTCGGCTTCGGCTCGTAGACGCGGAACTGATGGTAGTTGCTCGGCCGCCACCTGCGCTCGATCAACTGCTTGCGAATGGCGCCTAGATTCGCCTCCAGCCTGCGCTCGAACTTCTTTGTCGCAGGCTTGGACGAATGGAACCTGCGGAAATTGCGCCAGCCCGCCCGGAGGTTCTCCTCCGAGGTTATCTTCTCCCAAAGCTGGCCGTAGCTCTTCATGCGCGCGTATTGAATTATTTATTTTTACTTGTATTGTTCTTCTGACACAGAATCACAAGAGGACCCCTCTCCCTTGGGGGAGCGGGCGTCCCGCCCGCTCACAAGCAGGTCCTCCGCCTCCGTCTGCGCAGGCGTCCCGCCCTCGCTCGGCTTCACGTCGCCAAGCAGCCCCAGAAGCTCTTCGCCGTACTGCTTGCAGAACTTCTCCGTGCAGCCCTCTATCTCGCGCATCGCGGCAATCGACTTCGGAGCCTTCAGCACAAGCTCCGCCAGCTGCACGTTCAGCGCTATGTTGTACGCAGGGCACCCTTTCTCCTTCGCCTTGCGGTTTCGCCAGTCGCGGAGCGCGTTGTAGACGGGACGCGCCGCCTCCGGGATCTTCTCCTCCAGCCGCGCCGCCTCGGACCCGTTCCTGTCGCGGCGCTGGTAGCCGCCGCCCTCCGTGTCGGCCAGCTGCAGGGTCAGCACGAGGTGCGGCACGTTTCCGTGGAGGAAGAAATGCTGATCCACCGACAACACCTGCCGCCCGAACGTGGCCGTCCTCAGGGCCTCTTCGCTGAAGCCCTGCAGCCCCTCCTGATAGCGCATCGTTATCACGCGTATCTGCATTCCGTTCCTCCTTCAAATTTTTTCGAGCCGCCGCCCCAGCCCGAGCCCGTCGGACCACCGCCGCGACGGCGGGAGCCCGAGCGATACCAGGCGGCAGCATCGCCATTCGCACCGCCGCCACGGAGGACGCGCGAAGCGCCAACGCCCTGCGGGGTCTGCGTCATCGTCTGGTCCTCGGCGTTGTTCTGGACGCCATTGTTCCACGCAACGTAGCCGCAGGAGTCAAGGCACCACTCCCAGACGTTGCCGTACACGTCGTACAGGCCCCACTGGTTCGGGAGCAGCATGCCGACGTTCTGCGTCGATCCGCCGGAGGTTCTGGCGTAGAGGGGCAGGCGGTACTCGTCGTTGCCGTAGAAGCGCGCGTCGCCGGGGTGGCCGGAGGCCTGCGCCGCAACCTGCCACATCGTCTCCGTCGGGAGGTCGAAGTAGAGGCCGGTTTTGGCGTTCAGCTTGGCGATGACGCCAGTGCCGGCCGCGGGAACCGCGTTGGTCGAGTCGGTGGAGTCGCGGAGGGCGTTCCAAGTGATGTTCGCCTTCGGCTTCATGGAAGTCTTGGGGCTGCTGCCCATGATCGTGTTGTACTGCGCCTCGGTGCACTCGAAGATGGCGATGTAGTAGTCCTTCGCCATGGTCGCGGTGCCGTTGGGGGTCTGCGTCGTGTTCGCGGCGTAGACATTGCCTGTCGTGCAGGAGTAGCTGCCGGCGGGGACGCGGCGGAACGCCATCTTGGTCGTCTTGTAGACGGGCGTGTTGTAGCTTTCGGGAGCGTTGCTCTCGTAGGTCACGTCGCCGGTCTCGAGGTCTACGACCATGTAGGGCTGGTACGCGTAGGTCGTGCTGGAGCCGGTCGCGGTAGAGAAGGCCGTGTCTATCTCGGTTGTCACGTAGTCCGTCGTCGCGAACTCGGAGATCGCGCTATCGACCTCCGTCTTGGTGTAGGCGTCGGTGATGCCGTAGCCGGAGAGCGTCGTCGGCGTGCCGGTTATCTCGGCAAAGGTGTAGCCAGGCTTGGCCGAGGCCTTTGCCCAGGCGCTGACCGACGGATCACTCTCGCTCGTTAGGTAGCTGCCCTTGGGCTGGTATGTCGAGGAGGCGTCAGTCTTCGTCAGGTAGGTCGATGCGGCGTCCGTCGTGGTGACGTAGTCGCCTGCGGCCTGATAGCTGCCGACCGGCTGGTAGGTCGTCTCGGCGGCGGCGGTCGTCAGGTAGTCGGAGAGCTCGGTCTTGGTGGCGAACGTATCGTCGCTGTAGGTCTTCAGCTCTGCGACAGTCTCGGGGCTGGCGGCGGCGCCGGTCTCGACGACCTTGAGGGCCAGGCCAGCGTTAGTGTCCAGCTTGTTCGAGGGGGCCGTCCACGTAACCGTGTGTTCTCCGGCGTTGAGACGGGTCTCCTCGCTCTCGCCGCTTACGGTGTCGGTCACGTCGTAGACCTCGTTGTTGATCGTGGCGTAGAACTTGAGGCTGTAGCCTGCATCGCCCGCCGTCACGGTGTATGTTGTCTGCACGGACGTACCGTATGGATACGCCGGCGTCACGCTGTCCACCACGACCGACGGTGCTGCGGCCTTCGCCGCGAGCGCCAACACTGCCGCGCTGAACAACGCCACTAGCTTTCTCGTTGCTTTCATGGTTGTTGTTTCCTTTCGGTTTGTTGTTTTGTTTGTTGTTGCCTATTGCCGCGTGCGCGGCGGCTCGTCGCGCACAACTGTCGAAATGTCCGTAAGCCCTTCGAGCGCGGCCAGGCGCTCCTCCTCTGGGGTCGGCTCGCCGGGCTGCCGCGCGCGGCGGCGCTCCTCCGCGACCCTCTCCTCCTCTGCGGCAGCGATGCGGGCGAGTCTGATGTCGTTCGTCGCCGCCTCGGCGCAGCGGTCCCTGCGCATCCCGCTCTCGCCCCTCTGCCTGAGCTCGCCCCTTATCGCGCATTGCAGGACGAACGCCAACGCCAGCAGCCCCGCTCCCAGCGCAATGCCCCCCCAGAACGGGTCTATCCCGCCCCTCTTGGCCCTGCCATCCCTGTTTTTATTCATCTCTTCTCCTCTCCTCCTCGTCTCTTTCCCGCTAACCAAAAAGTACACCTTTGGGTTAACGGGTTTTCCGCCGTCCGCCAGATGGCGCAGGGGGTCGCGACCCGTCGCTAGCGTCGGCCGAGGGAAGATCGGGCCCCTGGTTCGAGAAAAATATTCCGAGCAGTATTTGCATCGCTGCAAATCCTGTTCGTAACGGAAACCTGCTCCACCACCCCCAAAAACCGCACCACGGGAGGCCTTTTGTGGAAAGGCAAAACTCACCATGAACGATACTATACTGACGATCAATGCGCCGATGCCGAAAGACTACGACGACATCATGAACCCCGCGTATCCAGCGCTGGACCTGGCCGCGCGGCTGACGAACTCGCCCACGCGGCTATCCCGGAACATATGGCGAAAGCGGCTTGCGGCCCTTGGCGAAGAGCGCTTCCGCGAGACACTGTACCAGTTCTGGGCCGACCTCAGGGCGGGAGAGGAGGTCCGCACAAGGGCGCGCGCGCTCACGGCAAGGCTCAACAAGGCGGGGAGGACGGCGGCATGAGGAAGCTCGTACCCGACTGGTTCCTGGACGACCTGCACGAGATCATATACTCGGATGCGCCCGAAGGCTGGCTGCTTGCGCAGGGGCTTTGGCACGCGAAGGACCTCAGCCCGCAGGACATGGGGATCCTGCGCAAGCACGCGCAAGGGCGCGACGCCGCAAAAACCGCGACCCTCCTTAGCGCCAAGCGAAGCATGGTGCGGCAGCACCTCGGCTATATGCGTGGCATCCTCGGCAGGAGGTTCATGCGTGACATATCAGGACATCCGTCGGTCGTCGGTGCGATGATCGCGTTCTCCAGAAGGCGTGACGCGATGGATGCGAACGTCTGCACCGTGCTGCGCGAGCTGGCGCGGCTGAACGCGACCGAAATCGGAGTGCTGTGCTGCATGGTCCAGAGGCTGTCCGAACGCGAGGCGCTCAAGAGGGTGAGGATCATGCGCAGGCAATACTACGACATCAAGAGCAAGCTGAGAAGCATCATGAACACGCCGCTGTAGGAGCCCGGCGGAAATTACGAGCAGTATTTGCAAGTTTGCAAATACTGATCGTAATTTGGCATAGCCCTGAAAGATATGGGGTAAGCAGCGATTATCTAACTTGCGCAACGCCCCACCAGCCGAAATTTTTGGTAAACTCCAGTTTCTACCCCCCTTGCGCGATTCCGGAAAATATGCTATTATAGCGACGTTAACCCAAAGGTGTACTTTTTGGTTATTTGACCCGGCGAGGTCCAGAAGACGATTCCTTTGGCTGTAACATGAATTCGCCGCGCTGCCGGTCGCGGGCGACGACATCAAAGCGCTAGAGATCGGGTTGCGACTTGCGCTTGAACCTCTGGCACGTGTGATAGTGCGTGGCAAGCTCGGCGCAGTGCTTCTTCAACCAGGCGCGCACTCCGCCGTCGTTGCCAACGATTCGCGAGCCGTCGTGCCGCACCGTCCTGCGCACGTGCTCCTCCAGATCGATCATCAGGCTTCCGAACCTCATCGCCGCCTCTTCGCTCACGTGCCTGTGCACGTAGGCGTGGACAAGCGCCTCCGGCGTCGGCATCGGATTCGACGGCGGAGGCATTGCGGCCCGCAGCTGCTCGGCTTGCCTATGGCGACGCTCCGCCTCCTTCGCGTAGTACTTGCGGCGCAGTGCCAGGTTCAGCTCGTGGCGGACCCGGTTCGCCTCCTCCTCGCGCTTCGCCTTGCGCCGCTCGATCACGGCCTTCGCCGACTCGACCGCATCGGCCACTGCCGCGCCCGCGATGAACACGGCGGCCTTTGCCACCGACTCCACTTCGCCCATTCCGCGCTTGACGAGAGGACTTCCGCCGAACAGGCTGGGGTCGTACCTGGGGGCCGCCAGATCTCCGCTCCTGATGTCCTCAAGCACCGCCTGAAGGTTCGTGCGCCGGGGCGAGAGCTCGACGACGGGCTTCTTCGCCCGCAGCCGCTTGTATTTGCGGCAACGGGGGTTCTTCGCCTGTTTGAGGCGAAGCTCGAAGCGCGTCGGCTTTCTGTCCGTGGAGTCATTCATCGTTTCGCCGATATTGTACCATAACAGACGGTTTCGCGCCACAGGAATCACGAACAGGACGCTGCAAATCCTGTTCGTAAACCGATTCGGGGCGTGATTTGCCTTCTTCCATGAACTGCCTCAGGCCGTTGCGGAAGCTAGTGTACGCCATGCGGCACGCCCTGGCCCCTTCCGCCGGCGAGAGCAGTTTGGCGGCCACAAGTGCGGCGATTTCGGCGAAGTTCTCCGGCAGCGCCTTGCGCGGGCGGCCGAAGCGCACTCCGCGCCTGCGCGCGGCCGCGATGCCCTGCGCCTGGCGTTCGTGTATCGACTCGCGCTCCTTGTGCGCGCAGAACGCCAGCACCTCGAGCACGATATCGCCGATCAGCCGTCCCGCGAGCCCTCCTTCGTCGCGGCGGGTGTCGAGGAGCGGCATGTCCAGCACCTGCATGTGGGCCTTGCGCTCGTGGACTATCAGCTGCCACTGCCTGCGGATCTCGTCGTAGTTGCGGCCCATGCGGTCGATGGAGAGCACCACCACGGTGTCGTCCTGCCGCAGGGTCTTCAGCATGCGCCTCCATTCCGGCCTATCGAAGTCGCGTCCCGACTTGCGGTCTATGAAAATGTCCGCGCTGTCGATTCCCTCCTCCGTCAAGGCACGGATCTGACGGTCGATGTTCTGGTCGGCGCTCGAAACGCGCACATATCCGTATCTTGCCATCTTGCTCCTTTCGTTGGTACATGGCTCTGGTACGTGTAGTATAGCCTAACAGATTGTGGATCTGGTCTTGGGATAGATATCTTAATGCTTCTGGTTTTGGCGCGCGCGCGAAGCGGACGGGGCGAGTACCGCGAAAAACCGCACCACATGCGCAAAAGGGTGAAAGGAGGACAATCAATGTCCACAAAAGAAACCACAGAAGCGAATCCGCGGCGTCTTGCGCTGGCGCTCGGTGCCGCCGCGCTGGCGACATTGGTCGGCGGCTGCTACATCGGCAAGGCCGAGTTCAAGGGCGAGGACATGAAGATGTACCCGCTCTTCGGCATGTCGGCGGAGGCAACTCCGTGACACCCTGAGGGTCGCTGGGCAAGACCCTGAGGGTTTAGGGCCAAAACCCTCAGGGTTTTGCCCTCCGACCCCCCCGGGGGTCCGGACGCTGCGCCCCCAGGGGGTCGCGGACGGCAACAAGACACAGGCAAAACCAAGACAAAGGCAACACAAACAAGGCAAGGAGAACAAAAAATGAACGATACGACGGACAAGGCGAAGCTCAGGTTCGAGGTTCGCTCGCAGAAGGATCCGAAGGACGAGACGAGGACGATATTCGTACCGGCCATCGTCGAGAGGGCGGAGGCGATGCAGCTTTCGAAGGTCGTGCGAAACGCGATCAACGAAGGGCGCATAGCGGGGCTCAAGCCGAACGCGGCGAAGTCCATCGCGGAGGGAATCTGCGACCAGATATACGAGGAGCTCAAGGAGGGCAACTCCATCGCGTTCATGAAGTACTTCCATGTGAGGCTCTACCTCGACGGCACCGTCGCGGACGCGGGCTCGCAGCTGACGGACGCGAACAGGGTGAACGTCAGGATCGCGCCGGGAAGCGACTTCCGCCTGGGGCTCGACACCTTCAGCTGGTCCAACGTCGCGAACGACAGATCCGCGAAGCTCGACTACATCGTGAGCGCATCGGGCGTCAGGGGCGAGATACGCAAGGGAGGCGCAATCTACATCGACGGCAGCGGCTTCGGCGAGAGCGCCGAGGGCGTGACGGTCGTATTTCTCTTCGAGGACGGGGCCGTGGTCGAGGGCATCGCGACAAGCGTAGGCCCCAACCGCATAGCTGTCGCGTTCCCCGAGGGGCTTTCGGGCGTCGCGGACGGCACGGAGGTCGCGGTTTCCGTCACGAAGTCCGTCGACGGCGGCGAGTACACCTCGAACACCAAGACCGCGACGATCGTCGCGGCGGCATGAAGGGAGGTGTGAGATGCTGCAGCTTACGTTCAGGGTCAAGGCCAACGTGCCTCAGCCCGACCACGAGATCCTGCTCGTGAAGCACGGCGAGCGCGCCGACAACGAGATCGCGTTCGATGAGAGCAGACCCGTCGTGTGTACGGTCGCGCACCACAACGGAGCCGGCTACGAGCTGAGGGCCGAGAAGCCGGTCAAGATCGTGCTCGACTACGAGAACCAGCGCCGCGTCTACGCCGTCCTCGATACGCAGACCATCGTGAACGCAACCGAGACGACCGTCTCGTTCATGAACGATGAGAACGACACCGAGGAGGTCGACGGCAGCTTCTGGAACCACGACGTCGAGCTTACGCTCTACTTCGCCGA
>JAFPUH010000050.1 GCA_017395505.1 Kiritimatiellia bacterium
GTGCGGTTTCTCCTCCCTTCCTCCTTCCCCCCTGCACCCCTCATCCTTCTTCCTGTCTTTTCCATGTGCTGACGCGCCTGGGATAAAATTCCGCACCCTAAGACAAAGACAGAAAATTTCATTTGAAATTTACAGTTGCTGCCCCGAAAACTGCCGCTGGGCTACACGTTCGGAGCAGAACAAAAACCGCCGAATGACGCCAAAGCGACTTGCCGCCTGTCGCAGAAACGGAAGGCTCGGCGGCCTCGCCAATGCAGCCAGAATCAGAAAGCTGAAGGGAGAACGCGCATGAAATTCTGCGACTGCGACAACTGCCGCCACCAGGAATGTTGCGGCGGTCCGCAATACGGCTGCGTCCCCGACTACTACCCCGAGCACTTCGGCGCCGGGGAGAATCAAACGGATTGAAGCCTTGCGAGGAGGACGACGACGGCTGTATCGGTGCGAAGGATGCGCGGACCGAGGGAGTAGCGCGAAAAGCCCTTCTCCTCCAAAAGCGCAACCTCTTCATCGGTCCAGCCGCCTTCGCCTCTTTAGCATAAGCCTGCACGTTTGCGAGGCGGCGATTTTCTCTTTGTATCTGGCGCAGCGCCTTGTTGCGGAGAATCCCAGTCAGGTAATTATGGAACGACCCCTTCTCTTCCGGCGAGTAGTGATACACAGGGAAAATCTCGATCAACGCTATCAGCGTGTCCTGTATTATATCCTCCGCATCAAGCCCCGGGAAGCGCTCCTGCATGAACGAAAGCATCATTGGACGATACCGAGCGACAAATTCCCCCCATCGGGCGTGTTGCGTATCACACGCCAATTCGTTCAGCAACGTTGTCGATGTCTTTGGTATGTCCGCCATAAATTATTAAACTTAGCCTCACCTGACGTTTGCGCATTATACCAAAAAATCACCGAGCACACATCAAGCGCGGCGAGGATGTTGAAATCAACAGGGCTGGGCTATCGGGATGAAAGCTCTTCAAGCTCAGTCGCCGCCGCTTCCCAATCGTCGGTATAGCGGTCGATTTCGAACTGGAGAGTGCGCACTTTGCGGTTCAATTCCGCAAAATCGGTTTCGGGCGTCGGGTTGAAAAGCTCGGCCGAAGCCGCATCAAGCGCCGCCTGTAGCTCGTCGATCTTGCGTTCGGCCGTCTCGACGCGCTTTTTCAGTTCCTTCACCTTCGGCGCCAGCTTGGCGCGTTCCGCCGCTCGCTGCTGGCGAAGCTCCTTGGACGTCAGCTGGCGCATCTCGTCGCCTTCGTCCTTACGCTCCTCCTTGCGGGGTGCTGCGGCTGGCGCCTCAGCCGTCTGCGCCTTCTTTTCGCAGTAGTAGTCGTATCCGCCAGGGAACTGCCTAAGTCCGTCATGGGTGATCTCAAGCACGCTGGTCGCCACGGCACGCACGAAGTCGATGTCGTGCGAGACGAGCAGGATCGTCCCCTTGTACTTCTGCAGCGCATCCTGCAAAAGGCGCCTTCCGTCGAGATCGAGATGGGTGGTCGGCTCGTCGAGAAGAAGAAAGTTCGGCGCGCTCAAAAAGAGCCGCAGGAACGCAAGGCGTATCTTTTCGCCGCCCGACAGCACTCCGGCGGGCTTCTCGACATCGTTTTCGTCAAAGCCGAACGCGCCGAGCTGGTTGCGGAAGTTCTTCTCGGGGCCACCGCCATGCGCGTCCCACGCATTCTTTGCGTTGCGGTACACAGTAACGTCTGGCGGAATCGTCTCGGCGAATTCCTGCGAAAGATAGCCAGGAACGACATTATGCCCCAATAC
Organism: Kiritimatiellia bacterium; assembly: GCA_017395505.1. Classification (GTDB taxonomy): domain Bacteria; phylum Verrucomicrobiota; class Kiritimatiellia; order RFP12; family UBA1067; genus UBA1067. The sequence continues at coordinate 1,768 of JAFPUH010000050.1, forward strand.
GGCCTTGCCGCCGGTCGGTTCGCGAGTGCCGGCTATGATGCGCATGAGCGTCGTCTTGCCAAGTCCGTTGTAGCCGATCAGCGCAACCTTGTCGCCACGCGCTATGTTGAAGGTTATGCCGTCCAGCACCTTGCGGACGCCATCATACGAAAACTCGAGGTCTTCGCAGCGGAACATCTCGATTCCGCTCGGCGGCGGCTCGGCGAGGCGAAGCCTGCCGGACTGTGTATAGCGCTTCGGCAGGACGATCCTCTCGTCGTCGATCTTGTCGATAAGCTTCTGTCTGGACTGCGCCTGAGCCGCTTTGGTGGCCTGCGCACGGAAGCGGTCGACAAAGCGCTGCAGCTGTTCGCGGTGGTGGTCCTGATTCTCCTTCGCCGCCTTGAGATGCTCATACCTTACCTCGCGCTCCTTGAGATACCAGTCGAGGTTGCCTTCATAGCGCGTGGCGGTTCCGGCGTCGACCTCCACTATTATGTCCGTGAGCGTACGGAGCAGGTAGCGGTCGTGCGATATGAGCATCAGCGTTCCGTCATACGCCTTAAGGAACTTCTGCAGCCAGTCGACGGCCGGAAGGTCGAGATAGTTCGACGGCTCGTCCAGAAGCAGCAGGTCGGGCTTGGACGCAAGGACGCGCGAAAGCTCCGCACGCATGCGCCACCCGCCTGAAAACGACTTGAATGGCTTCGCGAATTCTTCCACCGAGAAGCCGAGTCCGCCAAGCGCAACCTTTACGCGAGTTTCGATATCGTAGCCGCCAAGATGCTCGAAGAGCGTCTGAAGCTCACCATATCGCTTGAGCTTGGCGGGGTCTGCGAGATCCGCCTCAAGCGACTGCATCTCAGCCTCGATGTCGGAAAGCCCCGGAACGCCGCGCATGGAATACTCGAGCAGCGTTTCGCCCTCGTTGTCGGGCTCAGGGTTCTGGCGCGTCCAGCCGATGCGCGGCGAGCCCTCGATCATGAGTTCGCCCTTGTCGGTCGACATTTCGCCCAGAACGATCTTGAAGAGCGTGGACTTTCCGCTGCCGTTAGGCCCCACGACGCCAACCCTGTCGCCCTTGTTCACTCGGAAGGTCACATTCGACAGGACGTCCTGATGTCCGTAGTGTACGCTTATGTCTCTGAAATCAAGCATTTTGCAGACGGCGGGTGCGGAAGAAGTCTTTAAGCACGGCCAGGCAGGCGTCCTCCATGACGCCAGGCACAAGCTCAGGATGATGGTTGATCCCGGGATGGCGGAAGATGTCGAAGACGGTCGATCCTCCGCGCTTCGGATCGCTCGCGCCCCACACGACGGCGTCAAGGCGGCCAAGCACTATTGCTCCAGCGCACATCGGGCACGGCTCCTTCGTGACATAGAGGCGAGAACCGGTTAGGCGCCAGTTGCCCTTTGCGGCGAACGCCTGAGACAATGCGAGCATCTCGGCATGGGCCGTCGCGTCCGTAAGCCCCTCGGTCTGGTTGTGGGCGCGGCCGAGTATCCGGCACTCTGCAGGCATCGAAACCCCGCCTTCGGGAATCTCGACTATCACGCAACCGGTCGGCACTTCGCCATCTGCTGCGGCCTTTTCGGCTTCGCGCAGCGCCATAGCCATGAAATGCTCATCCAGCTCGCGAATCGTCATGGTCAGTAGATCTTCTCGTACTCGCCCTTCTCGACGCGCTTGAGGGTATGGAAGCCAGCACGCTTGGCGCGATAGTGAAGGTCGGTTCTGGAGTGGGTAAGGCCCGGGGCGCATATGACGCGGAAGACGTCGGCGCGGCAGTACGGACAGTGCGTCAGCTTGTCCTCACTCAGCGACTGAGGTATCTCAAAGCCGTTCCTGCACTTTTCGCAGCCCTTCTCGGGATCCTTCGCCTCATATACGTAGAGCGGCATTCAGCGATCCCCTTTCTCCGCAAGATGCTTGAGCGCGTCGGAATACGACTCGAAACCGCGCCCCTTGAAGGTAGCCTCGGCGGCGAACGACACATAGGACACGTGGCGGAAAGGCTCGCGCGTCATGGGATCGGAAAGATGAACCTCAACGACGGGAAGCGCAACAGCCTTGAGCGCATCGAGTATCGCGACGGACGTGTGGGTATAGGCGGCGGCGTTTATGACGATAGCATCGAAAGCGCCGCGCGCCTCCTGTATCCAAGTGACCAGCTCGCCTTCATGGTTGGACTGGCGAACCTCGACCGGCACGCCCAGCTCTTCCGCGGCGCACTTTATGAACGCCTCAAGGTCGGAATACGTACGAGAGCCGTATATCGCAGGCTCGCGTACGCCGAGCATGTTGAGGTTTGGTCCGTTCAGAACGAGTATCTTCATGGCGTCAGCAATCCAGAGCGAACTGATAGCACCTGCCGCCAGTTCCGGCGGCCGCGAGAACCTTCTGCATCTTCGCCTTGGCAGACTTCGATTTCGCTATGGCAAACAGGAACCCTCCGCCACCAGCCCCGGCGAGCGAGACGGCCTCTGTCCACGGCGCAATTCGGGCGATTATGCTCTCGACCTGCGGATTGGTGCTGCCGGGGTCAAGAGCCTTCTTGTTCATCCAGTATGCGTTCAGCGCCGCAGCAAAGCCGCGCCAGTCCCCACGCCTGAGCGCCCTGTAGCTAGCGACTGCGTCGCGTTTCAGCGCGCCGACGATCGCGTGGGCGATTCCGTCGGGGTTAGCCTCGTAGAACGAGAGGACGCCGCGAAGCACGTTTCGCGCCATCCGCTTCTGGCCAGTGAAGTATAGAAGTCCGCGATCCTTCAGGAAACGACCGAAAGCCTCCTCGGCCTTACGCGGAAGGCGACGCACGGTAAACGACTGGTCGCGGCCCTTCTTCGTTTCGATAAGCTTCACCCCTGGATAGAGAGCGCCCATCTGATCCTGCCAGCCGCCGCCGGTACGCATCTCCTGCTCGAGGCGCAGCGTAACTTGGGCTACGGTGTCGGCATCGTGCGGCTTTTCGAACGTCTTAAGCAGGGCTTCGACAAGCGCCGCGCCGAGAATCGAGCTGGTGCCCATTCCGCTGCCTTTGGGAACATCCGCAAAGATCCTAATGTCAAGCCCGCCTTGCGCGAACTTGTAGCCTGTCACCGCCAACGCACTCTTTACAAGCGCGCACCAGTCGTGAGGGTCCTTCTCACCATAGATTTCGGAGGCTTTCGTGAGTACGCCGCGCTCTCCAAGGTCGACGCTCTCGACGCGAACCTCCTTCTCGACGATACGCCTCACTTCAGCGACGACAGGGCGACATCCGTCAAGCGTCACGGCCGCATTTATCACCGCGCCGCCGTTTTCGTAGCAGATTGGCGGAGTGTCGCTCCAACCACCGGCGAGATCTATCCTCAAAGGACGCTCGACGCGTACGGTTTTCGCCAGCAGCGCCGCCTTTCGCACGGAGAGAAGCCGCGAATGGTTTACGCGCTTCATCTTCTCGGCCAATCCGTGCTTCTCCCATAGCCCGTCTGTCTTGAAGTTGTCGTCGAGCCGGTATTTCAGATCGTACCACTCGTCCTTGCCGAGCGGCAGACAGGTAAGGCACTCGTTCTTTGCGAGGGAAATGCGCGAGAAGCGTCCTTCTGGAATATTCGTCACGATGTTCCCGCCAGCGAGCTCGAGACTGGGGCAGCAGACGGAATCCACATACGTCCTGCCGTCGCCGAGCAGCGAGAGAAGTTCGCGAGAGGAGCCGATGTGGAAGAATTCGCACCTGCGCATCACGTTCACGCTGAACGGCGCGAAGCCCTCGAGAAGCATCTTGGGGAACTCCTCGTAGATGTCGCCCGATATAGGCAGCTCCTTCATCCTCTCGGCCGTCGGCCAGTCGATGAACATTATGCCGGTATCGATGAGATGCCGACCCGATTTGACCTGCGGCTTCTGGAGGAAATCCGCAACCTTTATCGCGCCTTTGCTCTTCGCGCCCTTGGCAGGCACATATACGCCGTGGCGCTGCGCCTGGAAAGGTCCGTCAGGATACGCGATTCCGGTCACGCCGCCCTCCGAAAGATCAACGGCTGCGTAGTCGAAAGTCAGCAGCACATCGCCGGAGCAGACGAGCAGTCCACCAGTCTCGGGCATCGACAGCAGTTCCATCGTCTCGACTATATGCTCGAACATGCTACGCCCGTCGCGCATCGGGACGAAAGCCTTTCCCATCGCGGCATAGCCCGGTGTGCGTCTCGCATCGCCGCCGGAATGGCATATGAGAACCTTGCCGCCCGAGGGAGTTCGCCTTAGGGCGTTGACGGTAGCGCCCAAAGAGCCGACGCGCTTTCCGCCAGGATCGGCAATCACCGTAATGCGCCTGTCGCCACGCGTCTGGGCGCGGTATCCGTTCGCCTGTGCTTCATTCGCGGCTGTGATGATTATCCTGTCGAACATTCGCGCCCTCAGATAAGGATGTTGTCGATCAGCCTCGTCTTTCCGGCATAAGCCGCAACGAGAACGCACGTGCCGGGAACGGCCTTCTTGGCGGGCTGAAGCGTCTCGGCGTCAACGCACTCGACGTAATCAACCTTGAGCCCGGCCTTTTCTATGGCCTTCGCGACACCGGAGAGGGAAAGCTTTCCTGCCTTAAGGGATTTAAGCGACCTTGAAAGCACTAGCGCGGACGCCTTCTCATCAGGCGAAAGGTAGGTGTTGCGCGAAGAACGCGCAAGCCCGCTAGGTTCGCGGACAATCGGCGCGAGAACGATGTCGAGGTCGAAGTTGAGGTCGCGAACCATCCGCTTGATGACTTGCGCCTGCTGGTAGTCCTTCTGTCCGAAAACTGCGAAGTCTGGATGCGCGAGATTGAAGAGCTTGGCGACGACGGTGCAGACCCCCCTGAAGTGGCCCGGACGACGCGCCCCGCAAAGACCCTTCGAAAGATCCTCCTCGTTTATGTAGACTGAATGGTGCTCGAGATACATGTTCGCGGGCGTCGGGAAGAACACTGCCGTCGCTCCGGCGGCGCGGCACTTGGCCAGATCGGCCTTCTCGTCGCGAGGATACTTGGCGTAGTCCTCGTTTGGTCCGAACTGTACGGGATTCACGAACACGCTTACGACGATCTCGTCCGCCTTGCGGCGCTTGGCCTCTGTTATGAGGCTGATGTGCCCCTCGTGCAGATAGCCCATCGTGGGCACAAGGGCGATCTTCTTTCCGGCGCGCTTTTGGGCGCGGCACCATTTCTGGAGCTTGGCGGGCTCTCTGAATATCTTCATCTCTGCATTCCTTTAAGTAGCGCAATCTCCTGCTTGTAGCCCTGAAGATCGCATGGCGTTTCAAGATAGAAAGGCTTGTCCTTAAGCTTTGGGTGGTTGACAAGGCGCTCGAACGCCGCAAGGCCGATCTTGCCCTTGCCGATCTTCTCATGGCGATCCTTATGCGCACCCAGCACGTTCATCGAGTCGTTGGTGTGTATAGCCATCAGCCTGTCTAGTCCCACCACGCGGTCGAACTCTTCCAATACGCCATCAAGGTCGTTTACGATGTCGTAACCGCCATCCCATATGTGGCATGTATCTAGGCATACGCCCAGTGGCAATCCGGTGCGGTCTATTATCTCCCGCAGCTCTTCAAAGTTGCGGCCGACCTCGCTACCCTTTCCGGACATGGTCTCAAGAAGCACTGTTGTGGAAGGAGTCTTGCCGAATCCGTCGAAAATCCTCTTCAGCATGTCCGAAATCAGCTCTATGCCCTTCTCGCTGCCCTGCCCGACGTGCGAACCGGGATGGAAGTTGTACATCGCACCAGGTGTGAGCTCAAGGCGCATGAGGTCGTCGGTCATAGTCATCTCGGCGAAGTCGCGTACACGCGTGTTGTCTCCGGCGGCGTTAAGCGTATATGGAGCATGCGCAAGGATCGGCCCTATTCCGTTCGCCTCGGCGTATTCCAGAAACGCCGCAACGTCGGCCTTGTCGATGGGCTTCGCCGCACCACCGCGCGGATTTCGCGTGAAGAACTGGAAGACGTTCGCGCCGATCGATACGGCGGTCTGAGCCATGGCCAGATAACCGCCAGAGGATGAAAGGTGACACCCTATCTTCATTTCGGCACCTCCACTCGTCAACGCACAATAGGCGCAATGAACTTCTTTACCGTCTCTTCTGGAATCAGGAACACGGCATCCAGCGAACCTACCGTCGCATAGCGCCCCGAACCGCTGACCTCGCCAATGCGTATGTTGCGGCGGATGGCGTCGGCCTGCACCCTGTCAATCGCAATCGTGTACGCGGGATTCTCCAGCCCGTATTTCGCGAGCTCCGGCTGGGTGGCGCGAAGCGTCACGACCTCGATGGCCTTGAGCGGAGTGATCGCCGACAAAATCGACTCAATTGCCTCAGTGTCGGCAACGCCGCCAACCTCCGAAGCCTCGACATCCCAAACCCTCCTGTTGGCATCGTAGATGACAGCCGTAGGCTTGGCCCCGTCTTTCGTGACGACGAGCCTGCGAACCTGCGACGGCGCAATGTCAAGCATCTCGCAAGAGCGGAACCGCTCAAAGCCAAAACCGTCGAGAATCGCAGTGCTCGGCACATACGCCGGCTCCACATCAGGTCCGAGCGACACCTTGACGCCGGACTTGTCTTGATCTTGCGTATTCAACGATAGAAGACGACCGATCAGCCCGTCTACCGCCACCTTGTCGGCCGGAGCGGAAACAGGCGCATCGATACGCCATTCTCCATCGGGACCTTTCGCAAGAATGCACTGGGCATCGCCGCTTTGGATGGATATTGAAGAGACCGCCGAAGCCTCGACCGGGAACAGCCGCTTGTCCATCATATTGGAGACATCATATACGAGCATGTCCTTGAGGGAAGAATCTATGGTGACGATCGCCGAACCGTTGAGGGCTAGCGCGTAGACGAAGCCTTTCTCCGCATCCCTACCGAACGAAACCTGGTGGTCAATGCCGTCAACACCCTTGAAAGTCAGCGTAACCGCGCTATCGGGATCTAGCCCGTAGCCGGCGAGAAGTGAAGCGGATGCAGTCTCGATCTCGTTAGTCGCACCAACCGGCCAGGCGAAGCCCTCGGCCCTGGCGTCAAGGATCGCGGTTATGAACTTGTTCACCTTCTGGGCGGACGCCGCGGCGACAGACGGCTCGGTCATGCGCCACTTTTCTCCGCTACGAATAAACCTGAAGAAAGTTCCTGCCGCTAGCCTTATGTCAAACGCGCCCACCTCGTCCGCCGCGATGTCACAAAGCGCGTGGCTGCGAAACCCATCGAATGACTTGTCGACAGCTGCAAACACGTTCGTTGGCACGACAAAGACCACATTCTCGCCTTCGACAACCGCATAGACACCGTCGCCCATTGGCGTCGAGCCGCCGAACGCAACCTTTTCGACGCCGTTAGCGCCCAGAGTCTCGACTTCCAGAACCGGCGGCTGAAGCCCAAAATCCTGACGGCGGCGATCCAGCTTACGCAGTTCGGAATCATCCATCGAATCCAGTATCGGCGTAAACGCCAACCCGTCGAGAAGCGCGAGAACCGCCTGACGGTCAGCGCGCGCACGAAAAGGCGAAACAAGCCGCCATTCTCCCGACGCCTTGGAAAGCACTAGCGACGGCTTGCCTTCGTACTTTACGGATATGGCACTCGCCACATCTGCGCCGGGAGCAATCGTTCCACGCCTCGCTATGCGGGAGATGCCGGAGCCGCGCATATCAAGAAACAGATGCGCCAGGATCAAAAGCACGATCAAAGAGGCGAGCCAGCTCATAGTACGGGTGTTGCTCATGACCTCCTCCTGCGGATTGCGACGTATGAAAGAAGAAGCAGGAACACCACGCCCGGCACCGCGCCAGCCGACCAGCGTACGAAGCGTATGCGCGTTTTGCGGTCCATTCCGGTAAGGAGCTTGCCGATTTCGACGCCGCTGGAGTTGACGACACCAATTCCAGCGAGGTTAGCTACACAGTTCAGGAAGAAGTCTTTGTTGGCGTTCCCTCGCGAAGCAAGAGAGGCGTTGGCAACAAGCATGGTGTCGCCTACGACAACTATCTTCGTGGGTCTTAGAGCAATATCAGACCCAGCACCGGCGCCGCGTTCAATCGCGGCGGCAAGGCATCTCCCCCCGGCCCTGACAAGCTCGGTGAACTCGATGCCATCTACACCAGATCCTGCCGAGACGGCGGACGGCTCAAATGCGACGGGACGCTCCATGACGAGCTGCGTGCCTGCAAGCGGCGCCGTGATCGCATGATCCGCAAACGATGAGGCTATTACATCGCTACCTGAAATGGTCCTCGCACCGATCAGCGGATCGGTCGATATCCTGAGCCCCCAGGCAGAAAGCAACGAAGCCAGCGCGTCGTCACCCCTTTCGTCGACCAGCATGAGCATACGGCCACCCTGCTTAAGGTAGGCGTCGATTCTGTCTGCCTCTATCCGGGAAAAATCCTCCTTTGCGCCAGCGATGACAACAAGGGCGCAGTCAGTCGGAATGGTCGTGCTTGCGGAAAGGTCGAGCGGAATATTCCTGAACCCATCGCGCGAGACCTCGCGAGCTATGTCGCTCATTCCGAACGCCCCATAGTCGGAGAAAGACACCTCTCCGTGACCCGTCGTCCAACATATGGTGCTACGCTGCTGGGGCGTCGTCAGCCTCGATATCGCCGTGGCGAAGATGCGCTCGCCGAATCCGCCATCGAGCGGCACGATGAACCTTCTGCGGTTCTTCTCGAAGACAACAGACCTGTCCGCTACGCCAAGACGCACAAGTCTCTGCGAATCGCCGAGGTCCCAACGAGGATCGACATAGTGAAGCTCGATATTCGCGCCGCCTTGCGACACGGCCGCCTTGCGGAGGGCGCGTAGCATATGGCTCACCGGCCGGAACAGTGGATCGTTCCTCGGCAGGAAGCACGTAGCGACTATATCGCCACTTGACTCAGACAGAACGCCCTTGGTCCGTAGCGATATGCCTCGGTTGGAGGGGCTGAACGGCATCTCGACGACAACATCTAGCCTCATTGCAAGCATCGTCAGCAGGACCGCCATCGCAAGCGACATAACAACGGAAAGCACGGTCACGGCCCTCGCCTTAAGCGCGCCGCGACCGACGTGGCGCATCGACTCCACGCACTTTGCGCACACGAAAACCATTATGGCGGAGAGCATCAGATACGAAAACACCGTGCCGAGCGAGAAGAGGCCGAGCGACATGTCGGTCACATGGGCGTCAATAGGCATCTCGCCATACGCCGTCCCGCCCTTCGTCGACCATGCGCGCAGACCGGCCCAGAGGCCGCGAGGCAATCCGCAGAGAAGAGCAGCGGACGTGCAAGCCGCCGCCGCAGCATGGCGGAAGAAAGTGCTCATCACTACCGATACGGCGCACCACAACAGACTCTGCAGCGACAGAGCAATCAGCCCTGGCAGGAAAGACAGCAGCCCGCTCTGCGCCGCAGCATCAGGCGCAAAGTGGCGGAATGTAATCACGCACGTAAGGAGCGAAGCGATGATCGCAACCATGCTGACGACCCAAACGCCAAGGAACTTTCCGATAGCAAGATCGCGTTCGCGCACGGGGGCCGAAAGCAGAAAGTCTATGCGCCCAGAGAGCCGCTCGTCGCTCCATACGTCCATCGCTAGCACAGCAGCCAACACGGGCAACACAGGCGAGACGCTCATAGCCCATACCGCCGCTAGAGTGATCGAGCTACCCTCGGCCTTGTCGATGCCGAGCGCGAACAGCAAGGATGTCGCAGCCAGGAAAGCGCCTATCGCGAGAGCAGTGGACGAAAGATTCCGTATGCGCCCTACGGTACGGTTAAACGTCACGCGTATCGGGCTCATTCGGCGTCCCCCCTTATGGCGGCCGCGACACGGCTCTTTACGACACTCGGCTCGACTCCGGCCGCACCGATGGTGGCTGAAATAACCCCGTCCCTGAGCACAAGAAATCGAGTCGCCCACCTTGCGAGATCCTCGACCTCGTGGCCGGTGACAATGACGCTTGAGAATGCCCCAGCCTCTGATATTATCTCTACTGCGGCATCGCGCATGCCGGAATCGAGTCCGGCCAGAAAATCATCAAGCAGCAGTACTCTGGGACGAAGCAGAAGTGCGTCCGCCAGAGCCACACGCTTCTTGAGCCCAGCGGAAAGGTTGCGGATAGGCTTGCGCAGTATATCCGCCACGCGGCACATCTCGGACGCCTCGCCGATGCGGCGGCGGATTCTCTTAGAGGGCTCACCCTTCAGCCTTGCACGGTAGATGAGATACTCCTTGACGGTCATGTCGTCGTATAGCGCTACGTTCTCGGGCAGATAACCAATCTGTCTGCGGTAGTCGAGAGACCGCGAATAGATGCTCCTCCCCTCCGAAAGCACCTGTCCCGAATCTGGCACAGCCAGCGTCGCTAGTATCTTAAGCAGCGTTGTCTTGCCGGCGCCGTTCGCCCCAACAACAGCCACAGCCTCGCCGGGCGAGACGACAAAAGAAACGTCGCGCAGCACGGGCTGCTTGCGGTAGGTGAAGGCTATGTTGCGTACATCCAGCATATCGCGGTCAGCCTAGTCCCTATTGCCGAGGAAGTAGATGTAGGCGGGGTTCTTCGTGACGTCCTCGTAGTTGTAGCCAATCCTCTTCAGGGCGTCCGAGAAGTCGCGTCGCTCGCTCTGCGGCACTTGGAAGCCCGCCAGCACCTTGCCGTGGTCCGCGCCGTGATTGCGGTAGTGGAACAGCGATATGTTCCAGCGCTGCGATATCACCGAAAGAAAATCCATCAATGCACCAGGGCGCTCTGGGAACTCAAACGAGAGAACGATTTCGTCGTGCACGCCGCGACAATGCCCTCCGACCATGTGGCGCACGTGCTCCTTCGCGAGCGCATCGTCCGAAAGGTCGACAGTCGGGAAGCCAGCCTTCTCGAAGTGCGCAGCGAGCGCCTTGCTCTCCTCCAGACCGTTGACATTGAGCCCGACGAATATGTGCGCGTGGTCAGGGTCGCTCATGCGGTAGTTGAACTCAGTAACCGCCCTCTTGCCGATTTTTGATATGAAAGTCTTGAAGCTGCCGCAACGCTCTGGAATCTTCACCTCGAATATTGCCTCACGTCTTTCGCCGATCTCCGTCTCCTCTGAAACGAAGCGAATCCTGTCGAAGTTCATGTTAGCGCCAGAGAGTATGCAGGCGTATGTCTCGCCCTTCTTGGCGACCTTCTTCGCGGCTGCGAGCGCAAGAGCGCCCGCCGGTTCGCATATCGCGCGGGTCGCCTCGAAGACGTCCTTTATCGCAGCGCATGTCTCGGCCGTCGAAACACGCACGATGCCGTCAAGATGCTTGCGGCAGAGCTTGAAGGTCTCCTCGCCTGGCGTCTTCACGCAGACACCGTCCGCAAAAAGCCCCGGGTTTTCGACCGTCACACGGCGACCTGCCTTGATTGACCTGTACATGCAGTCGGAATCCTCCGGCTCGACGCCAAAGACCTTAACCTCAGGCCTGACGCTCTTTATGTAGACAGCGACTCCAGCCGCAAGACCGCCACCTCCGACAGGCACAAACACCGCCGTCAGGTCGCGTCCCGCCTGTTCGAGAATCTCCTTGCCGACGGTTCCCTGACCCGCAATCACCTCAGGATCGTCATAGGGCGGTATGAACGTCAGCTCCTTTTCCTTGACAAGCCTGGCTGCCTCGACAGCGGCGTCGGAATAGCTGTCGCCGTGCAACACAACCCCTGCGCCGTACGACTTGACCGCGTTGACCTTTATCTCGGGAGTAGTGACCGGCATGACGATCGTCGCCTTTACGCCAAGCCTCTTCGCGGCCAGCGCCACACCTTGCGCATGATTGCCGGCCGAAGCCGCCAAGACGCCTCTCTCTAGCGCCTTGCGCGGCAATTGGCTCATCTTGTTGTAGGCTCCGCGCAGCTTAAAGCTGTGCACACTCTGTAGGTCTTCGCGCTTCAGCAGGAAGCGACAGCCGAATTTCTTGGAGAGCGCCGCCGCTTCGTCAAGAGGCGTTTCCACCGCCACGTCGTACACAGTGGCGTTAAGTATCTTCGATAGGTAGTTCATCATTCTTGCGATCCGCCCTCGCCAAGCTCTATGTCGGGAAACATCTCCTTGATCGTGCCGAGATAATCTGGGAACAGCTCCACAACCTTCTTCACAATCGCCTCCCCGCGTGCGACCGCACTGTTGTCATCTGAGCAGATGAGCCGCATCGTAAGTGCCGCGCCGCTCATCGCCTCAGCCCACTCGCGCAGTGTGAGACGCGGCTTTCCGGTCTTGCGTCCATCCTCGATGAAGGTGAGTATCAGCTCATTGAGGTTCCCGTGGTAACCCTGGTAGAACTTTACGAACGTCAGCTTCGTGGGCGTCTTGCCGTCACCAAAGACGATATCGCTCTCGGTCGCGTCCTTGACGTTGCGGCCCTTGAGTTTCGACTTCTTGAAGGTGTAGCCGATGAGATTACGCCTGAATATCTCCTGCGCCGACTTCATGGCGTTAACCTTTCGGATTTCGTTGTCGGCGGCGAAGCCACCCTCAGCCGTCTTGAACTCAGCCTTCATGTTCTCAAGTTGCCTCAGCGCACCCTTCCAGTCGAGCTGGCGGAAAGTTCCCCTTTCGGCGATTTCTACGAACTTGGCCTTCGCGGCGGCAATCTCCTCCTCAACGAGCTGAGCCCTTGCGGCAGACTGCTCCTCCTGACGCTTCTTGTCGGCCTCCTCCTCGGCGGCTTTGGCCGCTGCACGGTCGGACTCCAGCTTCTCGATGCGCAGACGCTTGATCGCCTGCTCGACGATCTTCTTGCCGCGGTCCTTGATGTAGCCGGCTCCCTTCTTGATATTCTCAACATCCTTTGAGCTCTTAATCTCGTTGCACATGTCGGTCACGGTCTGAGAGAGCTTGGAGAGTTCCTTCGCGGACGCCTCGTCAACGCCCTTGATCGTGCCCGCGGTCTCGCAGAGGGCAACGACCTTGGTCATACCTGTGCGGACGCGCACAGCGGCGGCCTTGCAGGAATAGAATCGCTCCCAGAGTCCGTTGACGTCTGTAACGACCTGCGGCTGTTCCTTCGCGGGAGCCGCCTCAGGAACTGCCTCTGCGGCAGGAGCCGGCGCGGCTGCATCAGGCGCCGGCGCCGCCACTGCAGCTCCATCAGCCGATGGCGCAGCTGGAGCCGCCTCTGGGGCGGCGACAGGCTGCTCAGCAGTCGCCTTGGAGGCCGCAATCGCATCAAGCAGTTCCTGCGTCGGAGCCGGTTTGAGCGCATCGGCGAAGTCAGGGATGAGCCCCATGATCTCATTGGTGGCCTTCTGGCAGTTCGTCTCTGCCGTGTTAACGAGCGAGTCTACCTCATCGGCGAACTTCGACGCAATCACAGATGTCTCGGCAATGGCCTGGCGCACGTTGGTTATGCCTTTCACGATCTGAGCATGGCGCTCGGCCTTGCGCGCATTCTCATCCGCCACCTTGTACCAGACGAGTCCACCAATCACGGCACCGATGAGGGCTATCGCGCCAACGACCACGCCAACAACCTTGAGGCCAAGGTTGCCGCCTTCCTCCTCATCTTCGTCAGCCGCTGGCTTGGCCTCCTCCGCTCCTGGCGAGCCTGCGCTACCCTCGTCTTCGGCAGCGTCGGCATTTGCAAGGTTCACGCTTGTCTTCGTCACAGACCCTGCCTTCTTCATCATCATCGTCTTGCGGGTCGTCCTGACACCCATCTTGCGTGTACCGCCAGCGGGCTTCCCGAGGCCCTCGGGACGATCCATCTTACTCGTCGCCTCAAGACCCGTCGTCATGACCTTCTTGAACTCCTCGATCAGCGCCTCGAAGCTGGGGAAACGGTCCTCCTTCTTGAACGCGAGCATCTTCGTTACGAGCGCATCGATCTGAGGTGAAAGCTCGGGCCTGAGCGAACTCGGCTTCGGCGGCGGATTCGAGAACCTCGCCTTGACGACAGCTGTCACATCGTCGCCGTCAAACGGCGGCTTACCGGTCAGCGCATGGAAGAGCGTCCCGCCGAGGCTGTACATGTCGGCGCGGTAGTCGACCGCCTCAAGCTTGACCTTCTCGGGCGAGATGTAGTAGGGTGTGCCCCATATCTCTTTCGTGTCCTTCTGCATCCCAGCGAGGCCGAAGTCGACGAGCTTGGCATTTCCGTTCGCATCAAGCAGTATGTTCTCGGGCTTGACATCGCCATGCACGTAACCCTGATCGCTCGCACACTGCAGCGCCTGCGCGACCTGCTGGCAAATCTTCATTACGCGAGGAACCTCGGTCTTGCCAGCCCCGGCGTGCTTCATCAGCGAATCGAGTGAGCCACCCGCGACGAGTTCCATCGCGATGTATGGCATGCCCTGGCTGATGCCGTAGGAGTATATCTGCGCGATGTTCGGATGAATCAGCTTGGCGGCCGCCTGAGCCTCCTTCTTGAACTTCTCTACGAACTCCGGATCGGCGCCGTACTCCTTGAGCATCACCTTGACGGCAACAGGCCTGTCGAGCATCTTGTCGCGGCCCATGTAGACTCCGCCCATGCCGCCAGCGCCAAGCTCGCGCTCCAGCAGGAAGTTGCCGTTGTCGCCAAAGACTCCGGGGGTTTGAATCAGCTGTTCGCTCATCGTATTGTCCTCCATCCGTTGAATGGCCAAAACACAAAGCTTCCGACGCCGCGCAGATTAGCCCCAGGAACTGGACCCCAGTAGCGGCTGTCGTTGGAATTTCCGAAATTGTCTCCACATGCGAAATACTCGTCTTCGCCCATAGTCACCACCGCCGGCCGTCCCTCTACGGGATGCTCCAGTTCGTAGGTCTCGCCGGGGGTCGCCTTCATGCGCTTGATGTAGTGAGTGCCCTGCGGCAGCCTCTCTATGCCCGTCGTCGAGAATATCATCACTTCTCCATCGCGCGGCTTGCGGAAATTCCACAACCACCTGTTGACGAATATGAAGTCACCTGTCGCGACCGTGCCTTTCCAAACCGTCTCGCCCTTGCGGTAGGTACGCCCGGCGATCTGCTCGAGCGCATCAGTCGGCACCTTGAACGTCTTCGGACTGACGCCCACCGCTACGTCGGCGAATCCATCGCCACGGTTTCTGAACCTCGCAAGACCGCTGGCTGACGCCTTGTGCTCGACCACGCTCTCTCCGCACCACGCCCACTTGAACACGCTCAGTGGAAACGCATCCCACGCGCCCTTCTCCGTCCCCGCAGTCGTGTGGTAGCCCCACAGTGTAGGCTGCATGGAACCCGTAGGAATGTTGAAGGGCTCGTAGAAATATGCGCGAAAGGCCATCGCGACCGAGATCGCAACGACCAGAGTGTCAAGCCACTCGCTAGCGTAGCTCTGCCAACCTCGCATTTCAGGTTCTGTAGTTTGGAGCTTCCTTCGTTATCGTTATGTCGTGGGGACGAGCCTCCCTGAGACCTGCCGCCGTGACGCGATAGAACTTGCCCTTCTCCTTGAGCTCTGCGATAGTACGGGCGCCGCAGTAGCCGAGCGATGCGCGAAGCCCGCCGCAGAACTGCGTCATGATGCTCTTGACATGGCCAGAATATGGCACCATTCCCTCAATGCCCTGCGGCACCAGGCTGTCCTCCGCCTCATTGTCCTGGAAGTATCTGGCCCTGCTGCCCTTGCCGTTCTTGAGCGCAGCCATCGAGCCCATGCCGCGATAGACGACATACTGGCGTCCGTTTGAGTATATCTTCTCGCCCGGACTCTCTTCAGTACCAGCGAGAACGCTACCGAGCATCACAGAGTCGGCACCGGCCGCAATGGCCTTGGGAACGTCGCCTGAAAGCTTGATTCCGCCGTCTGCAATGACCGCAACATCGGTTCCGCGAAGCGCCTTGGCCGCGCTATAGACCGCCGTAAGCTGAGGGATGCCCACACCGCAGACGACGCGAGTAGTGCAGATCGAGCCGGGGCCTATGCCGACCTTAACCGCGTGCGCGCCAGCCTTCGCTAGCGCGAGAGCCGCCTCGCCAGTCGCTATATTGCCGGCGATTACGTCTACCTTCGGAAAGTGCTTGACGATGTACTTCGTCATGTCCATAATGCCCTTCGAATGGCCGTGGGCGGAGTCGACCACCACCACATCCACTCCAGCATCAGCAAGCTTCTCCATGCGCGAAAGGTCGCCCTTCCCGCCCGATACGGACGCCGAGACGCGCAGCCTGAACTTGTCGTCGCAATTGACGGACGTATTGGGGTTCTCAACGATGCGATGAACGTCGGTGAAGCTGTATAGTCCGACGATGCGGCCATCCTTATCCACAAGCGGCAACTTGCCGATCTTGTTCTCGCGCATTATCTCGTAAGCCTTCTTGAGGCTTGTGCCAGGCTTGGCCGTGAGTAGCTTTGTCTGCATCACGTCAGAGAGCTTGGCGGCGTTGAGAGGGGCGAAGCGCATGTCACTCGAGGTGATCATGCCGACGAGCCTTTCATTGTCGTCCAACACCGGGAACCCGTTGAATTTGAGCTTGCGCTCGGCCTTCACGCTCCTTAGAAAGCCAATGTCATCGCTCGCATGGAAGCACACCGGATTCTCGATCATCCCGTTCAAATGGTTCTTGACGAGCCTCACCTGCGCCGCTTGTTCGTCCTCTTCGAGATTCTTGTGTATGCAACCTATGCCGCCAGCGAGCGCCATAGCTATCGCCATCGGCGCCTCGGTGACAGTATCCATCGCCGCGGACATGAACGGAACTTTCATCTTGGTGCGCGACGTAAGTTTAGTCTCGAGCGATGTGTCGTCCGGCAGAAAATCGGCATATTGCGTGACCAGCGTCACGTCATCATACGTAAGGCCTTCGTACGGGAAGGTCTTCATAAAATCATCAAGATATTTGTTCATGCGCCACCTGTCCTTTTTAGGTAGATATTATACACTATCTGCCGTCAAAACGCAACGTTGAGATAAGGAGTCGGCGGATAAAGTCGCGGTCTAATGCTCGGGGATGCGGAAGCGTAAGTTCCGGATCGTCCATGTGCAGTCCGCCAAAGTCTATGAGGTCAATGTCTATGGTTCTGGGCCCGTTGAGGACTGTCCTCACGCGGCCGAGCGCGTCCTCTATCGCGTGCATGCGACGCGAGAATTCCCGCGGCTCAAGTCCAGTCTCAAACACAACGACCTGATTAAGGAACTTAAGGTATGCAAACTCTTGGGGCACATCAACCGGCTCCGTCTCTTCCACGGGGCTCTCCGCGACAAGCCGAGTCGTCGGCATTGCCGAAAGCATCTCAAGAGCGCGGGACAGATATTCGGCCCTTGGCTCTATGTTCGAGCCAAGAGACACGACCGCTCGAACTGGCTCCATCACTTGCCGACGTTTAACACCTTGAAGCCGATCTTAATCAGGGCTTCGCGGTTTAGGCAGTTGCGAGTGTCAAATACGAGTGCCGGCTTGCGCATCGAGTTGTGGATGCGTTGCCAGTCTAGCGAAGGATAAATCTTCCAATCCGTCATGAGCAACACGGCGTCAGCGCCCTCTGCTGCCTTATAAGGATCCTCCTCAAACTCAATGCGCGAACTTTTACCGGTTATGTCGGCAAGATCCTTGCGCGCATTGGGCAGAGCCTTTGGATCGGTGATCACGACATGGGCATGCTCCTCGTCAAGATGGCGCGTCACAACGCCAGAAGGCGTCTCGCGCGTATCGCCAGTGTCGGCCTTGAAGGCAAAGCCAAATACTGCGATCTTCTTATTGGCGAGGGTGTTGAACATCTCCTTGATGAGGCGTGAGACTATACGCTCCTGCTGATGCTCGTTCATCTTTACTACGCCATCCCAGTACTCTGCGGCGGTATGGAGGCCGAAGCTTTCGCAGAGGTAGACGAGATTCAGCACATCCTTCTTGAAGCAACTACCGCCGAAGCCTGGTCCAGCCTTGAGGAACAAGGAACCGATACGATGGTCGGCGCCCATTACACGGGCAACCTCCTCGACGTCTGCACCCGTTGCCTCGCAAAGCCCCGCAATCGCATTTATCGAACTGACACGCTGTGCTAGGAAGGCGTTGGCAGCCAGCTTCGTGAGCTCTGCGGACCACACGTTTGTTGTAAGTATCTTCTCTCGAGGCACCCACGTAGCATAAATATCGACGATCTCCTGTATGGCAGCGATGCCGACTTCATCCTGCGGGCCACCGATCAGCACACGGTCGGGAGAGACGAGATCGTTGATCGCAGTACCTTCTGCAAGGAACTCGGGGTTGGAGAGCACTGTGAAGCGATGCTCGGCATGGTCATTGAGTATCGCCTCCATCGCAGCGGCGGTGCGCACTGGCAGAGTGGACTTCTCTACCACTATCTTGTCGCCGTTGGCGTAGCCCTTTATTCCGCGGGCTGTGGACTCCCAATACTGCAAGTCGCTGGCACGGCCAGCGCCGCGGCCGAACATCTTGGTTGGTGTATTGACACCCACGAAGATTATGTCGCACGCTTTTACGGCACCTTCGACATCTGTCGAGAAAAATAGATTCTTGCCGCGTACCTCCTTGACAACATCGACTAACCCCGGCTCGTAAATTGGCAGCTCGTAGTCATCAGAGTTCCAGGCATCGATGCGACCCTGGTTGATGTCGACAACTATGACCTTACGGTCTGGATTCATCTTGGCTATGACGGCCATGGTGGGACCGCCTATGTAGCCTGCGCCTATGCAAACTATGTCTCTGTTCATGTTGCGTGACTCACTTTATCACATTGAAGATCGCCTTGGCAAGATCGTCGTAGGTCTCGAACGCCTCAAGGTCTGGGTTCGCCGCCTTTATTTCATCCGTCGAACGGAAGAGGAATCCGGCCTTGGAGCCGCGAATCATTTCGAGGTCGTTGAAGCTGTCACCAGCGGCTATAGTCTCGAAGCCACAACTCTGAAGCGCCCTTACTGTCGTGAGCTTCGACTGCGGACAGCGCATCTTGTAGCCAATCACGTGGCCTGTCTCATCGACATTCAGCGAATTGCAGAAAAGCGTCGGCCAGTTCAACTTCTTCATTAACGGACGGCCGAACTGCTCGAATGTGTCGGAGAGTATCAGCACCTGCGTCTTCTCGCGCAACCGATCGAGGAACTCCTCGGCGCCGATAAGCGGCCGTATCTGCGAGATAACGTCCACTATGTCGTCGATCTTGAAGCCATGCTTGTCGAGAAGGTCGATTCTGTAGTTCATGAGCCTATCGTAGTCAGGCTCGTCGCGCGTTGTGCGACGGAAGTCTGGTATTCCGACCTTCTCGGCGAAAGCTATCCATATCTCGGGTACAAGAACTCCTTCAAGATCTAGGCATGTGATGAGCATATTGTGTATTATATCATGTTGCACTAAATGGACCGCATCATTGCGATTTCAGGGCAGGTGAATGGGTTTGTGTGCTTTGCGCAGTTGATGCATCCTGTGTACAGCTTATGCATCACTTTCGTCTTCGGCACCTCGACGAAGCCAAGAGAGCCAAAGAATCCAGGCGCAAACGTGAGGGCCACCACGTCCTTGGGACAAAATGCCTTTACGCGGCCAATCACGGTCTCGACAAGCAGGCGACCTATCCCACGACGGCGGAATGCGCTCTTCACAGCGAGAGACTGCACCTCTACTGAGGCCGCCTTGGCGTCGCCCAGCTCGGGGTGTATCTGATATGCGACGCAACCCACCATCTCGCCCTCGCTCTCGGCGAGGAAGAATCGGTCGATCGTCTCGACTACATTGCCAAGCGAACGCGGCACGAGCTGGTCACGGTTAAGGTGGATGAATGCGAAGAGACGCTCCGCATCGTCCAGCGTGGCGGGTCTGACAGAAAAGGACTGCATCTCAGACGATTGCTGCAAGCTTCTCTGCGAGACCAACGTAGGTTGCCGGCGTGAGCTTCAGGAGGCGATCCTTATCTGCCTTAGGCAGGGGCAGGGCCTTGACGAAGTCCTGCATGATTGCAGCCGTTACGCGACGACCTCTCGTAAGCTCCTTGAGGCGCTCGTAGGGATGGTCCATGCCAACTTTGCGCATAACAGTCTGAATCGGCTCTGCGAGAACCTCCCAGTTGGAGTCGAGGTCTTCGGCAAGACGGGTCTCGTTAAGCTCAAGCTTTCCGAGCCCCTTCTGCGTTGAGCGTATTGCTATCAGTGTATAACCGAAGCCTACGCCCATGTTGCGAAGCGTCGTGGAGTCGGTGAGATCACGCTGCATGCGCGAGATCGGCAGTTTGCGGGCCATGAAGCCCATGACGGCGTTGGCCAAGCCGAGATTACCCTCGGAGTTCTCGAAATCAATTGGGTTCACCTTATGCGGCATAGTGGAAGATCCAATCTCGCCCTTCACTGTGCGCTGCTTGAAGTAACCCATCGAGACATAGGTCCAGACATCGCGGTCGAAGTCGAGCAGCACTGCATTCCAGCGGCTGATTGCGTCGAATAACTCTGCGATCCCGTCATGGCTCTCGATCTGGGTTGTGAGGCGGTTCTGGCGCAGGCCTAGGCTCTCAATGACCTTGCGCGACAAAGACTCCCAGTCGACTGCGGGATATGCCGAGAGATGTGCATTGAAGTTGCCGACGGCGCCGTTCATCTTGGCCGGCATTACAAGGCGGTCAATCTCGTTGGCCTGGCGGCGCAGACGTGCGACGACCACAGCTAGCTCCTTGCCGACAGTTGTCGGCGAGGCTGGCTGCCCGTGGGTGTGGGCAAGCATTGGAACCTTCGCATATTCCTTGGCCATCACAGCGATCTTGTCGGTCATCTCGTCCATCGCCTGTCGCAAAACAGCCTTGCCATCGCGCAGCATCAGAGCGTGGGACATGTTGTTTATGTCCTCACTCGTGCAAGCGAAGTGTATGAACTCGCCACGTGACTCCAGCGACGTACCCTTAACCTTTTCCTTAAGGAAGTACTCAATTGCTTTTACATCGTGGTTTGTGGTACGCTCGATCTCCTTCACGCGGGCGGCATCCTCGACGGATACGTTTGCGGCTATTGCCTTAAGAGCCTTGCGCTCAGCGGGGGTCAAAGGCTTGCACTCCTTAACGCTGCGTGCGTCGCATAAGGCCTCGAGCCATGTGCACTCGACTATTATGCGGCGCTTTATGAGACCGTACTCTGAGAAGATGTCCTGAAATTCGCCGCATTTAGTGGCATAGCGTCCGTCGAGCGGGCTTACCGCAAGCAGCGAGGCTGTAATGTTGTCGTTAGTCATGGTAGTTGTATTATATCAAAATATGGCGCGGCAGTAGATTCCGCTGGGGCAAGCAAGGCTACGGCCCTCCAGCAGCATTTCCCCAGACTCGAGGCGAGCCTTGGGGAATAGCTGTCCGAGTATGTTGGCGGCAACGACCGGCGAAAGTCCGGGCGTATGCGAAGAGAACAGGACGAAGCGCGGCGTGTCAGAGAGAAGCTCCTTCACTAGTCCAAGCGTATCTTTCAGATCACGTTCGATCTTAAACATCTCGCCGCCTGCACCCCGCCCGAAGGTTGGCGGGTCGAGGATGATCGCATCGTAGCGGCGGCCGCGGCGAATCTCGCGACGCATGAACTTGTGGGCGTCGTCGACGATCCAGCGGATAGGGCTTTCAGATAGTCCGTTCAAGACCGCATTCTCACGCGCCCATTCGACCATGCCCTTTGATGCGTCAAGGTGGCAGACCTCGGCACCGCCGAGGGCCGCGGCAATAGTCGAGCCACCAGAGTATGCGAATAGGTTCAGAACCTTCGCGCCAGACGAGTTGGAACGTATCCATTGCCACTGGGCTCTCTGCTCGGGGAAGATTCCTAGGTGGCCAAAGTCAGTGCCTCCTAGTTTGAAGCGCACTCCAGCGGTCTCAATGTTCCAGCTCTTTGGCAGTTTGCATCGCCCGTGCCAACGGTTGCCTTCCTCACGGTCGAAGCTAGCATCTGCGCGGCTCCAGTCAGTCTCGGGCTTGGAGGGTCGCCAAAGGGCCTGGGAGCATGGACGTGCCAAGACGAAACGGCCGAACCGCTCGAGCTTGCGGCCGTCGCCTGAGTCGAGAAGTTCGTAGTCGTCAGTCACTTCGCCATCTCCACGTCGTAGTCAACGCGTAGCGGCACGTCGGGCAGGCACTTATGGCCGGAAACAGCTTCAACCAGCTCTCCGGCCTTGTCCTCGTCGTACCACCAGTAGCCGAAAATGCAATCCTCGTTCGAATACTTGCCGAGCACGGCATCGGGCATGCCGAACTTGTTCCAGTACAAGAGACGAGTCTCAGCGATATTCCATAGTAGCACGTAGGGCACCTGCTCTGCGACAAGGGCGTCGATCTTGCGGTATGCCTCGGCCCTGTCACCCATCTTCATCATGCCCTTCTCTGCACGGATGAGCTCGTCTACCTCGGCAGACTTGAAGCCCGTTACGTTGTTTGAGCCCTTGCGGTCGGCCTCTGAGGAAAGCCAGGTGATCTCTGGGTTGCGAAAAACAGTGCCGCCCCATGACGCCCAAGTCATCTCAAAGTTGAAGCCGTCCATGTCGCGCATCCATCCGGCGAAGTCCTTGCGGGCTATGTTCATCTTTATGCCGCACTGCTCAAGCGCGTGGTTGAAGAGCGAGAGGAACTTGTCCTCGGAGGTCGCACGCGAAAGGAATGTGAATCGGAATTCCCGGCCGTCCTTCTCTAGAATGCCCTTGGCGTTCTTTTTCCATCCAGCCTCGGCGAGCAGGGCCTTCGCGCCCTCGACGTCGTAGGAGAACTCGGGATTGGTGCAGGGATGCTCGTCATCGTAGAGATCCGTGTAGTACGACTTCAGCAAGAAGTATTCGCCGAACATCATTGTACGGTTCATCGTCTCACGGTCGACCAGCATGGCCATGGCTTTCCTAACGCGCACGTCATCAAACGGGGGTTTGCGCATGTTCATAGCGAAGCCTTGATAGCCGACAGGGTTGTGGTTCTTTACGCGACGCTTGACAATCCAGTTGCGGTCGAACTTCTCGCCGTGGGTCTCGCCGCCCATTATACGGGCAGTGTAGACTGGATAGACGTCGATTGTCTTCTTCTTTAGCGCCTCAAAGGCGTTCTCGTTGTCGACGTAGTAGCGCATCACAAGGCGGTCGAAATTGCAGACGCCGACGCTAGACGGAAGATCTCTACGCCACCAATTGTCTGTGCGGGTGAACTCTGTCTCGACCTGCTCAGCGATGCGCGATATCCTGTATGCGCCGCACACAGGCGCATCCACAAGGTCTAGCTTGTTGAAATCCTGACTCTCGAACGCATGCTTAGGCAATATGTAGAAGAAGCCAACATTCTGCAGGTCACGCCAGTCCTTCTCGGAACCGGGCTTCTTGCGAAAGCGAACCGTGCGCACATCGAGTATCTCAGGGCTCTCAAACTTTCCGAGCATCATCTTCCAAGAGCCAGTGTCGTTCTTGGGGTCCATAACGGTGTCGAACGTCCACTTTACGTCATCTGCGGTGATCGGCACTCCGTCACTCCATTTCGCCCTGTCATCGAGAACGAACACAAACTCCTCGCCGTCATCGGAAACGGCCCAGTAGCGGGCCAGCCCCGGCGCGAAGTCAAGGGTATCGGTGTCGGTCGTCAGCAGATTTTCGTACATGAGCGCAAACGTCATCATCGTGTACGTATTTGTGTCGACATACCCATTAAGGCTCTTCGGTGCCTGTGCGCCGTTGAAGCGTATCGTACCACCCTTCTTAGCGTGGGGCGAGGCAACTCGGTCGGGCTCGTCCTTCCAGTCGGGAGCCGGATACCAAGTAAGTGCGGCAAGCAACAATGCGATGGCTGTGTTCACAGTACTCCTTTCAGGCGCTCTATGGCCTCGATTACGTTCTCACGCGAATTGAAGGCTGAAATCCTGATGAAGCCTTCACCTGCTCGGCCAAAACCTGCGCCAGGGGTGGTGACAATATTGGCCTCCTTGAGGAGACGATCGAAGAAAGCCCAGGAGTCACCCTTCACATCCACCCAGAGGTACGGAGAGTCGGCACCGCCGGTTACTGTGTAGCCAAGTCCCTGCAGCGCCTCACGCATGAGCTTGGCGTTGCCTAGGTAGAAGTCAATCGTCGCTTTCGTCTGGGCCTGGCCCTCGGGAGAGTATATCGCCTCGGCGCCTCGCTGGGTAATATAGCTCGCACCATTGAACTTCGTCGTCTGGCGACGAGTCCACATGGGCCTCAGTTCAACAGGGGTGCCGTCTGCGGTATAGGCGCAGAGTCCCTTTGGCACAACAGTGTAGCCGCACCGAACGCCAGTGAATCCTGCTGTCTTAGAATAGCTACGAAACTCTATCGCGCACGTTCTTGCACCATCGCACTCGTAGATCGAATGAGGTATGCCAGGTGTGCGAATGAACGCCTCATAGGCGGCGTCGAATAGTATGAGCGCCTTGCGAGAATTGGCCCAGTCGACCCACGCCTGCAACTGTGGCTTAGTGGCGACTGCGCCCGTCGGGTTATTTGGATAGCAGAGATAGACGACATCAGGCTGGCCTTCGTCCGGCAGATCGGACGGAGATGGCACAAAGCCATTTTCGGCGGTGCACGAAAGAAGCGTTATGTCGCCGCGTCCGGCCATAACGTTCGTGTCGACGTAGACGGGATAGACGGGATCGCCGACTGCAATCTTGACATCTGGACCAAACAACTCCTGTATGTTGCCGCAATCGCACTTTGCGCCGTCGGAGACGAGTATCTCGTCGGCAGCGATGTCGATTCCGCGATCCTGAAAGTCGAACTTGGCTATCTTCTCGCGTAGGAAGGCGTAGCCCTGCTCAGGGCCGTAGCCGTGGAAGTTGGAGCGGCCAGCCTCATCATCGACAGCCTTGTGCATGGCCTCGATCACCGCCGGACATAGGGGCTCGGTTACATCGCCAATGCCGAGACGAATGACCTTGGCGCCAGGGTTGGCTTCAAGATGCGCAGAAACGCGGTGTGCGATTTCTGCGAAAAGGTATGTCGGTTTTATCTTCGCGTAGTTTTCGTTTACGTGGAGCATGGTTTCGTTCCTTTGATTAAGTTTCTTTATCCTTGCGCTCTTCCCGGGGCAGATAACCTGGCATGCATGCGAGCGTGACGTAGAATAGCGTCAGCACTGCAGACGACCTCAGCGGGCAATCTCCAAACGCATGCACGACGGGGACTGTAGCCGCGACGATAAGCGAGAATGCAGATCCGGGAAATGCGAAGAAGGATTGTGGAGGCGGGGGCTGACGCTTGGCTGGCAGGAATCGGACTCCCTTTGCAAGCGCTATCCATGACTTCGCAACCGGCATAAGCAGCAGGGCGACCGCCGCTACAAGAAGGCCGTAGCCCACAAGTCCATGCTCGACGAGGAACTGGAGATGGTCGTTATGGACGTTCGCAGAGCCCGGAGCCCAGTACGTACGCGGTGGTTGCTTGTCGACGCAAAGCGTGGCGTAACCCCAGCCTCCACAGCCGAACAGCAGGTGTTCGCGCCATATCTGCATCGCTATCACAGAATGGGACTCTCCGCGCCCAGTTACGCGGTCAAGCGCCTCGCGCGAACTCACAGTCTTCATCTCGCGGTGGACGCCATCGGGCATAAACGCAGTCGCTGCGACGGCTATCATGAGCATCGCGAGTGCGCAGAACGCCCCAGCCTTAACACGGTCGACCTTCTTCATCCTGGCGAGCGCGACAACAATGGTATGAGAGAAAAGAATCGTCGCCGAAACAGAGACCAGTATTATCGCCGCGCGCGAAAGCGTGTTAAGGGCCGCAAAGAAGTTGACTAGGGCAGCTATAAGCAGGTAGTGCTTCATCCAGAAGAATTTGTGCCTTGGTATCCGCTTGGCTGCCTGGGTACCCTCAAGGTTGTGGCGTATCTCGTCAAGCCGGTTGCGCCACTGTGCGACAGAAAGGCAGAAGAGCACGGTGAAGTAGTCACCCGCCATGTTCGGATAGCCGAACGTCGAGAAGAAATGGCCAGGGTTCTTTACGAGGGTGGACCACAGGGGGCCTGGTGCACCCGCCACGAGCTGCACGAAGCCCAGAGCCGCCATGGCTACACCATTCCACACAATCATCTCAATAAGAGTGCGCTTTCCGCTACGGGTCAGCGAATGCTTGGCTAGAAGAGCCGCAGAAAGCGCCGAGGCGAACCACAGAAACACACCGTAATGCTTCATGATGTGTGTGCAGAACGGCAGAATCGCAACCTCGGGGGTCTTGCCTACGTTGATGAAAGGTATGCTTGTTAGCACAAGGAAGGACACGACGACCCATGTCAATGGATCCTCGCGAAGCGCCCGCCAAACGCGCTTCCGTGCATGGCTTGTCGACTCGCCATCGCGTCTCTGGGGAAAGCACAGCGCGACTTCGTACATTATTGCAATCAGCCAAGGGAGCACCGGGCGTATGACCGAACTCATGGTGCCACCATAGATCCATCCTAGGGCAGCGACAAGCACGAATATGAATATGGCCGCAATGTTTCTATGAATGAACGACATGCCTGATTACCTCCGATGCGGCATCACATTCAGCAACCCTAGAGACGAGTTGGCCCCTAACATAAAGCAGAAACTCGCCCTCGCCTCCACAAAGGGCTACTTCGGCCCCCTTTGCCTCGCCTGGACCGTTCACCACGCAACCCATTACAGCGACATGCGGGAAATCTGCAGGACGCCCAAGGCGCAGATAAAGCTTCTCCAGCTCGTCCTCAACCTGCGCCGCGACTTTGAAGACGTCCGCCCTGGTGCGCCCGCAAGTCGGGCATGACGTTATCGATGGACCTGATGGTTTAAGCCCGAGAGAACGAAGAATCTCCGTTCCCACACGCACTTCGCGCTCGGGCGCATCTGTTAGAGACACTCGTATCGTGTCGCCAATACCTTCAGAAAGCAGTATACCTAGAGCAACGGAGCTACGGACAGTGCCGGGAAGCAACGTACCAGCCTCGGTGACTCCAAGATGGAGAGGGCAATCGGTCCGCTCAGCAAGAAGCCTGTATGCTGAAAGCGTGTCGGCGACATTCGACGCCTTGACTGAAATGGCGATATCGTGAAAGCCTTCGTCCTCGAGGAGCCTCACATGGCGCATGGCGGAAGCCACAAGAGCCTCTGGGATAGCTTGACGGAGATATTCCGCCCCCTTTGAGAAGTCTGGCGTAAGATCCTTCTCTATACTGCCCAGGTTGACACCGATCCTAATCGGAACCTTGCGATCCTTGGCTGCACGGGCTACGGCCTGAACTCGATCGCGCCCACCGATGTTTCCAGGGTTCAGCCTCAATGCGTCCACCCCCGCCTCTATAGAGGCAAGCGCACAGCGATAGTCGAAATGGATGTCCGCCACTAGGGGAATCGTCGTGCGCCGTTTCACCTCACCAAGGGCTTTGGCCGCCTCTAGATCGGGGACGGTAAGCCGCATGATGTCACAGCCGAGGGCAGCACAGCTCTTGACCTGACGCACCAAGGCATCGACATCGTGGGGGCTGACGTTCGCCATAGACTGGACGCTGACTGGAGCACCGCCGCCGAAAGGCAGCGCGCCTATCATGAACGCACGCGTCTCTGATCTCGTATGAACCGACATTTGACTATATATTATACCAAAAAATCAGCCGCTACAGGAAGGGCGCGGATTTCGCCGCGCCCCCTCTGTTACTTGTTTTTGTGCCGCTGCGCCTTCATGCGCTTGTCGTATTTGTGCTTGGACATTTTTTTGCGGCGTTTTTTCTTGATGGAACCCATTGTTGTCTCCTTGGTATTGTAGTAGCGTTGTTGTCAAAAGATTATCTTGTTGAGCGGCAGCTCGATTATGCCGGTCGCGCCGACTGAAGTGAGTGCAGGGATGAGGTCGCGCACAGTCTTCTCCTCGACAACGGACTCGACAGCGTACCACTGGTCGTCGTTGAGCTTGTTGACCGTCGGCGCATGCAGAGCCGGTAGAACCTTGACTATCTTCTCAAGCGACTTGGCGGGCGCGTTACACTTAAGCAGTACACGGCGTTGCGCCTCAAGGGCACCTGTAAGAAGCATCTTAAGCTGCTCAAGCTTGGCGCGCTTGGCCTTGACCTTCCAGCTGGCCCTGTTCGCGATGAAGCGAGTCGTTGAAGTAAGAATCGTATCGACGATGCGAAGGTTGTTCGCACGGAGCGAGGAGCCTGTTTCGGTGAGATCAACGATCGCGTCTACAAGTTCCGGGGCCTTGACCTCGGTCGCACCCCAGCTGAACTCGACATCAGCCTTCACTCCGTGCTTCTTGAGATAGCGCTTGACAAGCCCTACGGCCTCAGTGGAGATACGCTTGCCGTTGAGATCCTTGACCGTCTTTATTTTGGAATCGTTAGGCACCGCGAGAACCCAGCGAACGGGATTTGTGGTCGCCTTGGAGTAGTTTAACTCGCAAATCTCCTGAACGTCACTGCCGTTCTCGTAGACCCAGTCGTATCCGCAGATGCCGGCATCAAGAAGACCGAGCTCGACATAGCGGCTCATCTCCTGCGGCCTCAAAAGGCGACACTTGATCTCTTCATCGTCAATCGACGGTATGTAGCTGCGGCTGGAGCAAGAGACATTGAAGCCCGCCCTCTTGAAGAGTGCGAATGTGGACTCCTGCAAACTGCCCTTCGGCAGACCTAGAACTATTGCCATTGAATCGCTTCCTTGGTGAAAAACGTATGAAGTATATCATATTTTGTGTGCACTTGTCTATGTCAATGTCTCGGGTGCAGCTTATGTATCTCGGCAAAATGAGCGGAATCGACATGGGTATAGACCTGCGTAGTGCCTATGTCCGCATGGCCTAGCAGCTCCTGAATGACCCGTATATCCGCACCATGGGCAAGCATGTGGGATGCGAAGCAATGGCGAAGCACATGTGGCGAGACCTTGTCCGCTGCGATGCCTACGGCGGCTGCGCGCTCGCGTATGATCTTGAAGATGCCTTGACGCGTGAAGGCTCGGCCAAGACGTGTGACAAAAACATGAGTCTCGGCGAGGTTGCCCTTGGTGAAGGTGCTGCGCCCAGAGGCGAGATAGCTGTCGAGCGCGCGCCCCGCTGCCTTGCCTATGGGCACGATTCTCTCCTTCGCTCCCTTGCCAGAGACGCGCAGAAGCTCGCCTTCGGCGACAAATGCATCCATCTTAAGGTCGCATAGCTCGCTGACGCGCAGTCCGCAACCATACATGACCTCAAGCATAGCTCTGTCACGAAGATCGCGCGGTGAATCGTCTTTGACCGCATCAAGCATGGCGGCGACCTCCAGCTCTGACAGCACGCGCGGCAGGACAACCTCTCTCTTCGGCGGATCCATCAATTCTGAGGGATTCACCCTTATCATGTGGCGCTCCTTGAGGTATTTGAGCCACATGCGTATTGCGGCGGTACGACGCGCTCTTGTAGACCCCTTCATGCCTGCATCACGCTCCTGTCGGAGAAAGCTGGCTATATCGTCTCTTGTTATTTCACCGGCGGAATTCCGCCCAATGGAGCGCAACCACTTAGCGAAGAACCTCAAGTCGCTTGCATATCCCGTACAGGTATTGGCCGACATTCCTCGCTCGAATTCAATCGCGAAGAGAAAAGTCTCGATATCGTCGGCTATCATCAGATACGCGAGAGGAAGTCATCCAACAGCGTGCGCATCATAGGCTTAGCCGCCTCTCCCGCGGCTACTACTTCCTCATGATCAAGCGGTCTTATGGAAATTCCGGCGGCCAGGTTGGTGACAAGCGAAAGTCCAGCGATCTTCATGCCGCACGCCTTGGCGAACATGGCTTCAGGCACAGTAGACATGCCCACAACGTCTGCGCCCTGTGCCTTATAGGCACGTATCTCTGCAGGAGTTTCATAACAAGGACCGGCTGAATACGCATATACTCCGTCCATTACGCGCACCCCTATCCTGTTGGCGGATGCGTGTAGCAGTTCGGAAAGATGGCGGTTGTACACCTCGGTCATGTCGGGGAATCGCTCACCCCATTCGGCGACATGCTCTCCAACCAAGGGAGAGTGCCCGGAAAGGTTTATATGGTCGCGCAAAACCACGAAATCCCCTGGCCTGAGCGCAGGGTTGATTCCGCCTGAAGCGTTCGTCAGCAACACCCTTGGGCAGCACATCCTGCGGAGTATCTCTATCGGCAGTATGACCGGCTCCCATCCGGCGCCTTCATAATAGTGTCTACGGCCGCACCATGCCACGATCCGCTTTCCGCCGCGGTTGTACATGATGAATTCGCCGGCGTGCCCCTTCACCGTTGAGGCGCCCAGCCCTGGTATGTCCGAATAAGGTATGCGAACAATGATCTCGTCAGCCTGTAGCGACTCACCCCAGCCGCTGCCCAGCAGCACACCAAGATCAGGAGGAGTCTCGAAGCATATGTCGGGAAGATATCCAGCCGCCTTGTCGAAAAATTTAAGATCCATCACTCCACCTCCTTTGGCCAGCAGTCGAAAACCATACCGTCGTATGGGCAGTTGCGGGAAAGCGATGAAAAGTCGGAAACAGACACCTTGCGACGCTCTCCAACGACGATCGCTGTCGGCTCAAGATGGGCCAGCCTGTCACGCAAGTGAGCTGGGAAGAGCCCTCGTGGCATCTCCGACCAAGCCTTTGCCCAGTCAACAACCGGCATCCCCTCCTCTTCAACCATGACGGCGTATGTTATCGCAATCGCGGTCTCTAGACCTATTATCCCGTTCGCGCTAGCAATAAAGCCGCGGTTTTTGGTCGCTGCCGGATGCGGCGCGTGATCCGTGGCGAACATAAGGACCCCATCCTTCACGGCACGCCTCAGCTCGGCACGGTCTTCGTTGTTTCCCAAAGGCGGCGCCATCTTGAAGTTGGCGTCATCCGCAACAAGAGAGTCGCACGAAAGAAGCAAATGATGAGGTGTTGCCTCAGCTGTCACAGGCAACCCCTCGCGCTGGGCATTCCGAACAAGCTCGACTCCGACTGCGGTCGAGATATGCTGTATGTGCAGGCGGCAGCCTGTCTTACGGCATAATGATATATCTCGCCGTATGGCTGCAATCTCGGTTTCTGGCGAAACCACAGGCAACGAAAACTTCTGCGCTAGCGCACAGTCTCGTATTACACCGCCAGCAAGGATCGAAGGGTCCATTGCGTGGTCGCAGACGCACATATTGAGATTGGCGGCACGGGTCATGGCGGCCTCCATCACCTTGTCATCGGCGACGTAGGATCCATCGTCGGTGAAAAACGCCGCACCGGCCTCCGCGAGTGCCTCAAAATCAGCGACCTCCCTTCCGAGACGCCCCTTGGTTATACATGCGGACGGGAAAAGCAATGTGCCGGAACAGGTAGACTCGGCAATCTCGAGCTGACGGTGAACGGCGTCAGGGCTATCGCAGGCCGGAGAGGTGTTCGGCATGGTAACAACAGCCGCAAAGCCGCCGTTAGCCGCTGCAACCAAGCCACTCCTAGTCGTCTCGGCCTCAGGCACGCCAGGGTCGCGAAAATGGACGTGGACGTCTATGAAGCCAGGAAACTCAAGCATCTGCACCATGTCAGCAATCCAGCAGCTTTTCGCCAACGGTTATGGGACGACCTCGAAGGAATGCTGCCGCAGGCATTTCAGATGAGCCTTCAGGCTTTACTACCAGCAGACGCAGGGCGGTATCACCGCACCTCACGACCGGACGCCCCTTATCGTCTATGGCAATCACGGTTCCGGGATCCGCATCCCGCTGTTCCGGTGCAATCCTACCTGCCATCTCGGCCTTGAGAACGACCAAACGTCCTGAATTACCTTTGCGCCTGAAGCGTTCAGGCAGGAAAGTAAAACTGCCTGGCCACGGCGAATATGCCCGTATCTTGCGATCAATGACAAGAACCGGTGATGCCCAGTCTATGAGCCCGTCAGACTTCTTCAACTTGTAAGCGAAGGTCGCATCCTCGTCGTTCTGCATCACTGGAGGGGGAAGCTGCCCATCATTAAGAAGCTTAAGAGCCTTCGCGAGAGCAACACCGCCAGCGATGGCAAGCTCATCCATAAGCATCCCACCTGTCGTATCGGAGCAGATCGGCTCGTAGCGCTGCATCATTATCGGGCCATCGTCCATGCCTATGCCCATCTTCATGACCGTAACGCCAGTAAGCCTGTCGCCGGCTGCGATGGCGGCGACAACAGGAGCCGCTCCACGATACTTTGGCAACAACGAGAAATGACAGTTTATGCATCCAAGCGGCGGCAGGTCGAGAATCGGTTTCTTAAGGAATTGCCCGAACGCCACAACTACAATGGCGTCAGGGCTCCACGCCTTGAGTTGCGCCATCGACTGTTCGCTATTGACGTTATCAGGCGTTATGATTTCGGAAATTCCGCGCGACGAAGCATAGGCCTTGCAAGGACACGGCATCACCATCTTGCCACGCCCCACAGGACGGTCCGGTGGGGTGACGACGCCGACCACCTCAAGGCAGGACACCTTGAGTATCGCCTCAAGACAAGTGGCGGAGGCAGCGCTCGATCCCATGAATACTATTCGCATGCTGAATATTATACCAAAAACTATTCCTTAATTGTACCCTTCAGCACGGCAATGAATGCGGACTGCGGAACGTTCACGTGGCCGAACTCCTTCATCCTTGCCTTGCCGCGCTTCTGCTTCTCAAGCACCTTCATCTTTCGCGTCACATCGCCGCCGTAAAGTTTGGCCAATACATCCTTCCGAAACGGCCGGATGTCTTCACGCGCAATAATCTCCTTGCCTATTGCCGCCTGGACCGGTATCTTGAACTGGTGAGGCGGAATCGTCTCAGAAAGAGCCTTGCACATCTGAATGCCACGTGCTCGCGCCTTATCTCGATGCACCATCGTCGCAAAAGCATCGACCGTTTCGCCGTTGAGCAGGATATCCATCTTGACTATGTCGGAAACCTGATATCCAGCGGGCTCGTAGTCCATCGAAGCATATCCGTGCGATACGCTCTTAAGTGTATCGTGGAAGTCAATCAGAATCTCGTTCAGCGGCAACACGCAATGAAGCATTACTCTCTTCGCATCTATCGTCTCGGTGCCCTCCACCGTTCCACGCCTGTCCATGACGATACGCATTACATCGCCTATAGACCCCGATGGTGTGATTATGCGAGCCTTCAATATAGGCTCCGATATCGTCTCGAACGCGGAAGGATCAGGCATCTGGAGCGGATTGTCGAGATTGCGCTCTGTGCCATCCTTCATCTTGAGCTTGTAGACAACGCCAGGCGAAGTTGATATGATGTCCAGCCCGAATTCCCGGCGCAGACGCTCCTGAACAATCTCCATGTGCAACAGTCCTAGAAAGCCGCACCTGAAGCCAAAACCAAGGGCTAGCGAACTTTCGTGATGGAACGTGAACGCAGAATCGTTGAGATGCAGCTTCTCAAGGCCGGCGGAGACCTTTGGGAACTCGTCAGTCGACATTGGATATATGCCGCAGAACACGGTCGGGTGGATGTCGTGAAACCCAGGCAAGGGATCGCTTGCGCCGAGTTTAGACGTTGTCACCGTATCTCCAATCTTGATTTCGCTTGGATCCTTCACCGTGCCTACGATGTAGCCCACCTGCCCTGCTTCAAGACGATCCACAGGCTTCTTATTTGGTGAGAATATGCCTACCTCGTGCACTGTGGTTGTGACACCGCTGGCCATGAATGTGACGCTTTGTCCGGCTTTTATGGAGCCGTCCACCACGCGAACATACGTGATGACGCCACGGAACTCGTCGAATACCGAATCGAAGACAAGCGCCCTGAGCGGAGAATCCATCCCCCTTGTTTCTGGGGGGGGTATCCTGTTTACAATGGCCTCAAGGACGTCGGGACAGCCAACACCCGTCTTTGCCGAGACGAGAAGAGGTTCATCCATTGGTATCGCAAGTATGTCCTCGATTTCGCGCGAAACCTCCGCCACATCAGCTCCAGGCAAATCTACCTTGTTCAGCACAGGCACTATCTCAAGCTTGGCGTCCTGGGCGAAGTATGTGTTGGCGACAGTCTGAGCCTCAACACCTTGCGCAGCATCCACCACCAAGAGCGCCCCTTCGCATGCGCCCATCGACCGCGAGACCTCGTATGCAAAGTCGACATGGCCGGGGGTATCCAAAAGGTTGAAGAGATACTTGCGCCCATCCTTTGCCGTGTACTCCATGGATACAGGATGGCTCTTTATGGTTATCCCGCGTTCACGCTCAAGGTCCATAGCGTCAAGGGTCTGTTCCTTCAACTCCCTTGCCGATACGGCGTGCGTAAGCTCAAGTATCCGGTCGGAAAGGGTCGTCTTACCGTGGTCGACATGTGCGATTATGCAGAAGTTGCGTATGTTCTCAAGCTTCATTCGACCACACCCTATTATACCAGCTCCTTGACTATCAGAGCGAGAGGATCCTCTTCGGTATCAAGCATCCGCACGGTTTCGTCAAGTCGCTTCTCGACGGCCTTGCGCGCCTCGTCATCTTCAAGCCAGGCGTTCAGGCGCGCGGCGACGGCCTCTGGCGTAAACGCCTCCTGAAGCAGCTCATCCATAGGCGGCTTGTCGCCGGTTCCTCCGCACCGCTGCCAGACTATGTTGGCCAGCCCTATGTATTTCGTGCCCTTTATCACCCTGCGGGCGAAAGCGGCGAGAATCCGTCCGACACGATATACGAGCAGCGTAGGACATCTTGCCAGCGCCGCCTCGAGCGTAGCCGTTCCGCTTGCTACCGCAGCGCAATCTGCACTACGCAGCAGATCCCTTGCACCACCCAGCTGAACCTTTACCTCGGCTCGCCCTTTGTATCGCGAAACCATGTTGGATATCATGCCGAACGCCATCTGGTTCGCCGCAGGTATAACAAAGTCAGCGTTCTCCACCAGATCGGCCGCCTTCAGCAAGTCAGGCAATATCCTTGCAATCTCCACGCCTCGGCTTCCGGGCAGTATAGCCACTAGCTTGCGTTCGCGGCCAGCATCACGCACAGCACCGGTCTTTTCAAGGGGAAACTCCTTCGCGAGCGGATGCCCGATGAACTTGGCGAATCCTGGTCGGAAGAGCGAAGGTTCAAATGGGAAGAAGCAGCACAACCTGTCCAGCGCAGCCTCTATCTTCGGTATGCGATCCTGATGCCAGGCCCAGACCTGAGGGCATACCACATGAACCGCCCTTACTCCCCTTCCTTTGGCGTACGCCGCAAGCTTGAGGTTCATGCCCGGATAGTCTATAGTGCATATCGAGTCAGGCCGCCACTCGTCGACCGCACGCTCCATCGTCCGCTTTACGCGCACGAAAAAAGGTATCTTCTTGAGAACAGCGCCAAACCCAAACACCGCCAGATCGGCCGTCTCAAAGCCGTAGTCCTGATAGCCGCGCACCTCGTGACCCAATGCGACGAGCCTTTCCTTGAGGGCTCTCGCATAGAGCATTCCGCTCTCTTCGCCTGCCAAAAGAAGAATCTTCATCAGAGCCTCACTGGTGCGGGTGGCAAACCACTGTCGATGCCGACAAGTGCGATGTTGTTGCGGTTTGCGAAATCAACTACATCATCACGGTCCAGCACTATCTGCCGCCCTGCCTGAAAGCCCAGCGCTGTCGCACCGGCCTTCTTCATCGCCTTGAGCGTCTTAAGTCCTATCACCGGGATGTCGAAGCGCATATCGTGTCCCTCGCGAGCGGCCTTAAATATCACGCTACCCTTGCCGCCCAGCCGACCTCCGCGTCTGATGGCCTTGTTGGTACCCTCGAACGCCTCGACCGCAAGAACCATACCGCGCTTCACCATTACCGTCTGCCCTACGTCGTGCACACCCATATCGCGGGCGACCGCAACAGCATGGTCTATGTCGCTCTGCTCGTCAGCAGTGAAACCCCTATTCGTGAGCGGCCCGACTCCAGGCAGATGATCCTCCATGTAAAGGCTGGCCGGCAATATCTCAAGCCCGTTTTCGTCGAACTTCTCGATCAACTTCGAGAACACCGTATGCGCATTCTTCACGGGTAGCTCCTTCAGCCACATGGTCACCTCTCGATCGAAGCGCCCCCTGAACAGCGAAAGCGGATTCACCTGCCCCGCGAGTATTCCGCCGTCATACCCCATCTTGCCGAGCTTGCGGATGCTGTCGGCGATCGTGCCAATCGTTATCGGTATGACATTGTCGGCGGCCTTGCATGTGGCACGCCAGGTCGATCCCGCAATCGCCACCACATCGACCCTGGGGACTCCGGCCTTCTTGGCACCCTCGACAAGAAGACGGGGATAGTTGCCGGACCCTGCTATTATTACGAGCTTCTCCATGCTGTATCCTCCCTCCTTTCAGCCCGCAAGCGCGGACAGTATGCGCCGCGCCCAGTCACGGGCCTTTTCGAACTGCGCGAACGAGTAGCTTTCGTTCGGCGAATGGATGCGATCCTCTGGCTGCCCCCAGCCGACAATGAGAGGTGCAGCCCCGGACGCCTCGCGAATCGCGGACACGACGGGTATCGATGCCCCATCCCATACAAAAACAGGTCCGCGAGGATCCATCTCCGAAAGTACATGCTCAGCGAGCCTGAACAGCGGAGACGAAAGAGGCAACCTGAAGCCGCCCGCTCCGGGATTGTAATCCTCGACAGAAAGCTTCATGCCCCTCGGCACGTTCGCCTCGAGATGCGTTCTGACCGCCTCAAAAGCGGCGCGCGGCGTCTGTCCAGGCACAAGGCGCATCGAGATCTTCGCTATTGCCTCGCAGGGTATGACCGTCTTGGCGCCCGGGCCACCGTACCCCGAGTGGATTCCGTTCACCTCAATCGTCGGGTCGAAGCTGTTCCGCTGCACTATCGTTCTGCCAAGCTGCCCGCCGACAGGGTCGCAGCCGATGTCCGCCTCAAGCTCTTCCTTGGTCGGCGCTGATGCCTCCGCAGCCTTGAGTTCGTCATGCTCGGGCGGAATGATTCCGTCGCGGAAGCCTGCCACTGCGATCGAACCGTCCCTCAGGTGCAGGCTGGAAACCAGCTCCGACATGGCCTGTGCGGCATTTGGGGCGATACCGCCGTACTCCCCGGAATGCAGGTCGCGGTTTGTTCCCGTCAAACGCACCGTGAAGTGCGAAACGCCCCTTAGTCCGGCGATTATGGCGGGGCGCATATTGGCTGCCGCACTCGTGTCGCATACCAGCAGCACATCCGCCGCCAGCTTGCGGCGGAGCGAAGGCGCCATCTCCTCTAGGGCCGCGCTGCCGCTCTCCTCCTGACCCTCTAGCACGATCTTGAGCGTCGGCTTTACCGACGCCGAGCCAAGATAGTCCCTCACTCCGCAGAGGAATGCGAAAAACTGGCCCTTGTCGTCCTGAGAGCCGCGGCAATATACGCGCCCATCGACTACCGTAGGCTCGAACGGAGGAGTCTTCCACTCCGAAATCGGGTCGGCTGGCTGAACATCGTAGTGGCCATAGACCAAAATTGTCGGCGCGCCCTCATCACCCTTGCGCTCGGCGAACAATATCGGCGGCGGCATAGTCGACCCCTTCGCCTCAGGGTAAAGCATCTCACCCTCGAAGCCAAGCTTGCCCAGCCACCTGCGAAGCCAGGACGCGCAGTTTACGCAATCACGCAACTTTGCCGGGTCCCCTCCGACCGTCTCAAACCTCAAAAGTTCGAAATATTCGCCCTGAACGCTCTCTTCCATGCAGACCCTCCGTTTTGTCAGTTTCGCTTGAGCTGCGGGAAAAGAACCACGTCACGGATCGAGTCAGTGCCTGTGAGGAACATCACAAGTCTGTCGACCCCGATACCTAAACCACCAGTCGGCGGCATTCCGCACTCAAGCGCGGATATAAAGTCCTCGTCGATCTTCTCGGTGTCTTCGCCCGCCTGGTTCTCGAGAGCCTTGCGCTGCTCGAGCGGATCGTTCTGCTCGGTATATCCCGGGCAGAGCTCGCGGCCAGCTACGACAAACTCGAACACGTCCACAAGAGACGGATCGTCCTTGCATGTCTTTGCGAGAGGCACGAACTCGTGCGGAATCCTCGTGACGAACGTAGGCTGCATCAGGTTGCGCTCAATTAACTTGTCGTAGACCTCATGAGTCAGCATCAGTTCGGTTGTCACACCGTCAAGCTCGAGGTTGGTGGCCGTATCTGCACCCTTTGCCTTGGCTCTCTCAAGCTGTGCCGCAAAATCGAGGTCGAACCAGTCAGACCCCATGACATCCTTTACAAGGTCGCGGTACGCGACGCGGCGGTATGGCGGATTGAAATCTATCACCGTGCCGCTCTCGCCGTACGGAACCTGGCGCGAACCTATGACCGTGTCGCAGAGATGCGGCAACAACCCCTCCATTATGGCCTCCATCGAAGTGCGATCGCCGTATGCCTCGTAGATTTCGCATACAGTGAACTCAGGGTTGTGCGTACGGTCGATGCCCTCGTTGCGGAAGTCCTTGCCGAGCTCGAAAACCTTGTTCATGCCGCCGACCAGCAACCTCTTGAGGTACAGCTCAGGGGCAATTCGCATCACGCAGTCCTTGTCGAGCGCGTTGAAGTGCGACACGAACGGCTTCGCGGCCGCGCCACCCGCTTGATCCTGCAGAATCGGCGTCTCCACCTCGACAAAGCCCTTGTCCCAAAGATACTTGCGGATCTCCATTATCAGGCGCGAGCGCGTGAAAAAGCGCTGGCGGCTCTCGTCGTTCGTCATCAGATCGACATAGCGGCGGCGGTAGCACTCCTCCTGGTCGGCCAGACCGTGGAACTTCTCAGGCGGCTGCTCAAGAGCCTTCGCGAGCATGGTCCATTCCTTCACCACAACGCTCTTCTCGCCCTTCTGCGTCGTGAAAAGCACGCCCTCCGCGCCGATTATGTCTCCGAGGTTGAGTTGTTTGAACGCCGCAAAAGCCGTTTCGCTCAACTCGTCGCGCTTGAAGATCAACTGAAAGCGGTCGGTGCCGTCGTTCATGGTGCAGAAGTTCATCTTGCCCATGCGGCGTA
Organism: Kiritimatiellia bacterium; assembly: GCA_017395505.1. Lineage (GTDB taxonomy): Bacteria > Verrucomicrobiota > Kiritimatiellia > RFP12 > UBA1067 > UBA1067. The sequence continues at coordinate 40,567 of JAFPUH010000050.1, forward strand.
TCATCAGCAGACGGCCAGCGACACGCACCGCCTTGCCCTCCTCAAACTCTTCACGCACCTTCTTCAGGTCGTCGTGGTCGTATTTGCATCCGTAGGGCTCGTATCCCATTTCCTTCAGAGTCCGCATGCTCTGAAGCCGTTGCTCGCGATATTCGTTCGTTTCCATTTGTTGTATTATACCATATTTGGCGCCGCCTTGCTCAGGCGGAAACGCCTTACTGAAAGACGATCTTGATTCTGAAGTAGCGCACGGACGTCAAGCCCGAGAGATCAATGGACACTTCATCGCCAATGAGCGCAGGTTCGCCGCTGTTCAATGCGCCCGAACCTTCAACGGGACTGCCGTCCGAGTACACCTCGTAAACGAAGTATTTGGCGGCCATGTCATTGAAGATGTCTGTCTCGCGGCAATTGCCTATCCGGAAAGACAACTTTCCCGGCGTCGAGTTCTGGACAGGCGCTACATAGGGCTTCACGTTTTCACATTCATTTGGATTTATGCCGAGAATCATATTCTGCCATGCGTATAGTCCGTTCTCACATTTTTGCGAGAGCGCCTCCGAAACGCTTACGCCGTCGCCAAAGTCAAGCCCCTCCGCCTTAAGTTGCGCTTCTGTCTTAAATGTGGCGAGGCTGAGATGCCCAGCATCACCGTCGATGCCATACACTCTATCACGCAAATTGACTCGAAAGTGCATCGACTTGCTGGGCTCAATATGTATCGCACCTGAAAAGTCCGAAGAATCTGTGAATGCATATGTTTGATTTGCGACATCCGCCATCACATACAATGTCCCGCCTCCTGCCAAGCGTTCGATGGCGAATGTGGCACTGGAGAAACCACTGGTCACCGTGAAAGCCGCCTGGCCACTTTCGCCATCTATCAGTTCCAGAGACCCAAGCCATATTCCTTTTCCAAAGCATCCACGGCACCCTGTAAGCCGGAGCGTGGAATTTGTACTCAGTATCAAGTGTGGTTCTAGATTTGCAAACTCGACGCCCTTCAGCCAAAGCGTTCCTGACCAGGCATCGTTTGTGGCCACAATATATCCTTCGCCAAACGTTGGAGCATTACTCTCATAGCATAGTGTTCCCCCGCCTGTAAGAGTTGCGGTCATCACATCATTAGCGTCGCAAGCAACCACGCCACGACCATTGATAGCCACCTCGTCAGCAGTCAAACTGCCGACTAGCGAAAGTGTCTTACCCTCTGCCACATCGAATGTCACCTTGCGTGTGGTGACGCTACCTAAATCAACTGTAGCATCTTGATCAACAATGACGACACTGTTAGACGAAGCACATATAGCTGTGGCTAGGGCTGTTTCATTGGTGTAGCTTCCGCTCATCCTCCAGGCGAGATTTGACCAACTATCATGGTTTGTGTTGACAGAGGATGATTTTAGAAAGATTGGGCATATGGCGCCATCAAAAGCAAACCAGCCTTCTGTAATTTCCTCTGTGCCGACATATAGCGATACTTCTCCATCCTTTACGATAGAGGTTGCGACCTTGTACGGGAATTTCGCGGATGCAGGAAGATGTATTGATGATCCGCCTTTGAGGGACAATCTACCGACAATTGGCTGAACTGATGTGGAATTTGTAAACGAGAGGATAGAGCCTGCGTATGCAACAGTATCGCCGTGCAAACTGCCACCTCCAACGAACGACAACGTTCCATATATATGGTTTGTGCTGGCTGACCATGTCCTACCGTCCGTAATTACAGCATCAGCGGAAGAGAGAAGTGTTATTGTGCCAAGATCAGGACTCTCATATGATCCGTCACCAATTATGACTCGAAGAGATTTTTTTGATGTGTCATCAAGGCGTGGTGTGAGGATGGAACCTGTAAAAGCTGATGCATCTTTGAACACATAACGCTGAATGATGCGTTTCGATTCGCAAGCCAATGTGCCATCGCCAGAAAGCTTTGCAAACCGAGACTCAAAATTGTCGGCCCCATTATTTACAACAAATGCAAATGTTCCACCTTCATCCTTGAGTTCAAGCGTCCCAGGACATGATCCACCCGCAAAATACCCCTTACACCCTGTAAGCCTAAATACAGAATTTGCATTCGCTACCAACTCTGGCGGCAAGCCTTTGAATGACGCATTCGTAACACACAAAACACCACGCCACGCCTCGTTAGTCGCAACAAGGCATCCGTCCTGCAAATCAGTCTTCAGGTTTGCTCCATCATACACAACCGTTTCACTGCCTTGCAGCACGCCCGAAACGGCAAACGCCATATGCGACGCGAAAAGAAACGCAATGGCAAACGACAATCTCATGAATGCGATCAGAAGAAAAGCTTTGCCAACGCGAGCATGCCTTGCTTCCACGGAACGCGGTGGCTCACGCCCGACTTGCCTGCGAACTCGCTCAAGTGCTCCACGTACCAATCGTAGTTCCTGACGAGGGCCTGCTTGTTGGAATACCTCGGCTTGAAGCCGAGCAGCCTCTCCGCCTTCTCTATAGACACGAACGAATCCGTGCTCGCAGTCTCGTAGACCCATGGATAGAGCGGAGACAGGTGTAGCTTCTCGAGGATTCGCAAAATGAAGACAAGCGGTTTTACGGGCATGCCGCGAATCTTCTTTCCATGCCCGGCACGATCCAGCACGGCCTGATAGTCCTCACGCATTGTCGTGAAATCCTTCGCGCCTATGTTGAACTCAGTAGCGACAGTCGCCTTCGGCAGGGTCATGGCGGACCATATGGCCTCGCAGAGGTCTTCGACATCCATCAGCTGGTAGCGGTTTTCTCCACTACCTATCATCGGAAAGCCATGCCCCGTGTATGCCCAGTCGTAGAAAAGCGCGAATACGCCAAGCCTCTCGGGGCCTATGAAGCTCTTGGGCCTTATGATGCTGACGCAATACCCTTCACCGATCGCATCGCGACAGATGTTTTCCGCCTCGATTTTCGCATGGCCGTATGGTCCAACTCCGACCAATGGATCCGTCTCATATATCGGATGCTTCTTCGGCACACCATACACTGCAGTCGAGGAAATCTGAATCATGCGGTCGAGTTTGAAGTCGCGCGCAGCGGCTAGCACGTTGCGGCAGCCGTCAACCTCAGTCGTGTATATATCCTCCTCGGAATATAGCGGAAGTGCCGCAGCGCAGTGGACGACAATGTCGCAGCCCTCCGTCACGCGCACTACGGCAGCCTTATCTCGAACGTCGCCAAGCGTGAACTTCAGCCACGGCTCGGAACGCTCTGGATATTCGAACTCGGCGATGTCAAGAACGCGAATCTCCTCCACACCCTTGGCGCGAAGGAGACGAATCAGGTTGATGCCGAGAAAGCCGGAACCGCCTGTTACGAGGACCTTCATCACTCTGCAGGTGCTTCGACGGGAGCTTCCACAGGGGCTTCTACCGGCGCTTCGACGGGAAGCTCTGCCGTCATGTCAAACGGAAGCGCCGGAGCCTGCTCTACTACTGGAGCGGGCTCTGACTCTGCGGCCATAAGCGACTTGGAGTGGACAGTAGACGTAAGGCGCGCAAGAACAAGAGTGTTCAGCAGGAAGATCGCGCCAAGTATGGCCGTGGTCTTGATAAGCACATTGCCGGCATCAGCGCCAAGAGACGCCTCAAGCATGCCGCCGCCGATCGCACCGCCGAGGCCACCCTCTTTGGGCTTCTGGATCATCACAACCATCGCCAGAAGCAGACAGGCGACAACCTCTACAACATAAAGAAATCCGATAAAGACTGACATCGCAATACTTTCCTTTCGTTTGATGATGTATTATACCAAATCTCCTCGTCGACGGCAACTGGGGCGTCAGATTGGCGTGGCTACAACCAGCGAACCCGAGGAATGGGCGTGGCAGACAGCTAGACCAAGCGCATCAGCCGCATCGTTCTGCGGCAGTTCGGGCAAATTCAGGAGCACTTTTATCATGCGCTGTATCTGCTCCTTCTCGGCAAGGCCATTGCCGCATACCGCCTTCTTCATGCGGCGAGGCTCATACTCGTAGACCGGCACCCCCGCATCAGCCGCAGCTGTCAGTACGGCTCCGCGAGCCTCGCCCAGAACGAGCATCGTACCGGCGTTCTTGCCGTAAATTACCGATTCGATCGCGACCACGTCAGGACTGTGCGCTGCTATGAGTTCGACAACCTTTGCGTGAATCGCCTTGAGACACGCCGTGAGAGGTAGCTTGGGCGCGTTGCGGATATTGCCGTAATCCACCGCCCTTAGACGCGAACCTTCGATGGAAAGAACACCGAAGCCTGTCGAACGCAGCGACGTGTCTATTCCTAGAATCGTCACGCGAGCGCCTCTTCCTGTGCGGCGAGGAACTCGCCGGCAAGAGAGAGACCCTCGACGGACTCTAGTCCGCCCACGGCGTCCGCCAGTTCGCTCCGTGAAATCGTGTACTCCTCGCCACCCTTCTTGTGGGTAAACTCAAGTTCGAACTCGCCTGGGTAGTTGAAGAGCGTCAGAACCATCTTGGCTATGTCACCCATTGGCGGCAGGTCTATGTGGCGTGCAGCGAAATGGTACGAGAGAGTCGTGCCGACACCCTTTTCGCTCTTGAGGTCAAGGCCACCGTCACACTCCTCGCATATCTGCTTAAGTATCGGCAGGCCGAGCCCTACCTTGCGCTTGTCATGCTTGCCAGGCTCCGTATAGAACGGATCGAACGCCTTGCGCTGAGTCGATTCATCCATCCCCTTGCCGTTGTCTGCAATGGTGACAGATATGGTGGCACCGTCTTCGATGAGGGAAACTGTGACTCGCCTGGCGCCGGCCTCTATTGAATTCTGCGCCGTATCGGCGATAACGTCTGCTATGCTGGCATGCATCGTTCAGACCTTTGGGATGGTGGAGATAAGGGGAGTCGAACCCCTGACCTTCTCAATGCCATTGAGACGCTCTACCAACTGAGCTATATCCCCAAAAAAAGAAGACGGCGCATATTATCTCATATTCGCCGTCTCTTGTCAACTGCCAATTTTAAGAATTTGCAGTGAGAGCCGCAACGCCCGGAAGCGTCTTGCCCTCAAGGAACTCGAGCGATGCGCCGCCGCCTGTGGAGATGTGGGACATCTCGGGAGCCTTGCCGCTCTTCTTCACAGCGCTCACGCTGTCGCCACCGCCGATGATCGAGGTGCCGCCGTTGGCCTTGACCTGCGCGACCGCATCGCACACGCCATACGTACCCTTCGCGAGCGGAGCGAACTCGAAGCAGCCCATAGGACCGTTCCACACCACCGTCTTCGCCGTCGCAATAGCCTCGGAAAAGAGAGCGATCGACTTCGGACCGATGTCAAGACCCATCCAGCCGTCGGGTATGTCGCCCTCGCAGACCTTCATCTGAATGTCGCTGGCATCCTTCTCGGCGGGGAACTTGTCGGCTATCACGTTGTCGACCGGCAGAAGCAGCTTGACGCCCTTCGCGGCGGCAGCCTCGAGCATGGATTTGCAGTAGGCCACCTGATCGTCCTCGCAAAGCGAGTTGCCGACGCCGATGCCCTGGGCCTTCTTGAAGGTGTAGGCCATTCCGCCGGCGATGATGAGCGTGTCGACCTTGTTGAGCAGGTTCTTTACGACCGCGAGCTTGTCGCTGACCTTGGCGCCGCCGAGTATGGCGACGAAAGGGCGCACAGGATTCTCGACTGCGTCGCCGAGGAACTTGAGCTCCTTCTCGAGCAGGAAGCCCGAAACGGCCGGCTGGATGTAGTCCGCAATAACGGCCGTTGAAGCGTGGGCGCGGTGAGCCGTGCCGAAAGCGTCGTTGCAGTAGATATCGCCGTAGCTGGCGAGCTTCTTGGCCATCTCGGCGCGAGCCGCCTTGAGCTCGGCCTTCTTCTGAGCGAACTCCTCGTCGGTGAGATGGATGCCCTTCTTCTCGTCATCCTTCTTCACCTTGCCGTCCTCGGCCTTGTAGAAGCGGGTGTTCTCGAGCAGCACGACCTCGCCGGGCTTGAGCGCCGCGACGACATCGTCCGCCGCCATGCAGTCAGGCGCGAACTTGACCTCGAAGCCAAGCTTCTTCGAAAGCTCCTCTGCGACAGGCTTGAGCGTGAAAGCCTCCTCGTAGCCCTTGCCCTTCGGACGGCCCAGATGGGACATGAGGACAAGAGACCCGCCCTGCTCGAGCACGTACTTGATCGAGGGGAGCGCCGCGACGATACGCGTATCGTCGGTGATCTTGCCGCTGCCGTCTTTTGCCATTGGCACATTGAAATCGACGCGCATCACGACGCGCTTGCCCTTGAGCTCGACGTCGCGCAAAGTCTTCTTATCCATTGTCAGACCTCCTGATTTCTTACTTGGCCGCTTCGACCTTCGCCATCTTGTTCAGCTTAAGCTGGGCGCGGCTCTTCTTGCGATCGGCCGTGTTCTTCTTGATTATGCCCTTCTTGACGGCCTTGTCGAGACCGGAGACGAGCTCCTTGAACTTCTTCTCGGCAGTCTCCTTCTCGCCCGCATCTGCGGCCTTGAAGAGCTTCTTGTGGGAATCATGCAGCTTCGACTTCACTGTCGAATTGCGCTTGTTCGCCTTAGCGTTCTGACGGTCACGTTTTCTGGCGGCACGACCGCCCTTGATGTTAGCCATATTTCTCTATACTCCTATTGCGGAATGTTTGAGTGTGTATTTTACCTTTTTTTTTCGTAAAATGCAAGTGGGTCGGCTCAATTAATCGCAGCCTGCCGGAACTCCACCCTTCTGAGGAATCGTATCTGCAGATAAGTGAAGCCTATTAGAGCAATTCCGAGATACCACGCCATCGTAGTAGCCGTTGAAAAGCGCAAGTTGTTGTAGGCCTCCTTCCATATCTGCAGCGACAGCACCTGAGTGGCGTCGCCAGGTCCGCCGAAAGTCAGCAGAAATATCGACCCCATGCCCTGGAATGCCGCGATGAATGCACCGACGAAGTTTATCACCATCAGCGGTGCCAGCTGCGGAAACGTCACATGCCGGAAGCGGGCGAAGATTCCGGCGCCATCGATTGCGGCAGCCTCGTAGTAGTCTTGCGGCAACGAACCGAGAGCCGCGATGTAGATGAGAGAGCTTATGCCGGCCCCAGCCCAAACTCCCGGCAGTATGCAGCAGACCATCGCCCATGCCGGATCTAGCAGCCACGACTGGCGCGAAAGACCCACCGACAGCAGTATCTGGTTGAGGAGTCCGTTCTCAGTCGGATCGAATATCAGTTTCCAGAGCAACGTCACGACGAGCGCGCTTGTCAGATGCGGCAGGAAGTAGAGGAACCGGAAAAACACCTTGCCTCGAGGTATCTCGCAAAGCATGACCGCCAGGACTATCGGCGTAACGAAGCCGAGAGCAAGCGTTATGCCGACATACTCCAGGGTGCGAAGCCATGCGAGCCAGAAGCCTGGATCTGTCGAGACCCGTATGAAGTTGTCGAGTCCCACCCAGCCGGCTTCACCGACGATGCGATACTCCTGAAACGCCATGAATGCGCCGCGCAGCAACGGGTAGTAGCTCCACAGAAGTATCGAGGCTATGGCGGGGGCGAGAAATAGCCATGGCGCAATGCGCAATCCGGATCTGGCCTGCGCCATATCCTTCCCTGCCTTCTTGGTACGAGGCGCAGCGCGGCGGATAAGCCACCACGCGACAAGTCCGCACGCAAGAAGAACGCCAAGAATCACCCTCGCATATGGTCTGGCGCGCTCTATTCGCGACTTGTCGCTGTCGAACATCAATCCGCGGTTCGCGTCCTCCGTTATCGAGGCCAGTGCGGCGACATGGTCGAAGCTGCGCCCCGCGTCCGAAAGCAGCAGTCCCAGGAATCTCCGCTGCACAAGATCGCTCGCCGCCTGCCAGAAGCCAACCCATGGCTCGGTCACCGCCTTTATCTCGCCGGACTCGAGAGCCTCGTACATGGCTGTGATGCCCCTCGGAAGCGATGCCGCCTCCTCGTCGAAACCCAGGCGCCTCAAGTCTGATGGTTTGCACCATATCGCCCGTCCCTCGGCAACATTGCGACGCACCTCCTCGTCAGCGATCGCCGGAGAGGCGAGGCTCTTCAGGCACTCGAACACGAGGTCGCGCTCTTCCTTTGCGCGGCGTGACACCGATTCGCTCATCGCGTAGAAATGTCGATGAGCCTGAAGAACCCTCACGCCCCCTTCATCCGCAGCCGGGAACGGCATGAGGCCGATTTCGTCCAACGGGAACGCCAAAGTCTCCGTAAGCCGGCGTACAAGATCTTCGCCGCCGAACACAGCCGCTATCTCGCCCTCGGCGAAAAGCTGCCCTACTTCGTCCGCGGCGGTGAGAGTAGGCAACCCGCGAACGACATCTAGACGTACGAGGCTTTTCAGAAAATCAGCCGCAGCCAATGCGGCAGGCGAATCGAAGCAAGCCTCGAACGATCCGTCCGCCTTCTGTCGTATCACGTCTCCGCCCGCAGACTGCACCCACGGCAGAAAGCCCCATGGACGGTTCTCGATCGCGAAGGCCCTGCGTCCGCCCTTCGTGAGCGCAACGCACCAGTCGCGGAATTCGCTCCATGTCGCCGGCGGCGTTTCTGGGTCGAGACCTGCGGCACGCACGAAGTCCTTGCGGTAGACGATGCCGTAGTAGGCGACGCCAGGCGTGGGCAGCGCCCAGACATGTCCGTCGAATGAGCGCACCTCGTCCCACAGATCGGCAGGCGGCTCAGGCGCCAGCCATTCGTCGAGAGGATACACAAACCCTTGCGCGACATCGTGGCGAAGTATGTGGAACCACGCCTTGTATATGTCGGGCGCAGTGCCGCCTGCCAATGCCAGCATGAAGGTGGAGCGTCCACCCGCGCCAGGCAACGTCAGGCCGCCCCACTTAACCGGAGCCAAGTCGTTGTCGCGCTTCGCAAGGTCGAGTATCGCGCGGGTCTCGGGATACTCGGGATGCCCCGGATCGTACGAAAAAAGAAAGCTGACTTCCGTCTTAGCGAAAGCCAGCAGCGGTGCAAGCGCAAGAAAGGCGGCGAAACGCTTCATCAGCCCAGAACGTCCGTCACCATCGCGCGGGCGATCTTGCGCGTGCGGGCCTCGCCGATCAGCGACTGAAGCACGACAAGCGCAAAGAGCATCGCAGAGCCTGGCGCCTGGCCAGTTATGACGTTGCCGTCAGCCACCACAGGAACGTTGGAGTATGGCCGGTCAAGCTCCATCATCATGCTTGGATAGCACGTCAGGTGGCGGCCTTCGTCCGCAACTCCCGCGTCGACCAGCACGACAGGCGCCGCGCATATCGCGCAAAGAAGCCTGCCTTCATCGTGCTGACGGCGCAGACGCTCGAGCAGAGGCCCGCAGCGGCGGAGATTGTCCGTTCCCTCGCCACCGCCCGGCAGCACGATAGCTTCGTAGCTGTCGCCGGAAACGTCGGCCAAGAGGGCATCCGCCTTGACGGACACGTTATGCGCGCTCATCACATCGAGCGAATCGCCGATGGCCGCAGTAACGACCTCGACACCGCCGCGACGAAGGACATCGATGACGGTCATTGCCTCGATGTCCTCGAAACCGTTGGCAAGAGGAACCAGCGCTTTAGGCATTACGCGCCTCATTGCACTTGATCTTACGACCGAGAATCTCCTTGTCGTTCAGAGCGGCAACGGCGGCATCGGCCTCTTCGCGATTGGGCATGTGCACGAAGCCAAAGCCCTTGGAGCGGTTGTTGTAGCGATTGGTGATCACGCGGGCCGAGTTGACTTTGCCGTAGGCCTCAAACTCCTTGCGGAGCTGGTCATCGGTCAGATCGTAGCTGAGGTTGCCCACATAGATCTCTATCGAGCCGTCAGCCGGGGGCTGACGGTGAACAGCAGGCTTGTCGAAAGCCTTCTTCTCGGACTGCTTGGCGGACTGCTTGCCGCCCTTCTTGCAGCACGGGCAGAACAGCTTGCACGCAACAAGCGCGAGTACGATGCCGACTATGGCGCCGAATGCGACGAGGGTTGCGGCCTCGCAGGTGTTTGTCGAAAACAGGCTGAAAGCCTGACGGATACATGCTAGTGTCATTACGATACCTTCTTTCTGTTTAGTTGTTTCTGTAGTCCCCGAGCGATTTCATTCTGCTCGGGTGGCGCAGTTTTCTCAGAGCCTTCGCCTCGATCTGGCGAATTCTCTCACGGGTCACGTTGAAGAGCCTGCCCACCTCTTCAAGCGTTCTGCTGCAGCCGTCGGCGAGGCCAAAGCGGAATTCAACCACCTGGCGCTCACGGTCGGTGAGCGTCTCAAGTATCGCCTTCAACCTCTCCCTCAGGAGATGTCCCTCGGTAACCTCGAAGGGATTCTCGCTCGAAAGGTCGGGTATGAAGTCGCCGTAATGCGCGTCGTCGTTGTCGCCGACCTTGGACTGCAGCGAAATCGGCTGCTGGGCCATCTTGCGAACGGCCTTGATCTGGTCGACAGGCATCTCCATCTCCTCCGCGAGCTCATGCTCGGTTGGCTCGCGGCCGAGGCTCTGCAGCATCTTCTTCTGCACGCGCATCATCTTGTTGATCGTCTCGATCATGTGCACGGGTATGCGGATCGTCCTGGCCTGGTCTGCGATCGCTCGCGTCGCGGCCTGACGTATCCACCATGTGGCGTAGGTCGAGAACTTGTAGCCACGCTTGTACTCGAACTTCTCGACAGCCTTCATCAGACCGGTGTTGCCCTCCTGGATGAGGTCGAGGAAGCTCAGCCCCCTGTTCATGTACTTCTTGACGATCGAAATCACGAGACGCAGGTTGGCCTCGACCATCTTCGTACGGGCAATCTGCCCCTTCTTCAACACCGTCCTGAGTTCGGAGAACGTCTCCATGAACTCCTGGGGCGGCATGCCGAACTGCACCTCGAGGCTGGCCATCCTGTCCCTGAGCACAGCCAGGTCGCGGTCACGCTTCTTGGAGGCCTTGGTCGTCATGAGGTCGGCCTGCTTCTTGACGTACGCGCGGTACGGCAGGTAGATGCGCTCGTCGGCCTCGGCCACGAGGGTCTCGAGCACCTTCTGCTTGAAGCTCATCGACTCCAGACACTCCGCAAGCGCCGCTCTTGCGTTGGAGAGGGCCTTCTCCGCGCCGCGCACGGCGTTGGGCGAAGGACTCCTCTGCGCAATCGTCGAAAGGTACTTGTCGCTCGCCTCCTTCAGGCGCTTCTCAACGACCTTCAGGGTCTTGCGGAAGCCGGGTATCAGCACCATGTAGGCGTCGCGGTTGTCCTCGAACTTGTCGGTGACGATCCTGTCGAAGCGCTCGCTCTGACCCTCAAGCTTGTCAAGCATCGAGGCGTACATAGCCGGCGCGAACAGGAACCTGTTGAACTTGTCGCGGATCTTGACCTCGGCCTCTTCGATCGTCTGGCAGATGTCGATCTCCTCGTCACGGGTGAGAAGCTGCACCTGGCCCATCTGATGGAGATACATGCGGATCGGATCCTCGATCATCTCGGGACGGGACTTCGAGTCGGACGCCTTCGCGTTCTTCGCCTCGAGGTATTTCTTGACGTCCTCCTCGCGGATGACGTGCACGCCCAAAGCCTCGAGAATGCGCAGATACCTGTCGGACTGTATGGCGTCGACGATGTTCTGCGGCAGTATCTGGTTCAGCTCCTCGTATGTGACATAGCCGCCGTTGAGCTCGCTGCGGCGCTTCACGTCGTTGATGACGTCGTTGATCTCAGTCTCGCGAAGGATCGAAAGACCCTCCATCGACGGCAGGATCGCGTCGACATCGTCGGTCGCCTCGTCGGCTACGGCAAACCCCGGCAGAGGCAGGTCCTCAAGCGCCTCGCCCTCTTCGTCGCTGGCCTTGTGCTCCTGGCGCTCGACCTCCGCGGCGAGGGTCTCGGCGTCAATCGCCGCAGCCTCGGCCTCGACGTCTTCGTCGTTGGTCGGCATGTCGTCGTCATCGAACTCGCCGACGATCGGAGAGCCTTCGACATCTTCTTCGACCGCCTTTTTGGCGGACAACTTGGCCTTGGCCGGCTTGGTCTTGGAAGGCTTGGCCTTCGCAGGTTTTGCACCGGTCGACTTCAAGGGCTTTTTAGGTTTTGCCATCTATTGCTCCACTATACAATCCACCCGACTGCACATTGTCAAGTGTTAAGATAGTATACCAAATCCTCGCTCCGCAGTCAATGGGCGGACTACTGCTCGCCGTTGAACAGCGCATTCGTGGCGTAGTACGGATCCGACGTGTAGCGGCAGCCAAGACGACGCAAGCCTGCCTGGTCGCCAGGCGTCACCATGTGCGTCATGTGAACCTCGCATCCACGCAATTCGCTCAGCTTTTCCATCGCGATCTGAGCCGCCGGGTTTGTGGCGGACGAAATCGCGAGACCTATGAGGGCTTCGTCGAGGTTGAGCGACGTGTAGCCGACCTTCAGAATGTCCTGCTTCATGTGTGAAACGGCCTGAATGATGTACGGCCCGATCAGCGGGATCTTCGCCGGAATTCCGGAAAGCGTCTTTACCGCGTTCAGCACTGCGGCAGCCGCGGCATGCATCTCGTCTGAGTTCTTGCCGGTGACGATGCGCCCGTCATGCAGCTGTATCGCGGCGCCCGAAACGATCGTGCCGCCGGCCTTGCCCTTGCCTGCGATCTGCGCCTCTTCGGCTGCGCGGCGCGCCGACTCGACGACAACGCGATCCTCCGTGCGAAGGCCCAGCGAATCCATGAGCTGCTTTGCGCGCTCGACCGAGTCACGATCTGTCGAACCCTCCGCGAACAGGCACTGGTAGCGCAGGAACCTGCGAATGACCTCCTGCTTGGACGCGTTGCGCACCACCTCGTCGTCGATTATGCCGAAGCCGATACGGTTCACGCCCATGTCTGTCGGCGACTTGTAGGGGCACTTGCCCTTCGTCATCTTCTGCCATATGGCGACGAGCAGAGGAAACGCGTCCACATCGCGGTTGTAGTTGACCGTCGACACCCCATACGCCTCGAGGTGGTACGGATCGACCATGTTCTTGTCTTTTAGGTCGATCGTCGCCGCCTCGTATGCGATGTTGAGCGGATGGTCGAGCGGCAGGTTCCAGACAGGGAAGCTCTCGAACTTCGAGTATCCTGCCATGTTGCCCTGGCGATATTCGTGGTAGATCTGCGCAAGGCACGTCGCGAACTTGCCCGAACCCGGACCTGGCGCCGTCACCACGACGATAGGCCTCTCGGTCTTGACGTACTCGTTCTTGCCGTAGCCTATGTCAGAGACGATGGTGTCTACGTCAGCCGGATAGCCCGCCGTCTTGTAGTGGTAGTAGACCCTCACTCCGCGGCGCTCCAGCTTGGCGCGGAACTGCTGAACAGCCGGCTGCTCCTGGTAGCGCGTTATGACGACTCCTCGCACCAGCAGCCCAAGGTTGCGCAGATCGTCGATCAGCTTCATCGCGTCCGCATCGTAGCTTATGCCGAAGTCGGCGCGCATCTTCTTGCGCTCGATATCGCCCGCGAAGATGCAGAGGATGACCTCGGCCTGGTCCTTGAGCGTCTGAAGCAGGCGAAGCTTTACGTTGGGGTCGTATCCCGGCAGGCAGCGCGCCGCATGAAAATCATTCATCAGCTTGCCGCCGAACTCCAGATAGAGCTTGCCGAAGCGTCCAGCGCGGCGACGTATCTCCTCTGACTGTTCGCGGAGATACTTTTCGTTGTCGAATCCAAGTTTCATAAGATGTTCAGCGTTTGTTGAGTTCGTCGAGAATGGCCTGGATCTTCGGCTTGCACCTGCCGCATCCGCCTCCGGCCTTGGTGTAGTTCGTGACCTCCTCGACCGTCGTAAGCTGGTTTTCGGTTATGACGCGCCTGACTTCGTTCTCGGACACGTTGTAGCAGGTGCAGAGCACCTCGTCCTCGAGGTTGCGGTCGGTGTTCTCGCCCGTCTCGTAGTTCTTGATAGCTGCCTCCATAGCCTCGCGCCCCATGACGGAGCAGTGCATCTTCTGCGGAGGAAGCCCACCCAGATAGTCGGCGATCTGCTGGTTCGTTATCTGCTTGGCCTCGTCAAGCGTCTTGCCTATGACCATCTCGGTCAACGCCGAGCTTGACGCGATTGCGCTCGCGCAGCCGAAGGTCTGGAATTTCGCCTCGACGATGCGCTTGTCCGGCCCGAGCTTGAACTGGAAGCGCAGCGCATCTCCACACGCCAGCGAACCGACCGTTGCGGTTCCATCGGGGTTGTCGATCTTGCCCACATTCCGGGGGTTCCGGAAGTGATCCATCATTTTCTCAGAGTAGTCCCACATTACCGTTCTTCTTTCATGCCTTGAACGGGCAGTTATTATACCAAAAATTCCCGGTGCCTGCGATGGCGGATTTGAGGGTGGCGGTCCACTTCTCAAGCCTCTCCCTAGTGTCGCACTCCGCAATCAGGCGCAGATACGGCTCGGTGTTGGACTTTCGTATGTTTATCCACCCTTCCGCATACTCGATTCTGATGCCGTCCAGCTCCGAACGCGAAAGCTCCCTGGGCAAGGCCTTCGAGGCGCAGTCCAGGACACGGGCGATCGCAGCGTCCTTGTCCTCGACCCTGAAGTTCAGCTCGCCAGAGTTGGCGTAGCGCCCTGAAACAGGCGCCATCATTTCGCTGAACGTCTTGCCCGCCGCCTTGGCCCTGGCGATCTCGGCTAAGATGCGCCTCGCGGCGAGAACGCCCGAGTCGCAGCCGAAGAATTCCCTGAAGTAGTAGTGTCCGGCCAGTTCGCCGCCGCATAGCGCGCCGCACTCGCGAAGGATCGGCTTTGCGAAGGCGTGGCCGACCGGCACCATGACCGGCTCGCAGCCCATCTCGCGTATCGTCTCGATCGCGCCTCGGCTCGTGCGTACGTCGTGGATGATCTTCGCCCGCTCTCCGGCATCCGCTCCAGCCGCAGCCATCGTGGCCCTTGCGACGACCGGCACGAGGTAGTCCGGCTGCACGAACTCGCCCTTCTCATCCACGAACATGCAGCGGTCTGCGTCGCCGTCGAATATCACTCCGAAGTCCAGCCCCTTCTCCCTGACAAGAGCCGCGCACTGTTCGCGGGCCTCTGCCTTCAATGGATTCGGACTGTGGCTCGGAAAGCTGCCGTCAAGCGTGTCGTTTATGAACTCCGCCCCCGGAAAAAGCTCATGCGCCAAAATCGACGCCATCCCGTTCGAGCAGTCCACCGCATACCGCAGGCTGGAGAATCCAGCATCGTCAGTCGCCGCCTTCTGCCATGCGACATATCTCTTAAGCGCCTCAACATCGGTTGCTGCCTCTTTCCTGGACGCTTCAGCCCCGTAGGAGTCGCCAGAAGCCGCAACGAGCGCTTCGACCTTGTCCAGCCCGTCGGCATAGCCCACAGGAAGCGCCGTCCGCTTCGACACCTTGAGCCCGTTGTCGCTCGGCGGATTGTGGGAGGCCGTGATCATCACCGACCCGTCGTATCCATCCTGCGCAGTGAAGTAGTAGACCATCGGCGTCGTGCAGATGCCGAGATCTGCGACCGAGACACCAGCCTTGGCCAGTCCGGCGACGAGCGCGTCATGCACATCGGGCGAACTTGTCCTTACGTCGCGCCCCACTACCCAGCGCGAGCCGCCGACTACCTTGGGCAGGGCTTCGCCAACCTTGAATACGGTGTGCAGATCGAAGTCGACACCGAACGTTCCCCTCATGTCATATGCTTTGAAGAATCCCATCCGGCGCCTCCTTTCGAATCACTCCGCCAGCCCGCTGAAGTCCAGCGTCGCGAAATAGTCGTCGAGCGTTTCGGCTCGGCGTATCTGCCTTATGTTGCCGTCTGGCTCGAGCAGCAGCTCGGCGCTGCGCAGCTTGCCGTTGTACTGAAAGCCCATCGCATGGCCGTGTGCACCAGCGTCGCATATGACGACCAGATCTCCGATCGCGAGCACGGGCAGCATCCGCTGTATGGCGAACTTGTCGTTGTTCTCGCAAAGCGAACCGGTGACGTCGTATATGCTCGTCTCGCCCGACTCCTCCTTGCCAGGAACCACGATCTCGTGGTATGCCCCGTAAAGCGCAGGACGCATCAGGTTCGACATGCACGCGTCAAGCCCGGCGTAGAGCCTGTAGGTGTTCTTCAGGTGTATGACGCGCGAGACGAGGTATCCGTAAGGACCCGTAATGCAGCGACCGCACTCCATGAAAAGCTTTATCGGCTTGAGCCCGGCCGCAACAACCGTCTCCTTGTATGCCTTTTCGATGCCGTCGCCAACGATCTCGAGATCCATAGCCTTCTGGTCGGGACGATACGGAATGCCGATTCCGCCGCCGATGTTGACGAACTCGAAATCGATGCCCAGCTCGGCCGAAATCGCCGCCGCGAGCTCGAACAGCATCTTGGCCGTGTCGATTATGTAGTTGGGGTCCAGCTCGTTCGACGCGACCATCGTATGCAGTCCGAAGCGCTTGACTCCAGCCGCCTTCATCCTCGCATAGCACTCGAAGAGCTGAAGCCTGGTCATGCCGTACTTCGCCTCCTCCGGCTTGCCGATGATCGCGTTGCCGCCCTTGAGCGGACCCGGATTGTAGCGGCAGCAGAACACGCGGCTCTCGAAGTCGGCCGGCTGCGGGATCGCCTTGAGCACGCATTCCCAGTGGGTTATGTCGTCGAGGTTGATTATCGCCCCAAGCTCCCACGCGCGGCGAAACTCCTCAGCAGGCGTGTCGTTCGAGGTGAACATTATCGACTCGCCGACGTTGCCCACCTTCTCAGCCAGCTCCAGCTCGGCCATCGACGAGCAGTCGCTGCCGAAGTCGAACTCCTTCAGAAGCTTCATCAGATACGGATTCGGCGCCGCCTTGACCGCGAAGTACTCGCGAAAGCCCTTGTTCCACGAAAACGCCTTCTTCAGGCGCTTCGCGTTGTCGCGGATCGCCTTGGCGTCGTAGATGTGGAAAGGTGTCGGCCACTTGGCCGCAATCTCCTCGAGCTTCGCCTTGTCGAACGGAAGTTTTCTCATCTTGATCCCTCCTTGGGGGGCGCTGTACCCAATCAAACCGGCTTTACGGAAACCTTTGCGGAGTGTCCGTTCAGGTCCATGGCCTCTGCGGCCACTTCGGCGAACGCAAACTCCCTCGCGAGCGTCTCGTTCTTGACGTAGTCGAGGTGCGCCTCAAGCGCCGCCCTCGCCTCTGCGTCCGTCTCGACAGTCACCGCTATGCGCTGAGTAACCTCGAAATCGGCCTCCTTGCGCATCGCCTGCACGTGGCTCACGAATTCGCGGGCTATGCCCTCAGCCACCAACTCCGGCGAAAGCGCCGTCTCGAGTCCAACCACGACCTCTCCCTCGGACGCGACCACCAGGCCGCTCTTCGGGTTGCGCGTGACCAGCACATCCTCGGGCGAAAGCTCAACGCCCTCGACCGTCGCCGTGCCGGAGAAAGACTTCATGGCGGCGATTGCCGCGGCAACAGCCTTCATCTTGGGTCCGCACTTCTTGCCGAGCGTCTTGAAGTTGGCCTTGAAGCTGACGTCGCAAAGCTCGGTCTCGTCGGCGACGAACTGCACAGCCTTCACGTTCAGCTCATCCTCGATCAGGTCCTCGAGCCCGGCGACATCTGCGCCCGCGAGACGCAGCGCGCTCAGGGGCTGGCGCACCTTGAGGTCGTTGTCGGCCCTCAGGCGGCGGCCAAGTTCGACGACCGTCTGAACTGCGGCCATGCGGCGCTCGAGCACGAGGTCGCGTGCGGCGGCGTTCGCCGTCGGGAAGTCGCAGAGATGCACGGAATCGGGATCGCTCGCCCCCTTCAGGTTGCGGTATATCTCCTCGGCGATGAAAGGTGTGAAAGGCGCCGCGACCTTAGCGAGCTGCACGAGGACGTAGCGAAGCGTGCGGTAGGCGCACAGCTTGTCGCCGTCATTCGTCGACTTCCAGAAGCGGCGGCGCGAACGGCGGATGTACCAGTTCGTGAGATCCTCGATGAAGCGGACGAACGGCCTGATCGAACGCTGCAGGTCGTACGCATCCATCGCCGCCGTTACGTCGGCGATCAAAGTCTCCATCGAAGAGACGATCCACTTGTCGAGCACGTTGTCCGACTCGGGATACACCACCTCGGCGTCGTCGAACTTGTCGACGTTCGCGTAAGTGACGAAGAACGAATAGGCATTCCACCACGGAATCAGCAGGTCGCGCATGAGCTGCTTTACGCCGTTCTCGGAGAACTTGAGGTTCTCCGCCCTAACGACCGGCGAATAGATCATGTAGAGGCGCACT
This sequence comes from Kiritimatiellia bacterium, assembly GCA_017395505.1. GTDB lineage: Bacteria > Verrucomicrobiota > Kiritimatiellia > RFP12 > UBA1067 > UBA1067. The sequence goes on from JAFPUH010000050.1 coordinate 58,737, forward strand.
GCGTCCGCGCCGTAGGTGTCGAGCATCTTCGTCGGATCGGGATAGTTCCTGAGGCGCTTCGACATCTTCTTGCCGTCCTCAGCCAGCACGAGACCGTTGACGATTACGTTTTTGTAGGGCGACTTGTCGAAGAGGCACGTGCCGAGAACCATGAGCGTGTAGAACCAGCCGCGCGTCTGGTCGAGACCCTCGGCGATGAAATCAGCGGGGAAGAACTTCGTGGCATCTCCCTCCCCCATGTAATGCTGCTGCGCATAGGGCATCGAACCCGACTCGAACCAGCAGTCCAGCACCTCGGGAGTGCGGCGGTACGTCTTGCCGTCCTTCCTGATGACGATCTTGTCGATGAAGTGCTTGTGAAGATCAGTCACCTTCTCGCCCGAAAGCTCCTCGAGCTCCTTTGCGGAGCCGACGCATATCATGTCGTCGGGATCGGCCTCGTTGACCCACACGGGAATGCAGCTGCCCCAGAAGCGGTTGCGCGAGATGTTCCAGTCGCGCGCCTCGCCGAGCCAGTTGCCGAAGCGCTTCTCGCCGACGTAGTCAGGCGTCCAATGCACATTCGCATTGTTCGCCGCGAGGCGCTCGTGCAGGTCTTCGACGCGCACATACCACGCGTCGATCGCGCGGTAGATGAGCGGAGTATCCGTCCTGTCGCAGAAAGGATACGAGTGGACGATTGTCGCCTGATGCACAAGCTTGCCCTCGGCCTTGAGGCGCTTGATGATGTCCTTGTCACAATCCTTGCAGAAGCGGCCGGCGTATTCAGGCAGCGCGTCGGTGAAGGCGCAGGCGTCGTCGAGCGGATCGGCGAAAGCGTTCATCCCCGCCGCCTTGCACACGCGGAAGTCGTCCTCGCCGTAAGCCGGGGCTATGTGGACTAGACCAGTACCGTCATCGGTCGTGACGTAGTCGTCGTTCAGCACGCGGAAGGAGCCCTCGGCCCTCTTGTCGGCGAAATACGGGAAAATCGGCTCGTAAGACACGCCCCTAAGCGCATCGCCCTTGAACTCCGCAACGATCTCGTACTGCTCGGGCTTCTTGAAGATCGTCGAAAGACGCGCCTTGGCCATGATGTAGACCGGCCTCGCCTCGTCAGTCAGGTCGCGAACGGCCACATAGTCGATCGCAGCGCCCGCGCAGATCATGAGGTTCTCGGGGAGCGTCCAAGGCGTAGTCGTCCAGATGAGCAGATAGACCGTCGAACCGGCGAGCCCTTCGATCTTCTCGAGCCCGTCAAGCGCCTTGACCCTGACCGTTACGGTCGGATCCTGCACATCCTTGTAGTTCGAGCCCGCCTCGAAGTTGGATAGCGGCGTCGAGAGCTTCCAGCTGTAGGGCATGATGCGGTGCGACTTGTAGACGCGGCCCTGGTTCCAGAGTTGCTTGAACACCCACCAGACGCTCTCCATGAAGTCAAAGTCCATAGTCTTGTAGTCGTTGTCGAAATCGACCCAGCGACCCATGCGCGTGACGGTCTTGCGCCACTCGCTGACATACTTGAGCACCATCGAACGGCACTGCTCGTTGAACTTGTCGACGCCGATGGCCTTTATCTCAGGCGCGCCGGCAATGCCGAGAGCATCCTGCGCAAGAGCTTCGATCGGCAGGCCGTGTGTATCCCAGCCGAAGCGACGCTCGACATACTTGCCGCGCATGGTCTGGTAGCGCGGTACGATATCCTTGATCACGCCCGCGAGCAGATGCCCGTAGTGAGGCAGGCCAGTCGCGAAAGGAGGCCCGTCGTAGAATTTGTAGCGCTCGCCGCCCTCGTTCTTCTTGAGCGACTTCTTGAAGGTTCCGTCCTTCTCCCAGAAAGCGAGAACATCCTCCTCCATCTTGGGGAAGGCCACTTTGTTAGATACTGCCTTGAACATTCCTATTTCAACTCCATCCTGCTTGCAAATTGATGTGGTATTATATCATATTCCCCGCCCTTGCTTCAACTATGCACACCCCTCTGCCACCAAAGACAGCGCATCCGCAAGATTTTGCCCCGTGGAAGCTGCCGTCGCGTGGATCGCATTTATGATAGTCGGCATGCCCTTCGCATCAAAGCGGGCAATGCGTGTGGATGAACCATAGACCCTAGTAACCATCAGCATCAATCTCAAAGCGAACGGTCGAGCAGCCCCATTGCGACAGGAGCGGCAAGTACTATGTCGCCGCCTGTGGCTAGTAGCCGCACCTTGAGTGGTTCGCGACCCATAGGGCAGCGAACAGACCGAGCTATGCGAGGCCGAGGCAAGCGGGAAACGCCTAGCTCTGAGCTTCGCAAGGCGAGGCTTCACCGAGAGCAAAGACTTAAGGAGTTTGCTCATTCGCAAAACTTGCACTCAAGCGCCAACTGTGAGGAATACAAAAAAACCTCCGCTTGGCGGAGGATGGTGGTGGGGCAAGGATTCGAACCTTGGAAGGCGTTAGCCAGCAGATTTACAGTCTGCCCTCGTTGACCGCTTGAGTATCCCACCGAAGAGTGCTGAGTTTGAGATTTGGTGGAGGTAGTCGGATTCGAACCGGCGACATTCTGCTTGCAAAGCAGACACTCTACCAACTGAGTTATACCCCCATGGTGGGCCTGACAAGAATCGAACTTGTGACCTCGTCCTTATCAGGGACGCGCTCTAACCAACTGAGCTACAAGCCCATCTCTCAAAATCCGGAAGGGACACGGAACATTGACGTTTGCGGAGGGTTCCTGATCAGTAGTCCGCCCCTTTCGGGACGGTTTCACCATTTCCTCTCTGCCGCCTTACGGCGCAGGAGGATTCTCCTTAGAAAGGAGGTGATCCAACCGCTGGTTCACCAAC
>JAFPUH010000051.1 GCA_017395505.1 Kiritimatiellia bacterium
CCGGAGAGTTAGACCTCTGGTCCCCAAAGAGCCTCGCCGCCGCAGGCCCGTCCGGGAAAGGCCTTTCCGGGCGGGCCGTTCTGTTCGGACACTCGTCCGACTGAACAGTAGCATAGTCTACCATATTCCGATTAGACAAGTTCAACATCTCGAACGGCATGTTCATGCACTGGAATGTAGCCGTGGAGCCACCGCGACGGCACACCGCGACGGATGCTGCGGGCTTCTATTTCGCAAGCTCCGCCTCGATTGCGGACTCGACTTCGGCGAGCGGGGCGGTCGGCTCGAAGCGACGGACGATGCGCCCATCCTTGCCTATAAGAAACTTTGTGAAGTTCCATTTGATGTCCGGCTTCTTGGCATAGTCTGGATCTGCCTCGCCAAGCATCTTTTCGAGAATCGGCGCTAGCTTGCCGTCCTGCGGGAAGCCGCCGAAGGTCGTGTTGGCGACGAGGAAGCTGAAGAGCGGCACGGCGTTTTCGCCGTTGACTTCGACCTTGGCAAATTGAGGGAACGCAGTCTTGTAGTTGAGGACGCAAAAGCCGTGGATCTCTTCATCCGTGCCTGGGGCCTGCTGTCCGAACTGGTTGCAGGGAAAGTCCAAGAGCTCGAAGCCGCGTCCCTTCAGCCGCTCATACATGGCCTCAAGTCCGTCATACTGCGGAGTGAAGCCGCAGCGTGTCGCCGTGTTGACGATAAGCAGCACCTTGCCCGCATAGTCCTTAAGCGAGACTTCGCCGCCCGCGCGATCCTTGACTGTGAACTGGTAGACTGTATCCTTCATTTCTGCTTCTCCTTTCGTTAAATGATTTATGGCAACCACCCCTGCTGCGGCAGCAACGGCGGCAAGTAAAATCGAGGCTATTCTCTTGTTCATTTCATCTTTTCCTTTTGTTCATGTTCACCCACAAATCCATTTGCCGAGCTTAGGAATGCGCCTGATGAGCGTCGCAACTGCGGCGGATGCAACAAAGGTCGCGGCTGCCGTCAGCAAAATGCAAAGCGGCGTAGGCAAGCGAGGGTTGAGCACCGTAAAAGCGACTGGCAATATGAACATGTGCATCAGATACATGCCGTAGCTCGCCTCGGATATCGGGCGGACAAAAAGCCGATACACTGCGCCGCCAAGGTTGAGCTTCCGCAAAACAAGAAACGCGGCGATAGTCGTAAGCGCAACGCCGATCGAGCAGTATTCGATGCTCATCTCCATATCGACAGCCGCAGAATACGGCGCGGAGAACGGGAACTTGTCGGCATAAAGATAAATCGGAAATCCGATGATCGCCGCGCCGATCACCCAAAGCGGAAGCGCGACGCGGAGAGTATGCGACCAGCTGCGCGGCACGGAGAACTTTCTAAACCAAAGGCCGATGAGCATGTAGCCCACGAATCCGCTGACGTAATGGAACGCGCCAAAGGAATTCCAGGGACACTCCCCGTAGAGATATGGAACCGCCCCGAACGATGGCGCGCCGTACATGCCCGCCCAGAGCCTGCGCAGAAACGGGAATGTCGTCGTGAAGAGCCAAAGGAGAATCCATCCCGAAAGCTCGCGCTTTCCGACCTTCTCGGCCCACGGCGAAAGGAGCGGCATCGCGAGGTAGAGTCCGAGCAGCATCGGCACGAACCAGAGATGTCCGCCATCGTCCGGGAAGTTGAAAGCGATCTGCCGCAAGTCGCCGCCCGCCGCGACCACATACGCCACCGCCCAGATTGCGAATGGAACGAACACCCGCGCGATCCGCCGCTTGAAGAATTCTCCCGCCGTACGCGACACCGGGAAGAGCAGATACGACGACGCGATAACGAACAGCGGAACGCACACGCGGCAGATGCACTCGGTGAGCGTCACCCATATAGCATCGGCGCGGCTTGCGATGAACGTGACGTTAGGCGCTTCGCCGCCAAGATAGAAGTTCTCCGCCGCATGGATGGCCATCACCATAAAACATGCCATCACGCGCAACCAATCAAGAAATGGAATTCTGTCTTTATCCATAGGCATTCCCGGTTAATGGCTCAACCTTTCAATTACATTTACTGATTCATGCCGCAGGAGAATGCTTTGGCGACGGCATCGCCCATGATGCGATAGACATGCTGGCAGGTATCGAAGCAGATAGGCTTCATCTTGGCGGCATCGGGCATACCGTCCGTCAGCGCAGACTCCTCAACTGCGCAGTTGATAATCTTGCCCACGACGTTGCAGTTGTCTTCGTTCATCGAAACGAGCTCACATTCAAGCACAAGCGGCAGTTCGTTGACTACTGGCGCATCGACAAATTCGCTCTTCGTAACGGTGAAGCCACTCTTTGCCACCTTGTCGGGCGTCTTATTCCCGCTGACAATCCCCAAGTAGTCGCATGCTACGACCTTGTCTGCAGTGCCGAACGCGACAGTGAACGCCTTTCGAGCCACGATGTTCGCCCAGGTCTTGTGCGAGGTATCTATGCAGATCGTTATCTCGTCTTCGAGCGTAATTCCGCCCCAAGCCGCGTTCATCACGTCGGGCGTTCCATCTTCGCCATAAGTGCCGATCATCAGCACAGGCATGGGGAACATCCAGTTCTTGTTGCCGAAGTTCTTTTTCATAGTCTTTCTCCTCTAGTCAGTCCTTGCGTTCACAGAAGTATCGCCAGAGCGGTGCGGCCATGAGCGATTGGAATATTTCGTTCTCGTCCAACAGCCGCCGCACGTCGGCGCGGTCGAGCAGATGCACGGTAAGGCATTCGTGCTCGTCAAGGCTTTGTCCGCCAATCTTCTCAACACCCTCGGCTATGAAACAGTGCGTGAGGTTGTTCATTCCACCGGGATTGGGCGAGATCGCCATCAACTCGCGCCATTCGCCGCCCCCGTAGCCAGTCTCTTCAAGAAGTTCGCGCTTTGCGGCATCAAGGGGAGCTTCGCCCTTCTCCATTACGCCGCACGGCAGCTCGAACGCCTCGACGCCCAGAGCATGACGGTACTGACGCTCCATCACGAACTTGCCGTCCTTCGTTATGGCGATGACATTCACCCAATCAGGATACTCCACCACATAGTATTCGGGCATGATGCGGCCATCCGGAAGCTCAAGCCTGTCGCACCTTGCCGTAAGCCACGGCTTGCGGATCAAATACTCGCTGGATAGAACTTTCCACTTAGCCATTTGTAATCAATCCTTTAACATTTTAGCGTTATTGAATTTTGCACCAGGGTCGGTTAGGCCAGGAATCGCGCCGCCTGCAACCTTCCAGAAGTAAAGGCTAGCGACGCTGCCGCATGGCGAAAGGCCTGCACGTCGGTTTTCGCAACGGCCTTCGGCGTAATCTCCCCGAGCAGTCCGCCGACCCTTGCAAGAATCGACCCGGCCGCCTTGCCGGAAATCTGCTGCGCTACGATATTCTGGACAATCGCCGAAAAGAGGTCAGGCTCGACCGTCCAGCGGATCTGCCCGATGCGGTCGATCACCTCCCCAAGCCGCCTATCCCGCGACTTGAGGTACTTGATCTCCTTATCGCCGTACCTGAAGTTCATCAAAATCAATTACCGCTTGTCTTATGGCTTCTCGGCGAAGCCTGAAGTCCAAATTTATGATTAATCCTTATTCACTTGATTGATCTCTCGCAACACCCGACAAGGATTGCCGACGGCGACAACGTTTGGCGGGACATCCTTGGTGACGACGCTCCCCGCGCCGATTACCGCACCGTCGCCAATCGTCACGCCTGGGAGGACCACGACATTCGCGCCAAACCAAACATTGTCGCCGACAGTTATGGGGCGCGCATACTCAAGACCCTTGTTGCGCCGCTCTGCGTCGAGCGGATGCCCAGCTGTGTGAAAGCCGCAGTTCGGGGCGACAAACACGTTCTTGCCGAATACGACCTTTGCGCCGTCGAGAATTACGAGCCCGTGGTTTGCGTAGAAGTTTTCGCCGAAGGTTATGTTGGAGCCGTAGTCGCACCAGAAAGGCGCCTGGACGCGAACCCCCGCACCGACGCTGCCGATTATCTCACGCAACTTTGCATCCTTGGCAGCCCAGTCACTGGGCTTAATCTGGTTGTACTCCCAGCACTTGTCCTTGCACTCGTCCATGAGCCGCACAAGCTCAGGATCGTAGTTGGCGTCATACAGCTCACCCCTGTCTCGCAGTTCCTTGTTTGTCATGTCTGTCTACTCGCTTTTATGTAAAAGGGTTGCTTAGAAGTCTTGCTGTTTCCATTGGCTCAAAAGGTTTTCTTTATCCTTGCTTTGTTCGGAAGACCATTCGCTGTGCATTATACCATAAAGAATGCCGCAACGCGCAATCAATCACAAAGCAGTTATTTCCCCAATGCGAGGGGTGATGAGGTTTACGCCAGACTCCAAGGCTGCCGCCTTTTCGTTCGCGAACGGCTCATCCCACGGATGCGTGCTGATGCAGAACTTGCCGTGATGCCCGGTCATATACCGCTTCGCCCCGAGATCGCGCATCGCCAACGCAAGCTCGTCGGGCATCATGTGGTTGCGCTGCCAACGGACGTTGTATTGTCCGTTCTCAAGTATCGCAAGGTCGATTCCTGGGAAATGTTCGCCGATCTGCCTGAAGCGCTCGTCATATCCGCCATCGCCGCCGAAATACACGCGGCGCGACGCGACCGCGACGAGGAACGACGTCCAAAGCGACTGGTTGCGCACGAAGCCGCGTCCAGAAAAGTGGTGCGTCGGCAGGCAAAGCAGTTCGATCTCGCGTCCTTCCGCAAAAGACAGCGTCGCCGATTCGTCCCAGTCTAGTTCGACCAGACTTTCTGGCGCGAAGTCCCACCGCTCGAAATGCTCGCCCACGCCCAGCGGACACACCACCCTTCCAATGCGTTCGCGCAGTTTCGTGACCGTTGCGCAATCGAGATGATCCCAGTGGTCGTGAGTTATCAGAAGAACATCGATGTCAGGGATGTCCTCCACCTTATATATGTCGGTTCCGGGGAAAGGCTCGCCCAGCAAGAACGAAACAGGCGAAGCGACATTGAATACGGGATCGACGAGGATGCGAAGTCCTCCAAGCTGAAGCAACCAGCTGCTGTGCCCGAACCAGACAATGAGATCTTGGCTCCAATCGAGATTCAGCAGGTCGGACTTTACGACAGGAATCTCACCCGCTTTCGGAACAAGCCGCAGCTCGTCCTTCCTGAAAAGCGCGTTCCTTACTCCGCCGCGCCCATCGTCAGGACGATACGGCGGAACATATGCCGTCGGTCGGTTGCGGAAAGCTCCGTCGCGATAGTTCGGCGAGGCGAGGATTCGCTCAAGGCGCTTGCCCTGCGGCAACCGTCCGAAGCGCGGCAGTTTGAGGAAGGCGCGCCAGCCGAGGGCCAAAGCGCCCCCGGCACCTGCACCAGCCGCCAATCCTTTAAGGAATCCTCGCCGCGTCATGTGTGGTTACAGGCTTGAGCATTCTCCCACGGCACGGATTGCGTTACGGACGCAGTCTTCGCAACTACAAAGAACCTTGCCGGTGCCGATCCCCTTAAGGTCGCGGCAGACCGTTGCGCCTGAAAGCTCCTTGAACCTTGACATTATGGCACGGGAGTTGGACATGGCTGCGCCCGGTGCCGCGACGAGCGACGACACCATTATCGCGCCCACCAGCGCACCGCAAGTTCCTTCCATAGTTCCCATGCCTGAGCCAAAACCCGACCCGAGGCGCATAAGCTCATCCTCGCTCTTGCCAAGCCTGTCGGCATACGCCACCAGCACCGCCTGGCAGCAGTTCATCTTGCGCTTCAACTGCGCTCCCGTCTCAATTCGATCTTCAAGTGTGTTCATGTCGTTACCCTTATGTCAGTTTGAAATGGTTTTTGTGGCAGTCGAACGAACCGGCACGGACGAGGCGGCTTATTTCGGCTGAAAGCGCGCTACGCTCGACACAGAGGAAGTCGGCGAGCTGCTGGCGGTCGAAAGGAATGTCGAATTCGCTCTTTCCACACCTTTCCGCAAAAGCATGCAGGTAGGCAAGTAGCCGATCCTCAGTAGTGCGATGGGAAAGTATCTCGATTTTTGCATTCAGCTCCAGCGTCTTTGCGGAGATGATGCGCATGATATTCCGCACAAGCCTAGCATGAAAGGCACATCCATTGCAGCATGGCGAGCCGACCCTCTCGGCATTGAGAATTAGGACGCGGCTCGGCGCATCCGCCTCGACGCGAACACGCATGATCTTTGCGCCGGAAAACGCCTGCGCTGCGGCAACAAGTTCCTTCTCTCCGATGCGCTTGATTATGACGCGCTTTCCGTCCAACCCATCCTTAACGACCACGAGCGATCCAGAAAGGACGACCCCGAATCGGTTTGCGTGGCTGCCCTCGACAAAAATGGCCGCGCCCTTGTCGCGTGAAGCGACATGTCCATCAAGACATTCCATCATGGCGTTGGCCTCTTCGAGACTCATGCCGTCGAAGAGTTCGTAGCCCTGTATCGATGAGAGAAGTTTCACCATGCGCACATATTATATCAAATCTTTGCGTTTGTTGCCGTTCCAACACACGGGCTAAATCATAAATGGAACAATACGCACCGTCAAAGGCAAACAAGGAAAGGTCTGGACATGAAAAGAAAGATAGTCGAGATAGACGCCGAAAAATGCAACGGCTGCGGACTGTGCGCCAAGGCGTGCCATGAGGGAGCCATCGCGATGGTGGACGGCAAGGCGCGACTCGTCAAGGACGACTACTGCGACGGCATGGGCGACTGTCTGCCAGCTTGTCCCGTCGGAGCGATAACGATTACCGAGCGCGAGGCGGCACCATACGACGAAAATGCCGTGGCCCAGCGCAAGGCGGAATCTCAGGCCAAGCCAGCCGCCGCGCCGCACATTTGCCCCGGAAAGATGGCGCGCGCAATAAAGAGGGAAACGGAAGATTCCTCTCTCCAATTCGGGACTCCAACTCTTACCTCCCAACTTCGCCAATGGCCGGTGCAGATAAAGCTCGTTCCCGTCAAAGCTCCCTGGTTCAACGGCGCAAAACTGCTCGTGGCCGCAGACTGCACCGCCTACGCCTACGCGAACTTCCATCAGGAACTGATGCGCGGACGCATCACGATCATCGGCTGCCCCAAGCTGGACGAGGGAGACTACACCGAGAAACTGACGGCCATCCTCCAAGAGAACGACATCAAGGAACTCGTCATCGTCCGAATGGAAGTCCCATGTTGCGGCGGTCTTGAGATGGCCGCGAAGAGGGCGTTGCAGGAATCCGGCAAGTTTATCCCCTGGCAGGTTATCACACTCTCGCTCGACGGGCGGATAATTGATTCGTGAGGCTATTTCTCAAGAAAAACAAATTGCAGTTTTCCGTTCTGGACGTCATATGTGCAATATGTGCCGCACGGACCTTCGCGGGGCAACCCGACACTTCCAACATTGACGACATAGCGTGCGCCGCCTGAAACCGTGCAGCTTTTCGGCCCTATCTCCCTCAACCCGCACAGACCTTGCGCCATGTCGTCCTCGTCGAATGAACGGGCAAGCTCTGCGTCCTCCGCCGAGATTTTCATAAGCGCAGGGATGTGCGTGTGCCCCACAAACAAGACAGGTTCCGACCGGCACAACAGCGATGGACGGGCATCCTTGGAATCGAAGACGTAAAGCCAATCTTTCGACGAAGTGAAATCTGCGTGCGTGCAGGCGAAG
>JAFPUH010000052.1 GCA_017395505.1 Kiritimatiellia bacterium
GAGCAATTCGACCTGGACCTCTCACACAAACATCCATTGTTCTCTCAAGCGATCCGTTTTCAAAGAGCTTTGCCCGCCCTGTCCGGGGCGAACGAGTGCGTAGTATATCATTTATCGCGCAGGCAGCGCAAGGGGGTAAATGCACTTTTCCGCAACTTTCGCACTTAACCGCATGTATTCGGCAACTTGCGAGAGAAAATTGACAGATAAATTTTACACTTTACTGAGCTGGCGAGCTCGCGATGCGGCGAAAAGCGCCGAAAACACCTCGCGAACCTCCTTCTCGCATCCCGCGCCGACAATGGCGGACACCCTGTCGAGGATCTCGCCTTCGCGATTGGCATCGAATACGGGCAGCCCCTTCTCGCGCTTGACCTTCGCCACGCGGTCCACAATCTCGAGCCGCTGGCGCAGGATATTCGCCAACATGTCGTCTATGCCGTCAATCTCTTGGCGTATGTTCTTCAAGTCATCCATATCTGCCCCTTTACATTATGAGTCCACAAACCTCAGGCTGAAGATCAACCCCAAACCGAAACAGCACGCGGTTGTGCATTATCCGCGCAAGCGCCAGAAAGTCCGAGGCGTTCGCGCCATCTCCGGAAACGATCACGTTGGCATGGTTCTCCCAAACGTATGCTCCGCCGACACGAAGACCCTTGCATCCGGCCAACTCCAGAAGCCGTCCCGCATGGTCGCCGGTAGGGTTCTTGAATACGCTGCCCTTGGTTCCAGGAGGGAACTTGCTGCGGCGTGAAAGGTAGTCTGCAGCGGTAGCGCCTGATGCGGACACGATCTGCGCAAAATCATCCACCAGCTCGAAGTCTTGTATCTCGCCGGCGATTGTTGACGTGCGGTAGCCAAAGCCGCAATCGGCGGCGTCAACCCAAGCGCCGTCTACCTTTACGCGGCGCAGAACCTCGGAGATGGAATGGCCGAAGGCTCCAGCGTTCATCCTTATCCAGCCGCCGACCGTACCGGGTATTCCGGCCATCCAAGGTATGCCAAGACTCGCGCCTGGCATTCCGGTACGTCCTGAGGTCTTCACATAGACTTCGCCCGTCTCAAGGTCGCTGCGCCAGGTGTTTGAGCCGGCGCCAAGCCATATTTCGCTACGGGGAGGCTCCGACCAGGATTCTACTAGAGGGCTCAAGGCTATTATGTCGCCAGCGCCCAGAAGAAGCGTAACATCCCCTTCGCGCATCTTGGCCCGGGCATGATACCACGCCTCTTTGCACGACCTCGCAAGCAGGACACGCGAGCCGATCGTTTCGTCGGCACGGCAGGCGGCGTACAGGTCGGCAATGTCGCCACCCTCGACAGGCGGTTCGAAGGCCGCATATGTGGGACAGAGCACAACTTCGTCGGCATCCTTGAAAGCCGCCGGGAAATCCGCCAGCAAGGCTTTCGTGCGCGAGTAGCGATGGGGCTGAAAGAGGACTCGCAGAACGCCCCCGCACACCGCCTTCGCCATCTCTACAGCACATTTCATCTCGGTCGGATGATGGGCGTAGTCTGTTATGACCGTTAGGCCATCCGCCTTGCGAAGTATCTGGAAACGTCTGTCGGGCAGTTCCGCGACAACTTTAGGCATTGCGGACGCTATATCCCGAAGGCTGTGCCCCCGACGGATGGCAACTTCAGCCGCGGCACGCGCGTTGGCCCTGTTGTGTGGAGCGAGGGCGGGAAGCACACCCTCAAGCTCAGACAGGGGCGAGAGACTCGTGCTCTCGATAACGCATCCTGCCTGTCGTCTGGCGGCATCATAGCAGGCGAAATAGTCGGCTGGCGTCTTGAAATGGTCGGGGTGGTCGTACTCGCAGTTCGTCACGATGAGCGTTGCGGCATGGTAGAGAGCCAAAGTTCCGTCCGACTCGTCAGCCTCGACGACAAGCACAGGGCGTCGATCAGCTGGGCCCGCGATACCGGCGACAGGAAAGCGTCCCGTCTCGCCGCCAATGGCCCACTCGACGCGCTCGCCCAGGCAAAGCAGCAGCTTCGCCGTGAAAGTGGATGTTGTAGTCTTGCCGTGCGAACCGCATACCGCAACGGAATCCGCCTCGCCGACGATCTTCGCAAGAGCCTCGCCGCGCGGCACCAGACGGCCTTTTGCGGCGACCATCTCGGGATTGTCGTGCGAGACAGCCGGCGTTGCAACGACAAGGTCTACGCCGCAAACATGGTCGGCGGAATGTCCGAACGATACGCGAACACCATGCGATTCGAGCCAGTCGGTACGAGGCGTCGGCTTAAGGTCGCAACCTGAGACATCGTGTCCGCGATGCTTCATCAGCAACGCGAGCGCCGCCATGCCAACGCCACCGACACCTGCGAAATGGACGTTCATCAGAGCCTTTCAAGAGCTGCGGCGAACGCGCCGTCGAAACCCGTCTCGAAGGGAATGGACTCCTTGGACGAAACAAGGCGAAAATCGGCATGGCGAGAAAGGAACGCCTCAATCTGCAGAGAGTTCTCCTCTGGCTCGTTGGAGCAGGTCGAATATACGAGGCGCCCACCTGAACGGACGCGCAACGCGGCGGCGTCCAATATCTCGGACTGGAGCTTTACGAGGGCAGAAAGCTTCTCAAGGTTCCAATTCCAACGGGCGTCTGGACGGCGACGAAGGACGCCTGTATTGCTGCAAGGGGCATCCACAAGCACCTTGTCGAACTGGTTCTCGGCAACATCGAATGCATCAACAACCTTGACCTTGGAATCAAGGCGAGTACGGACAAGGTTTTCGACAAGGCGGCGACGTCGTCTGGGATTCACCTCGCATGCCGTTACGTCCGCTCCGCTCCAGGCCAGCTGAATAGTCTTGCCGCCGGGCGCTGCGCAAGCATCAAGTATCCGTTCGCCTTCCGCTGCCGCCATAAGCTCGACCGCGAGACCTGTGCCGGGATCCTGCACTATGAAGGCACCGTCGGCAAAGCCCTCGACATCCTCGACCCTTTTGCCGCGGGGCAGCTTCTCAAATCTGCCAGGATACGCCAAAAACGTCTCGGCGGGCTCGTTGTGCCACTTGGCGAGCCTTTCGGCCCCGGCCTCGCCAAAACGGGCCGTCCAACGGACGGCAAGCTCGTCGGGGAAGCTCTCCCTAACCGCGAGCGGGGAATCCGCTATAAGGCGCTCGAACTCTTCACGGCGGCGCAAGAGATTCCTGAGAACGCCGTTCACGACCTTGGCTACATTAGGGTTCGCGCACTCCTTAGCGGCTTCGACAGTCTCGTTGACGGCAGCGAAGTCTGGTACGCCCGGCATATAGAGTATCTGGGCCGCGCCGACATACAGCAGCGACTCCATCTCAACGGCGGGCCACTTTTTCAGAAGACGGGAAAGCGCGAGGCGCAAAGGCCTCGCGCGGCGTATCACGGTATAGACTATATCCTGGACGAAAGAGCGGTCGGCTCCTTCGGGCAGCAGGGTGGACGCAAACTCCTTGGTCGCAATCCACCTCGCTACCGCGAACGCCGCCGCTCTGCGAGAGTTCTTCACTCCTCCGTCGCGACGACCTCATCGGCCGTCAACAGGTCGGCGCCATCCGCCGATGTGTCGCCGTTGTCGGCGATCAGCACGGGCGCGCTAAGATCGTCATCGTCGTCATCATCCTCGCCAGGCACGCCCGACGCCGGGATTCCGTAAAGCTCCTCGTGGCGCTTGCGCTGCTCTTCGCGAAGCTTCTCCATATCCTCGTCGCTGATAGTCTCGCAGAGCGGGACGAGCTTGAGGTAGCGGTGGAGCGGGAAGCCGGTACCGCCGGGGATGAGGTGGCCGAGAATGACGTTCTCCTTGAAGCCGCGCAGTTCGTCGACACGGCCCATTGTGGCCGCCTCGGTGAGAACGCGGGTCGTATCCTGGAAGGATGCGGCGGAGATGAACGAGTCGGTCTCGAGCGCGGCCTTGGTGATACCGAGAAGCGCGGGCTGAGCCTCCGCCGGGCGGCGGCCTTCGTTCATCATCTCCTCGTTCACGCGCAAGAACGTCTGGCGCGTAACCTGCTCGCCCCAGAGGAAGTCCGTATCGCCCGGGTTCGTGATGCGCACCTTGCGGAGCATCTGGCGGACTATGATCTCGATATGCTTATCGTTGATCTCGACGCCCTGCAGACGATAGACCTGCTGAACTTCGTTGACGAGATACTTCTCAAGCTCCTGCGGACCGGAGACCTCGAGGATCTCCTGCGGGATGACGGGACCTTCAGTAAGCTGCTGGCCCTTCTTGACGCGGTCGCCCTTGAACACGACGATCTGCTTGCCCATCGGAATGAGGTGCTCTTCGACGAGGCCGGTGATGTCGTCCACCACCTTGACGCAGCGCTTGCCGCGCACGTTCTCGCCGAACTCGATGACGCCCTCGATCTTGGCGATTTCGGCGGCGTCCTTGGGCTGACGAGCCTCGAACAGCTCGGCAACGCGAGGAAGACCGCCGGTGATGTCGCGGGTCTTCGCCGCTTCACGGGGAGTCTTCGCGAGGAGCATGCCGGCCGTGGCCTTCATGCCGTCGCGCACCATGACAATGGCGCCCGTAGGAATGTCGTGCGAGTCGAGCATCGCATCCGGCCTGCCTTCGGCCGACGTGCCGCGGATCTCGATCCTGGGGTGCAGATTCGATTCGCGAGTGTCGAGAACGACAAGCGTCTTGGCGCCGGTCGTGCGGTCGGTCTCGGTCTTGACGCTGACGTCTTCCTCGAAGTCGACGAAGTAGATCGTACCGGCAGCTTCGGAAAGGACAGGCACCGAGTGAGGATCCCACGTGGCGACCTTCTGGCCCTTCTTGACCTCGGCGCCGTCCTCGACATTGAGCACGGAACCCATCTGCAGCTGGTAGGTATCGAGCTTTACGCCGCTCGTGGAGTAGATCTCGAGAGAGCCGTTCTTGTTGAGGACGACTTCCTTGCCCTCGTCGTTGCGCACCTTACGGACGTCGACGAAGCGGGCAACACCGTCGTTCTTGAGCACGATCTCAGGCACCTTGGCCGTTGCGGAAGCCGTACCACCGATGTGGAACGTACGCATCGTAAGCTGGGTGCCAGGCTCGCCGATCGACTGCGCGGCGATGATGCCGACGGCTGTGCCGATCTCGACTTGTTTGCCGGTCGAGAGGTCGCGTCCGTAGCACTTGGCGCACATGCCGTGCTCCGCATCGCAGGTAAGGCCGGAGCGGATCCATATCTTCTCGATGCCGCTGCGGTTGATCTTCTCGCAAGTCGCCTCGTCGATGATTTCGTTCGAGGCCACAAGTACTTCTCCGGTCTTGGGATCGCGCACCTCGTAGAGGGCCGTGCGGCCGAGAACGCGGTCGCCGAGCGAGACCTTGACCTCGTCGCCTTCGACGATGGCCTCGACCTCGATGCCGTTCACCGTATTGCAGTCTTCCTGCGTGATGATGACATCCTGAGAGACATCGACGAGCTTACGCGTAAGGTAGCCTGCGTCGGCCGTCTTGAGGGCCGTATCGGCGAGACCCTTGCGGGCACCGTGGGACGAGATGAAGTACTCGAGAACCGAAAGTCCCTCGCGGAACGATGCGGTAATCGGGCGCTCGATGATGTCTCCGGAAGGATTCGCCATAAGGCCGCGCATACCTGCGAGCTGGCGGATCTGGAGCTTCGAACCACGGGCCTTCGAGTCGACGAACATGTAGACCGGGTTCAGCTCGGTCGGGTTCTTGTTCTCGGGCGAGATGTTCTTGTCGATCGTCTTGTAGAGCTCGTCGCCGACCTTCTCGGTCGTCGAAGACCAGATGTCGACGATCTTGTTGTGGCGTTCGCCGTCGGTGATGATACCCTGCTGGAACTGCGCCTGGACCTTCTCGGCCTCTGCGCGAGCCTTTGCGATCTCGGCATCCTTGTCGGCCGGGCGGATCATGTCCTTGAGGCCCATCGACGCTCCGGAGATCGTCGCGAACTGGTAGCCGAGGCTCTTGAGCTTGTCGATGGCCTCGACGGTGACGTCATGGCCGGCGACCTTGTGGCAGTCGAGAATCAGGCTGCCGATCGTCGACTTGGAGCACTTGTCGTTCCAAAAGCCCATCTCCTTGGGCCATATGCTGTTGAAGATCACGCGGCCGGCGGTTGTCTCGATCGTACGGCGGTCGGTGACGCCATGGGGGCGACCAGTCGTGCCGTAGTCGGGGTTGCGGAAGCGGATGCGGCTGTGGTAGCCGATGCAGCCCTCGGCGATGCCGAACTCGACCTCGCCGATGTCGTTGAAGAGCGGCAGATGCTCGCCCGAGGCATCGGTCTTGCCGGCGATCTTGCCCGCAAGCTTGTCCTGCTGCGACGGAACCGTCAGGAAGTAGAGGCCAAGGCAGACATCCTGCGTAGGCGTCATGACCGACTTTCCGGAGGCGGGTGAGAAGATCGAGGTGGAGGCGAGCATCATCAGCTTGGACTCCATCTGAGCCTCGATAGAAAGCGGCACGTGAACGGCCATCTGGTCGCCGTCGAAGTCGGCGTTGAACGGCGTACACACCATCGGGTGCAGACGGATCGCCTTGCCTTCGACCAGCACAGGCTCGAACGCCTGAATCGAAAGTCGGTGCAGCGTCGGAGCACGGTTCAGGAACACCGTCTTGTCCTTCGTGACCTCTTCGAGGATATCCCAGACCTGCTCGTCGTGGCGCTCGATCATCTTGCGCGCAGTACGGACGGTATGGCAGACGCCAAGCTCCTTGAGGCGGCGGATGATGAACGGCTCGAACAGGCGAAGCGCCATCTCCTTCGGGATGCCGCACTGCGGGAACTTCAGTTCAGGGCCGACGACGATCACGGAACGGCCGGAGTAGTCGACACGCTTACCGAGCAGGTTCTGACGGAAGCGACCCGTCTTGCCCTTGAGTATCTCGGAGAGGGACTTGAGGGGCCGGTTGCCGGGGCCGACCACGGCGCGGCCGTGGCGTCCGTTGTCGAACACTGCGTCGACAGCCTCCTGAAGCATGCGCTTCTCGTTGCGGATGATGACATCCGGGGTCTTGAGCGCCAGGAGGTTCCTGAGACGGTTGTTGCGGTTGATGACGCGGCGGTAGAGGTCGTTCAGGTCGCTCGTCGCAAAACGGCCGCCTTCCAGCGGGACGAGAGGACGAAGCTCCGGCGGGATGACCGGCAGAACGTCGAGAACCATCCACTCCGGCTTGGACTTGGAGGCGCGGAAGCCCTCCACGACCTTCATGCGCTTGGCGATTTTCTTGCGCGTCTGCTTCGAACGGGTGTTCTCCATCTCCTCCTCGAGCTGCCTCATGAGCTCGTCGAGGTCAACCTTCTGGAGAAGCTTGCGGATGGCGGAGGCGCCCATCTCGGCCTTGAAGCCGTCGGTGTACTTCTCCTGTGCGTCGACATACTCCTGGTCGGACAGGATCTGCCCTTCCTTGAGAGGCGTGTCGCCGGGTTCGACAACCATCCAGTCTTGATAGTAGAGCACGCGCTCGAGCTCGTTCATCGTCTTGTCGAGCAGCAGGCCCATGCGAGACGGAGAGCACTTGAAGAACCAGATGTGGCTCACGGGAACCGCGAGCTCGATGTGGCCCATGCGCTGGCGACGGACGGAAGCGAGCGTTACCTCGACTCCGCAGCGGTCGCAGACGATGCCCTTGTTCTTGATGCGCTTGTACTTGCCGCAGGCGCACTCCCAATCCTTGGTGGGTCCGAAGATCTTCTCGCAGAAGAGACCGTCCTTCTCCGGGCGGTACGTCCTGTAGTTGATCGTCTCGGGGTTCTTCACCTCGCCATGGCTCCAGCCGCGAATGGTCTCGGGCGAGGCGAGCTGAACCTTGACTGCGTCGTAGTGGGCGGAAGCGTTGAACGAACCGCCGAAGATGTCCGAAGTGTTGTAAGGATTCATTTTGCTTTCCCTTAAATGGTGTTTTCAGTTCTCCGGTCTCAGAGCGTCAGTGCGCCCGCGAGCAGGTCGTCGGCCGCAGCCGCCTCGGGCGCGGTTGTTGGAACAGCCGTGAGAGGCACCGCTGACTTGCGGCGCATATCGCCCTCGCCGCCCAGGAGCTGGGTGTCGAGGCAGAGGCCGCGAAGCTCGTGGATAAGCACCGAGAACGACTCCGGCATGCCGGAATCGAGCACGTTGAGACCCTTGACGATCGACTCGTAGATGCGGGTGCGACCCTGAACATCGTCGGACTTGACCGTGAGGAGCTCCTGAAGCGCATAGGCGACGCCGTACGCCTCGAGAGCCCACACCTCCATTTCGCCCATACGCTGGCCGCCGAGCTGGGCCTTGCCGCCCAGAGGCTGCTGCGTGACGAGCGAGTAGGGACCGACCGCACGGGCGTGGATCTTGTCCGTCACGAGGTGGTGGAGCTTCAGCATGTAGATGACGCCGACAACGACCTTCTGCTCGAAGGGTTCGCCGGTGAAGCCATCATAGAGAACCGTCTTGCCCTCGGGGCAGATCCAAGCCTGGTCGCCCTCTTCCTTGCGCTGCACTTCGCGAGCCTTGTTGAGAAGCTCGTCGATCTCGCACTCCTGGACGCCGTCGAACACGGGCGTCGCCGCATGGAAGTTGAGCGTGCGGCAGGCGAGGCCGAGATACGTCTCGAACAGCTGGCCGAGGTTCATTCGGGAAGGCACGCCGAGCGGGTTCAGCACGATGTCGACCGGACGTCCGTCAGGCAGGAACGGCATGTCGCAGCTCGGCAGAATGCGCGAGACGACACCCTTGTTTCCGTGACGGCCGGCCATCTTGTCGCCGGGCTGGAGGTTCTTCTTGTCCACGAGGAACACGCGGACGGACTTGACGACCTCGCCGTCTCCGCCGAAGTCGGCATCGCCGAAGAGACCGCCGTCGCCACCCTCAGCTGCATCCTCGATGGCCGCAAACTCCATCTCGAACGGATCCATGATCGCGGCGACCTTGTCGCGCGCGGGACCATACTCCATCTCCCAGTGCGAATGGGCCTTGGCGAGGACGGAGAGCTGGGACTTCTTGATCTTCTTGTTGGCCGAGATGATGATGTCACCCGACTCGGTGTCTGTAATGTCGATCGGCAGCTTCTCGTTCATCAGCTCGGAGGCGAGCTTCTCGGTGAGGTCACGCTCGAGCTTGGCGATCTGGTTCTTACGCTTCTTCTCGGCGTCCTTGCGAGCCTTCTTGGCCTTCTTCTCGTCTATCTCCTCGGAAGCCTGGCTCGTGGCGACCTGAACGCCCATTACGACGCCGGTCGTCCCCGGAGGAACCGTGAGCGAAGTGTCGCGCACATCTGCGGCCTTCTCGCCGAAGATGGCCCTCAAGAGGCGCTCTTCAGGCGAAAGCTCGGTCTCGCCCTTCGGCGTGACCTTGCCGACGAGAATGTCGCCGGGCTTGACTTCGGCGCCAACGCGGATGATGCCGTCGGGACCGAGGTTCTTCAGGGCGTCCTCGCTGACGTTCGGGATGTCGCGCGTGATCTCCTCGGGGCCAAGCTTGGTGTCCCTCGCGCCGCACTCGAAGGTGACGATGTGCAGAGAGGTGAGCGCGTCTTCGCGCACCAGGCGCTCGTTGACGAGGATGGCGTCCTCGAAGTTGTAGCCGCGCCAGCTCATGAACGCGACGAGCAGGTTCTTGCCGAGCGCGAGCTCGCCCTGATCCGTCGCGGGACCGTCAGCCAGGCAGTCGCCGAACTTGACCTTCTGGCCCTTCTTGACGATCGGCTTCTGGTTGAAGCAGGTACCGGCGTTGCAACGGCGGAACTTCTGCAGGGTGTAGCGCATGACGCCCTTGGAAGCCTCCTTCTCGAAATCGTACTTGGCCGGGTCGGGATTCGGCTCGACGCCCTTGGGCAGCTCGCCGTCGGGAGTCGTGATGACGACATCGGCCGAAACGTAGGCCACCTTGCCGTCGGCGAGAGCCGTTACGATGACCTGGGAATCCTTGGCGCTGACGCCCTCGAGACCTGTGCCGACGTATGGACGCTCGGTGGTCATGAGCGGCACGCCCTGACGCATCATGTTCGCGCCCATGAGCGCACGGTTTGCGTCGTCGTGCTCGAGGAACGGAATAAGGCCGGCCGCGATCGAAATGACCTGCATCGGCGCGACGTCCATGTACTGAACCTCGCGGGCGGGCTTTTCGCAGAACTCGGTCTTGTAGCGGCAGGTGACGCGCTCTTCGGCGAAGGTGCGCTTCGCGGTGAGCGGAGCATTGGCCTGGGCGATCACATACTGCTCTTCGTTGTCGGCGGGCAGATACTCGATATCGTCGGTGACGACGCCGCCCACGACCTTCCTGTAGGGAGTCTCGATGAAGCCGAAGCGGTTGACCTGCGCATAGATGCCGAGGGACGAGATGAGGCCGATGTTCGGGCCTTCAGGCGTCTCGATCGGGCAGATGCGGCCATAGTGCGAAGGATGCACGTCGCGCACCTCGAAGCCGGCACGTTCGCGGCTGAGGCCGCCCGGACCGAGAGCCGAGAGACGGCGCTTGTGGGCGAGGGCCGAAAGCGGGTTCGTCTGATCCATGAACTGGCTCAGCTGGGAGCGGGCGAAGAAGTCGGAGATCACCGAACTGAACGTCTTCGAGTTGACGAGACGCTGCGGGGTGAGCGGACCCGAATTCGGATCGTGGATAGTCATCCTCTCGCGCACCAGGCGCTCGGTGCGGGCGAGGCCCACGCGGCACTGGTTCTCTAGAAGTTCGCCCGTCGTGCGGATGCGGCGGTTGCCGAGGTGGTCGATGTCATCCACCGTCTCGCGGCCGACGTATATCTTAAGGAGCAGGCGGATCGCCTCGATCACGTCGATTCCCGACTCGTGAAGCGTCCTGAGGTTCTCGTCGACCTTGCCTATGAGACCGAGCTTCTTGTTGATCTTGTGGCGGCCGACGTAGCCGAGATCGTAGTGGGCGAGCTCGAAGAACATCCTGTGGATCATCTGCTTCGAGTTGCTGGCGGTGGGCGGATCGCCCGGACGCATCCTCCTGTAGATCTCCTTGAGGGCGTCCTCCTCGTTGTGGATGCCAGCCTTGGCGTCTTCACGGAGGGTCTTGATGAACGTGCCGTTATCGACGGCGACATCGACGACCTCGACCTCGGAGATTCCGGCCGCGGCGATCTGATCCATCATCGCAGGGGTGACGGGATCGTAGCGGCGGGCGATGACGGCCTGGCTGTCGGTATCGACGAGGTCGTCCTTCATGACGAGCATGCGCAGATCGTTGTCGGCGTACTTCTTGGCGGTCGGCAGCTTCTTGAAGTTGTAGAAGAGCTGCATCAGCTGCTCGTCAAGACCGTAGCCGAACGCCCTCAAAAGCGTCGTGGCGTAGAATTTGCGACGACGGCGGCGCTGATCCATGAAGCACCACATGACGTCGTTGGTGTCGAACATGACCTCGATCCAGTTGCCGCGATCGGGAATGATTCGGACGGAAAGGAGAGGCTGGCCGTTGGCGTGCACCTGACGCTCGGTCGAGATGCCCGGCGAGCGGTGGAGCTGCGAGACGATCACGCGCTCCGCACCGTTCACGACGAACGCGCCGTCGGGTGTCATCACGGGCATGTCGCCCAGGAAGACCTCCTCCTCGCGCACATCCTCGCCCTCGGTGAGGCGGAACTTGGCGCGAAGCGAACGCGCATAGGTGTCGCCATCCATCAACGCCTGAAGATACGTCTTCTTGGGGGCGTCAAGAGTATAGCCGACGAAATCGAGCTTGTAGCGGCCGTCATAGCTGGCGACGGGGAATATCTCCTTGAATATCGCCTGAAGCCCTACGTTCTCGCGCTTCTGGGGCGGAACATCCGCCTGCAGAAACTCGACATAGGACTTAGTCTGGATGTCAATCAGGTTCGGCGGGGTCTCCGCCATGCCCTGAAGCTTGCCGAACACTTTGCGTTCTGCGCTCATCTGAACTTACCTTTTTATGTTTTCCTGTGAAATCTGTTGGTTTCGACCCAGATTACGTCTGAAGTGTGGTAAGCAGCCACTTTGTTAACTGTGCACAATCCGGGTAAGAATTGTTGTAGTATACCAAATTTCTCCCAACCGCGCAAGTGGTCCCCGACAATAACAGAAGAGCGGGGAAATCCCCGCCCTTCTAGTTTCACACCTCGTTTGGGGGCTTACTCTTCGCCCTCGGTCGTCTCGGTGATCGTGCCTTCGTCATCCACCGTGTAGTTGACATCGATGGACGGCATCAGCACCTGGAAGGCCTCGAGCGTCCAGAGCCTGTTGAAGTTCTTGCGCTCGCCGCCGACGTAGCGGCCATCGGCGAAGACGGTCACCTGGTTGCGGGTTGCAGTCACTTCAGGATGCTCGTTGCCGCCGTGCAGGTCGAACGGAGCGTTCTTGGCCGGCTGGCCCTCGATGTTGTTGACGGTGATTATCGAACCGTTCATCGTCATGTCGACCGTACGGTCGTAGTCGGCCGCCGTGACCGTCACATCGCCACCGGTTGTGATGTTGCCGCCGTTGTTCTTGGTGGTGATGGTGCCGTCGGTGTAGAGGTCGGCATTACCGCCGGCCGTGATGCCGGTGACGTCCATGCCGTTCAGACCAACCACATCAACATCGCCGCCGGCAGTGACCACGTAGGTCCCAGCCTCGGTCACGATGTAGTCAGCGCCCTTCACGCCGCCAACGGAGCCGTCGGTCGTCATGGTGAGGGTACCAGTAGCCTTTGTGCTGGTGGTGTCAAGACCGGCGTTGGCCACAGTTTGTGCATCGCCATTGAGCGAAACCGCAATGGCCTGGCCCAGCTGGACCACATTGCCGTTATCGCCGACCGTAGTCGGATTGTTCTTGGCGGTGAACGTCACGTCGTTAGCACTGTCTACCGAGTAGCCGGCAATATTGTTGATGACAATATCGCCATCCTCTGTTGTCACCGCGATGTTGCCACCGACCGCAGAGTTGACCACACCGCCGTTGCCGTTGACCGTGTCGCCAAGGTTGATGTCGTTAGCGTCGCGGAGCGTGATGTTACCGGAGGTGGTGTTGCGTGCGCTCACATCGCCGACGAAGTCGTTGATGGTGTTGTCGAGCGTAATGCCGTTGACAGACGCCATATCCGTCTGACCCTCGACCACGACATGTCCAGCAGCCGTCTGGGTGATCGTGTCGCCCGCAATCACGTTGAAGTCGCTGGCTGCCGTGGCATTACCAACATCGACATCCGCGAAGATGATGGCGTTGACATCGGTGATATCGGTCTGACCCTCGGCGTCAATCTCGACCGTGCCGGTCGTGTTGGCTCCAAAGTCGTTGCCGGCGCTCGTCAGCGTCACGGTGCCCTCGACATCCATCACGGTGTTGTTGTTGACCGTGATCGTGTTCGGAGCCAGGGAGCCGACATTGTTCTGGGTGAGTTTGCCGTCCACCGTGAGGAAAATGTCGTTGCCAACATTGGCGCTCTCGATGTTGAGATCGCCGCCAAGCGGTGCCGTCGGAGAGGTGGTGAGCGTGAGGTCGTTGCCGGTGACGGCATTAACCACGTGAAGCGCGAGTCGTCGTACGTCTACTATGGATGCGGCGGCGACCGTTCGCTGCCAGAGGCGCAATCGCTCCAGTCCGCGTTCGCAAAGATGTTCGCCCGCAAGGATCTTCCCGACGATTGGCCGTCCAGGGTCATACCAATACTGCAAGCGTACGCAAACGAGCGGCGAATCGAGATCGTCAAGACTCTCGCCGCCAATGGCCCGCTGACGTTCTCAGCACTTATGCGACTGGCGGACATGCCCGAAACATCCCTTCTCCGTCACCTTTCGCTCCTTATCAATGGCGGAGTGGTCGCGCTGGACGACAAGCGGCAGTATTGCGTCGCCAAGCCCAAGGATGCATTGCGAAGCACCCTTCTCACGATGTCAATCGGCAGTTAACCGGCATTCGCATTACCCCCGCATTTTATAAAGTGCGGTGGTGGCGACAACACAACCTCAACCACGATTTACTATAGTGGTTCAACGCAAGCCCGCTGCTCCACCACACTCTACTCCGCCATCAGACTTCCATGGGGTCCGACCCCATGGCGCTAGTCTAACGGACGGTCAGAAGTTCATCCCAGCGGGTCGATGCGCGGCTCGAAAGCTTCGCTCGCTTCATCCTCCACGACTTCTCGCCCATGCCTTCGGAAGCGGAAAACACCTTGCCCTTGCCGTAGCGGACATTGATAGCGTCGATTGCCTTGTAGAGCGGCGAAGCCTTTGACACCTTCGGCGGGCTGAACAAGTCCATCTGGCGGGCGGTGCCTACCTTCTCGAGCCCAAAGAACACGACACCCGTCTTGCGGTAGCGAGTTCCGGGCAGGAAGAGCGCCGGAACTTCAGGGCGAATTGCGTCGAGCATCGCGTTTGTCGCATCCGTCGGTTCGGGAAACATGACCGTCCGCACGATGCAGTCGCCGCCGCCCCCTGAGCGGAATATCTGCGCGTAGATGTTGCAGCCTGCGGCAAGCATGCTATGTTTTCTGAGCTTGGTCGCCGCCTGTGCCGTGAACGAGGCGAGGGATTCGGAAATGCCGTCGAGTGTCGTCACAGGCTCACCGAACGAGCGCGAACATGACACGCTATCGGGGTCAGCCTCGTAATCCCGCTCCTCGTTGCAAGGAGTTCCGCGAAGTTCAGTGGCGGTGCGCAGAAGCACCACGCCACCGACAGATCGGATCACGTCGTCCGGTGCGTCGCGCAGGTCTTTCGCGGTGAATATCTGCTCCGCCCGCAGCTTCACCGCAAGCCTGCGCCCGACGCCCCACACCTCGCTGGCGGGAAGCGCCGCAAGTATCTCCGTTGGATCGTCCGGCAGCACGAAAACACCTTCAGGACGCTTCTTGCCGATGTGGTTTGCGATCTTTGCGAGCGTCTTTGTCGGAGCAAAGCCAACGCCGCACGGTATTCCGACCCAGCGAAGTATCTTGGCGCGCAGCCGCTTGCCGTATTCTATGAGGTCGATGCCCTCGCCCATCGGCGGATAAATGAACGCTTCGTCGATTGAATACTGCTCTACATCCAGCGCCTCATCTCTAAGGATTGAGATTATCCGCCGCGACATGTCGCCGTAAAGTTCGTAGTTGGACGAGCAGAAGTCCAGTTCGCCCGACCTCTCACGGTGCTTGAGCTGGTAATACGGCGTCCCCATTGCGATGCCGAGCGCCTTGAACTCGTTGGAGCGCGAGACGCAGCATCCGTCGTTGTTCGACAATACAGCGACTGGCCGCCCGACAAGCCGCCTGTTGAAGACCCTCTCGCAGCTGACGAAAAAGTTGTTGCCGTCTACAAGCCCAATCATGGTCAGAAACGGTGTATGCAGGCCGTAACCTTGCCGAAGTAGTCGAGCTGCTGGCCTTTGCGGATGTGTATGACCGGAAAATCTGGGTTCGCTGGTTCGAGTCGGACGCCGTCCTTGTCGCGGCGGTAGGTCTTCACCGTGAAATCGCCGTCCACACAGGCAATGATGACGTCGCCGCTTGCCGGCCGTAGCGAACGGTCCACCACAAGCAGATCGCCGTCGTGGATTCCTTCGCCGATCATAGAGTCGCCCTGCACCCTGACAAAGAACGTCGCCGCCGGACGCTTGACCAGAAGTTCGTTCAGGTCAAGCGGCGTTTCCTGATACTGCTCAGCTGGCGAGGGGAACCCCGCCACAACCGAACCTGATACTTTCGCCCTAGCACTCATATTGCCACAACATTATACCAAACGCCGCCCACCCGCCGCAACGGCAGTCTACTCCACCACTCTCTACTCCACCAATGGGGTCCGACCCTCGCGGATTCACGCATACATCGAATCCACAGTAGGAATCCCTGCTATGTAGGATGCCGATTGGACACGCAAATTCTGAAATTGCGCCTCCAGGTCTTCTTCCATGTCTTGAAATACAAGCGTGGCACAGAACGCCTTAAGCATATCATGCCGCAGTCTTACATTCCGAAGAAAAGAATCGGCAGTACGGCCTTTGGATTCTCCTCCTATCGCAATCGTTTCAACACATGACTTCAGCTCCTTCGACACTCCACGGTTAGAAACAACTAAATATCGTAGTTTTTTCCCCTGTCCTACCGCGGATTCATAATTCTCTGCAAAACCAACAATCGTATCCTTTAACTCTGAAAATGTGAATGGCTTATTGACCCGTTCGACTGAATACTTGAACTGATACTTGATCTTGTCATACTCACGACCATCACGATATACTTCCGTCATGTCAAGCGAGTATTCACCGTTTGTACCAGACGAGTCGTCGCCTTCAATTACAATCCTCTCAAGACCAGAGTTCTGATCAAGCAACAACAATGATCTCCTTGCTGCAAAACAATAATGGAACCGGTCTCCGGCCCGAGAATCCCGCACAAAAGAATTTGCAACAGAGGAATTGGTAGACATATTACAACATTACTCCATCAGTCCATTCATGATTTCACGGGTTTTGGCGAGGGCGAGGATTATGCGCTGGTAGTGCTTGAGGTCTTCTTGGGTGAGGACGCGTCCTTTGCGGTCCTTGAGCCACTTCTCCGCAGGACGATAGCCGCCGATGGGCTGTTCCCACGCCTCGACAGGCACATTGTCGAAATACTGCGTCGCGTTGATGTAGACGCGACCATTCTCCCATTCAACCTTGTCAACAGTGTTTTCTCCGGCGACAGGGAACCTCGCGCGCGTCTCGGAAAGCGTAGGCTCGGCGTCGCGCATGAGATGCGCCTTGCGCAGCTCGCGCCCTGCGTCGCGGAAGCGGGCGAACTCCGCCGCGTCCTTCGGGTACGGTATGCGCGGGAAATCGACCTTCAGGAACTCCTTGAACTTCGCGCGGTAGGCGGGCGAGTGAAGGACGCCGTAGATGTAGTCGAAGATGTCTTCGGGAGATAATTCCTCACGCAGAGACGCGGAGACGCGGAGTTTCGCAACAATGTCCTTGTCGAGATTCGCCCGCTTCTCCACCTTCCCCATGTTCTCTTCGTAGAGGTAGAGAGGAAAGACAAACGATTGCTCACCGGTTTGCATGGAAACAGAATTCAAGTCTGAAATGCGATCAGTCGCGAAGACATGCTGAAAGTCAGACGTTGTCTGAAAGCGGCATGTAAGGATGGCCAAATTATCCCTCCCAACAAAACTACCCATTACCTTGTCCCGTGGGTATGCAACAAAACCACGACTTATGCCCGTGTATGGCACATATCTGACATCAAATGGTCGATAGCAGTACGGCTCTATACAGACTTCGTGATGCAATACATCTTCTTTAGCCGAAGCAATAGTCCAATCTCTTCCGTCCTCTGGCAATTTATACTTTACTCTCAACCGTTCAACAGGCAATAGCTTGAAATCATCAACAACGGCAGTCGCCGAATCCGCATCAAACGACACCGTTAACTTATCCCTTTTTGTTTGTATTCCTGAATTGTAAACCGCAAACAACTCTGTCACAGAGAAGCCCTTGTTGTATTCATCTTCAAGAGCGAAGTCTTTCGGAACGAAGAAATAGTACGGTTCTGATAGCTGGAGTTCTTTCCATACTATGCACTCCATCTTCGCGGCATCGAGCGCGGCAAGTTTGTCCTTCTTCTTGCCCCAAAGTTCGGCGTAGTAAACCTTTGCGTCCCTTGCGGTCTTTGCGGCTACTCCACCCTTTTTCACGAAGAGCGTAATCGCCACGCCCTGCATAATGTTGAAGACGCACTCGTCCTTGCCGCCGTCGGGCGCGGATTCCTTCTTTCTCGCGTTTCCGTGAAGATTCAGCACATATATCTCATCAAAGGTCTCCAGCAAGGACTTCCTCATCTGCCGATGTGTTATTCCATCAATGAACGAGTTGTTCGTAATGTATGCAAGAATACCTTCATTGTTTTTATCGACATAGTGTTGGCCAAGACGAATGAACTTGATGTAGTCGTCGTCCAGATTTATCTTGCGCTCGTTGAGGTTCTTCTTATAGTCCGCGACGAGATTCTGAATCCAGCCACTCTTGTTGGACGAGGAAACATTGTACGGCGGATTTCCCATGACCACCATGACTGGCGTGTCGCGCTTCACCTCGTCCGCGCCCTGCTGCTCTGGCGCGAGAGCGGAGGCGAAGAGACCGCCCGGCAGTTCCTTGTGCCAGTCGGAGAGCGAGTCGGTGAGAAACACGCGGAAGCGCTCTTTGCCGGACGGCGCGGCGCCTGTCTCGCGGAGCGCGAAGTCGATCTTGATGTGCGCCATCGTATAGGACGCCATCAAAAGCTCAAAGCCATTGAGACGCGGCAGCAGGTCGCTTTCGACGTAACCGGGCCACATTCCCTCGTTGCCCTTGAACTTCTCGAATATCTGGCGAATTGATTCTGCGATGAACGTGCCGGTTCCCGTCGCGGGATCGAGAAGCTGGACGCGGTGGACGGTCTTTTTCACCTTGCGCGTCATGCGCTTTCCGTGAGGGGCGATTTCCTCGCGTTCGATCTCGACCTTCGAGCGGTCTGCGAGGCCGTCGGGCAGACCAAAGCGCGTGCGAAGCGCCCAGTCCGCCGCGCCGACGATAAACTTCACGACTTGAATCGGGGTATACCACACTCCGCGGTCTTTGCGGAGCCCCGCGTCGTATGCAGCGAGGAAGTCCTCGTAGAAGTGAATCATCGGATCCGCGCCAGTGCGCCCGTAGCCGCGCATGATCTTTGCGACATCGGCGGAGCGAAAGAGATCGGCGAGATCGTCCACCATCCACTCCAGCTCGTCTTCAAGGTTGTTGGCGACATACTGGAAGAGCTGCTTGAGGAACGGGTTTGTCTTGGGGATAAGTGCCATTGCCTCGTAGCGCGAAAAGTCTTCTGGCGTAGGGTCGTTGAGGCGTGCAGCAAACATGCCGTAGGTGAGCGTCTGGGCAAAAATATCCGAGAACTCGCCCGCGCCGACATCAGGCATCAGCACGTCACGCAGACCAAGCATAAGTTCAAGAATCGGCGTTACAGGCGGCTTTGCTCCGTCAGGCGCGTCATCGTACGCCTTAGAGAGAGGTGTAAGATACTCCTCTGCGTTGCGCTGAAGGAGACGCGCCTTCCCCGCCATCAATTCGGCAAGACGCTTGGCGTTGTCAATCTTCTGGGGGTCGCCGGCGGCGGCATCGGCTACAAACGCGGCGAAGTCTGCGTATGCCGCAGGTCTGCCAAACACCTTGCCCTCTCCATCCCAATCCGCGATTCTGACCGAGTTGGCGAACTGTCCGTGGCGATAGAGGCGGAAGTCGAGGTAATCGGTAAAGATGATCGTATCAAGCGCGGCTTTGTAGCGGTCGAACTGCTCTTTGTGTCCAGTGCGCTTTTTGCCGTCGAGATCGTCGTCGCCCAAGTCCTTCGCCTCGACGTAGAAAACACCAAGGCCCGTCTTGTCCTGAACGATGTAGTCTGGAGCTCCGCAGTCAGTCCGCTTCGGCTCATTCACGGCCTTAAGCCCAGGAGCGAGCGCGTCAAGGAGCGCGGCAAGTGCGCCGCGAAACGTGTGCTCCGTCGCCTTGCCGGTCTTCGCAAGCCGCGACACCTCGGCAACATACTCTGTCACCGCCTTTACTGTCTTTGTCTCAGATTCCATCCTTGAAGTTCTCCCTATGGAAACAAGCTCGCGCTTGTTCTTTATGCAAACGCCGACTTCTTGACGCGGCGGATTTCGGATGCGTCAAGCTTCGTGACAGGACGATAATGGCTCCAACTCAATTGTTCACACAGCGTGTGAACATTTTGAAATGCCAAGTAGAACCTACGCATGTAAAACAGATTCACGCGTGTGAAACCAGCGCCAAGGTCTTGTGTCAACCGTACAGACAATTCATCAATCAGTCTGTCGCCATACGCCGCCTTTGCCTCTCCGCCCTGCTTCTCGACAATCATCTTCCCGACGAGCCAATATGCCTTGACCATCGCGAAATTAGCCGTCTTGTGTACAAACTGCCGCGCCTGCACGAAAACCTCACGTACCTGCGCGTAAAACGCGGCGTCAGTCTTCATAACGGCTTTCTTTCCTTTTGTCATACGCATATTATATCATACCCTCGCCTTTTCGCCCTTACACTCACCCCAAACGCGGACTTCTTGATTCGGCGGATTTCGCCGCAAGGCCCTTGGGGGTGAGGCGGTACTTCTGCGTGGGCGAGCGCGGCGAATTAGGCTGCGTCATCTCGACAAGGCCTAGTTCAATTGCCGGCGTGAGATATTTCTCCAGGAAATTGCGACGTCCGCCAAGCTTGAGCGCCATCATCATCTCCAACACCGACATTTCGCCCTTCAGCGCCTTCAAGAGCCGTGCAACGCCATTTGGCAGGACATTTGCTACTTGTTCCCCTACTTGTTCCCCTGCTTGTTCCCTTGGCGAAGGAACAAGCGACTCGGGCTCGTCATTGAGCCCAACAAGAAGATACCGGCTCTTCAATTCGTTGTGCTCTCCAAGCAGCAGATTGGCGAAGAATCGTTCAAGGTAGACAAGCGTCGGATGAATCCCTTTGGGAATGTTGGTATAGTTTGCCCTTACGAGCGCATTGCGGAAATAGTAGGAGTTGTCAGCGAATATGTCGTTCTCGACGGCGTAGCCAAGCGTCCTCAGATACTTGACCGCGAAGATGCCCGTTGTGCGCGTATTGCCCTCGCCGAATGCGTGAACCTGCCAGATATCCGCTATGAACCTTGAGAAATGCGATATGATTTCCTGTGGTGAAAGTCCCCTGTAGTTAAAGTTGCGCTCGCGCTCGAAC
This sequence comes from Kiritimatiellia bacterium, assembly GCA_017395505.1. Classification (GTDB taxonomy): domain Bacteria; phylum Verrucomicrobiota; class Kiritimatiellia; order RFP12; family UBA1067; genus UBA1067. The sequence goes on from JAFPUH010000052.1 coordinate 20,618, forward strand.
TCGTATTCCAGCGTCGCGGCAATTACTTCCGCGCTTTCATAGCGAACGGTATCCTTCTTCAGCACCCATTCGCTTTTGGTTATGTTGTAGTCGCGAATCTTCCCGGCGAACTTGTAGATGCCGAGAAAGAGTTTGCGATGGATAGAGATGTAGGATGCGGGCGAGAACGAAAACGTCGGCTCGGCAAGAATCTCCGTCATGCGCTGCGAGACGATGTCCGCCTCGTCGGTGCGCGTTTTCGCAGCTTCAGCGCGGACGGCTTTGGACTTGTAGTATTCGCCTATCGCCTTTCCCGCCTCTTCAAGGGTGATTTCGCCTTCGATGTTGCGCCGCGCCGTTTCCATCAAATATGCGGAAGGCGTTAGACCATCGACCTTCTGAAGTCCAATAGCCGCTCGCCACATCCCGGCGAGCTCCGCTTTCGACGGCTCCTTTGCCCGCAGATACTCGGAAAGATCGTCTTGCTTCATTTGAAAATCCTCCTGTCGTCGCCAAGTATCTCGCCCTCCCGCCCGCTGCAAATGCGGGCTCCCGAATGCGCCGGATTTCGCGTCATTCCTGCAATGAAGTGCGGTAGGACTTGCGTGTAGAGCGACAAGGCGTCCATTTTGTCGATAGTCGCCAGCTTGTGGTGAAGCTTCGTTTGTATGATGTCGGCAACGATAGACAGCTGCTGCAAATCGGCGCACAGGCCCTGCCAGAACCGTGCAGCCAGCACCCAGGCGTTGTCTTCGTAGTCCTTCTTGTTCAGATAGTCGCTTATGCGGGAGTCGGAAACACCAACAGCGGCTGCCGCCGTCTGCTGTGTGATTTCCTTTGCGGCAGACTCCGCCTTGTGCCAATCTTTCTTCATTGTCCTGGCAAGGACTTCCATGGAGTCAGCCCCAATGGAAGGCCTCAAAACATCAGGGGACGCGGCAGAATACACCACGGCACGAGGCGACGCGCTTGCGCACGATGCCGCGACGATTGCCGCAAAGACTACCGCAGTGTATCTCATTGTGCACATTATACCATTCCTGCCTTTGCCCACGCAAGTGTTCGCGCACTCTTTCTTCTCGCGCAGACAGGCGGGCAAAGGCCTAGGACTTTGGGGTATGAAGCCCTAGGACTTTGAGGTGTGAAGTCCTAGGACCCAAGGGGTCTAAGTCCTAGGGGTCTGAAGCCTTGAGTCCTAGGACCCTTATTGTCTTGCGATTAAGTCTTAATGGCTTGGGGTCCTAGGGCTTTGACGCCTTGCCTCGCTGGCCTGCTACGACTTCCAGAAGAAGTGATTTGCGGCGGGGTATTTCTTGTGCAAGCGGTAAAGAGCCGTCTTGTAAGACTTCACGTCCTTGAAGCCGGGTTCGTTCGGCAGCTTGGCGAGCGCATCAAACGTCTCCTTGTTGTCGCGATAGCATTTCTCCGCCAGCGACGAGATGTTGTGCGCCCCGCCCTTCGTCAGCGCATAGCCATTGTGGCTCGTACGTATTGCGATCTCGATCTCCCGCCGTTGCGAGGGGTTGAATTTGTCGAGACCAGCCATCATACTCGTAGAATCCTCATCAGCCGCAACCCTCGCCGCCGAAAGCCCCGCCACCTTGGCGACTATACGCGCGGACTTCGCATTGTCCTTCGCCGCACGGCGGCTATCGTCCGCACACTCCTTAAGCGCAGTGGTCGCCTCGGCCATCATGCTTCGCTGAGCCTCAAGCTCAATGCTCTTCGCAAGCATCGCGTCAAACAGCGCATCCACCTCGTCCACCAGACTCTTCAGCTCCTTGCACAAGTCGGTTTCAGACCAGATGTTGGGGTTGACAGCCTGCCATATGCTGCGGAAATGCTCATAGAAATTCTTGGCTTGCTGGCCTATTTCCGGCCCGAACACCTGCCTTGCGATCTCGCAGAAAGACCCGAGCGTGAATTCGAGCCCCGAGAAGCGCCATTGAACGAGATCCTTGTAGTGGCGGCTTATGACCTCAAGGCTCCTGAGCATGTAGCGAAAGCGAAACTTGAGCGGCTTGCGCTCGCCACCGGTGTCGTTCTTGCGCTTCTCAACCGGTATGTGGTTGGGATACACCAATCGCAGATAATCGCTGAGTTTGCAAGAGTCTGATAGCGCAAGGTCAATCAACTTCATCAGCCCGTCTTCGACCCAATTTAGGCGTTGCTCAATGTACAGCGACAGCTTGCGGGAGGCTATTGTGTCCAAAGCTTTCGGCGGAAGAACAACACCGAACATCCCAATTGGCGTTTTCTTCGCTTTTTCTTCTACAATCTGGGCATTTTCCATACTATTCCTTTCCTTCCAAGGCTTCGTCTGCCCTTGGCAAGTGGGGTGCATTTTACCATATTCCACTCCCATCCGCAACCACCAAAGTTGAAAAAAAACTTAACTTTCCATTATTCACAATTATCCGCGATTATCCACGATTATCCGAAATTATCCGCGATTATCCACGATTATCAATCGTTATTGGTCGATTATCAAGGATTATCCAAAACCGGACGATAATCGGCTGTTAATAACCGGCGATTATCCGATTTACCGGCTGGATAATCGACCCTCAAAAAAAAAATCACACACAGAAGCCCCCTTTTTCAAGGGATTATCCATTATCCGCATTATCCGTGAGAGAAAAATTACTGGCAAATTGATAATGCTTGAGACAATACGCCGCGTCGTGGAGAGGCATAAGCCTCAAGAGCGACGCGAAATGAAACAAGCAATAATCGAACTGACTGCGGCGATAAACCGGCTCGCCGACGCGGCGGAAAAACTTACAGAAAAAGGGGGAAAGGAAAGCTCCCCCCTTATACCCCTCTTAAAGGAAAGCCCCAAAAAGAAAGCTCTCTCTAGCGCGTGTACGCGTGTGCGCGAGGAGGAACCCGTACTCTCGGCCATGTTCGACGAGTTCTGGGGCGCCTACCCTTCCGAATGTCCGCGAAAGTCGGGCAGGTCGAAGTGCCTGAAGAAATACATCTCGATCCTCAAGGCGGCGAAGGAGCCGACCGCCCTTCACTCCGCAATCCTTGCCGGCATTGCCCGATGGAAGCATTGCCTTGACTGGACGGAAGAAGGCGGAAGGTTCATAAAGGCGCCGCTCGTCTGGCTTAACAACGAGAACTGGAAGGACTCGCCTCGCGCCGCCGCGGAGCAGAACGCCGACTCGCCCAGCGATAACGAGCGCAAAAGAAAGCAGCTCGCGGCCATCGACCAGCTTCTCGGCAGGAAGGAGGCGCAGAATGACTAACCGTCCCAAAAGGATCAGCGCCGAAGAGGTGATCGCGGAACTGCTTCCGTTCGGAAACTCCCCCGAAGAGAGAAGGAGCCGTCACGACGCGTTCTGGGGCGGGCTCAGCGACCAGGAGAAGATTGCGGCGCGCGTCGCGTGCGACTGCTTCAGCTTCGCCAGCGAGGCGAACCGCTTCTTATACCTGACGGGCGAATACAGGTACTCCGACCCCGACAAGTCGATCAATGCGTTCAACAGCGCCATCACCTGCGCGAAGGTGGTGATGCACAAGCTGCGCCTGTTTGCGCGACTGCTCGGCTGCCACGATGCGCAAGAGACCGCCGAGAAGCTCAACAGGCTCATAGCGCACTCCAGA
>JAFPUH010000053.1 GCA_017395505.1 Kiritimatiellia bacterium
ATGAAGCCTGATTAAAGAAATTTAAGCAGAGATTTGCGGACATAAAAAAAGACCCCGTAAATACGGGGTCAAATGAAGATTTTTCTGCTTAAAAAAATTAAGCAGCGATTGCTAAATAGTTATGTCACCACGCCTTATCATGTCTTCGAGAGCGGAGATGTCGTAGAAATTATTGTAGTCGTACTGCGTGAAATTCTTGAACTGCGCGAGGCTCTCAAAGCACTCCTTGGCCTCTTGCCAGTAATGGCTGCAACACGACATGAAGCTGGCGGCTGTCTTGCCTTCGATGTCGTGAAGCTTCACGTAGAGCGCAATTTGCCTGAGACGGGTAGATTGTGATATAATACCTGCGTTAAATATCATGGACGATACGAGATACACTTCTAAGGTTCTTGAATTCGTTCTCTTTTGCGTTGAGATGTATGCGCAGAGGGGTGGCGTGTCTGGGTCCGTTGTTATGAAGCGCTTTGACGAGACTGGTGTTTTGTCCTTCCTTCGCAACAACTATGAAGTGCTCCATACTCAGGGGCGAGATTATATTCTTTCTGAGATAGACCAGTATCTTTCAAACAGGGGGATTTATAATTGGGGAGACAACTTAACCCCTGCGCCGTTGCCAGAATCTATACTGTCTATGCCAGAAATCACACAAGACAATTTCAGGATTCTCCTTCCGGGCAAGATAGCCAAGGCGGTTTTTCTGGCAGCGGAACATTCCGGCGAGGATTGCTTTGATGTCGCAAAGCGCTTTTATGCTTCGCCGATCTACCATGAGCTTGAGCGCGAATCCTCCAAGTATTGGTGGCTCAGCCCAGAGCAGCTTGAGGCTGCCATGGTCGGTTGAGGCAGCCCGATTCGCTGCAAGTTGATTTCTTCACACAGATATAAATCTCACCCGTCTCTCTCTCTTCTTTGCTGACCCGGTAGATATTACCATTTGTGGTGGATGGTTCCGATGAGTCGCGCGCTTGACTGGGGAGTGCGATTCTTGGTAGACTATCCGTAGCATTACATTGGAGAGCGAATGAGTGACAATCTTACATGGCATTCGTTAAAGGGATGATAGATAAAGCATAACACTGGCACGATGAAGCAAGTTGCCGAGGAAGAGATTCACCGATACCGACGGTTTCGCGGGTATGACTACTCGCGTGGCGCTTCGCTTTTCATTACCATCGTCACCAATCCTAGGCGGCGGCTCTTCGGCGAAATCGTCGAGGCCAAGCTTCGCAAGACGCAGTTGGGTCTTGCCGTGGAGCGGAGGATCGTCGAAATGGCTCAGATGCCAGGCATCAAGCTTTTCAACTACGTTGTAATGCCCGATCACGTACATCTGCAAGTTCACCTTCGCGCGGGGCTGGCGGCTCCGCTAGTGGTGCTCGGGCGGGCAATCGGTGCGTTCAAGAGCCTTTGCGCAAAGGATTTTCACGAGTTGCTTGGCGAGTCGGGCTCGCTCTGGCAGCAGGGCTATCACGATTGGATCTGCCAGTCGGCCGAAATGATTGATGCGGTCAATCGCTACATTGACTACAATCCACTGAAATTCGAGTTGCGCCACAACAAGCCAGAGTTTCTGTCCATTCGCGAACCGTTGGTTGCTCGTCGGCTTTCGCCTGATGAGTTTTGGCGAGGCATAGGCGCAGTTGAGTTGCTTGACGGCGATTCGCCATTCATTGCGCTTCGCATGAGCCGAAAGCTTGATTCCCTGCAAATTGACGAGGCTGTCGGGCGCATTCGGCGGCAGGTGGGCAACTATGTGTTTGTCGGCGGCTGGATCAGCCCGGGAGAGAAGGCAGTGCGCGATATGTTGCTCGCCGAATCGGCCGGCAGGATAGTTCAGATTCTGCCGTCTGCCATGCCGCATGAATACAATGTCGGCAGCATGTGGCTAGACGCGATTCGCGATTGCCGTGCTGCCATTATCGCGCGGGGCAACAGCGAGGTCGAATTTTCGCGAGCGGCATGTCTGGAGGTCAACGAGACCGCGAAGATGATGGCAACGCAAGCGTTGCCCTCTGGACATAGCCTCTCGCCCTGCGGCAAGGCTGTATATTGGCTGCCAGAGGGGCCGAAGGTAATGTCCTGACAACACCGCTTGCGGTGGGGCGGTTGCGCTTGTTGCGGCGTGGGTCGCGGGCCCGCCCAGACCTTGAAAATGGGTAAACTCCAAAGAGGTGGAATGTAAACTCCAAAGAGGTGGAATATGGTATAATATGCAGCGTGAGAAAAAAAGGTGTAACCTTTCGCCGCATGGCGTGTAAACAGGGCAGAAACAATTTCAACAAAGGGGGGAAGCAATGGCCATTAATTTCTCGAACGTAAACATATCGTTGCAACAGTTTCAGGACATCGCCTCCGGCACATACAACGCTGGCGAGGTCGCGCTGAAGAGCGAATCGAAGCTCGTCAAGATCAACAACCACGTCTACCGCCTGGGCGCGAACACGAAGGCCATCTCCCACGCGGAGGTCCTCGCCATCAAGAACGCCTTCGTGAAGGCGCTTTCGGACAACGGCGTCGACAAATCCGAGATCAACGCGATCCGTAAGGAGCTGGGGCTTATGCCGGACGAAACCGCGCCGAAGTCCCTCGCGGAGCGTTCGATCAAGCCCCTCTCGCGCCAGCAGATCCGCGAGATTATCGACCGGAACATCGGCGCGATCAACGCCTCGCGCGCGGAGCGCGGCCAGAAGGCGTTCAAGGACTCGACGCGCCTCTACGGCACGGACAAGGCCAAGCTCGAGAGTCTGGCCGGCAAGCGCAACGACGCGGCCGGCTCGCTGAACCGCACGCAGACGGAGTCCGAGGAAATCGCGAACTTCCAGAAAATCATCTCGGGCGATACCGCCGGCATCGACATCGAGAAGGCCTACGAACTCGACTTGCAGGATACGATTCTCGCGCAGAAAGACGCAATCCTCGCAAAGTCGAAAGGCAACCCCAAGTCCCAGGGCGAGTGCGTCCTTGAATTCGAGACCGAGAGCGGGCATAAGTGTCTGCTCTCAAGTGGCAAGAGCGAGCGCGATACCATCAAGATGCTCGACGAGGCGTATATCCTCCTGAATGGCGGAAGGAACCTCGCAAGACGCAACGCGACCATAGCTAGAATGATTACCGACCAGAACAAAGACCGCATTCCGTTCGATTTCCGCGAGATGATCAAGTCTGTCAGAGCGGAGGCGACGGGACTTTTCGGGAAGGAGGCGGTGGAGCAGCGCGAAAACAGGCTCGATAATCTCGTGAAAGGCTATGACATCACCTCGTCCGCGGAAGCGATGGCCGACAAGGGGATCGCGCTGACCCCGGATAATTTCCGCGAGGTGTTCCGGAAGAGTTGCATCATGCAAAGCGCGAGAAATCTCGTCAAGAACAAAATCGATGCCGTTATGCAGGGTCTTGGCGAGAAGGCGTCCATCGGCACCAGCATCCAGGCAACCCTGTTGAAAAGCATGCCGGAGGTATTCAAGGCGCTCGCGAACGCAAAGACGAAGAAGGAAGTCGATGGGATTATTGAATCGGCAATGCCGAAGATCCGCGAGGCGACCACCAGAGGAGTTCTTGCGAACAAGGAGCACAAGCAGCTCGAGAATTACATGAACGAGGCGTTCGCGGCGGAAATGGGAGTGAAGTGGAAGGGCGGGGATGCGGAGCTCGCCTCCTTCAGCATCCTGGCCGGCACCCGCGGCAACGACCTGTTTGAGGCCATTGTCGGCGGGCGGAACAAGGCGGGCACGCCGGAGGAGATCGCGTCCGAGTTCAAGAAGCTGGCCGCGGAGACGGCGCATGAGCGTGCTAAAATCCTGCGCGATGCCGACGCGCTGGGGCTTTCGGGCGATGCGGTAGATCGCGTCAAGCAGCACCTGACCGCCATCAACGGCATTAAGCGTTTGGATCTGGCGAAAGTCGCCTCGCTCGCGAAGGACATCGACGTAAAGCCGCTTGCGGATGCATTCGCCCAGAATGCGCCGATGGCGAAGATCTTCGAGGAGATTGCCAAGCTGCGCGCCGCCGCCGTGGGGAAGGTGCCAGTCCTCTTCGAAGGCGCGAGCGAAATCGGCGCGGACGAGGATGCCAAGGGGACGCCGCTACTCCTATTCATGGCGTTGGACAAGTCTCCGGGGCTCGCCGCACGTCTGGAGGCGTTCCTGCTGAACGGCGACGTCCAGAATGCGCTCAACGCGGAGAACGCGGAGCTTCCCAACGGCCTATTCGACGTGAACGTCTATATGACTGCTGGGAAAACTTCACCCGCCGAGATTGCGCCAACCATCGGCAAGCCCGACATGAAGCCGCTCTTCGCGCAGGCGCTGATGAAGGCAGTGGACGGGATTGGTCTTGAAAACCTCGCGCCGGACGAAAAGCTCGCGCTTTTCGCGGATGGCACAGCGGCGGGGCGGATTGTCAGGGAGGCGCTCAACGCGCTGCCGCCGGGAATGTCGTTGAAGCCGAACATGCTTTACGGCATCGCCCTCGGCGCGGCGCGCGGTATTGATGCGGGTGAGGTCAATGCCCGCCACGACGCCTGACAAGCGTTCCTGACGGATCCCCAGATGCAGGCGAAGACCGGAAACCACACAGGAGAAAACAAATGCCAATGCCAACAGTAGATCACATCGTGAACGTTTCGTTCAAGGACCATTTCCTGTCCACGCAGGAGGCCGCGCCGAAGAACGGCTCGATCCAGGTCAACCACAACACCTTCGACGTCACGTTCGTCGACGGCAAGGTGAACGCCAAGTTCACGAGCGGGAACTGGTTCACGAACTTCTTCCGTTCCAAAACGCTCACCCGCTTCACGCAGACGCTCCAGGCGCAGTACGACAGCTGGGTCAACGACCAGGCGAAGGCGGGCGGCTTCAAGGACAACCCCAACGTCGCGGCCGTGAACACGGCGATCGACGGCATCATCGACGTCCTCCACGCGAACCACGACAAGATCGACAGGGACGGTCTCCGGTATTCGAAGGCGGTCATGAAGGCCTTCGCGATGCCTGATACGGCCTACTCGCTTTCCGAGGACGACGCCGCGAGCTACGATCGCGCCCAAAACGGCGGCATGCCGCCGAACATGGCCAAGCTGCTCTCGAAGCTCGGCCAGATCGGCAAGCTCGCCGCGCTGCGCAACCAGCTCACGCGCGTCCCGAACGGCATGGAGTGCGACCGGCTCGTCCGCGAGGCCGGCTTCCTCACCCACACGGTCGACAACAACGACGGCAAGAGCGAACAGGAGATCAAGCGCTACGTCCTCAACATGCTCGATACCGTCATCGACGGCTTCCTCTCGGCCGTGAACGGCATGACGGACAAGAACACGCAGGCGCTCGATTTCCTGCGCAAGTTCGACGGCGCGTGCGTCGAGGCCAAGGGCGACAACATCCAGGAATACATCGGCAGGGCGATGAACATCGTCACCGCCGGCCGCTCCGAGGAGAAGCACGACCTCGCGTACAGCGTGACGGCCGAGTTCAACGCGCTCGCCGACGAGGTGAAGGCTCCCTTGCGCGAGGCCGCGCGAAAGGAATGCGAGGCCGACGTCCGCGCCCAGTGCGCCAAGAAGGGCATCACGGACGAGGCGGCGATCGAGGAGGCAATCGACAAGCGCGTTGAGACCATGCTCTTCAAGAAGGACGCCGAGATCGCCCCGCTTGTGGAGCAGGCGATCAAAGCGAAGGGAAAGAGCTTCCTCTACGAGAACCTCTGCGGCGCGCTGCGCCCCGTCACGACCGCCGAGAAGGACGCGAAGACCGGCAAATGGACCGTCACCACGCTCGTGGACAAGGATGGTGCGCCGATCAAGAAGCCCGTCTCCGCCTTCGACATCGACAAGAACTTCAACAAGTTCGTCGAGATGTACATGGAGGACGCCCACCTGATGGGCATGGTCGAGAACAAGACCCACACCGTGTCCGGAAAGGCGACGTTCGCCACGAAGCAGGACCTGTGCGCCACGGGCGTCATCAAACTCGCCGCCGACTACCTCAAGGCCGGCGCCGAAGACTTCGCCGCGCTCATGGGCGCCGTGAAGAAGGAACTTCGCCCCGGGTTCGACATTCCCGACGACAAGCTCGAGGCGGCGGTCCGCGATGCGCTCGACAAGATCCGCGGCACGAGAAAGAACGATGACGACGAAACGAAAGCCGACTTCCGGCGCATGGTCAACAACTTCGCGACAGCCGCCTACAAGGATATGCGCAACGACGGCATGCGTCTCGTCCATCTCCTCGCCCGCAGCGTCGAGCATTCAAGAGGGAAAATGGCGGACAATTGCCTCGCAGACCTCGAAGGCAAGGCCCTGCGCTGCGCCCAGATGCTCAAGTTCGCCTACAAGGACAAGATCGTGGACGTCGCGAAGGCGAAGGCGGCGATCGTCGAAACGATCAAGACTCTTGTCAAGAACGCCTTCCCGTCCAATCCGAGCACACACGCCTCCAAATCCTGCAAGGACGCGCTTCAGCGGCTTATGTTCGGCGGGCGTCTCTTCACCGACCAGATCGAATACGACATGGGACATCGCGCGGGCGGCAACGCCGAAATCAACCTCATGAAAAACTTCGGCTACTTGCTCTCGTGCGTCGCGAAGGTCGGCGGAATCGACAAATCCACCTTTATCCGCGATCCCGGACAGCAGGAGGTGGCGGCATGACCCCGGGCGTCTGCGAAGCCGCGCTCGCGGCGCTCTCCACCCGTCTCGGCCTGCCGCTGGCGTTCGACGACGACGCCTGCTCCGTGATGGTCGGCGACCAGCCTTTCTCCATCCGCCGCGACGGGACGGGCGACCGGCTCGTCGTCTCGGCGCTCGTGGCGGACGACTTGCCGGACGCGCCGTCGCGCAAGCTCGTCGAAGACCTGCTCAACCTCGGTTTCGGCCTCATGCACGACGGCCTGCCCGCCGTCGCGCGCGACCCAGAGACCGGCTTCATCGCGGCCTTCGCGATCTTCGCGGGCGACCGGCTGATCGCCCCCGAGTTCCCGGACGCCTTCGAGAAGTTCGCCGCTTTCGCGCAGCGCTTGACCGACCGCCTCGACGCTGAGCGCAGCGGCTATTCCGCCGACTCGTTCGACGCCGCGCGCGAGGCCTCCGCCGCCGACCCCGCCGGATTCGACTTCATCCATGTCTGACTGAAAGGATAGGCACCGACCCGGCGCATCAACTTTTAAACAGGAGACATCCATGCCGATAGACATCAGCAAATACAACGAGACGTTCAAGGCGTTCGCGGAGTTCGCCAAGACGCAAATGGACGGCGGCAACGCAAAGGCGGTCGCCAGAACCGGGACGGGCGGCACCGCAGGATTCGCGGGGCGCACGATTGTCGTTGCGACGACGGACCGCGCGTTCGCCTTCACCCGCAGCCAGGCCGACAAGACCGCCAACGATGTTTCGCGCGACCTTTTCAGGCGGGCGGTAATCGACATGCTCGGCGGAGAGGCGAACATTCCGCAGAGCGTCCGGGATGCAATGCTGTTGAAGGACTACGGGGTAGGCAAGCCGCTAACGGCGCGCCGGATTCTCGCCGTGAAGGCTGCGATCGAGTCACTTGTCGGAGACAAGTTTTCCGGCGGCGAAAGCGTCGCCAAGGCGAAAGCCGCAGGCTACATGGATTCCGAGCTGCCGAAGCTCGCCCGCATCGCGACGCTCTATCAGCAGGCGACCGGCTGCACGGACGCGGAGGCCGAGGCCGTCGCGCTCGATCCCAAGTCGAATGCCAGCCGCCTCTTCAAGATCGGCGGGCGTTTCGTCGCGAGCACGGAGAACTTCAAGGCCGGGCTCAAACTCATGGACGGCTTCGACGCATGGTTCCAGGCGACGCGCGACGCCTTCAAGTCGAAAAACGCCGCCAACAAACCGCTCTCGTCGCTCAACGGCTCGGGGCTCGCCTTCGCGCTCGAGCGGAACGGCGCCGGTCTTCAGAAGTTCATTTTCGACGAAATCGCGCGCAATCCCGCCATCAATCTCAAGGCGAAGAATCCCGAAGACGTGTTCGGCGTCAAGAACAACCCGGCTTCGCGTTTCGTGCTGAGCGGCCGCATCACGGGTCTTGCCAGCACGCTCGCGCAGGTCCCGCCGGAAAAGCGCGCGCTCCTGTACAAGATCGACGCGCTCTTCCATCCGCTCTATGACAGACCCGTCAAGTATCCGCCCGAAATCAGCCAGAACACGATTTTCGTCTCGCGCATCCTCAAGAACTACGACGCGCTCGCCGCGCTCGACTCAAAAGGCAGGCTGACGCGCGAGGCCGCGTTCGACGTCCTCTACCCCGACATGCCGGCGAAGGGTGCGAAGGACGTCAAGGCGGTCAATGCGTTCGAGGATGTTTTCACGCGGCGCGTCATGGCGGAGTTCAACAATTCCATTGCGTCTCTCGCCACCGCCGTTTCCATGCTGGGCGCGAGCGGCGCGACGCTAGACGAGGTCATTCAAGCGATAAAGGAGAACCGCGAACTCCCCCACGCGCAGTACCGCGCGGACGTGGCGCTGGAATTAGCCAACATCGGCGACCTCGGCAATGGCGGGCTCGTTTCCATGCGCGGCGACATCTACCGTCCGTCGCTCCCCACATCCAAGACCAGCGGGGAGAAGTTCCCCGGACTGGAAGGGAAGTTCGTCTTCCGTATCGCCGACGAAACGGTGGAAATCCACGCCCAGACCGAAAAAAGTGCGCAGCCGCTGATGGACGAGGTTTCGGACAAGCTCCGCGCCCTCTGCGGAGCCGCGCACCCGGAGCAGCTCGACGCGCTCGGCATCGCGCTAGGACAGGGGCCGCTTTCGCGCCTCAGGGGCGGACTTGACCAGTACGGCGTCGTTTCGGACGAGCACATGGCCGTCAAATACGACATTTCGCGCGACGACGAGACGGGCGCAATAACAGTCAAGGTGTCCAATCCGGACAATCTGCCCGTCAAGTTCAGCTGGACGACGACCATCGACATCGACGGCAATACGTTCACTGCGCCCATGCGCGTCGATTACGGCCAGTTCGAAGCGAAGGCCTTGGCGAAGAATACCGTTTCCGCCATCGCAAGCAAAGTGCCAGGGAAAGACGAGGCCGTCGCCAAAGCGCTCGTCAAGAGTGCGCTCAATGCGTGCGGCGACGACATCGACGCGAAGCAGATCGTGTCGGACAACATCGATTCGATCTGCGTGACCGGCGCGGGAAGGTTGCGCACCGAGGAACAGATTAAAGCGAAAATCGACGCGCTGTGCGCCAATCTTGCGGAAGCCCGCAAAGCGGCGGGCGTCGACGCGACACTGGAAAAGGCCGGGATGAACTTCCTGCAAGGGCTGCAAGGCAAGTCCGTCCCGCACGGGCTGATCGGCAGGCTGATGAAAGCCTCCGCCAGAATGGACTGCGGCGCGTTCGCCAAACTCACGGCCTCCGCCACGCCTGCGCAGATACTCAAGGGGATTGTCGACATCCGCAACGCGGTGGACAAGTTGTTCATCGACGAGAGACTTGAAGAACGGTTCATCGATGGAGAAGATATCGGCAATGCGAAGAATCTGATCGTCACGGTCGCGCTCGCGAGGATTCCGACCTCGCAACTCTTCGGGATCAGCGAAGCGCTGACCTCTGCGAATGCGCAAAAAATGCTTTCAATGTTCGCCGATTTCGGCAACGACAGGCTTCCGGTCCCGAAAAACAGCCTCACCGCCGATCAGCGTGATGCGATTGCGAGTTCGGCCTTCAGTCTTGGAGGCGTGCTGGCGCAATACAATTTCGCCGTCAAGGACATGCTTGGGCAGAAGGTTTCGGGCAGCATCGATCCGTTCCCGGAGCCGTTCGACAAGAAGGCCGCCGGGCTGAACGACGTGTTCAAGGCGTTTCTCGCAACCGTCAATGCCGATCTCGCCGCGCAGGCGGAAACCGAGCGCAGGGAAGGCAACATCTCTGCGGGAGTGGCCGCCGCCGAATTGAATGCCGTCAACGCCTATTCCAAGGCCGGGGAAGGCAACCGCGAGCAGGTCGATGATCGCATCTTCATAGCCATGAAGGCGTGTTCCTGGAATGCGGATGCCGTGCAGGTCGCGGCGAAGAACATCGATGCGCTTCTCGTGGGGCCTGACGACAAACTGCGCCCGTTGGAGGATGTGCGCGAGCGCGCCACCGCCATTGCCGCGAACTTCAAGGAGCTTGAGACGATCGCCAAAAACAATCCGTCCGTGTACGAGGCGGGCAAGGCGATAATGGCGGGGATGGGCGGCAAAGCGTTTCCCGACGGACTGATCGGGAAGCTCGTCGCGGCGGCGAACGAGGCGCAGATCAACGCGATGCGCAGTATCTCGTCGAGGTCGTCGGAACTCGATATCAACCGCGCCATGGCGCAGCTCCGTGACAATCTCGCGCTTGCGATGGAGGTGAGCGACGCGGGAACTGCCGTCGTCGATCCAGACGTGAAGCAGGCTTGCCGCAGCTTCATCGCCACGCTCATGATGCTGCGCTGCGGCGAACAGGCGTTCCACGCCATGCAGGGTGCGCTCGCCGGCGGCAACGATGAGAAGATTTCCGGCCTTGCGATTCCCGACGGCTTTCCAGAACTAAGGAAGTGAGAGAGACAAAAGATGAGTTATGAAGACTTGATTACGCAGTTCGGCGCGCAATACGGCATCGAGGGACTGGAGAGCCGGGACGGCGCGGCGGCACTGCTCATCGACGGCATGAAGATTGAAATCATCAGCGACGAGGCGGCGGACTGCGCCGTCATCTACGCGGAGATCGGGCATCCGTCGCCGACGTCCGGCGGCAAGTTAGGCGAAACGATGCTCAAGGCGAACCATCTCTTTCTCGGAACGTCGGGCGGCACGCTCTGCCAGAATCCCGATACCGACGCCTACGCGTTGATGCGCCCCGTGCCGCTCGCCCGGCTCGAAAGCGCGGAGGCGTTCGGCGCGATACTCGAAGACGTCCTCTCGCAGGTGGAGAACTGGCGGCAGGTCCTCGCGGGAATGCGCGAAGCGGAGTCGGCTGAAGTCGCGCAGCAGGAAGAGGCGGCCATGCTTGCATCCGGCGGCTTCATGCAGGTATAACCGCAGGCCGCGACATTTGGGAAAACAAAGACATAAGGATCAAACCATGTCACTCGACATCAACGGATACAACGCAACGTTCAAGGCTTTCACCGACTTCGCGACGCAGAGCGTCGAAGCCGGGAAGAGCAAGGCGGTCGCCCGCGCCTCGGCGATGCGCAGCCTCGGGAATGTCATCTTCAAACCGTAGGGACGCTTTTCAAACGGTGTAACCTTTTAACGAGTCGCGTGTAGACAGGACAAATCAACGGAGAATAAAAATGCAAATCGACACATCTGCACTTGCCGCATTGAGGTCGTTCAACGACTTTGCGACCGTATCGGGCGCGAACCGTTCCGACATTGCCCGGCTGGGGGCTTCCCGCAACGGCTCGGGGCTGACCATCGCCAAGGGCACCGGCGACAAGGCCTATTTGCTGACCCGTCGCAGCGATGCGGACAAGACGGCGAACGACAATGTGCGCGCCGCGTTCAAGGACGCCGTCAGCGGCCTTTTCGGCGGATTCGACAAGATTCCGCAGTCCGTCAAGAACGTGATGAAGCTGGGTGACTACGGCAAAGGCCGCCCCCTCACCGCGCGCCGGATCGAGGCCGTCAAGATGGCGGTCGTACAGGAGCTGAACAGCGCCGGAACGCTTCAGGACGCGGACGGCCTTGCGATTGGCAAGGATGAAGTCATGCGCGACCTGGGCGCGAGAGAGGAGCTCACGCCGAAACAGGCGAACGCGGAGTTGCGTATGGCGTTCGACAGCGATGAACCAATTTCCAGGTCAGGTCTGCCGAGACAGATCGCAAGGGAACTTCAGTCGATTTTCAACTACATCGACACGCGATTTTTCGGCGCGCCGTCCGCCAACGAACACCGTCCGCATGATTTCGGGGGGCCGGGGGTGGCGTTCGCGGTGACGGCCATCGTCAAAGCCGCCGATGCGGAAGGTCGCCGCGTGACGGTGGATGAAGTCGTGGCGGCGCTGAAGCCGGTGTACGAGCGTGGTGCTGTCGCGGAATGTCTCAAGGGCGTGCTTGCCGATATTTCCAAGGAGGTGGGGCTGGGCAAGGCGGTAAATGTCCACACGATCAGAAAGCGCCATCCCGAGATGATCGACGATCTGGTGCGGAGCACGTCTCCCGACGACCTCAGGAGCCGCATCGAAAACTACAAGGAGACGATAAGGGACAGCGTTCGACTCATAGGCGAAATCAGAAAGCACGAGCAGGGATTCGTGTCCATGGTCGAGGATGCAGTCTCCAGAGGACTGGGCGGCGTGAAGGTGAAGTTCGAAAACCCCCAGGCAATCCCATTCAAGTACGGGTTGTTCACGAAGAGCATCCTCGAAAATGAAAACGAGGACGCGAAAAAGCCCGGATGGAACCTGCAGGATGCCGTCAAACTGCAGGCGGAAAAATTGGCGAAGGGCTTCATAGACCGTTGCAACGAGGTAGACAAGTGCGCGGAGAACGGCGAGATTTCCGCAGATCTTGCAAAGCGCTGGAAGGCGGAAATACTCGTCAATGACGATTCCAAGGCTCTTCTGGCGGAGAAGATCGTGGCCGGGGCGAAGAAACTCGATGCACAGGAGATTGTCGATGCCCTCAAGCCGGAAAACGATGCCAGGACGGCACTCAAGGCGCTGGGGAACTTTGCAGCGAAGCTCGAGGACGTTGGCGTGGAAATGCTCGGTGGCGGCAGTGGATGGAAGGATGCCGGCTTTGACGGACGCCGCCCGATAAAAATGCATATCATGGAAGTCCTCATCGAGAAGACCCCTGGATTGAAGGAGGCGCTTCTTTCACGCCGCGAAGAGCTGGCCGCCAACATAGAGGACGTGCTGGCAGTGAAAAAACCGGGGGGCACGGTGACTCTTCGCGGGCCTGACTACGATTTGGCCGAAGTCCTCTTCAAAGACTACGGCTTCGACCATGTCGACTACCGGGGCGATGGTTCCGTAAAATAAAAACCGGTTTCAACAAGGACAGGGAGCGAACCCATGACATTCAACGAATTGATGGACGGCCTTGCGGCCAAATACTCCATCGACGGCCTGGCCGCCGACGGAGGAATCCTTTCGCTGCAGATCGACGGCATGTCAGTCACGATCGTGGAAGGCGGCGACGACGCATTCGTCGTCACCGGCTTCGTGTGCGATCCGCCCGCCGAAAACGGCGAACTGTTCGCCAACATGTTGCTGGACGCCACGATCGGGCTTATGGACGCCCGAAGCGCGGCTCTGGCGCGCAATCCGGCCTCCAGGGCCTACGTGCTGGTGGAGCGCATTTCCGCGAACCTCGACCTGGACGCGTTCTGCGCCGCGCTCGAAACGTTCGTTGACACGCTGGAGGACAGCCGGCGGATCGCCGTCGATTTCCGCCCCGCGATGGCCGCCGCCCGCGAGAAACTGAAAGAAAGCGAGTGGACCGCAGGAGCCGGTTCGGTCGTGGGCGGCATCATGCAGGTATAACCGCAGGCCGCGACATTTGGGAAAACAAAGACATAAGGAGCAAACCATGTCACTCGACATCAACGGATACAACGACGCGTTCAGGGCGTTCACTGACTTCGCGACGCAGAGCGTCAATGTCGGCGACGCGAAGGCGATCGCCCGCGTCGAAACCGGCGTTGACATAACGACCGGCGCGCTCGCCGGCCGCACCATAACTGCCGCGCAGGGCGATTCCTTGCGCCACATGTTCAAATGGACGCGCTCGGAAGACAACCAGGCTGCGAACAATATCGCGCGAGATCTCTTCAAAAACGCCATCATCGACATGTTCGACGGGGAGAAGAACATCCCCAAGAGCGTTATGAAGGCGATGCTCATGTCCGACTACGGCAAGGGCAAGCCGCTCACGGCGCGCCGCATCATGGCCGTCAAGGCGGCCGTCGACGCCCACTTCTCCGCCCCTCCCGACAAGCTCGACGTCCAGGTCCGCGGCAGGACAGTCACCTTCGAGAAGTGGCACTACGAGGGCCTGGTCGCGGAGATGCCCGAATCCCAGCGCCCGCGCGGCATCGAAGGCCGCGCCCAGCTCGCCGACATGATCCGGAACACGCTCGCCGGCCGCATCGAGAACGGCCTGCGGATCCTCCAGGAAGTCCGCGCCGGAATGGGATTCAGGCACGCGGCCTCCGCCGCCAACGTCGCCGACCTCACCCTCGCGCTCCACGCGATCGGCCTCTCGAACGGCGACAAGCTCAAGGAAGGCTCCTTCTCAGTTTCCGACCCCGACGGCAACCTCGCCCGGTGGCTCGACACCTCGGACGAGGTCTACCTGCGCGAGTCCTCCCACCTCAAGGCCTACCAGAAGATGACCGTGGACGGCCACCGCAACATCCTGCGCGGCATCGACGTTCGTGGAGGCCAGAACGGACTTCTCGCCGGCATGCGGACCGTCCACTACGGCACCATCCCCGATCTGAAGACTCCGGACGGCAACGGCCCGAACCGCCGGCTTTTCCTCAAGTGCGAAAGCCACGGCTGCTTCCACAACCCGCTCTCCAAGGAGGACGAGGCGGCCGGCATGACCCCGAACATGCACCAGCGCGAGGCGCGCGACGGAGACTGGTCCGAGGCGATTCTCCACACCTTCTCGTTCCTCGGGACGCGCGGCGCCGACCCGACGGCTGGCGGCGCCCGCAAGGAGCACATGACCGCCGGCATGAAGGCGGCGCTCAAGGGCGCGGTCGACAAGCTCAAGGCGGCCGGCCGCGCCGACCTCGCCGAACAGCTGACCGCGCGAAACGTCGAGAAGGGCGGCTCGGCGCTGCTCTTCGAAAACCTTTTCAAGGCCATCGACGGCGAACCGGAGAACGTCGTGCTGCAGGAGGTCGTCAACGACCTCATCGCGGCCGCGAAGGCCGACATCGGGGACAAGCACGGCGACGCCATCGCCCGCCTCGGCAACGAGGTCATGGTCGACGAGGCGAACCTCGAGGCCTTCGCGCCGAACCCCGTGCCGTTCCAGGTCAAGGGCGCGGCCGCGCAGCAGATCACCGACGTCCTCATGGACAACAGCGACCTCAGGAACGACCCCGACGCCACCTCCAAGCTCAGGAGCAGGATGAACGCCATCGCCAAGTCGGAGATCACCGTGCACATCGCGGACCAGATCGGCGTGAAGCTGCTCGGCAAGGGCAAGGACGGGACGCCGTTCGTCAACCTCGGCAAGATGGACACCTCGTTCGACAAGGACATCATGCGCGACGTCGGCTGGACCATCGACGGGCGTCCCGTCCCCAAGGATCCGAAAGTCGCGCGCGACATGCTCGCCCGCTTCGTCTCCGGCAACGAGAACGCGACCTACGACGAGGCCGACAACGAGCTCAAGACCAAGGTCCACATCCTCATGGGCTGCATGCACCAGGGCGTGTCCGCGTGCGCCATGGAGGGCACGGGTTTCGCATTCAACGACAAGCCGGACCCGTTGGCCCGTCTGAACGGCAACGAACACCCGGACGGCGGGAAAAAGACCCAGTCCTTCGCCCTCACAAGGGACGATAGCGGCAACATCGTCATCGACCACAAGGTCCATTTTGCCGGCGGCGTGCTGATGCAAATCACCAACGGCGGCGACCGCTTATTGCAGAAGAAGACCGACAAGAACGGTGGCATGGACTACGGAATCAAGATCACCATTCCCCAGGCCGACCTCGACCGGCTCGGCTCCGCCGACTGGACGCACTACGATCCCACGCAGGTCAACCAAGCGCTGGGCGACACGAACCTCCCCAACCGCTTCTCTACGGCGGAGAATCTCGTGCCGGACCAGTTCCGCTTCACCGGCTCGGTCGATGTCACCTGCGAAATCCGGGCCACCAGCCTGCACGATCTGGGGGAGGAGCTCTAGCCATCCTTCCTCCCTCCCGCGCCCCGGCCCCTTTCAACCTTTCAAACAGGAGAAAAAACAACCATGTCACTCGACATCAACGGATACAACGCGACGTTCAAGGCGTTCACGGACTTTGCGACGCAGAGCGTCGAAGCCGGGAAGAGCAAGGCGGTCGCCCGCGCGGGCGGCGAGGGCCCCCTCGCGGGCCGCGTCATCACGGCGGCGAAGCACGACTGGGTCGGCATCGGCGCGGGGCGTCTGGGAAGCCTCAAGGACGCGAACAACGCCGCGCGCGACCTCTTCAGGAACGCCATCGCGGACATGTTCGGCGGGGTGGACAAGATTCCCCAGGGCGTCAAGGACGCCATGAAGATGGCCGACTACGGCAAGGGCAAGCCGCTCACGGCGCGGCGCATCATCGCCGTCAAAAACGCCATCGACGCAAGCGGCGTGATGAAGCAGAAGGCGCTTGACGACGGCATCGCCGGGGCCAAGTTCAGCGACCCCGCCACCCATAAGGCGGCGCTCGCCAAGGGATATTCGAAGGGCGAGCTGCCCAAGCTCGCCGCCGCGACCAGCCTCTACGCGCAGACGGCGGGCTGCACCGAGGCGGAGGCCCTGGAGCATGTCACGACGTCCGGCACGCCGGCCAACCGCCTCATGAACTACGGCGGCAGGTTCCTGCAGAGCGCCGAGAACTTCAAGAACGGTCTGCGTCTCATCGACTCCTTTGCCAAGTGGATTTCGGATACGAACGCGACGCTCAACGCCACCGGCAAGGACTTCAAGGAGGGGATGAGCCTTACCGTCCTCAACGCCTCCTCGTCTTACATCTCTCCCAAATTTCTGCGCGGCATGGAGAAATTCGTCTTCGAGGAACTTGCCAGCAACCCTGTGCACGACCTTGCGGAGCAGGACGCCGAGAAGCTCTTCGGGCTGGAGAACAACGCCGCGACGCGCTTCTTCGGCCGCGGCTATGGCGAGTCCTACACGCAGACCGCCGCCAACATCCCGCCTGTCAAGCGCGCCGCATTCTATGCGGCTTTCGACGCGGCGTTTCCGCTCGTATCCGACCCCGCCATCGCCAAACTGCCGCAGTCCGAGCGTCCGCCCGAGTTCATCAAAAAGGTCGACCGCTCCCTGGTGTTCGGCCGCATCATGAAGAATCTCGACAAACTTGCCGTGCTCCATGCCGCGGGCTCGCTCACTTCCGCGACGTTCGTCAAGACCTGCTTCCCCGAAGCGCGCCGCAACACGCTCGGCGCGGTGAACGACCTCTTCAAGCAGTGGGATCTTGAAATCAACGGCGACGAGGACCGCGGCATCCCGTCGAAGTATCCCGGTCTTGGGGGTCCGATCATACCGCTGATGGAAGAGACCGGCTGCACGGTCAAAGAGGCCGCCGCCGCCTTGCAGCCGGGCGGCGCGAGGCCGGCGACGCCGCAGTACGTCGCGGCCGGCTCTCTTCCGCTCGTAGCGTTC
>JAFPUH010000054.1 GCA_017395505.1 Kiritimatiellia bacterium
GATCACCTCCTTTCTAAGGAGAATCCTCCTGCGCCGTAAGGCGGCAGAGAGGAAATGGTGAAACCGTCCCGAAAGGGGCGGACTACTGATCAGGAACCCTCCGCAAACGTCCACTCTCAAGCGAACCGGAGTCGAAGGGCAAGGGCCGCGCAAATTGCGCGGCCTATTTCATATGCTAGAAAAGTCCAGAGATATGCCAGATGGCGCGTTCAGGAAGCGTCCAGTAGATGCCGACAAGTATTCGGTTGGAACCGTCGCAGTGATTGGCGGTTCCACCATATACCCTAATGCACCTGTGATCGCTGGTCTTGGCGCGAGAGCAGCTGGCGCTGGACTGGTGTCTTTGGTCGTGCCCGAAGAGTCACGCATGTGTGCGGCGGCTCACCTGCCTGAGGCTACGTTCGCGAGATTTTCCGTGCCGTTCGTTCCGCCGAGGGCAGACGTTTTTGTCGTTGGCATGGGGCTTGGCGTATCGGCGGACTCTGAACAGGTTGTCTCAAGTGTCCTTTCGGGGAATTGCGGACGCTTCGTGCTCGACGCCGACGCGCTTACCATAATCGCCGGTTGGAGCGCAGGGCCTCGCGGCTTTGCCCCAGCGCCGGGACAGGAGATCATAATGACTCCGCACGAAGGTGAGGCGGCGAGGCTTTTGGGCGCAACTCGCGAGTCCGTGAAAAGCGATCGCCTCTCTGCGGCTAAAGTAATTGCAACGAAATATGGCGCGACTGTGGTGCTGAAGGGGCCTGGAACGCTTGTAGTTTCGAATGATGGCTCTCGCATTTATGTTAACGGCACGGGAAATCCTTTTATGGCTCTTGGCGGAATGGGCGATCTTCTGGCTGGAACGATGGGTGCAAGGTGGGCATACCTCAAGTCGGATGCGTTCACTGCGGCATGTTCTGCGGTATGGCTTCACGGGGCGGCATTGGACAGGCTTGTCGCCGCAGAGCGCGACGCCTCGATACTGAACACAGCCGCAGAAATCGGCTCGTTGCGCATCCATATGGATCGTTGACACTCGCAACGCTGGCTTTTATCGACCGCCTTTGGGCGGTTTGCTGCTGCCACGTCCAGGTTTGGTGAATTCGCTGACCCGCTTGCCATCAATTATTAGAGTGTAGAATTTGACCCAGTCTATGCGCATTTCCGTGGGTAGAGTGGATTCGTCTACCGGTCCGACCCACCGTCCGCCGAGTTGCATGTCGATTATGAGGTAGAATGGCGTATCCCAGGGCCAACGTTCGTGGCTGTCGCCGATCCGTCGATAGGAGTGTGTCGCCTTTCCGTTGATGCGCCATACAAGCAGGTCAGGGGTCCATTCGATCGAGTAGACGTTCCACGAGTCAGGCTTGGCCGTGCCTTTGCCCATGTTAGGTGGATCGCCTGGGTGGCCCTTTGTCCATTCGGAGTGGACGGTCTGGTAGATGAATCCGTCGAAGTTTAGCCGCTCCAGTATGTCGATTTCGCCGCATGCCGGCCAAGAACCGACAGGATACTGCGGCATCATCCATATTGCCGGCCATGCGCCTTTCTGCCCCTTAAGCTTCGCTCGTATCTCGATCTTGCCGTATTTCATGCAGAACAGCCCGCGGGTCATCACGCCGCCGGCCAGTACGCGCCTCGGATCCGACGAAGGGTCATCGTTCCTGACACCCTTGAGTATAAGCTCTCCGTTCCTGACCTCAGAGAGATCGGTGCGTGGTGAAATGTTGCGTTGCCAATCGGGACCAGAATCCGCAGTGCCGGCGATGCGGTTCCATAGCCTAGGCTGCAGGTCCTTCCCGTCAAAGTTTTCGGTGTATTTTAGCTCCCACTTGACGGATCCGTTAGCGCGAGGCAGGGCGGACTTCTGCCTCGGCGCAGCAAAAAGTGCGTTCGCCAAGGCCAAGACCGCAAAAACCAGCAACATTGTCATCGAATTGCGCATGAGTCCATTTTACCATATTGCGCGACGCCTGGTCAACAAGGAGCAACCTTGCTTTTATGCTGAGTTTTGGCCGTTTCGTGGCTGGTTGCGGGTTTTAAGAGGGTATGGTATAATAGCTTTATAAAGAGTATGCGTATTAAGAAGGTTATCATGGTTGCCTTTGCTGTGGCGGCTGCATTGGAAGGGTTTGCGGCACGACCTGTGCCTAGTGAGGCTCTCGCGCGACGCTTGGCCGAGGGTCCGGAAGTGATCGGAATCGTCCATTGGGGCCTCAATACCTACACCGACCGGGAATGGGGCTACGGTAACGAAGATCCAGCGATGCTCGCGCCGAGTGGTTTCGACGCCGACCAGATCGTCCGCGCATGCAAATCGGGCGGAATCGGCGGACTCGTCATCGTGGCCAAGCATCACGACGGCTTCTGCCTTTGGCCGACTAAGACTACCGGCCACAACATAACGAAATCGCCATTCCGTGGCGGTCGGGGCGACTATGTTCGCGAGATGGAGCAGGCATGCCGACGTGCGGGGCTCAAATTCGGCGTGTACGTCTCGCCTTGGGACAGAAACAGCGAGCATTACGCGACCGAAAAGTACGTTGAGATGTTCAACGCACAGCTCAAGGAGCTTCTGGGCGGCGATTACGGCGAAGTCTTTGAAATGTGGTTCGACGGCGCAAACGGCGGCACGGGCTGGTATGGCGGCGCGAACGAACGGCGTACTATCGGCAAGGACTACTATCGCTTTGGAGAGGTTGTGCGGATGGTTCGTACGATCCAGCCTGGTATAACGATATTCGGTGGCGGCAATGACGGAGATTTTCGCTGGCCCGGCAACGAGCGTGGATTGCTGGACGGCGATTCGCGCGCCACGATTGTTGCGCCGGACGATCCAGCCTATCGTGAGCTGTTGAACGTCGGCACTCCGCAAGGCGTCTGCTTCAAGGCTTGCGAGTCGGACTTTCCGCAGCGCAACGGTTGGTTTTATCATGAAAATGAGAGGGGTTCAACAAAAAGCGCCGCTTATCTCATGAAACTCTACCTTTCCAGCGTCGGAAACGGCGGCACTATGGATATTGGCGTTGCTCCGAACAAAGCCGGAGTTCTCGATGAAGCCGACGTTCGCTCACTCGCCGGATTCGGGGCGATCCGTCAGGCGTTCTTCTCGAAGGAGATTTCGCCGGAAAGCGGAGAGCTGTTCAACGTGGTCGTCATGAGCGAAGACTTATCGTGCGGCGAACAGGTTGACGGCTGGGAGTTCTCGGCAGACGGCCAGACCCTGCTTCGCGGCAAGTCGATCGGGGTGAAGAGAATTCGTGTCCTTGAGAGCGCCGTCGCAGCAAAAGGATGCGAGCTAAAGATCGTCGAAGCCGGCGAAGACCTTAAGGGAGTTTCGTTCAGGCTCTACATCGCCGACCCCGAACTGGTGCGGACTGTTCTCGCCGCAACTACCGATTCTGGCGAGACGGATACGGCGAAATGGATGACCCTCGGCAACCCGCTTGCGCCCGAGGAGTAAATAAGGTATAATATATTCAACATGTCACGAACGACCTTCAATCTCCGGCAGGCCGCAGAGCACGTTCATCTCGAAATGAACGAGCTCAAGCATGCCGCACAAAGAGGGGAGATCGAGGCGTCGGAGCATGGCGGCGACTGGTGGTTCGAACATCGCGCCCTGGACGAGTGGGCTCAGCGCAACCTTTTGGCGTCCAACCGCAAGTCGCTTCTGCGGCAGCATGCGTCGATGATGAACGAGAGCCGCAAGAGCAACAAGGCCGACTGGCGCGTGGTCGATCTCTTCCGTCTGAGCGGCATTTGCCTCTCGATGCCGGGCAAGGCCAAGGCGGGAATGATACGCGACATGAGCGACCTGGCGAACAAGACCGGGCTCGTATATGATTGCGACGGGCTTTTCAAGGAGCTGATGGCGAGGGAGGAGAGCGCTTCGACTGCCGTTGGGCAGGGGGCGGCGTTCATGCACCCGCGCTTTCACGATCCGTACCTGTTCGAAGAGTCTTTCATCGCCTATGGGCGCAGCGAGCGCCCCGTATTCTTTGGCGCGCCGAACGGCGAGGGCACGCGCCACTTCTTCCTCGTTTGCTCTACCGATCACGTGCAGCACCTTCAGATTCTGGCGAGGCTCGCGGTAATGGCGCATGCGACTGAGTTCATTTCGATCCTCGATGAGGCTACGAGCAGTGAAGAGGCCCTTGGTATAATAAAGGCCGCGGAGGAGGGATTGCTGAAATGAAGAGGTTCTGGTTCTTCGATCTCGACGGCACCTTGGCCGACACCGACTGCGACATCAGGATGGCGTGGAAGGACGCATTGAAGGATCTCGGCATCGTCTGTGAGAACTTCGACAGGGATTTCATAGCCGGTCCGCCGATCGACGAGATGGCGAAGCGGCTTCTGCCCGAAATCTATACGGATGAGCTGGCCCAGAAAATACGCGTCGGATTCGGGGTCCACTACGACAACGACGGCTTCCCCAACACGCGCGAATACCCCGGCGTGCTCAATCGCGTGCGCGAAATAAAGGCGGCGGGCGGACGGCCCTACATCGTGACGAACAAGCGCTACATCGGAGCAAAGCTGATGGCGGAGAAGTTCGGGTGGATGCAGGTGTTTGAGAGGCTCTACACTGGCGACATGCACAAGGATAATCCGGCTATAGGCAAACTGAGAAAGCCGGAGCTGCTTGCGCTCGTCATGCGCGAGATAGGCGCAAAGCCTGAGGAATGTGTGATGGTGGGTGATACAATCAGCGACTTCGAGGCCGCTGAGAAGAACGGTATCGAGTCGGTTGCGGTCGCTTGGGGATATGGTGCCCCCGAAGAGTTGGCCAAGGCCGATCGTCTGGCACGGAATGCAAAGGAGGTATAGCATGGGTGGTGTTTGCAAGAAGACGATAGTCGCCATTTCCGCATGTCTTGCGATGACAGCATGCGCCGCGAAGCATGCCGAGCCGTCGCCCGAAGAGCTTGTGAAGCGCCAGGCGAGAAGCGTTCATCTATATTACGCCGACTGCCCGAGGGAAGGCGTCGATTCAGCGACGGCGACCGTTACTGTTCGCAAGTCGTATCCCGGCTCGTATTTCGCCGCGATGGTCTGGAATACGGGCTATTGCGGAATACAGGAGCTGCCGGACGGCGGACATGTCGTAATATTTTCCGTCTGGGATCCGGTGGATCCGTTCGACTTCAGCGCGAAGCCCGAGAACGTGCATGAGGATCTTCAGGCCAAGGTGCTCTACGCCGATCCGCTCATGGACGTCGCGAGGTTCGGCGGCGAAGGCAGCGGGGTGCGTACGATGGCAGGATTCGGATGGAAGGAGGACCAAGGCGTGGGCTTCAAGGTCGACAGCGAACCCGACGGCGAGACGCGCACGAAGTACACGTGCTACGTCAGGATGGCAGACGGTTCGACAGGCGACTGGTACAAGCTCGCGACGATCTCGACCATCCGCCGCAAGGCTGCGGTGAAGGGCATGACGACGCTGTATTCGTTCGTCGAGGACTTCAGCCGCAACTACAAGAGCGCGCAGAACGTGCGCAGGGCTGAGTTCTCCGACATCTACCTGCTCCATGACGGGGCGTGGCACAAGGCGGAGACGGCATACTTTTCGGCGGACAACACTCCGTCCACGAACGTAGACGCCGGCAGGATCGCCGAGACTGGCGCGTTCTTTCTGGCGAACGGCGGCGATACGGAGAATGCGACAACGCCTATCGGTGGCCGCATAAAGTGAAGCGAGGCGTACCATGGGCATGTGGAACAGGACGGCGGAGACCCTTTCGCGCGACGGGCTGGCCAAACTGCAGCTGGAGGGGCTCAAGAAGAGCCTGAACCGCGTATGGCTCAACGAGTTCTACCGCGAGCGGCTTAAGAGGGGCGGGCTCGCCTCGCCCGAAGACGTCAAGTCGCTCGACGACCTCGAGAAGCTGCCGTTCTTCACGAAGGACGACTTCCGCGAGGCGTATCCGCTCAAGATGAACTGCGTGGACAGGCGCGATCTTCTGGAGTTCCACATGTCGAGCGGTTCGACCGGAACGCCTGTCGTTATGGCCTACACGAAGAACGACCTTCTCCAGTGGGCTGAGTGCATGGCGCGATGCTATGCCATGGCCGGGCTCGAGAAGGGCGACGCTTTGCAGATAATGCCGACGTTCGGGCTTTTCAACGGAGGCTTCGGCTGCTACCACGGCGCAAGAAAGGCGCAGCTCTTCACGATTCCGGCATCGAGCGGAAACACCGAGCGCCAGATCAGGCTGATGAAGGATTTCAAGACCAAGGGATTCGTTTCGGTCGTCAGCTACGTGCCGAGGATAATCGAGAAGCTTGATGCCTTGCCGGAGGGCGAGCGCGAACTGCCCTACCTTAAGGTCGGCATCTTCGGCAGCGAGACGTTCTCTGACGAGACGCGGCGGAGGATCGAGTCCAGGCTGGGAATCGAGTGCTTCGACATCTACGGCATGACCGAGACCGGTGGAATCGGCACGACAGGACAGGACTGCCGCCACCATTGCGGACTTCACGTATGGGAAGACCAGTATATAACTGAGATAATCGACCCTAAGACGGGCGAGCTGGTGCCAGACGGAGAGTATGGCGAGGTCGTGTTCACTTCGCTCACGCGAGAGGCGATGCCGATCATCCGCTACCGTACTCACGACATATCGCGAATAATCTCGCGCGAGAAGTGCGCATGCGGCAGAACGTCGCTCAGGATCGACCGCATAACGGGCCGTACCGACGACATGCTCATCGTGAAGGGCGTGAACTTCTATCCGCGCCAGGTCGAGCAGGCGTTGATGGAGATTCCGGGCGTCAAGGACGAGTTTCAGATCATCCTTGAGGAGCATGACGGCATAACCGACGTTACGGTGAATGTCGAGGCCGAGCCTGGGGTTACGGGCCACATGGTCGCGAAGCATTTGAGGGAGCGGCTTGGCTTCCTGCCGAAGGGTGACGTATTCCCGATAGGCTCGCTGCCGCGCAGCGAGGGCAAGGCCAAACGCGTTATCCGCAAGTAGCTCAACGGTTCTAAATCTCCCTCGCTTCGGGTGAAGTGGAGTGGAGCGTGTGCGGGGTGGGCAACCTAACGCACAATAACAGACAAAGGATTTAACTAAGGGGTGGCGATGCCAAAGCACGAGGTTACCAAGATTTTCGAGGAGCGAGAGATTGATTCGCTCTGTGTGGGATGATAAAGCGGAAAAGTGGTACTTTTCCGTTGTGGATGTCGTTGCTGCTTTGACAAATAGCACCAATCCTGCAACGTACTGGAGAGTCCTAAAAAAGCGCCTTAAGAGCGAAGGAAATGAAAC
>JAFPUH010000055.1 GCA_017395505.1 Kiritimatiellia bacterium
AGCCGTCGGTATCCTCCCATGAGGTATCGGGCTCAGCCCTGGAAGCGCCGCCCGTGCCGCCGGTGCCGCCGATACCCGCGCCCGCGCCGCCGCCGCCGTAGCCGCCCGCGCCGCCCTTGCCGGCTTTGCCGTATTCGTCCCACGGATCGTCATTGTCGTCGACGACCCTGCCGTGGTCGCCGTCAGCGCCGTTGCCGCCGTTCGCACCCTTGCCGCCGGTCGCTACAAGCTTGCCGCCGCCCGTTACGATCAACGTCGATGATGACGGTATCTCTATGCCGGCGCCGCCGCCTATCATGTCGGTGCCAGGCCCGCCGGTCGCCGTCAAGGTGACACCGCTCGGAATGTAGATTACCGCCGTCGTGTTCTCGGCCAGCCAAAGCGCACTTCTGCCCGCGCCGCCCCTCACTTCAATATTGTTCGGTACGGTGTATACCTTGCCGTTTATGAGCTGCTTGCTGGCCGTGCTTGAGATGGTGCCGCCGTTGGAGAACCCTGCAACTGCCACAAACGGCAGAAGCAAGGCTGACGCGCACGCAACCAGTATGGACTTCAAGTATTTCACTTCTCAAATATTATACCATATTCTCCATTGCCCATGCAAGGGTGACAACCTGCTGGAGTTTCACGATTTTTCATTCTCTCCGGCACACATCGAAGCGGACGCGCGCGATTTAGGCTTCCTGGCACCATTCTCGCCCAATCCAATCGCCTAGCCGAAACGGCTTCCTTGTCATGATTGCATCGGGCGCCTCCCGCTACGGTCGGGCAGGCGAAGCGTTGAATCCAGTTGAGTCAAGCGCTTCATTCACCAGATCTGAAAGGCATCTTCAGCTATGTCACAAAAGCGCCATCTTCGGCAATCCACGACATGGCCTTTGGCGGTTCATCTGCGCCCCACCGACGATACGAGGTGAGCCCACCGGGTCTTCGCCAAGAGGCCAGCGAGGTTTCGCGTTTGGGTCATATGACCCAACAGTGTCGCCACATATGACCCGACACCCTTACCTCATATGAGGCAACACCGTCGCCACATATGAGGCAACACCGTCGCCACATATGACCCGACACCGTCGCCTCATATGACCCGACAGCGTCGCCTCATATGACCCAAACGCGAAACCTCGCTGGCCTTGGATTAAAACATCAAAGGCCACGCTTTTATAGTAGCGTGGCCTCAAAAACAGCCTTTTCTGACCTTAGGCCAGATTGTGGGCGTCCATATCGATTGCAAAGCGCAGGTTCTTAGGCGGCGGACGGTGGGCTAAAATCGTTCGCCAGGAGGATATGATGGCTCTCGCCCCGGGGAAAAGGCTCACATAGGGGCGCAGAGACGCGGAGAATATCCTTTTGTGAGGTATCGAAATGACGCATCACCACCCAAGTTTATGCTATAATACCCTAGACTTTACATTTACAGCGGACAATGGTAAAAAGCGGCATAACACAGAATGAACTCGTGCAGTGGGGAGGGCCTGAGGTCTTCAACCAGGCGCTGGCCATCGTCAACTCCGGCGATGTCGCCGCTGCAGAATACGACGACGAGAAGCTTGAGATAAGGGGAAAGATCGACCAGCCCAACGGATGGTCGATGCCGGTGAGTTTTCACTTGGAACCTGGCGGCAGGATAAAATCCCACTGCCCCTGCATGCAGAACCAGCGCTACGGTCAGATCTGCGCGCATGTGGTCGCGCTCGGCATCGCAGTGATGGTCAAGGAGATGGACGACATCGAGTCGGAAGCCAGGGCGGCCGAAGCAAAGGCGGCGGATGGCGCGGCGGAGCCTGAGGATGACTTCATAGAAGTTCCGATGACCCCCAAGTTCGACGCGTTCGTGTCCGGCTCTCGCGCCAGCCTCTCGATAGAGATCGACGCCTACTACGGCGACATCGGGCTGCCTGCTTGCTCGGTGCAGGACGACCGCGTCGTTTGGCTGGAGGATCCAGACGATCCCATCGTCAGGCGCACTCGAAGCCTCCCCGCCGAAAAGGAGGCCATCACGCTAGTTGAGCGCTACGGCTTCGAGCGAGGATATCGCGAGGGCGACCTGAAGCTGTATGTCACAGATCCCCAGAAGGTGCTGAACTTTCTCGGCTCGGGACTGCCCTTCCTGAGGCGCAGCGGATGGCGAGTCGAGCTGTCTGAGCGCCTGATGGCGCTTACCGACACCATGCCCTCCGTCGTGCCTGTAGTGCAGATACGCGACGCAGCCAACGGGGCGTTCGAGGTAAAGTATACTTTCGATGCAATGGGCCAGGAGGTCTCGCCCATCGAGATACAGGCGGCGCTCAACAGAGGCGACGGCTACATACTGAAGGATGGCCGGGTTACGCTGCTGGACAACTCGGCCATCGAGACGATGCACGACGTCTTCCGCGACTGCGCATCGTTCGGCAGCGGCGGGGCCGACGGATGGTTCAGGGTGAATGGAGTTCACGCGCCCTACGTCAAGGCGTCGCTAGACATGCTCGACTCCATCGACCTCGACGACAGCGCTGCATCGCATTGGCGTGAGACTGCGGCCGCAAGGAATCGCGAGGGCAACGTCAAGTTCGAGCCGGTGTCGCTGGGCAAGCTGGACGGTGTACTGCGGCCATACCAGAAACAGGGCGTCTATTGGATGCGCTTTCTCGAGAACGCAGGACTTTGCGGACTCCTCGCTGATGAGATGGGACTCGGCAAGACACTTCAGACGCTCGCATGGCTGTCACTGCCTAGAGCGGGGGCGCCAAAGGGTGAAAAGCTGCCTGCGCTCATCGTCTGCCCTACATCGCTAGTCAGAAACTGGGAGGCCGAGGCGCAAAAGTTCACTCCTTGGATGAAGACACTCGTCATCTCCGGACCCGAGCGAGCAAGAGACTTCGCGAAGATTCCTTCCGCCGATCTCGTCATAACCTCTTATGCCCTTCTGCAACGAGACTTTGAGGCCGCCTACTGCGACAGGGACTTCTCGGCGCTTGTCCTGGATGAGGCGCAGCACATAAAGAACCGCCAGACGCGCAACGCCAAGGCGGCGAAGAACCTTAACGCTAGGCAACGGCTGGTGCTGACCGGCACTCCGATCGAGAACTCGGTCGCCGACGTGTGGTCTATATTCGACTTTCTCATGCCTGAATATCTAGGCGACTACGAGACGTTCAAGGCTGGCTACGAGCTGCCTATCGGCGACGGCGGGGCTGAGGGCGAGGCCGCGCAGCAGAAGCTCAAACGCAAGCTGCATCCGTTCATTCTGCGGCGCCTGAAGAAGACTGTCGCTAAGGATCTGCCCGACAAGATGGTGAAGGTGTCGTACTGTCCGATGCCAGACGACGTGCAGCGCGAATACACGGCCGTGCTGCAGAATGGACGGCGCGGCGCCAAGACGAAGTTCGAGATGCTGGCGCTTCTCATGAAGCTCAGGCAGATCGCAAGCCGCGGCAAGGTCGAGGCCTTCCTCGACCAGCTCGACGAGGCGATTGACGGCGGACACCGCGTTCTCGTCTTTTCGCAGTTCGTCAAGCAGTTGGCTGTGCTGCGCGATGCTCTGGACAAGCTCGGCATCCCTTACTGCTACCTGGATGGATCTACTAAAGACAGGCTGGGCGAGTGCAACCGCTTCAACAGGAACGCCGACATACCTGTGTTCCTCATATCGCTCATGGCCGGCGGAACGGGTCTAAACCTCACCGGAGCAGACATGGTTATGCACTACGACCCGTGGTGGAACCCTGCGGTCGAAGACCAGGCTACAGACCGCACACATCGAATTGGGCAGAAGAAGAAGGTGTATGTCGTCAAACTGATCGCGTCCGGCTCGATCGAAGAAAAGGTGCTCGCGCTTCAGCGCCGCAAGCAGGCACTCATAGCAGCCACAGTTTCGACGACCGATGCGGCAATAGTCGAGAAGCTGACTACCGAAGACCTCGCCGAACTGCTCAGCTGACTTGGTTCAATCGCCGCGAAGCAACGCGACGCGATTGCCGGGCAGAAAGCGCACGCGCTCCTTAAGCCTGAGCGTCATGCAGAGGGAGCGCACCTTAGAGGCGGAGAAACCTGTAAGCTGCACAAGACGATCCATCGAAACGCCCTCGACATCGACCTCGCGCATGATTATCGATTCTTCTATGGAGAACGCAGGAACAGCTGGCGATGGTGCAGCCTGCTTCTCGGTCTTGCACACCGTAGTTCTCTTTCGCAGGGCTGACGGGGGAATAAGGTTGGAAAGCGCCTCAGAGACATCAGCTGCGCACCTCACCAGTGTAGCCCCATTGCGTATGAGGTCCAGGCAACCGGCGCTGCGCGGGGAATCTACGCGACCAGGGAGAGCCATTACGGTGCGCCCGATGTCGGTGGCAATGGAAGTGGTTATGAGCGTTCCGCTTTTCACGGGCGCTTCGATGGCGAGCACTCCGGAGGCAAGAGCGGCAATGACATGGTTGCGCTGGGGAAAAGTCTGCTGATCCGGTTCGCGTCCGAAGGGAAACTCGCTCACTACGGCACCGCCCTTCTTGACCATCTCGCGAGCGATCTCCCTGTTCTGCTCGGGATAGAATCTGTCGAGCGCCGAGCCAAGCACGCCAACGGTCTTGCCGCCAGCCGCGATGGCCCCCTTGTGCGCCTCGGCATCGATGCCGAGAGCCAAACCGGAGACAATGCACCAGCCGCACTGCGCAAGGTCGTGTCCAAAGCGGTTCGCCTGGTCTATACCGTAGGCCGTTGCGCGACGAGTGCCGACAATTGCGACAGATGGCAGCGAAAGCGCCTTCACGTCACCCTTGACGTAGAGAACGAGCGGGTGGCCGCGTGTCTTGCGGAGCATCTCGGGGTATCCATCGTCGGCAGGGGTAAGAATCGCCACACCGTATCGCCGAGCCTTGTCGAATTCAGACCTGAAGTCGATCTCTCCGCCATGACGGGCGACCTTGCAATCGTAAGCCTCCCAAGCTGCAGCAACGCCGCCGAAGCGTTCGGCAAGATCATCCACTCCTACAGAGCCGATGTTGTCGGTCAGGTTGAACGCCACATACGCTTCCCTGTCGGTCAACCCAGCCAATGCAATTACCCCCTTGCCAAACAGGCCAAAGATATGATATACTTCACACCTGTCTAAGCGGCCCCATCGTCTATCGGCTAGGACACAAGCTTTTCATGCTTGTTAGAGGAGTTCGACTCTCCTTGGGGCTGCCAATTTTTTACCCCTGACGCTCCTTAAGAGCCTGAGATACCGCGAGCATGCGGTCAGAGAGATCCTCAAAGCCGACATCTGTCGAATAGACGTCCTTGTAGTACTGGTACGCCTTCTCGAGATCGCCCTGGCTCTCGGCACAGAGGCCGAGCTGGTAGACGACCTTCTTCTTGAGCTCGTCCATCGTCGGTATCTGGTCACGCGCGGTCTCAAGCTGCATGACGGCCATATCCGTCTGCCCCTTCATCAGGAAGCACATCGCCAGGTAGTAGAGCGCCCAGAGACGGTCCTTCGGGCTCTTCTGGGCGAGCTGCAGATGCTCGAGCGCCTCGTCGTAGTATTCGTAGGTGAAATACTGTACGCCAAGCTCGTAGCGCAGGTGGAGATCGTTGGGATAGCGCTCGACGCGAGCGGCAAGATCGTCGAACACAAACTGGTTCTTCTCGCCCTCGAGTTCTGCGGCGGCATCCTCGTTGCCCTCGGCCTTGAGGGCGTCGATCTGCTGATCATAGTACTGGACGCGCGTCTGCGAAAGCATGCGGTCGAGCTCAGGATCCATAGCACCTGCGGCCTCGATTGCTGCGGAGAGACAGTCGACAGCCTCGGCGTAGCGCTTGTTCTGGATGTAGATTCGAGCAAGGGCGCGACGGAAGTTCATGTTCTTCGGCTCCTTCTCGATCTGGGCGATCTTCTCGGCGATCAGAGCCTCAGCATCGTCGCCGACTACCATCGCCTTGTTCGCCTGGTCGAGCTTCTTTGCCTGCTCCTTGTTGGCGATGAGATTCTGGAAGCCGCCCTTCTTGCCCGCCGACTGCTCCCAGCCGGCATTCATCGTAGCCTGTGCCTCGGTATTCTTGAGAAGCTGCATGACCCTCTGGTCGCCGGGCTTGAGCTCGGAGAGCTTCTGGTAGGCGTCCCTCGCCTTATCCCAGCGCTTCGCCATCGTATAGTATGTCGCGACTCGCTCGAGAAGCGATGGATCCTTGTTGCTGCACTCGTAGGCGGCCTCGATCGAGATGGCTGCATGATCAGCCTTGCCGGCGGCTTCTGCTGCCTTTACGGCAATCTCGATATTGTCGGCATCAAGCGGATTCTGCGAAAGGAGCTTCTCTGCCTCGGCCATCGCCTCGGCGCCCTGCCCCTTCTTGATGAGGCCGGCGATCTTCTGGCGAGCCATCATGTAGCCGAGCTTCGCGCCGAAGCCAGCCTTGCCGTTCTTGCGGAAGTTCGCAATCTGGGCGGCACGAAGGAGCTTACGCGTCTCGAGCACGTCTGGAGCCGCAGAGACAGCCTCCATGAGCATGTCGACCGCGAGATCGTAGCGGCCCGACTCGAGGGCTTGGCGTCCGCGATTTGTGAAATTCTGAGCCTTCTGGGCCATGTCAACTGCCATTGTTTTACCTCCTTAAATTATTCAGGGCGTAACCGCCAGCCTATCGTCGCCACCTGCCACGTCAAGGACCCCCTTGGCCTTGTATGTCTTGAGCATGAAATGTGTAGCCGTCGAAAGTACGCCGTCTATCGTCGAGAGATCCGCTGCCACGAAATGCGCAACATCCTGAAGGCTCTCACCCCTCACGAACACAAGGAGATCATAGCCGCCGGACATCAGAAAACACGCATCGACCTGCTCGAACTTCGCTACGCGTTCGGCGATCCTGCCAAAGCCGCAATCACGCTGCGGCGTTATCCTGAGCTCTATTACAGCATGCACTTCGTTCATATATGAGCCCTCCTCACCACTGTACCGCCAACACGTCGTCCACAACCTGGGCCGCAAGATCCTCAGCCAGGCGACGCGATGCGTCACGCTCTGCCGTGAGCGAATCTATTGGGCCGGCAATGAATGTGGTGTTCGCCGTGTAGACCTTGTTGTCGACAAGAACCCTTCCGTTGACGCGCTCTACCACAGAGACCTCGGCGCGCATCATCAAAGAGCAGTCGGTCGTCCTGTTGCTTGTCCTCACATCACCGCCGTTGTACGTAACGTAAACATCCGTGATGACGCCCTGCACCTCAACGGCGGCATCATCTGGACGCGCAATCTTGAATGTGCCCTCACGCTGGAATTCGCGGAGTATCTGCGTAGCCGCAAGAACCCCGAGTTCGGTCACGTCGCTTTCGTTGCGGAATGTAGGCACAGCCACTGTACGTAGCTTTTGAGGCACGTCGCTCGTCCAGGAATACGGCGACCTGCACCCGGCGAGCGCAGCGACTGTAACAAGCGCCAACAGAAACTTATTCATTTAGACTCTCCCTCTGTGCCTTTGAGCTCCTCCAGACGCGCACGTATCTCGTCTGCGTACTGACTGGTCGGATACTCCCTAAGGAAACGTTCGTATGCATTTATCGCACTGCGCTTCGTGCGCGTGCGTGAATCGTAGAACTTAGCCGCCTTGTAGGCCTCGGATTCCTCAAGCGCCGACGTCTCGTCCAGCCAGCGCTGGAAGTCGGCGCGCATCTCGTCGGTCACATCGCTGCGCAAGGCTTGCTTGAGGAATGACACCGTATCGAACACGCGCATCCTGTTGTAGCCATGCATCTCCAGCAGCTTCATCCTCACCTTGCCCTCGCAGTGCAAAGCCGTCTTGGCCTCGGGCTTGTCGGGATAAAGGTTTCGGAGGTTCTCGTAGACCTTCACCGCCTCTTCGTACTTCTCCTCGTCCTGACGCAGCGAGGCAATCGTCAGCATCGCCTGCGGAACGAACTTCGAGCCAGGCGACCTTAGTACTACAGCTTCGTAGGCCCTGCGCACATCGACCGTGTTCGCGAAGCGGAAGAAGATTATCGTCTTGCCCTCCTCGCGCATGAGTTCCGCGACCTTGTACATCGTCTCGGCCACGGCGTCGTAGTCGCATTCCACAGAATAGAAGTCAAGCAGATAGCGATATTCCGCGAAGGCGTCTTCATAGTCGAGATCCTTCTGCAACAGGATGTCTGCGAGCGCCATCTGGGCGAGAGGCGCCTCCTTGGATGTCGGCCACTCCCTTACGAGCGCATCGAACGCCCTTCTGGCTCTGCCGAAGTTGCCCGCAGACTGACACTGCAGGGCCCAGTCGAACTGGTCGGCGGGATTGTTCATCTTCGGCCCGTTGATGAACGCAAACCACTTTGGCTCCTTCTTTGACGGCTTTACGATGGAATCCTCGCTGTCAAAGCCAGGAAACGCATCCGTCGCATACCTGACGCCGGGGCCCGGGCTAACGCCAGGCTGATCGGCAAATGCACACGTCGCCACAACCACTGCTGCGGCAAAAGCAAAAGTCAATCCTCTATTCAGAATCATGTTGTAATTATACCATCCTTATCGTTTTTCGTCCACAACCAACTGTCGTTTGCTGCGAGTCACGAACACCTTCGCATTACCCGCAGATAGCTTGAACGG
The DNA here is from genome assembly GCA_017395505.1 of Kiritimatiellia bacterium. GTDB lineage: Bacteria > Verrucomicrobiota > Kiritimatiellia > RFP12 > UBA1067 > UBA1067. The sequence goes on from JAFPUH010000055.1 coordinate 8,550, forward strand.
CACGCCAGGCGGCACCAAGGCGCTATCCGAGCATGACAACGCCTCTTCGTTCACGGCGAGTGCGCCATCGGCGACGAAAAGCACGATGTAGTCGTCTTGCGGATCGAAGGAGATGCTTCCGCAGAGATCCAGTTTGCCAAATGAAAAATACGGACAATCAACCTCGTCCTGTGGCTCGGGCACCGGAAGCGCATAGTTTATGGCAGAAAGACCCTTTTCGACATGAAGTTCGCGAGGCTTGCCGTCGGCATTCACCCGTCCCCAGTCATAGAGCCTGTAGGTCGTATTGGAACTCTGCTGCACCTCATAAAGGAGCGAGCCTTCGCCAATGGCATGCACCAATCCGCCCGGAATGAAATAGGCGTCGCCCTTCTTCGTGTCGTGCCTCACCAGCAGATCCTCGAACCTGCCGCTGGCTACGGCCTCCGCCAGATCATAACGCGTCGTATCGGGCTTCAACCCGGCATAAATACCGCCGTCGTTCAGCATGCACCACATCTCGGCCTTCGGCTCGCCGCCAAGGAGGGGAGCAGTGTAGTCGCTCGGGTGGACCTGCACCGATAGCCTCGACTTGGCATCTATCACCTTTACAAGAAGATGGAAATCAGGGCAAAGCTCTCGCAGAGACCTGCCGGCAAGCGGACCGTTTGCGATTATGCTCGGCCTTGACGGATGGACGGAAATCTCCCAGCTTTCAGCGCCCCATATGACGCGTCGCACCTGTCGGTTGAATCTTAGTACGTAATCGACCTTCATCTACACTACAGGCTTTCAAGAACATCCGCCACATTCGCCGCCGCGTCAGGCATAGCCATGGCCTTCATCTTGTCCCTCATCGCGGCAAGCTGCTCGGGGTGGTCGAGTTTCTGCATAAGATATCTGCATATCTGACGCGGCTGAAGCCTGTACTGCATACCTTCGTCGGCGGCTCCTTTATCGGCAAACGCCTCAGCATTGAAGTGCTGATGGTCTCGAAGCGCGGAAGGCAGCGGTATGAGCAGAGCTGGCTTTCCGCAAGCGGCAAGTTCAAAGCAAGTGGAAGCGCCGGCACGTGCAACAACCACATCCGCCGATGCAAAGGCATCCGCCATCGCATTCTCGAAGGCCTTCACGCGGGCCGGAACGCCCACCTTGGCGTAGACATCCTTGACGAACGCCTCATCTTTTGCGCCCGTCTGATGGATGACATACAAAATATGCTTGTCCTGACGGCGATCCAACTCGCGCTTGAGCATCGCGAGAGCCTCGCTCATGAGCTCGTTGACCGCATGAGCACCCTGCGAGCCGCCGGTCACGAACACCGTAAATGCATCCGCAGGGATGAAGTCGAACCTGGTTCCCTGCGAAATCGACTCGCGCACAGGAAGCCCCGTCAACACGGTCTTTACCTTCGTAAAGTATTTGGCCGTCATCTCGAAGCTGATGGCGACGCGCGAAGCGAAACGCGAGAGGAAATCCACCGCCTTGCCAGGCACCGTGTTCGCCTCGTGCAACACCACAGGAACGCCACGGCTTCTCGCAGCCAGCACAGGCGGAAGGCTCGAATAAGAACCCATGGCCAGCAACACATCGGGCTTCGCCTTCTTGATGGCCTTTCGGCATCGCATTATTGAAGCCAGTATCGACAGCGCGTTGCGTGCCTTGAGCTGCTTCGCCCCCGTGGAGAACACGTCGCCGGTCCAGCTCTTCATTACGCTGGATTCAATGTCACGACCCGAGCACCAGACGGTGACTTCATGTCCTCTGCGGCGCAACTCCTCAGCAACCGCTATACCGGGGAATGCGTGACCACCGGTTCCGCCACATGCAACTATAGCTTTCATCTTACCAGTCCCTTTCGTTTGGCGGCAGAGGCGACTTCCTCATTCTCGCCTTCTTGTCCGCCTCATGTTCATCGCTACGTTCTTGAGCCTTTCTTAAAATAGCCTCTATCTCCTTATCATCCTCGGACTGCTCGGCAGATTGCGCCTCGCCATCCTCCTTATCAGCAGCTTCGCTCTGCTGCTCCTGCTCGCCATTCTGCCGTCCATCGCCCTGATCGTTCTGCTGCGGCGTGCCGTCCTGCGCAGCGTTGGGTTGATTGCTTTTGGACTTCGGCATCAGGTCGCTGATCTCTCCGATCATATCCAACGCCCTCTTCTGGATGGACTTGTCGCCGCTCTCAAGACCCTCCATCTGCAGCTTCTCAAGCTCGGTAGCCATGGCTGAGATCTTTGCCTGGTCCTCGGCCGTGAACGGCGCGCTGTTGGTGTCGTTCTGGGCCTGCTGCTCGTAGGCACGCGCCCACGCCGGGAATTTCGCCCTGAAGGCTCTGGTGTAGTCGAGAGCCTCCTGCTGCCAGTCGCGTCCGTTAAGCCTCTCCGCGTTGGTCCAGGCGTTCGACTGCGACTCCATACCCTCCCCGATAGCCTCAGGCGGGAGAATCGTCATCTTAAGGAACCGCGTGCAGTCATGCTCGACATCGGCGATCGTGGAATATGCCTCAGGCTCCATGTCGGCCGTCTGCCTCGCAGCGAGGCGCGTACGCTCCCTCGCCTGGTCAACCTGAGCCACGATTGTCGCCGCCTGTTCCTCGTTGGTTACGGCCTGACATATCGCGACCTTTACCGGCAACCACAGGTTTGACAGCTCAAGCGCCCTTCCGGAGAGCTCGTCGGCAAGCGCCACAGCCTTTACGGCGTCGTTGGTCCTGTAGCCGGCGATCGCATCCATCAGCATACGCGACTCCTTCGTTGCGCCCATCATCAGCACACTCGGATCGGCACCTTGATGCTGGGCGAGAACATCGTTGATTAGGCGCGTCTCCCGCAATTCCGCGAGGCCATCCACGGCGCGGGTGTAGTTGCGGTTGGCCTTGGCGTCATTCGGATTCGCCCTCAACGCGATCTGCGCTGCGTTCGCCGCCTCCTCGTTGTTGCCGCGCTCGAGTTCAAGCTTCGCGACAACCTCTGCCGCCCTTGCGCCATGCGAGCGGGTGAGCATGAGCGGACGCAGCACCCTCAGCGCATTCGTCACGTCGCCCGACCTGTAATAGTCGACGCCTTCGTTCCACACTTCCGCATCAGACTGCCCTGACGCGCCCTCGACCATAAACGTCAAGAACGCGACCAGGGTTAGAGCTATGGATTTGGCAACGGACATCAGCGGCCGACTGCCTTGCGATAGCGCGCAATCAGCTGGTTCGTCGACGAGTCGTGCTTCATCGACTGCTTCTCCGCCGTGAGATCGGCCAAGACGCCCTTGGCGAGCACCTTGCCAAGCTGAACGCCCCACTGGTCGAAGCTGTAGACGTTGAGTATCACGCCCTGCACGAACACCTTGTGCTCGTAAAGCGCAACAAGAGCGCCAAGCGTCTCGGGTGTCAGCTGCTTGCAGAGTAGCGTGTTGGATGGCCTGTTGCCTTCAAAGGTCTTGAAAGGCACCAGCTCTTCAGGCACTCCCTCTGCGCGGCACTCGTCCTCGGTCTTGCCGAACGCAAGCGCCTGGCTCTGTGCAAAGAGGTTCGCCATCAGTTTGTCGTGCAGATCGCCGATTGGATTGTGCGTCTTCGAGCAGCCGATGAAGTCGCAAGGTATTAGGTGTGTGCCCTGGTGGATGAGCTGATAGAAGCTGTGCTGGCCGTTTGTTCCAGGCTCGCCCCACTCGATCGGGCCTGTCAAATGCCCGATCGGGTTGCCCTGCTTGTCGACGTTCTTGCCGTTCGACTCCATATCCATCTGCTGCAGGTACGCGGGGAATCTCGCGAGGTACTGGTCGTAGGGCAGGCAGCAGTATGTCTCAGCGCCGTATCCGTTGGAGTATAGTATCCCGAGCAGCGCCATGATTACAGGCATGTTCCTTTCGAACGGGGCTGTGCGGAAGTGCTTGTCCATCAGCCAGTAGCCCTTGAGCAGCTTGGCGTAGTTGGCGCGTCCGATGGCGATCATCAGCGAAAGGCCGATCGCCGAAGGCAGCGAGTAGCGCCCGCCGACCCAATCCCAGAAGCCGAACATGTTCTTTACGTCGATTCCGAAGTCCGCCACCTCCTTGGCGGCCGTTGAAACCGCAACGAAGTGCTTGGCGACGGCGTCCTTCGAACCGAGCTTCTTCACGAGCCAGTCCCGGGCAGCTTCGGCGTTGCTCATGGTCTCCTGCGTGGTGAATGTCTTGGAGGCCACGATGAAAAGCGTCTGCGCGGCCTTTACGCTCCGGAGCGTCTCTGCAAGGTGGGTGGAGTCCACATTCGACACAAAGAAGAACTTCATGCTCCTCTTCGAGTATGGCGTAAGGGCGATATTCGCCATGACGGGACCAAGGTCGCTGCCGCCGATGCCGATGTTCACCACATACTTGATGCGCTTGCCTGTGTAGCCGCGCCACTCGCCGTGCCTGACGGCGTCCGAAAAATCACCCATCTGTGCAAGCACCGCCCTCACGTCAGGCATGACGTCCTTGCCGTCTACGAACACCTTGGCCGATGGATCGCAGTTCCGGAGAGCCGTGTGCAGCACGGCGCGATTCTCCGTGACGTTGATCTTTTCGCCGGTGAACATCCTCTCGATCTCGGCCTTGAGGTTCGAGGCCTCCGCCAACTTCACAAGCGATGCCATCGCCTTTCGGTTCACGCGGTTCTTCGAGTAGTCGAGAAACCATCCCGCGGCCTTTACAGAAAACTTCTTGGCCCGGTTAGGATCCTTCGCAAAAAGTTCCTTGATTGTCCTGCGGCTCGATGCAACCATCGCGTCGTCAAGATAAGCCCACTTTTCTGCATCCATTATCTTTCCTCCTTGATTGAAATTAGTCAGACAGGTTGAAGTATCCACCTCTTGTTGTACCAGTACCAGTCGCCAGGACGCTCCTTTACCTCGGCATTGATCAACGTCATCGCCTCGCGCGTCAGCCTTATTGCCTCTGCCTTTGCGTCGGTCGAATTTGGATCCGGACGCAACGTCGCCAGATGGTTGAATACATGCTTGCCGTTTTCACGGTGCATCGCCGCAACAACCACGGGAGAACCGCACCTTGCTGCGAACATCGCACCGGCATGGCTGACGTTGGCCGTGCCATTGAGGAACTTCACATCCACATCGGGCGTAGGCACCCTAAGATCGGGCAATATCGCAAAAGCCCTGCCTGACTTAAGCTTGTCCTTTATCCTGGCAAGTGTGGACTTCTCGCTGCGATCAAGCACCTCGATGTCGCCGTACTGGCGCTTCATCCACGCATCGATCTTCGGGTTCCTCTGAGGCGCCGCCAAAGCGAAGAGGGGCAGCCCGTATTTCGCCATGGACCAAGCCGCCATGTACCAGTTGCCGGAGTGCGGCACCATGATCACAACGCCGTTGCCCTCATCGACAAGTTCCTGAAGACGGTCCTTGTAGAGCTGCCCGTCGACGACGTGGCGATCCATCCACCGCCTGTCGAGCTTTGGCGCACGGATCATCTCAACGGCGGACTGAAGCACGTTGGCCAGAGAATTCCTGGCTATCGCCCTTACCTCCTTTGGCGTCTTGGAGGGGAAGGCGGTTGAAATCCTGTCGATTGTACGCTTGCGCTGCAAGCCGAATATGTCGAACGCCAGTCGCGCCAGTCCCCTCGCGGCGGCCATGGCCACCGGATACGGAATCGCGTTTACAAGTGCGCAGAAGAACCTCAGCGCACCGTATTCGAAGTTGATCGCCGCCCGCGACTTCTTGGCCATCAGACTACCTTAACTTCCGCGCAGCCGCTGCAATAGCGCCGCAGACTGCACGAGAGGTGATCGTGGCGGAAGTTATCGCATCAATCTCGCCGCCATCCTTCTTGACACTCAGAGACGACCCGTCCTTTCCTGCGAACTGTCCAGCGAACTCGGGAGTGTTGAGCTTCATTCCCAGTCCGGGCGTCTCGGCCGCCGCAAGCGTCTTGTAGCATACGACCGTCGTCTTGTCGGACATGAAGCCGACCATCAACACGATGTCTCCGCCATAGCCACCTGGATCGCTGCCCTTCACTGCGTACCCGACCACCTCGCCTGCCTCGCCATAGCCCACGAAATACTCCTCGCCATCGGCGAACTGAGCCGTATCGACGCTTTGGGTCTGCGGCGGAAGCACCGCCTTGGCAGCCTCGACGGTCTTCTTCACAAGCATCTGCGCGATGGGCTCTTTGGTGAGCTCGTTCACATAGGCCAACACGCCGGAGCAGACGGCTGATATGACGGTCAGGCTGATTATGAGGCCGAATATCTTTTTCATCTCAAAACACCTTTCACTTTGCGCCGAACGGCTTGGGCTGGGTCCAGCGGTTGATGAGCGGAGAGACAGCGTTCATTATGAGAATCGCGAAGGAGCAGCCCTCGGGATAAGAGCCGAACTGACGTATCAGCATGCAGAGAAGTCCGCAGCCAAAACCGAACACCAGCTTGCCCTTGGCAGTCGTGGGGCTCGTAACGTAGTCGGTGGCCATGAAGCAAGCGCCGATCATCACGCCGCCCGTCAAGACCTGCGCGTAGGCCGGAGCTCCACCCGCTATGAGCGAATATACGACGACCGTTGCGATGAAAGCGACAGGAATGTGCCAGGTTATCACCTTCCTCACGAGAAGGTATGCTGCACCGATCGCCAAAGCTATCGCAGAAACTTCGCCAATGCATCCCGGCATGTTGCCGATCAGGAGATCCCAAAGGCAAGGTATCTGCTCAAGCGCCTTCGCCGCAGCATGAGGTGTTGCGTGGGCTGTTGCGTCCGCCGCGAACATTCCCTTCATGCAAGCTAGGGGAGTGGCCGTGGTGACTGCATCGGGGGTCTTCCACCAAAGCGGCTTGAGCCATGTGGTCATAGGTCCCGTGAACGAAATCAGCATGAAGGCTCGAGCGGCAAGGGCTGGGTTGAACGGATTCATGCCGATGCCTCCAAACACCTGCTTGGCGACGCCTATCGCGAACACCGAACCGACCACTGCCATCCAGAGAGGGATGCCCGCCGGCAGGTTCAACGCCAGCAGAAGACCCGTGACGACCGCAGAAAGGTCGCCAATCGTGTTGTCGCGACCCATCGCAAGTCTGCAAAGCGCCTCGGTGACGATGCATGTCGCCACGCATGTCGCGATTGTCCATACCGCCGGCAGTCCGAAGAACCATATGCCGACTGCCGTCGTTGGAAGAAGCGCCAGCAATACGTCCAGCATTATCCGCGAGACGCTCGAGTTGGAGTGGGTGTGTGGCGAGCTAGAGAGTATGTAGTGTGCTGCTGTCTCTTTTGGTTTCATTTGCGGCTCCTTATTTCTTGGCTGCTGCTGCGGCCTTGGCCTTCTCTGCGGCGATTCTCGCACGGATGGAATTCTTCGCCCTGCGGCAGAACTGGGTTATCGGCCTGTAGGCGGGGCAGCTGAAGCTGCAAGCGCCGCACTCGATGCACGTCATCACATGCGCATCCTCCGCACCCTTGATGTCATCCGACTCGACGGCCTTTGCGATCTCGGCCGCGTTCAGGTTCATCGGACACGCCCTTACGCACCTGCCACAGTTTATGCAAGCCTGCGAGACGTACTGGTAGGCCTTGCTGTTCGGCAGAAGCAGAAGCCCTGAAGTCGTCTTGGTCGTCGATATCTCCGGTGTCGACACGGCAAAGCCCATCATCGTTCCGCCGGAGATCAGCTTTGCGACCGGCTCCTTTTCGCCGCCGCAGAATGCGATCAGATCGGAATACTTCGTGCCGCAAGGCGCCAGCACGTTCTTTGGCTGCGCAACAGCACCGCCGGACACCGTGGTCACGCGCTCGAGCAGAGGCTCGCCCAGCTCGACGGCGTCAGCTATGGCCGCGACAGTGCCGACGTTCTCCACCACGCACCCCACATCAATGGGCAGGGCAGGCGGCTCAGGCACCACGCGGCCTACCGTGGCGAATATCTGGTGCTTTTCGCTGCCTTGCGGATACAGCACCGGCAGCACAACGATCTCGACGTTGCCGTCGATATCTGCAAATGCCGTCTCCATCGCCTTTATCGCCTCGGGCTTGTTCGCCTCAATGGCGATCCTTACCGCAGGGCCGCCGAGAATCTTGCGCATGATCTCCACGCCCAGCCTGATGCGAGGCGCCCTCTCGAGCATCAGTCTGTAGTCGGCCGTCAAATACGGCTCGCACTCGGCGCCGTTCAGTATGAGATACTCGCAACGCTTGCCGGGGGGTGGATTCAGCTTTACGTTTGTCGGAAAGCCCGCTCCGCCCATGCCGCATATGCCGGCCTCTTCGACGCGCTTCAGGAGATCCTCGCGGCTTGCCGTCCGCCAGTCGAGCGGTTCGAGTATCGGCCCCGAAGCCTCCGCAACCTCGCCCTCCGGCTTCGCCGTGGTATCTAGTATTATGGCGTCGGCCTTGCCGCCCGCCGGACCAAGACGCTTCTCTATCGCCTTCACCTTTCCGTCTGCGCTGGTCCTTACGCACACCGAGATGAAGCCGTTCTTTTCGCCGACGACCTGTCCGCGCCTGACGAAATCTCCCGCCTTCACGACGCACTTGGCCGGCGCACCGAGGTGCTGGCTCATCGAAATCACCAGCTCTGCAGGCAGCGGAATCTTCTCGATAGGCTGCTCGCGGGCAAGCTCCTTGTTGTAGTCGGGATGCACCCCGCCCTTGAACTTGAATTGGCTCTTTACGGTTTTCATGATTGCCTCTCGAATGTTTAAGCCTTGTCAGTTGCCGCTCTCGAAGTGGGCGTCCTCCGCCATGCACTTCGCGGGACACTTCGCCACGATCTGCGCATCGGTCGGCGGATTCGCATAGTTCACCTTCGCCAGGAAGCCCTCAAATGTGAAGTGGCCAGCCTCCTTGCCGCCCGAGTTCTTCTCGCACAGGTGGCAGCCCATGCAGCCTACTCCGCAGACCTTGCGGACTGCCGGCCCCTTGTCGGGATTGTTGCAGAGCACGTGTATCGTCGCCGAAGCCGGAACCAGCTCGATCACCTTCTTGGGACATATCGCGACGCACTTTCCGCAGCCGATGCAAAGGCGCTTGTCCACCCTCGCAAGCCCGTCGTGTATGGATATCGCGTTCTTCGGGCAGACGTTCGCGCAAGCTCCGTAGCCCAGGCAGCCGTATGTGCAACCCTTGTCGCCGCCTGCAGTCATCGCCGCCACGTTGCAGTCGCATATGCCGTTGTAGTCGCCCACGCGAATCGCCTCGCTGCGCGTTCCGCAGCACTTTACCAGCGCCACGCGCTTTTCGGTTGCCGCAGCCTCCACGCCAAGTATCTTCGCAATCTCCGCCGCGCAAGCGTCACCGCCGGCCGCACATGCCCCGTTCGGCGCCGTGCCCGCAACCAAAGCCCTCGCATAGCCGTCGCACCCGGGAAAGCCGCACCCTCCGCAGTTCGCCCCTGGCAGAGCCGCCGTCACCATGCCGATGCGCGGATCCTCCTTGACGCTTAGATACTTGTCGGCTATGGCCAGTACGATCGCCGCCACCAGTCCGACGCCAGCAATGCAAACTATCGCGATTGTCATTCCCAAACCTCCTGTATTAGTACGGCAGCTTCACGAGACCCGAAAAGCCCATGAACGCAAGCGAGAGAAGTCCGCCGGTCACGAGCGCGATAGCTATCCCCCTGAAGCAGCGGGGCGGATCGGCATGCGCCAGCTTCTCGCGTATGCCCGAAAACAGCACGAGCGCAAAGCCGAAACCTATCGCAGCGGCAAACGAAAAGAACACAGACTCCAGAAAGCCCGTGCCCTGCTTGCAGTTGATCTCGGCCGCGCCAAGCACGGCGCAGTTTGTCGTGATGAGCGGCAGGAATATGCCCAAAGCCGCATGCAACGGCGGAAGGAAGCGCTTCATTGCTATATCGATAAACTGCACGAGCGAAGCGATCACCAGAATGAACGCCAGCGTGTGTATGTAGCCTAGCCCGTTCGGCGTCAGCAGCCAGTGGTCGATGCACCACGTGACTGCAGCGGCTATCGTCATGACGAACACGACTGCGCCTGACATGCCCAAGGCGGTATCCATCTTCTTCGATACGCCAAGGAACGGACAGCAACCGAGAAAGCGGTTGAGAACGAAGTTGTTCACCAGAACCGCACCGACGAGAATCATCAAGTAGTAGCTCATGTTGACATTATACCATTACTGTGGATGGTTGTCCAGCGCCAACCCTCGTTGCGGTGCTAGGGCCAATATGGTATAATTTTCCGCGTCATGAACGCAAATTCTGGCTCGCGCCACAAAATTGTCATACTCAACTACGGCTCGCAGTACACCCAGCTTATTGCGCGCCGCATACGCGAACAGCGCGTATATTCCGAGATTCTCCCCTTCACCACGTCCGCCGGGTCGCTCAAGGCAGACATGCCGCAGGGCATAATCCTCTCCGGCGGGCCAAGCAGCGTCTTCGACAAGGGCGCCCCGTCCATAGACCCCGAGATATTCAACCTCGGCGTGCCTGTTCTGGGCGTGTGCTACGGCATGCAGCTTATGTGCCACACTCTCGGCGGCAAGGTCGTGCCCAGCGACAACCGAGAGTACGGCAAGACGCTTATGACAACCAGTGCCGTCAGCCCCCTCATAGCGGGGCTGCCTCGCGAATCCACCGTATGGATGAGCCACGGCGACATGGTTTCTGCGATTCCCGATGGTTTTGCGACTGTTGCATCCAGCGCGAACTGTCCCTTCGCCGCAATAGCAAACGAAGCCCGCCGCCTTTACGCCATTCAGTTCCATCCTGAGGTGGTTCACACCGAATTCGGCGGGCAGATCATCAAGAACTTCCTCTTCTCCATCTGCGCTTGCCGTCAAGACTGGAACATGGGTTCGTGGATCGACGCGACGATCGAACGCATGAGGAGTGAAGTCGGCGACGGCGAGGTGATACTCGGCCTCTCCGGCGGAGTTGACTCCTCCGTCGTCGCAGTGCTGCTCGACAAGGCGATCGGCAGCCGTCTGCACTGCATATTCGTCGATAACGGGCTTCTCCGCCACAACGAGGTGGCCGATGTCGAGAACATGTTCCGCAGCCGCCTTGGCCTGGACCTTCACGTAGCCCGAGCCGCCCAACGCTTCTACGCCGCTCTCAAAGGCGTGGAGGATCCCGAGGCGAAGCGAAAGATAATCGGCCGCGAATTCATCACCGTCTTCGCGGAGGAGGCCCGCAAGTTCAAGGGCTGCAAGTTCCTTGCGCAGGGCACCATCTATCCGGATGTGATCGAAAGCTCCAGCTCGAAGGATGGCCCCTCCCAGACCATCAAGAGCCACCACAATGTCGGCGGCCTGCCGCCAGACCTCAAATTCACGCTCGTCGAGCCCCTTCGCGACCTGTTCAAGGACGAAGTCCGCAACGTCGGACGGCTTCTTGGCATGGATTCCGCCTTTCTCGACCGCCAGCCCTTCCCCGGTCCTGGCCTCGGCGTTCGCATACTCGGCGAAGTCACCGAAGAGAAGGTTCGCATGCTTCAGGAGGCCGACGTCCGCGTACAGGAGGAAGTGCGCAAGCTGCCGGAATACAAGACGATCTGGCAGGCGTTCGCGGTTCTGCTGCCCTGCAGGTCTGTCGGCGTAATGGGCGACCAGCGAACATACGAGTACACATGCGCCGTGCGCGCAGTGAACTCGATCGACGCAATGACCGCCGATTGGACGCGCATTCCCTACGACACGCTCGCGACCATATCCAACAGGATCATCAACGAAGTGCACGGCATAAACCGCGTAGTCTACGACATCTCGTCCAAGCCGCCGGCGACCATCGAGTGGGAGTGACCCGCCAAGCCGCCGAAACGACGAGATAAAGAAACGCGGGCGCTTTCGAGGCGTCCGCGTATTCTTTTTGTCTCGTCGAACCTTGGCTTAGGCCTTGGCGTCGAGTTCGGCCATCGCCGCCTTGCGCGAAAGCTTGATCCTGCCGCGCTCGTCGACGTCGAGGCACTTCACCATCATCTTGTCGCCGACCTTGCAGACCGACTCTACGCTCGGGACACGCTTGTCGCTGAGCTCGGAGATGTGGCAGAGACCGTCCATTCCGGGGAGGATCTCGACGAACGCGCCGAAATCCTTGATGCCGGTGACGGTTCCCTCGTAGATCTTGCCGGGTTCGGCTTCGGCTGCAACCGCGCCGACTGCGCGCTTCGCGGCTTCCATCGACTCGAGGCTGGTCGCGAAGATCGAGACCTTGCCGTCGTCGTCGATGTCGATCTGTGCGCCGGTAGTCTCGACGATTCCGCGGATGTTCGAGCCGCCGGGACCGATGAGAGCGCCGATCTTGTCGACGGGAATCTGCATCTCCTCGATCCGGGGCGCGTACTTGTTGAGCTCTGCGCGCGGAGCGGGGATGACGCTCTCCATGAAGTCGATGATCTTGAGGCGGGCGTCGTGAGCGGCCTTGATCGCGCCCTCGACGAGATCCCACGTGAGGCCGCGGAGCTTCAGGTCGACCTGGAAGCCCGTGATGCCCTTCTTCGTGCCGCCGACCTTGAAGTCCATGTCGCCGCAGTGGTCTTCGGCGCCG
>JAFPUH010000056.1 GCA_017395505.1 Kiritimatiellia bacterium
CGAAGGAAATGAAACCGTTACAAATTGTAACGCTTTGAAATTGACGGCTGCCGATGGCAAGATGCGTATGACAGATGTTGCCGATCAGGTGCAGTTGTTCCGTCTAATACAGTCGATACCGTCACCGAAGGCAGAGCCGTTTAATATTGCGGCGTAATGTGATTTAGCATCACAAGGTTGCAGCGAGTGGAGGGGGCGTGGCGAAAAACGCCAGACTTGAGATTGAACGCAAGACCGGGCGCAAGGTCATATCGCCGCTCAATGCATCCGATACGGGCGCGCTTGATATCGAAGGTGGCGATTTGGAGCAGCTGCCACCACCTCCGAAACGAACGAAGTAAAGCTTTCGCCGCGCTTGATTTGAGCGCGGCGATATGGTATTATATCGGTGTCTTTAGGGATATGATAACATATGAAACTGTATCACGGTAGCAATATTGAAGTTCGGGAGCCAAGGATTGTGAAGCCGTGTCATTCGCTAGATTTCGGTCCTGGCTTCTACACTACGCTCAACCGTGATCAGGCCGTAGACTTTGCAGGGAAGGTCGTATTGCGAAGGGGTGGCGTTCCTGTTGTGAATGAATACGAAATTGACGAGAAGGTCGCCTTTGATTTGTGCGATGTGCTGAAGTTTAATCAGCCGAACGAAGTCTGGCTTGATTTTGTCTGCTCTTGTCGTGATGGATTCAATGCCGCAGAGGGGCGCGATCTTGTGTTTGGCCCTGTCGCAAATGATGATGTCTATAGAACCTTGACTCTATACCGAGAAGGGGAACTGACGAAACAAGAGGCGCTTGAGCGCCTAAAGATAAAGCAACTTTACAATCAGCTTGTGTTTGCGACGGCAAAGGCGCTGACATTCATACGCTTCGTCAAATCGGAGGTGGTCGCATGACGGAAAATCAGTATATCGCCTTTCTTGGCATATTGATTCTTCCGTCACTGGTGGCGGAAATTGGCAAGCGTTTGGATATTTCGGAAGCAGAAGCCACCGAACGGCTGTATCGTTCGGAGTTCTACGAAAAGCTCGCCGACGAGAGGCTTAAACTTTGGCACTATAGTCCTGTAATGCTTGGCGAGATGTTTGAGACGGCCGAAAAAACAGGTGAGATTCCATATCCGGAGGAGGCATAAGCCATGAGTGACGCCGGTAAGTTTCTCATATACTGCATAGAGATGTATCGTCGTGCCAAACACATCGACGGTCGTGCCGCCTACGAGCTATTCCATTCTACCGGCGCTGACGACTATGTGCGTCGCTCTTATGGCGCCCTGCACACTACAGGCGAGCAGTATATCTTGTCCGATATTGACGGTTACATGTCATGTAGGCGCTGAAGTTGCGCTAAACCCCATTCCCGAATCCACATTTCTCGCCGCACTTGATTTAAGCGCGGCGATATGGTATTATATTCACGTTCCTGCGGGGAGAAATCCGTGGGACAACAACGCTGCAAAGCGGTCGCCTCTAGGAATGTAGAGAGTTTCATGAATGACGACACTTGGCAGAGGAAGCGTATATGCGCTTGCCTCTCTTTGTGTTTCATTCAAGGCAATCTCTACAGCCTCTAGAGAGACATGAAGAGAGGCCTATGCTGTCCTCAAATCATGTTTGGCTTCTTCAGCGGAACAGGGTAAAATTTAGGAGGGCGTCAATGAGAAATCAAATTGCTTTTACGGTGCGACTTCTCGTGTTAGCAGTGATTTTTTGCTGTGCTAAACGCTGCTGGTCCAAGACATGGAAAGATCTAGACACTGGCATCACATGGGAATATACCGCATATGGAGAAATTGTAGGCGCAACATTTCCATCAACTGTTGGTGGGATAAGTATTCCATCGACCATTAATGGATTTTCAGTTACCAGTATTGGGGCGAATGCATTTTCCGGGTGTAGTAATTTGACTGATGTCACGATGCCAGATTCAGTGACAAGCATTGGTTATGGCGCGTTTCGTGATTGTAGCTGTTTAGCAAGTGTGTCAATTGGGGAATCGGTGGAAGGGATTGGGGCCTATGCATTTTATGGCTGTACATCATTAAGAACTATTCACATCCCTGACAGTGTCGAGATTATTGGAGAAGAAGCTTTCGCAAATTGTGGTGCATGGGAGAGTGTTACAGTGCCTCTAGCCTTGGTCGATAATGCGCAATATTCCTACTATGGTTCAGCAATTGCGTTGGTGTTTGGCATAAAGCCGACTATTCATGAGCTCATACTTCCCGAAGGGATAACTACAATTTCTGAATATACATTACGTAATGTACAGTATGATCAAATTAAATTACCAAGCACTCTTAAGGAGATCGGAGACCGAACGTTTTCAAATTGTCAATTGCGAGATATCCAGATTCCTTTTGGTGTGACGAATATCGGATATCAAGCCTTTTATAGATGCACATATCTTGATAGCATAACGATTCCTTCAAGTGTGCAACACATAGGGGACGAAGCGTTTTGGGGGTGCATCCGTCTTATGCAAGTGCACATATCTGATGTAGTGGCATGGTGCGCAACGCGCTTCGGTGATATTGATGCCGAATATGACAACCACGAATACAGATATTATTATGATAGATATTATTACCGTTATTACCAAAACGGGAATTTCGCAAATCCACTTTGCTGCAAGTATGCTCAACTGTATCTTAATGGTGAAATACTACGCAATCTCTCAATACCGGATGAAGTCACAAGCATAAGCGATTTCGCATTTTACGGTTGTGACAGCATAACTAATCTGACATTCGGCGCAAATATCACAACAATTGGATTTATGGCGTTTTACGGTTGCGAAGGATTGAGAAGCGCAATAATACCTGACAGTGTTTCGTTTGTGGGGTCGTGCGCGTTCAGTGGTTGTAATTGGCTTTGTGATGTTACCATTCCACAATGCTTATGTGACACGGACGACACATGGTCAAGCGAGTCAAATTTTACATTTGTGTTTTGTGGCTCGAATTCGTATTCCAGTTTTAGCAATTACAACGGCAAGAGTGCGATTACCAACATTGTGATATCGCCCGGTGTGACGAATATAGGCCGTCGTGCATTTCTCTATTGCACAAATCTTCGAAGCATAACGATTCCGTCAAGCGTCACGAGCATTGAGAATGAGGCCTTTGCAGAAAGAGAGAGTGGTAATCACTATTACAACAGTTACCGCTATTATGGTTCTGATGGGCTTGAGCGCGTGTATATCAGTGATCTAGCAGCATGGTGTGCCATTCGGTTCGGTAGTGAGGAAGACTATTATTACGGAGAGAAATACATTAATGGCGCGAACCCGCTATATTATGCAAGTGACGGCTTGTATCTGAACGGCACGAAACTATCCGGCAATCTACTCATTCCTGATGGGGTTTCAATCATAGGTGATGGAGTTTTTGCAAATTGTAGAGGGATAACAAACATAGTATTTAACGATACTGTAACAACTATAGGGGACAGTGCATTTATGGGATGTAAGGGTATTGCAAACCTTGTAATACCAGATACGATTGCCAGCATTGGAAGTGAAGCATTTAATGGATGTGGACTAATAAGCTTGGTAATTCCGAATACCATAACAAACATAGGCATCGGGGCGTTTTCATATTCTGAAAATCTCTCAAGCATTACAATACCGCAGTATCTTTGCGATGGCAACGAATGGGGATACTCTGACGGACGGTTCCAAAATGTGTTTCCTTACTGTCATAGCATTACGAATCTAATAATTGCCGAAGGAGTGACCAATATAGCATCACGAGCTTTTGAGCACGTAGGCTGGATGAGCATGCGGATTAGCATTACGATTCCAAGCACGCTAAAGAGCGTTGGTAGTAGCGCGTTTATTGGCCACAACTTGAAAGCAGTCCATATATCAGATTTGGCGGCTTGGTGTGAGATTGATTTTGAAGATGAATACGCTAATCCTTTGACAACTCGTTATCCGACACTTGTTCTGAATGGTACTCCTTTACAAGGCCATCTTGAAATACCGGAAGGTGTGACGAAGATCAGCAGGGGTGCTTTTGCTGGACAGTACGCAATTAGTAGCATTACAATTCCGAGTAGCGTGCGGCAAGTCGGGAGTGGTGCATTTGAAGGGACTCACTGGATTACAGTGTATACAGCAGATATTTCTTCCTGGTGCAGGATTAACTTCGAGGATATGTATGCAAATCCGTTATGTTATGGTCGTGGATATTTGGTGGCCAATGGCGAATTGCTGCAAGGCGAGTTGACTATACCAAGTGATGTGTCATCCGTCGGTCCCTATGCATTTGCCGGGTGCAAGACACTAACAAAAGTAACTATAGGGGAAAATGTGCGGAGAATTGGCGAACGGGCTTTTTATGGTTGTAGTGATGTAACAAGCCTGGTGATTGCGGATTCTGTTTCAAGAATAGGCGATGCGGCGTTTGGGGGGTGTTTGGGCCTGGCAGACAGCGACGGATTTACAATTGTTCGCGATGTTCTCTATGGTTATAGCGGAGAGAGCTCGACAGTGTCTGTGCCCGAAAACGTGTATGAAATCAGTGGTTCGGCATTTTCAGGTCGCACAAATATAACAAGCATTGCAATCGGTGATAGTGTGAGATGTATTGGCAATTCCGCATTCAGTGGGTGTAGCTGTTTAAGGGATATCACGATACCTAACAGCATAACGAATATAGGATCGTCAGCGTTCTACAAGTGTAGTGCTCTTAACACCATAGAAATTCCTGAAGCCATAAAGATTATAGGCTCATCTATGTTTTACGGATGTGATGGGCTAACCAATATGACAATACCAATTGGTGTTACAAAAATAGAATCGTCGGCGTTCAACAACTGTAGCAGATTGACGAGTATAACTATACCAGACAGTGTAATGCGTATAGGGTCTTATGCTTTCTATGGATGTAGCAATCTGACGAGTGTTACCATACCATCTAGTGTAGCTAGCATAGACGCATTAGCGTTCTCAGGATGTAAAGGCTTAACGCGCGTCAATATCTCAGATTTGCAGTCATGGTGCAATATTTCGTTTTCATGGGACGAGTCGAATCCTCTTTATTATGCACATAATCTATATCTCAACGGCGAACTTTTGACTGAACTGAAGATACCGGACGGGGTATCGCGGCTTGGAAATTATCTGTTCTATGGCTGTACAAACCTGACGAGCATATCCTTGCCGTCCAGTTTGACAAGTATTGGATATTCCACATTTGAGGGATGTGATCGTGTGAGAAGTGTGACGATACCGCAATATGTTTGCTCGTCTGGGCTTTCGTCTGCGTTCCCGTATTCTATTTATAAGGCGATTGAGAATGTTACTATTAACGAAGCTGTAACAAATATAACAGGATATGCATTTTCTGGGTGTAGCGGACTTAGTGGCATAACTTTTGAGTGTGATGAGCCCACAGTTAGTTCGTCTTCGTTTTCTGGAGTTCCATCTTCATGCTACGCATTTGTGCCTGTTGGGAAGCAAGGGTATGAGGCAGATTCTACCGGTAAGTGGAAAGGATTGATAGTGAAGCGCTATGGTCTAGATGTCGGAGGCAAGGGGACGGTCGAGGAAAGCGGGAGCGGCGGGTATGCCGTGACCGCAAATGAAGGCGAGATGTTGACCGAAGATGACATCGCTTTCGCTGTTCCAGGGGCGAAAGGCGCATACAAGGTCGAAATTTCGTTCGGTGGCAAGGCGGCGACGGTTTCGCTCAATCCGCCGGTTGCTGGCGTCGCCGAACTTGAAGAAGAGGTGAAGGAGGATGAGGAGGACAGCTCCGGGCTGTTGGCTGATGTCGCGGAAATCGTGGCCAAGTATGGTGAAGATGCGATAAAGGCGAAACCTACCCCGACTGCCGAGGATATCGAAAAGGGGAATGACGAGACAGGCGCATTGCCGGTAAAGACATATCCAGGACTTTGGTATCAGGCGAGCTGGGGCGATGATCTTGGCAGTATGACCGAGGGAGATAAGGTACAGGCGACTGGCGGCTCCCTCTATCTTGGCGTAATCAAGCAGAAGGGCGACAAGGGCTTCTACAAGCTATCGGTCAGCGAGAAGTAACAGCCTTCTGCTAACTGGCGCCTATCACGCGCAGCCCCGGAGCCTCTGAGCCGTCTAGGCTTAGCCTAGACGAATCTTTGGGGATGGGTTTAGGCGCGCGGTGCCCCAGCTTTCGCAAGGCGCAAATACCCGGGTGATGATGCTTCTGATACTCGGGTGGTGACACCTCTATGACTCGGGTGGAATGGGTGGAAACACCCGGGTGCTGGAGGTGTGAGCACCCGAGTGGTAGAGGTGTGCGAAAGCATTGGTTGCGCTCTGACACTCCAGTCTATGCGCAGTGCGAAAGCCGAGGCTGCAAATCTGGACAGTAATTCTCTTGTGTGTTCAAAATGATAAAACAGTTGCTGACCGATTTTATCATTTGAGTTGTCTGAACCTTAAGAAATCTTAAGGTTCGCTTAAGATTCGCTTAAGGTACTTTTTCGAGTAATATGGGATAATATCCTCGTCAACACGAAAGGAGAGACATTATGAACGGAGAAAGCACTAATGCCCTGGTAGGTCCACTTGATTCCGATGTCGCCATAAAGTCGCGGATATTCACAATCCGCGGGGTGCAGGTTATGCTGGACAGAGATTTGGCGGAGCTTTATGGGGTAGAAGCAAAAGCTCTCAATCGACAGGTCAAGCGCAACATTGAGCGCTTCCCAGAGGACTTTATGTTTCAACTTTCCCGAAGCGAGTGTTCAAGGTGCCAAATTGGCACCTTGAACATGGGGCGTGGCAGCAATGTAAAATACCTTCCCTATGCGTTTACTGAGAATGGAATTGCGATGCTAAGTGGCATGCTTAGGTCTCAGACGGCAATCGAGGTCAACATCAAAATCATGCGTGTGTTCAATGCAATGCGGCATGCGCTTGCGTCAATGGCGCCCATATTCGCTAGAATAGAAGAGACGGAACGGCGGCAACTTGAATATGGATCTAGGCAAATCACTGACCAGCGGCGCAACGAGGAGCGGTTCGATACGATATTCAAGGCTATGGACGGTGGGGATTTTCCGCCGCAGAAGGTCTTCTTCGACGGCAGGCACTACGAGGCGTATTCATTCGCGAAGAAGCTTGTCGGCAAGGCGGCAAAGAGCATATTGCTTGTCGATGGCTATTGCGACGATGTTACGCTCGACATCCTGTCTGCAAAGCGCTGCGGTGTGAAGGTCACTGTTGCGACGGTCGAGAAGACACCCATTTCAGAAACGGCCATAGCGAAGTTCAACAAGCAGAATCCGACGCTTGAGGTGAGGCATACCGGCAGATTCCACGACCGCTTCCTTGTCATAGACGACAAGGAGCTTTACCACTTCGGCGCGTCGTTGAAGGACCTTGGACGTCACTACTGTGCCGTGTCGAGAATGGATGCCGCGTTCATTCCATCGATCATGCAAAGAATGTGATTTGTTGCAGTTTGCCATGGGTTGTGTCCCATGGATGAAGCAAGATGGGTCCACGCGGGGAGGCGAGCAAAGCCCTAGGACTTTGGGGTATGAAGGCCTGGGACTTTGAGGTGTGAAGTCCTAGGACCCCAATGGTCAAAGTCCCAGGGGTTTGACGTGTAGGGTCCCGGGACCCCAATAAGCAAAGTGGCGGGACTTTGAAGTCTGGGGTCCCGGGACTTTGACGCCTTGCCCGCCTGGCCCTGCACAGCAGCGTCGAACGGCTTGCGCCACGTCATATGTCGAGCGGCGGATTTCTGACGTGGTTGGCCTTGCGTGTTTCGTACTTGTCGGGATAATATCGAAACGATGGGTTGAATCCTAGGTTGGGCGCGTGCATTTCGTCATGCTCGTTGGTGTTGCTCCAGTTGATGTTGTACTTTTCTTCCAACGCATATATTCCGTCGTTTGCCTTGTCCCTGTCGACCTTGCCGGTCTCGTCGTTGTATACGCCTTTCTTCTGATTCTGCCAATACTCGTCCCAAGCCTTCTCCAGAGCAGTGAAGAACGGCTTTTCCTGGCAGTGCTTCCACATGCGCGCGATGTGCGATTGCAGTGTCCTTGGAGTTATGCGCTTGTCCCTCGCGTCAATGAATGCCATCTGCTTGATGTCCTCGAACGCGATGTCCACGAACACGCTAGGGATGGGGGTCGTGTAGACTATGTTGGCGCGCGCCTCGTCCCACTGCTTCTCGTCAGGCTCTGTCTTCGCGGCTGTCGTCGCAGGATCCTTCTGCTTCGGGGCCGGCTTCGGCACGGATGGGTCGTTCTGTTCGCTCTTGTAGGCGTAGCCGTCCGAAAAGGGCACCACATACACGTTGCAGGTGCGTCCGGCATGCTGCTCCTTTTGGATGACAAGATGCCCGTCTTTGCTCAAAGCCTTGATGTTGCGCAGCACCGTGCGCGAGTCGCATCCGAGTTCGTTGCCGAGCGTCGAGTATGAGGGATGGATTCTCTTGGTGCCTGGATGCATGTGCGATAGGAGCGCAAAAAGCAGAAGCTTCTGCGTTGGGTTGGCGTCTTGAAGTTCAAGTATGTGCCTTGCGTCGTGGTAGCTGATATTCATCTTTTGTTGTCTCGTTTCTGTACCTGATATTATACCAAAAATCACCCCACAACTCAACGCGCCTACGCGGTTGATGTTGACTTTTTCCTTTTCCAAAATAAAAACTCAACAACTTTACTATTGTTTTTTTTCCTATCTATTTATACTATACTGTGACACCTTGACATGTGACACACGACATGATGTCATCAGAGCCCTGACATGGTGTCACCATACACATGACAAAGTGTCAGGTATGAGCTGCGGATGGCGCTATTAGGCAATGAGGCATGGTCAGTTAGGCAAGAGTCTAATCACCGGACGATTGCCCTACAATCGACGGACGATTGGGTGGCAATCACCGGATGATATAGCTCCAAGGACCGGATGATTATAGTCTAATCACCGGATGATTATAGACATATCATCGGATGATTATAGAGTAATCACCGGACGATTGTCGACTAGCCTAACCGACCTTGCCGAACTACGCAAGAGACCTGCGTCGCTATGGGGTCGTACCCCATTGACTAAGCGAAGGTTGAGCTTGCAAATATGGTGCGGAAAATGTGCAGCTGGGCGCTGGCATGGTGGAGAAATATTTGGTATAATATCCGACCAGTTATGAAGATATCAGGTACCATAACGGCGATGGTCACACCATTCGCCGCTGACGGATCGGTTGACTATGTCCGTCTCAGTGAGATTGTCGAAGAGCAGGTTGCGGCGGGTATCGACGGAATCTGCGCCGTCGGAACAAGCGGCGAATCGCCCACGCTTTCGCACGAGGAGCATCATGAGGTGATCGCGAAGACGATCGAGTTTGCGGCAGGTCGCACGAAGATAGTAGCCGGTACGGGAGCCAACTCGACGAGCGAGGCGATTTCGCTCACCAAGGCCGCGATTTCGATGGGCGGCGCGGATGCGACGCTTCAGGTTACGCCCTATTACAACAAGCCGAACGCCGAGGGACTTTACCGCCACTTCATGACGGTCGCCGACCTTGGTCTGCCGGTGATACTTTACAATGTGCCTGGCAGGGCCGGGCGCGAGATTCCGCTTGATGTGGTTGTTCGCCTTGCGAAGCACGAGAACATAATCGCAATCAAGGAGGCGGCGGGTTCGGTGGACCGTGTTTCCGCAATCAAGGCGGCGCTCCCCGACTTTACGGTGCTTTCGGGCGACGATTCGCTGGCGCTGCCGATGATATCGGTTGGTGCGGAGGGCGTAATCTCCGTCGCGTCGAACGTAATTCCGCGCGAAATGGGCGAGATGGTTCGCCTGGCGCTCGCCGGCGATTTCGCGGCGGCACGCGCGCTGCACTTCAAGTATTACAGCCTCTTCCATGACCTCTTCATCGATGTGAACCCGGTGATGGTCAAGGAGGCTTTGGCTCTTATGGGCAAGATCGAGCGCGTATTCCGTCTGCCGCTCTGCGAGACGACGGACGCCAACCTCGCCAGGATGAGGGCGACGCTAGCTTCGCTCGGGCTTCTGAAGGGCTGAACTTCGCAAGGAGATTCGACAATGCAGGTTTTCAACAGTCTCACAAGGCGCAATGAGGAGCTTAAGCCTCTCGAGGGCAACGAGATACGCCTTTACACTTGCGGTCCGACGGTCTACAACTTCGCGCACATCGGCAACTTCAGGGCGTATGCGTTCGAGGATATCCTAAGGCGCGTCGTGCAGTTCGACGGAATGAAGATAAGGCAGGTCATGAACCTGACCGACGTCGACGACAAGACCATTCGCGGGGCGAATGCGGCGGGCGTCGCGCTTACCGATTACACCAAGACTTACAAGGATGCGTTCTTCGCCGATCTGAAGAAGCTTAACATTCAGCCGGCGGAGGTGTATCCTGCTGCGACCGACCACATTCCGGAGATGATATCGCTCGTCTCGAAGTTGATTGAGAAGGGCGTGGCCTACAAAAGCGACGACGGGTCGGTCTACTTCAACGTGAGAAAGTTCCCTGGCTACGGCAAGCTGGCTCATATCGACTTCGATCATCAGCAGACCGGCGCCAGGTGCGCGGCCGACGAATACGACAAGGAGAATGTCGGTGACTTCGCGCTTTGGAAGGCTTGGGAGGAGAGCGACGGCCCGGTAGGATGGGATTCTCCATGGGGACGCGGACGTCCGGGCTGGCACATCGAGTGCTCGGCGATGTCGATGAAGTATTTGGGAGAGACGTTCGACTTGCATACTGGCGGAATCGACAACCTTTTCCCGCACCATGAGAACGAAATCGCCCAGGCCGAGGCCGCGACGGGCAAGCCATTCGTCAAGACATGGATGCATTGCGCCCACCTGAGGGTCAACGGCGAGAAGATGTCCAAGTCGGCCGGCAACTTCTTTACTCTTCGCGACTTGATCGAAAAGGGCTACACTGGGCGCGAAATACGCTATGTCCTCATAAATGCCCACTACCGTCAGGGGCTCAACTTCGCGTTCAGCGCACTCGAGGATGCGCGCAAGGCGCTTGCGAGGATTGACGCCTGCGTCGAGAGGGCGACCGACGGCGAGGCTCCCGACTGGGCCAAGGCGCATCTCGACGATTTCACCGCTGCAGTCAACGACGACCTAAACATGCCAAAGGCGTTTGCAGCGCTCTTCGAGCTTGTGCGCGACACGAATGCGCATGGCGGCGGATCTGTGCTCGGCGTATTCAAGCGTATGGATGAGGTGCTCGGCGTGATCTTTTTCGGCAAGGCGGAGAAGGCGGAGGTTCCCGCCGAGATACAGGCGCTGCTGGATCAGCGCGCCGAGGCACGCAAGGCGAAGAACTGGGCCGAGTCCGACAGGTTGCGAGACGAAATCGCTGCGGCCGGTTGGCTGGTCAAGGATTCACGTGAAGGGCAAAGCGTAACAAAGAAGGCCTGAAAACAGGCGGAAGGGTAGGATAATATCATGGTAAAGCATGTAAAGACACAGGCTGAATTCGACGCGGCGATAGCGTCAGGCAATGTGCTGGTCGACTTCTGGGCGACGTGGTGCGGACCTTGCATGATGATGGGCGAGAGCATCGACAGCGAGCTTCTGCCTGCGATGCCCGATCTGACCGTCGTGAAGGTGGATGTCGACGAGGCTCCGGAGATTGCGGCAAAGTTTGGAGTTATGTCGATTCCGGCGCTGTTCTGCTTCAAGAACGGCGAGAAGGCGGCGGCTTATGTGGGCGTCACAGATGTCGCTGAAATCAAGAGCGTTTTCGGGTGAACTACCCCCCTTGCGCGTTTCGGCAAAAAACGGTATAATATACACTCAATTTTCTAAAGGAAAGAAGAAACATGAAAAAGGACATCCATCCGGCATACGGCGACGCCACGATCACCTGCGCGTGCGGCAACGTCATCCATACTCGTTCCACGAAGAAGGAGATGACGGTCAACACCTGCTCTGCGTGCCATCCCTATTTCACCGGCCAGAAAACGATGGTCGATACTGAGGGCCGCGTCGACTCCTTCAAGAAGCGCTACGCGAAGTTCGCGAAGTAAGCTTTGGTCGACGTCGACAGAATCAAAAACGTATTGGGTCGTTTGGTGTCCGTCGAAGCGGACCTGGGCGACCCAAATGTTTTGTCGGATGCGAAGCGTTACCGCGCTACGCTGAGGGATCATGCCTTTTTGAAGAAGCTTGAGTCCGCCTTTGCGGCGTACGAAAAGGCACTTTCCGATATCGAGGGCAACAAAGCTCTTCTCGAAGATCCCGATTTCAAGGCCGAGGCAGAGGCCGAGATAGCCAGTCTGACCGATAGGCTGCCTGAGCTTGAGCGCCGCCTTCTCGGTGCATTGCTGCCGCCAGATCCGTTCGAGGGCAGAAACGCGGTCATGGAGATTCGTGCAGGAACCGGCGGCGAGGAGGCGGCACTTTTCGCGGGCGACCTGTTCAGGATGTATTCCCGCTACTGCGAGGCGCACGGATGGAAGGTGTCCGTAATGCATGCGAACGCGACATCGCTTGACGGATACAAGGAGATCGTCTTCACCGTGATGGGCGAAGGTGCCTACGGCCGCTTCAGGTTCGAGTCTGGGGGCCATCGCGTGCAGCGCGTGCCGGAGACTGAGGCTCAGGGCAGGATACACACCTCGGCCGCGACGGTGGTGGTTTTCCCGGAGGCAGATGAAGAGGATGAACTCGACATCCCAGAGAAGGATATAAGAATCGACCTCTTCTGCGCAGGAGGTGCGGGCGGCCAGCATGTGAACAAGACAGAGAGCGCTGTGCGCATGACACACCTGCCGACGGGTCTTGTGGCGGTATGTCAGGACGAGCGCAGCCAGCAGCGCAACCGAGAGAAGTGCTTCGCCACGCTAAAGGCGAGAATACTCGACTTCAAGCGCCGAGAGGAGGAGGCCAAGCTTGGCGCCGACAGGCTGTCGCTGCGCGGCTCCGGCGACAGGTCGGAGCGGATACGCACCTACAACTTTCCGCAGAACAGGATGACCGACCACAGGATAGACCTGACGCTCTATTCTCTTGACCGCATCATCGAGGGCGATATGGACGCACTCCTGGACGCCCTGGCGGCGAACGATCTAGATCAGCGCATAAAGCTCGCGCTGGAAAGGAAGTGATACATGAGAAAAGTCACTATGGAATATCGCGTGCCGTACGCAGACACCGATCAGATGGGGGTCGTCTACTACGGCAACTACCTTACTCTCTTCGAGCGCGCCAGGAACGAGCTTATGCGTGCATGCGGCTATACATATCGCGAGTGCGAGGCCGAGGGGTGGATGCTGCCGGTAATACACGCCGAGCTGGACTACAAGAGTCCCGCGAAATACGACGATCTTCTCGAAGTCACGGCCTATGTTCAGGAGGCGAAGGGCGTAAGGCTCGAGATCGCCTGCGAAGTCAGGCGCAAAGGCGAGGCGCAGATTCTCGTAAAGGGTTTCACGCGCCACTGCTTCGTTTCCACCGAGACGTTCCGTCCGATAGCTCCGCCCGAAAAGCTGATGGCGGTTCTTTGATGGTTTTGGTATAATATCCACAAGACTTGGAGAACATATGATTAAGAGAGAAGTCAAAACGGCATGCCTTGCGCTTTGCGTCGCAGCAATTGCCGGCATGTGCGCGGCTGTCGAGGTAGACGGTATCGCGGCCAAGGTCAATTCGTCCGTCATACTCAGAAGCGATGTCATGCTTGAGATGCGTCGCGCCGGGCTCTCGCCTGACAGGTATGAGGCCGTGCTGAAGGAGATGATCGAGCGCAAGCTCATACTCAAGGCCGCGGCCGAGTCGAAGATGACTATGCAGGAGTGGGTTATCGAGAACCGCATACGCGAAATCATACAGCGTGGATTCGGTGGCGACCGCAACAAGCTGATGGAGACGCTTTCGCAACAGAAGATATCGTATCCCGAATGGCGCCAGAGGATGGTTGACGATATGGTCGTATCCGCCATGCGTTGGCAGGTTATCGACAAGAACATGGTTGCCTCGCCTGCTCGCATGCGCGAGGAGTACGCCAACAATCCCGAACGCTACATGGCAGGCGGAACGACCACCATCTCGGTCATCCTGCTCAAGCCTGAGGATGCCGAAAAGCGCGACGAGGTGACAGAAGCGCTTAAGACGATGTCGTTCGCCGATGTCGCCCGCGAGTATTCCGCAGATTCACGCGCTTCGGAGGGCGGCGTCTGGAAGGATATCGTGCCGGCGGATGTCTTCCGTCAGGAGGTCTGCAAGGAGATCGCCGAAATGCCAGTCGGCACGCTAAGCAACTGGATCGATCTCGACGGGTGGAGCTTCCTTTTGCGCAAGGATGAAGAGAATCAGCTTCATACACGCAGCTTCGCCGAGGCGTATGACGACATCGAACGCAACGTGCGCGAAGAGATGGCGCTCGAGCAGTATGACAAGTGGATCGAGCGCCTAATGTCGGAATCTTACATAAAGGTAATGTGAAAGGAGTAAAGCGATGAGACCTGGAATATGGCAGCTTCTTATAGTGATTCTCATAATCGTCGTCATATTCGGCGGCAAGAAGATTCCTGAGCTGGCGCGTTCGCTCGGCAAGGCGAAGGGCGAGTTCAAGAAGGGCCTGGCGGAGGGCGAGAAGGCTGAATCCGAGGCGTCTGAGGCCCCTGAAGCCAAGTGACGGATCTCATACGAGAGCGGCTCAAGTCCGTTCCGAACCGCCCCGGCTGCTATCTCATGCGAGATCGCCGGGGCGTCATAATCTATGTCGGCAAGGCCAAGAACCTGCGCCGGCGCGTTTTGAGCTACTTCCGGCCAGGCGCAAAGCATGCGCCGAAGGTGCGTTCGATGGTCGAGACGGTCTACGACTTCGAGTTCATGACGGTAAAGAATGAAGCCGAAGCCTTGCTTACCGAAGCATCCCTTATAAAGCGGCACAAGCCACACTTCAACATACTGATGCGCGATGACAAGCGCTATCTTGCGCTTAGGGCCAATCCGTCTGACATGTGGCCCCGTTTCTCCTGCGTCAGGATTGTCAGGGATGACGGCGCAAGGTATTTCGGACCTTTCCCCTCGGCTCCAGTTGTACGGGCGGCGAAGGATTTCGTCGAAAAGCGCTACGGTATACGTGAGTGCGATGCGCTTGTGCCTGACGAGGAGAGCCACCGTCACTGCTTGGCGGATGTGATACGCACTTGTTCCGCACCATGTCTGGGCCGCATATCGGAAGCGGAATACCGCACACGTTTCGAGGAGGCGTGCGAGTTTCTCGAGGGGCGCCGTCCGGAGGTGTTCGCGGAAATCGAGGAGCGCATGACCATTGCCGCCAATGCCCAGGATTTCGAGGCCGCAGCGAGGTGGCGTGACACGCTTTTCGCGCTTAAGGAGATGACGAAGGCGCATTTTGTCCGCAAAACCCCTCAGATGCGCCGCGATGATGCCGCGCAGGGATTGGCAGACCTGGCAAAGGCCATCGGACTTGCCAAGCCGCCCCGTATAATCGAGTGTGTGGACATTTCGAATCTGTTCGGCACCCATTCTGTAGCTTCGCTCGTTGTCGCGCGCGACGGACTGCCCGATCGGCGGTATTACAGGCATTTCAAGATAAAGACGGTAGTCGGAGCGGACGATCCAAGATCCATGGCTGAAGTCGTGAGGCGAAGATATGGCCCCAGTTCGACGTTGCTTGAGACTTCCCCTCGCGCCGACCTGTTCATATGCGACGGCGGCATAACCCAGCTTCGCGCGGCACGTGCCGCGTTCGCAGAAATCGGCGTAACTGACATACCCACTGTCGGTCTGGCCGAACGTCAGGAGGAAATCGTGCTGGACGATGGGCGCGAAAACCTTCTACTGCCGCGTGACTCTCAGGCCCTTTTTGTCTGCACCAGGCTTCGCGACGAGGCTCACAGGTTCGCTATAACATACCACCGAAACCTTCGCGAGAAGTCGATCAGGGAATCGGTTTTGGACGAGGTGCCAGGTATCGGCGAGGCGAAGAAGGTCAAACTTCTGAAGACATTCAAGTCGATATACGGCATCGCTCGGGCAGATGTTGCCGACATAGCAAAGGTGGCGGGCGTGGGCGAAACCACCGCTGAAGCGGTGTCAAAGGCGGCGCAATCCGTTGTCACGCGGCAATTCGTTTGATATAATATCCTCAATGGACGGGAACGAGGCCAAAAAGACCAGCTACACTTTCGAGCTGACGAATGACCAGCAGGAGCTTTTGCTCGGCATAATGGTCAACGGCAACTATCGTCGCCGCGAAGTGCCGTATTCCCTGTATTCCATAGAAGGCGACCATTTCAACGCAACGCTGTACGAAAAGGAGAAGCACGGCAAGCGCAAGCTGTGCGTGCAAGGTTCGAAGGCGGAGGATTTTGTGCTTTTCGTTCTCGAGCCGAATGTACTGATGTCTGCGACAGTCGGCTACGAAATGGTACTCAATCCCGAGCTGGTCTCGGCCCATGCCGGAAGCGATGAATCGGGCAAGGGCGATTATTTCGGTCCGCTTGTCGTTTGTTGCGCATACACCGACGAGGCGCTTTCGGCGGAAATGCAGAAACTTGGCGTCAAGGACTGCAAGCAGATGAGCGACAAGGCCGTCTTGACAACCGGCGCAAAGTTGCGGTCGCTGTTGGGGCCTACAGGCTATGCCGTAGTGAAACTCGGGCCATCGGCCTACAACAGGCTCTACGCCAAGATGCGCAACATCAACCGCATGCTCGCCTGGGCTCACGGCACTGCTATCGAGGAGCTTCTGGAGAAGCGACCTGGCTGCGATAGGGTGGTGGTGGACCAGTTTGCGCCGACGGAGTCCACAATTCAACGTGCGCTCAAGCCCCTCGGCAAGAAGGCGAAGGTAGAGCAGCGTCACAAGGCTGAGAGCGACATAGCAGTCGCCGCCGCTTCAGTAATCGCCCGCGAGTTGTTTCTGCGCGATATTGCCAAAATGGGTGAAGAGGTGTTCGGCCCGCCGGCCGAAGGGCGGGAAAACGTGCCGGCTGGTTCGAGTGACCCGAGGGTCAGACAGCTCGCCGAGAGGATGGTCGGCAAGGAGGGACCGGTTTGGCTCATGAACCATTGCAAGGCACATTTCCAAACGACGGATAAGGTGCTGTCCGCATGCGGAAAGTCGCGCGCCGACCTCCCGCCTGAAGGGCAGGTCGTTTCTGCGACCGCCAACGGAACTTTCAAGAAAGCTGGTAGAGATAAGTCATGAATGTCGAATTCAATACGGTTGAAGAGTGCCTTGAGGCTCTGCGGAACGGCGAGATAATACTCGTCACCGACGATGCCGACAGGGAGAATGAGGGTGATTGCATCTGCGCCGCGCGTCATGCCACATGCGCGAACGTCAACTTCATGGCGTCGTATGCGAAGGGACTGATCTGCATGCCGATGAGCGCAGACTGGTGCCGCCGTCTCGACCTGCCGCAGATGGTCTCGGAGAATACAGACAACCACTCAACCGCATTCACTGTTTCCATCGACGCTGTCGAGACTACGACGGGCATATCGGCCGAAGAGCGTGCGATTACCGCACGGGCGTGCCTCAAGCCCGGCGCCAAGCCCAGCGACTTCCGCCGGCCCGGCCACATGTTCCCTCTTGAGGCGAGGGTCGGCGGCGTTCTGAAGCGTGCCGGTCACACCGAGGCGACTGTAGACCTGTGCCGCCTCGCTGGTCTTGAGGAAGTTGGGCTTTGCTGCGAAGTAATGAAGGACGACGGAACAATGGCCAGGCTTCCCGATATAGCGAAGTTCGCCAAGCGCCACGGCCTCAAGATGATGACGATCGCGGATCTCATAGACTATCGCAGACACAGGGACAAGCTTGTCGAGGTTGTCGAAGAGGTCGACATGCCCACGGATTACGGGCACTTTCGACTAAAGATGTACCGTAGCCGCGTTACAGGACTTGAGCATATGGCGCTTGTGAAGGGCGATGTCTCTAGCGGTGAACCCGTGCTTGTGCGAGTTCATTCCGAATGCTTCACTGGCGACGTGCTGGGTAGTGAGCGGTGCGATTGCGGTCACCAGCTCCACGCCGCAATGCGGATGATCGAGCAAGAGGGCCGTGGTGCCGTCCTATACATGCGCCAGGAGGGACGCGGCATCGGTCTCGCGAACAAGCTTCATGCCTACAAGAAGCAGGAGCAGGGCATGGATACCGTCGAGGCGAACGTCGCGCTCGGCTTCGCGCCAGATCTACGCGACTACGGCGAGGGGGCACAGATGCTCGTGGATCTTGGAATCAGCAAGGTAAGGCTTCTTACGAACAATCCGTGCAAGATCAAGGGTCTTGGCGGCTATGGAATCGAAATAACGGAGCGCGTGCCGATAATAATTCCGGCCAACGCGCATGACAAACGCTATCTTGACACAAAGAAGGAAAAAATGGGGCACCTGCTATGAAAATTGCGGTAATAGGAGATGGTGGCTGGGGCACGGCTAACGCCATGTTGCTTGCCGGTAATGGACACGACGTCACTCTCTGGGGAGCCTTTCCGGAGTATGTCGAGGAGATGCGCCGCACCCGCAGGAACGAAAAGTTTCTGAAGGGCGTTGTGCTGCCTGACAGCCTTAAGCTCACTGCAGACCGAGGGGAAGCCATCAATGGCGCGGAGATAGTCGTTCTCGCGCCACCCTCGAAGTATTTCGCGTCTGTCGTCGAGAGTTTCAAGGGCCTCATAACTGATCGACATCTCGTGGTGTCTCTTACAAAGGGGCTTTGCGAGCGCACCAACAAGCGTATGACCGAACTTGCCACCGAGATTCTCGGCATAAAGGATGTGGTCGCGCTGGCCGGGCCGACTCACGCCGAGGAGGTGAGTCGCGGAATACCTACCGCGATTGTCGCGGCGTGTCCCGACGAAGCCAAGGCGAAGAGGGTGCAGGATGTTTGGTCCGGCCCGAAGTTCCGCGTATACACCTCGTCGGATCCAGTTGGCGTGGAAATAGGCGGAGCGGTCAAGAATGTGATCGCGATAGCCGTCGGCTGTTCCGACGGACTGGGCTACGGCGACAACACGCGTGCCGCACTTATTACGCGAGGACTCGCCGAGATGAAGCGCTTCGTGCTGGCTTACGGCGGCAAGCCAGAGACTCTTTCGGGGCTCGCCGGAATAGGAGATCTCATAGTCACCTGCACCTCCGTCCATTCGCGAAACCACTCCGTCGGCGAGAGGCTTGGGAAGGGTGAGAAGATAGGTGACATTCTCGGCTCGATGCAGATGGTGGCGGAAGGCGTATGGAACTCCAAGGTCGTTCACGACCTCGCGGTCAAGATGGGCGTTGACATGCCGATCTGTGATCTCGTCTACAACGCCTGCTACAACGATTTCGACGCGCGCAAGGCGGCCGAGATGATGATGAACCGCCAGCTCAAGAGCGAATGACGAGATGAAGGCGAAGACTTTCATAGACCAGGTGGACATAATAGTCCGTAGCGGAAAGGGCGGCGATGGTGCTATGTCGTTCCGCCGCGAAGCCCTTGTTGAATTCGGCGGGCCTGACGGCGGCGATGGTGGACGCGGCGGCGATGTGGTGCTTAAGGCGTCAGAACACGTCAGCTCCCTTCTTTCTCTCTACTATGACCCGAAGTGCTTTGCTCAGGACGGCGCCCCGGGACAGGGGCAGAAGATGTACGGCAAGCGCGGCAAGGATTTGGTCGTGCCTGTTCCGCTTGGAACCGAGGTCTACGATATTGAATCGGGGCTTCTTGTCGCCGACATAACTGAGCCAGGCCAGACCGCGATCGTGGCGACTGGCGGCGCCGGTGGATACGGCAACGTGCACTTCAAGTCGTCCGTCAACCAGGCACCGACCGAGCATACACCTGGCGGAGCTTGCGAGGAGCGTCGTCTTAGGCTTGAGCTTAAGACAATAGCCGACGCCGGGTTGCTCGGCTTTCCGAACGCTGGAAAGAGTTCGCTTCTTTCAAGCCTTTCCTCTGCTACGCCGAAGATTGCGAACTATCCTTTCACGACCTTGAATCCAATGGTCGGCACAATAGTCTACGACGACTACGCCAAGATCAGGATGGCCGACGTGCCCGGAATAATCGAGGGTGCGGCCCGTGGCGTGGGCCTCGGGTTGGACTTCCTGAAGCACCTTGAACGCAGCCGCGTTCTCGTCTACGTCATAGACCTCGCCGGAACCGACAACCGCGAGCCTTGGTCGGACTACAAGATACTGCGCAAGGAGATCGACGAATATTCCCAAGAGCTTGCCGATCGTCCCGCTCTGGTTGTGGTGAACAAGTGTGATACCGAGGCCGCCCAAGCCAACCTCGAACGCTTCGTCGAGGAGACCGGCGTAAGGCCGATCGCGATAAGCTGCGCAAGCGGAGAGGGGCTCGACAAGTTCAAGGCTGCCCTTCGCGAGCTGGTCAAGCCGGTGACTAAGTTCCACCATACCCATGAGGTTGCGCCTGATCTAAAGGATATGCCAGATACGACTGGTGAGGAGATTCCTGCAGAAGCTCTGAAGTTCGCGACCTTCCTTAAGCTCGAGAAGCCGAAAGCGAAGAGCCATCCTTCGCGTGGCAATATCCACTAGACCGTACATTGGAGGTTTTGTAATGAAGAAATGGACCGTATCATCCGTTAGGGCTGCAAAAGGCGTCGAGAAGCTCGGTTGCTGCACTGCCTACGACGCGTGCTTTGCGAGACTCGCGGACGAAGCCGGCGTACCGATAATACTTGTAGGCGACTCGATGGGCATGACGATGCTCGGATACGAGACCACCCTGCCCGTGAAGATAGAGGAGACGCTTTCCGCCACGGCGGCCGTTGCCCGCGCCGCGAAGAATGCGCTTGTCGTTGCCGATCTTCCTTTCGGTAGCTACCAGTGCGGGGACGATCTCGCTATGGCCAACGCCGTCAAGTGTATCCAGGCCGGGGCCGATGCCATTAAGCTTGAGGGCGGAGCCAGGGTCTGCGGGCTCATCAGGCGCATGACCGAGGCCGGAATTCCTGTGCTCGCGCATGTAGGCATGACGCCCCAGAGCGTTAATGAATACGGTGGATTCAAGCGCCAAGGCAAGACGCGCGAGGCCGCAGCGCAGGTTTTGGCGGATGCAAAGGCTGTCGAGGCCGCAGGTGCTTTCGCCGTGACACTTGAGTGCATACCTTCTGAGCTGGCTGCCGAAGTCACGGCCGCCCTCAAGATAGTGACAGTCGGCATCGGTGCAGGTCCTGTATGCGACGCCCAGTGGCTAGTAATGCATGACCTGCTTGGTCTCAACGAAAAGGTGCCATCGTTCGTAAAGCAGTACGCGCAGCTCGCGGAGGAAGTCCGCGGCGCGTTCTCAAGGTACGTTGAAGAGGTTAGGGAAGGCGTATTCCCTGCCAAGTAAGAAGTGAGAAAAGAAAGGATCACACAAAATGACGAGCATTCTGCTTTCAGCCCTCATGCTGGCTTCGACTTTTGAGGTTTCGATGGAGAAGGACGCCTTCCTGCTGGACGGCAAGCCTTTCCAAATCCGTTGCGGCGAGGTGCACTTTGCCCGCGTACCTCGCGCATATTGGCGCCACCGTATCCAGATGTGCAAGGCGATGGGTCTCAATACCGTCTGCGCCTACATGTTCTGGAACTATCATGAGCTGCAACGCGGGGTCTACGACTTCTCCGGCGAGAAGGATATCGCCGAATTCTGCCGCATCGCACAGGAGGAAGGCATGTGGGTGCTTCTGCGCCCTGGGCCTTACACATGCGCCGAATGGGAGTTCGGTGGCCTGCCTTGGTGGCTGCTCGACAAGGGTTCCGACAAGGTCAGGGTGCGGACGCGCGACAAGGCATTTCTTGAGCCCGCCAAAGCATACATTCGCCGCGTCGCCGAAGAGCTCAAGGATCTTCAGGTTACGCATGGCGGACCTATTCTCATGGCGCAGGACGAGAACGAGTACGGCTTCTTCGGCGACGACAGACAGTACATTCGCGAGATATACGACACCATGCGTGAAGCTGGCTTCGATGTGCCGATCTTCACATGCAACCCGGCCTATCACCTTACGAAGGGCGTCATACCCGAGACCGTAAAGGTCGTGAACTTTCCTGCGAATCCGAAGAACGCTTTTGAGCGTCTTAGGGAGGTTCAGCCCCAAGGGCCACTCATGTGCGGCGAATACTACCCGGCATGGTACGATTCTTGGGGACAGCGCCATCACACGAAGCCTACCGAGAACATGTTGAAGGACCTCGACTACATACTGTCCGTCGGCGGATCGTTCTCGCTCTACATGGCGCACGGCGGAACGTCCTTCGGCTGGTGGGCCGGCTGCAACTCGCCGTTCATCCCCCAGACCTCGAGCTACGACTACGAGGCGCCAATCAGTGAGCAGGGGCGCGCTACGCCCAAGTTCTGGGCGCTTCGCGAACTGATGAAGAAGCATATGTCGGCCGATGAGCTGGCCGCGCTGCCCGAACCGCCGGACCCTATTCCTCTACAGGCGTTTCAGAGCTATGCCGAGGGCGAGACGGTCACACCGACGCTCCAGCTGCTGAAGGTCAACATGGAGAAGCCCCTGCCTGTCGAGATGATGGGGGTCGGTTACGGCGCCGTCCTGTACTCGCACGTGGGCGATATCCGCAAGGGTGGACTTCTCAAAGCCCCGAACATCCGCGACCAGGCAGCGGTCTATTATGACGAGAAACTCTTGGGCTATCTAGACAGGCGCTATCCCGAACGCGGTGTTCAGGTTCCGGCGGGAATCGGCACTTTGCACATTCTGCTTACGCATATGAGCCGCTACAACTTCGGTACGGCGATGAACAACTCGGAGAAGGGACTGCTGCCGCCCGTAACTCTCGACGGACGAGAACTGACCGGTTGGAATGCCATGTGGGTAGCGCCGCCGCTCAAGGGCGAGAGGATTCATGTCGGTGGGCATCCGCTCAACTTCAAGCGCTTCAGGGTCTACTTCACATCTACGGCCGACACCTTCCTGCTCGTGCGCGGTTGGAAGAAGGGTCATGTCTGGGTCAATGGACACCCCCTTGGCCGCTATTGGGGTATCGGTCCGACGCAGACGATGTACGTTCCAGGCTGCTGGCTCAAGAAGGGCGAAAACGAGTTTCTCATCTTCGACTTTGGCGGCAACGTATCCATCAGGCAAGGCTTGACTTTCGTCGATACGCCGATTCTTGACGAGATGCACCCGATGTGCGATATAGTTGAGGCTCCGAAGCGTCCTTCCGCGCCGTTCACTCCGCCAGAGACGCCGACGATGAGGGGCGAGTTCGAGAATTCGTTCGCCGCACAGGAGGCGAGGCTCGCGAATCCAGTAACTGCGCGCCAGTTTGCGTTCGTGATCGACACTGCCTGGCCAGACGACAAGGACCTTGCGTCCATCGGCGAATTCGAGATTCTCAACGCCAAGGGCGAGAGCGTCCCCCACGATTCCTGGAAGTTCCTATCCGTCTCGAGCGAAGAAATCGAGGCCGAGGATGGTGCGGCCGAGAACGCGATCGACGGTCAGATATCGAACATCTGGCATTCGAAGTGGAAGGATGGTCGCGCCCAGGCTCCTCACTACCTGGTGATAGACATGGGTGCCGACGTCGAAATCGCCGGCTTCCGCTACACTCCGCGCCAATTCGGCACGAATGGTCGCGTCAGGCAGTGGCGCTTCTACGCCGGCAACTCGCTCGCGAAGTAACATATACTGGATTTTTTTGTCAGAAATGCGTTCGTGGTTCTCCTAGCCTATTGTGACCGCAAGAAAGCGGGCATAGAAAGGAACGAACCATGAACAAGAAACTGATAGTTGCGCTCTGTGTTGCGACAGTCGCCGTCGGTGCATTTGCGAAACCGCATGGCGGCCCCCGACACGGGCACGGCCCTGCGCCCGTGCATCGTCGCGTACACGTGCCGCCTCACGCGCATCACCACCATAAGCACAGCGCATGGGGCCGCGGCGGCCAGAACTTCTGGCCCGGATTCGTGGGCGGCATCGTCGGCGGGATGATCGTCGAGGCTACCGCTGGCCCCAGTGTCGTGCATGAGACCGTCGTCGTGCAGCAGCAGCCTGCGGCGGTCGTGGTGCATCCCGCACCTGTCGTGGTGCAGCAGACCGCAACGACCGAGCGCATATGGGTCGAGGGCTGCTATGTGGACCAGGTTCAGTCGAACGGCAC
This sequence comes from Kiritimatiellia bacterium, assembly GCA_017395505.1. Lineage (GTDB taxonomy): Bacteria > Verrucomicrobiota > Kiritimatiellia > RFP12 > UBA1067 > UBA1067. The sequence continues at coordinate 24,096 of JAFPUH010000056.1, forward strand.
AATAGTGCGCGTCTGGCAGCCCGGACACTACGAGACCAGGACGGTCGTCTACTGACGGACAAGCCGTAGGCCAGATGGCGCAGGTGATCCAGTCTCGCGGACACCTGCGCCGATTTTTGGTATAATATATGATATGCTTTTGAAGATAGAAGACTTGGATGTCTCGTTCAGGAATGACGAGGGCGAGGTTACTCAAGCCGCAATCGACGTGAATCTCACGCTCGATCGCGGTGAGGTTTTGGGTATTGTGGGCGAGTCGGGGTCAGGCAAGAGCTCCGTTTCGATGAGTGTTGCTCGGCTTCTGCCGAGCCCTCCGGCGTTCTATCCGAAAGGGCGCATACTGCTTGACGGCGTCGATACCCTCACCATGCCGCTCCCCCAGCTGCGCAGTCTGCGCGGAAAGCGCATCGGCGTGATTTTCCAGGATCCAATGGGTTCGCTGTCCCCTCTGCACCGCATAGGCGACCAGCTTGTCGAGACGATACTTCTGCATGAGCAGATGACCAAGGAGGCTGCCCGCGCGATGGCCCTCGAATGGCTGGGCAAGGTCGGAATACCCGATCCCGTGTCGCGTTCGCTCGCCTATCCCCATGAGCTTTCCGGCGGCATGCAGCAGCGCGTGATGATTGCGATGGGCCTCATGCTCGGCCCTGACCTCGTAATAGCCGACGAGCCGACGACTGCACTTGACGTGACGATTCAGGCCCAGGTGCTGCGCCTCATGAAGCGTCTGCACCAGGCGAATTCAGGCGTTCTGCTCATAACGCACGATCTAGGCGTCGTTTCGCAGATGGCGACGAAGCTGGCCGTGATGAAGAACGGCCGCGTAGTCGAGACGACCGACGATCCGGCCGCGTTTTTCGCCAACCCGACGCATCCCTACTCAAAGGAGCTGGTTGGAGAGGCCCGCAAGATGGAACTTGAGACATGAAGAAGCGCGTTGGCATAATCGGCGCCGGCAGATTCGGCATGTCGCTTGCGGAGTCGTTGATGAACGCCGGCTCCGAGGTCGTGCTCTTGGACCGCAACCGTCCGGCGATGCAATCGGCGAGCGAATTCGCCACGGCGATACAGGGCGACGCTACCCAGCCACATGTTCTTCAGGAGGCCGGTTTCGACGAATGCGACGTTGTTGTCGTCGCGATAGGCTCCAACATCGAGGCGTCGATGATGGCGACCGCCAACTGCAAGGAGCTTGGCGTAAAGACCGTCATATCTAAGGCGTCGAGCGAACTTCACGGCAAGATTCTCCGCCGAATCGGTGCAGATTCCGTGATCTATCCCGACCGCGACAGTGCTCACAGGCTGGCTCGCGCAATCTCGAACCACGACATAGTAGATTTTCTCGAAGTCTCCGAGGGCTATTCGATCGCAGAGATCGACGTGCCGGAGGATATGCGCGGCCAAACCCTCGCCGAAGCGAACTTCCGCAAGGAGACTGGCCTTATCGTGCTCTGCATACGCCGCGCGAGCGAAGACCCCAAAAAGCCGCGCAGTGTCATCATACCGCAGGCTTCGGAGCAGATGCTGGCGGATGATCGACTCATAGTGTTCGGCGAAACTAAGAAGCTCGACGAGCTTTCCTGAGATGGGCCGTTTCGTCATACAGGGGGGCAGACCGGTATGCGGCGTTCACACCGTCGCCGGCAACAAGAATGCCGTCCTCCCCATGATTGCGGCTGCGCTCCTGACTTCGGAGCCCGTAACCCTCACCAACGTGCCGGACATCCTCGACGTAGAGACCATGCTCTACGCCGTGAAGACGTTTGGCGCGAGGGTTGTCCGTGACAGGGCGGCGAAGAAGGTGACGATCACGGCATCGCGAATCAAGACTGCCTCGATATCGCGCGAAATCGCGGCTAAGATGAGGACGAGCTTCCTGTTCGCGGGGCCGCTGCTCGCGCGAGTCGGAAGGGCCACTCTTCCGCCGCCGGGTGGCGATGCGATAGGCCACCGCCGGCTCGACACCCATTTCGCGGGTTTCATGTCGCTTGGCGCAAAGGCTGTCGCCGGCAAGAAGACCCTTAGGTTCCGCGGGTCTCTGAAGGGCGCGCGCATACTGCTCGACGAAGCCAGCGTCACCGCGACCGAGAACATACTTATGGCCAGCGTCATGGCCAAGGGCGTTACCGAAATCTACAACGCCGCCTGCGAGCCGCACATCTGCGACCTCGCCGCGATGCTTAACGCGATGGGCGCCAAGATAGCTGGCGCCGGCTCCAACAGGCTTTTGATCGAGGGAGTCGACAGCCTCAAGGGGTGCGAGGCCAGAGTCGGTTGCGACTATATCGAAGCGGGCAGCTACATCGCCGCTGCAGCGGTTACGGGCGGCGACATAACCCTCAAGGGCATAGATATCGAGCCGTTCGAGGTGCTCGCAGGGCCGTTCGCGCGCTTCGGGGTTTCGTGGACCATCGATACGAAGGAGAAGACCCTCCACTATTCGCCGAGGCGCAAGCTTAAGATGAAGTACGACCTCGGCGATGCCATACCTTCGCTCTCCGACGGAACATGGCCCGCGTTTCCGTCCGACCTGATGTCGATACTGATCGTGCTCGCGACCCAGACCAGAGGCACATGCCTCTTCTTCGAGAAGATGTTCGAGAGCCGCCTGTATTTTGTGGACCATCTTCGACAGATGGGCGCGAAGATTGTCCAGTGCGATCCGCATCGCGTCGTGGTGACGGGTCCGTCGCAGCTTTCGGGTGGCATGGTGACTTCGCCAGACATACGAGCCGGAATTGCCCTTGTTATAGCGGCTCTCGCGGCGAAGGGCGAAACGGTCATACAGGGTGCCGAGACCGTCGACCGCGGCTACGTCGCCGTAGAACATGCTCTTGCGGCGCTTGGCGCCGACATCGCAAGGCTGAACTGAAGGGAGGCTCGACATGCTCGGAAGATTCGCCAGATCAAGCTTCAAGTTCTTCGCGGCCGGGCAGGGGCTATCCTTCAGGACGGGCAAATACTTCAGCGAGTCGATTCTCGTCGGTCTCGTCACGGGTTTCGTGGTCGTAGGCTTCCGCTACATGCTCGAGTACGGTCGAGAACTGATGCTCGAGGGGCTTGGCCACCACCAGTTCCTGTCCAAGTTGACTGACGGCGCTGCTTTCGTAGGGCTGTACACGAATGCCCGGCTGCTTGATCCTCACCGCTGGCTTCTCGTTGTCCTGCCGGCAGTCGGCGCATTGCTCGGCTACCTTCTGATAAAGCGCTTTGCGAGCGTCGAGCATGCCCGCGGAACCGACAGCGCCATAACCGCCTACCACCAGCGCGGCGGCTACATCCCCGGCGCGGTGATCCCCATAAAATCTGTCGCCTCTGTTCTGACTGTCGCCTCTGGCGGCTCCGCCGGATACGAAGGACCGGTGACGCTCATCGGTGCGGCGTGCGGTTCGCTGGTCGCCAGTTGGATGAACCTTACCGTCCGCGCGCGCCGCATACTTATGGCGGCGGGTCTCGCAGCCGGCATAAGCGCCCTCTTCCAGGCGCCGCTCGCCGGCGCCATCTTCGGCGTTGAGATTTTCTATTCGTCGAGTGATGTGGAGTACGAGACTCTCTTGCCTAGCTTCATAGCGTCCGCCGTCAGCTACACCGTGTTCGCCTACTTCTTCGGCTGGAGCCCTCTGTTCGTCATGCCGCCAGACTGCGTCTACGAAAACGGGCTAAGGCTTCTGCCGTATTTCGTGCTGGCGCTGATAGTGACGTTCGGCGTGAGGTTCTACATAACGTTCTTCCGCGCTGTCGAGACGTGGTTCAGGGATTGGCGCCGGCCAGGCTGGATCAAGGTTGTCGTCGGCGGTCTTGCGACTGGCGTGATCGGCTTCTTCGTTCCTGACATCCTCGGCACGAGCTATTCCGTGATCCAGGCGAGCTTCACGGCGGGCGAGAGCGAGCTTTTCGAGAACTTCGGTCCGCTCACGATCGCCGGCTTCGTCTGCTTCTTCTTCATGAAGGCGATAGCCACTTCGTTTACCGTCGGCTCTGGCGGCTCTGGCGGCGTGTTTGCTCCCGCGATCGTCTGCGGCGGAACGCTCGGCGCGGCCGTCGGGCTCTTCTTCGCGCGCGTCCTGCCGTCCTCTTTCGGCATAATCCACCCGGCGTCGTTCTCGCTTGTCGGAATGGCCGGCTTCCTCGCGAGCGCCATTCGAATCCCCATGACCGCAATCGTGATCGTCGCCGAGATTTCAGGCAACCACAGTCTGCTGTTGCCGGCGATGTGGGTTTGCGGCATCAGCTTCTGGCTCAACAACGGCTGGTCGCTCTACCGTAGCCAGCCGCATTGCCGAGAGTCTTCACCAATCCACTGAAAGGCAACCTGCAAATGAAAACGCTCAAGAGAATCGTATCCGGAATGATGCTGATGGCCATGGTCGGCGGCGGCTACGCAGTATGGTGGTGGAACGACGGTGTCTCCCACCGCGACATCTGCAACACGGTCAGGGATGAATCGTCCACCGTCCAGTCGCACATCGACAAGCGTTGCGACATACTCGGCGCCCAGTGCGACATGATCGACACCCGCTGCGGCATGATCGACATGCGCGGCCGTACGATGGATGAGAAGCTCGACCGCATCGAGGCCAAGCTCGACGCTCTTCTGAAGCTTGCTTCGGAGCCGGTCCTTCAGGATGGGCTGCAGCCCATCGCCGACTGACCGTCAGGGCACCAGGCAGTATTGCCTTATCGGACAGCCCTCGCACTTCGGCCTGAGCGGCGCGCATCGCGTCTGCCCGAACGAAACGAGGTGGCTGTTCCACGTCTTCCAGTATTTTACAGGCAGTATGCGCCTGAGCGTCATCTCGGTCTCTAGAGGCGTCTTGGTCTTTATGAGCCCGAGCCTGTTGCATATTCTGTGCACATGCACGTCGACGCATATCGCCGGCAGGTCGAAGCCGACCGCGACAGTAAGGTTCGCCGTCTTGCGCCCTACGCCAGGCAGCTCGCAAAGCTCCTCGACGGTTTTCGGCAGCACTCCGCCGAACTTCTCCCTTATCGCGCTTGGAAGCGCCTTCAGGTGCCGTGCCTTGTCGCGGTAGAACCCGACGGGATATATGAGCCTTTCGATCTCGTCCTGCCCGAGCCGGTCAAGATCCTCGGGACGGAACACCTCTCCCTTGGCCTCCGCAAACAGACGCCTCACCGCGCCCGAAGTGCACTGGTCCTTGGTCCGTGCCGAGAGTATCGTGCCGACAAGCACGCAGAACGGATCGTGGGTCTGCGCCTCGATCAGCTCTATTATCGGTGCGGAGTGCGCCTTGAATTCTCGCTTCAGCGCCTTGTCGACTTGAGGTATGTCTTTGACGGTCATGCAAATATTGTAGCATAGAATGCCTAGGATTTGGTAAAATATTCATATGCCAAAGAACTTGCTTTTTCTTGCGGCCCTCGCGCCTGCGCTGCTTTCGGGCGCTTCGGCTCTCCGTTTCGAGGCGGAAGCCCCGGCCGCAGACTGGCGCCACGCCATGCTTACGGGCAACGGCACGATAGGTGCGATGGTTGAAGGCAACGTATCCGACGAGCTGATCCACCTCAGCCACGCAAAGCTCTACCTGCCCATGCCCGCTGACGGCGAGAAGGTGGGGCGCGATCCATTCATGGCCGCATGCAACCTGCGCATAGCCAACGACGTCAATGTCGCCGGCGGATACCTCCGCTCGGTAGATTTCGCGACTGGCGAATGCGTCGTTTCGGCGATCGACCAGGAAGGGCGCCGCTACCGCCGCCGCATCTTCGCGTCGCGTCCCGACAACCTCATCGCGGTAAAGATCGAAGATCCCGCCAGCCGCGAGACGTTCTTCGTGCTCGACTCGATTCCGCTTCACGGCTATCGCGAGGCAAAGACCTTCGAGCAGGGCATAAGGCGCTTCGAGGTCGGCAAGCGTGACGGCTGCCTGACATACCGCTGCGAGTTCTCCAACAGGAACCCCTGGAACGACATAGCGGGCTACGTCGTTGCTCTCGCAGCTGGTGCCGACAAGACCGAAGCGTTCATCGCCATCGAGCCCGTGCCGAAGGAAGGCTTCGCTTCCGATCCGTTCCCTGCCATCCGCAAGCGCCTCGCAGCGGCCGTCGCCGACGGATACAACAAGCTGCTTATGCGCCACGCCGCCGCGATGGGAGATCTCTTCGGACGCGTCTCGCTCAGCATCGACTGCGACGATCCGCGAATCGAGAGGCGTTTCGCCGCAGCCCGCTACAACATAATCTCCTCGACAGGCGGCGACAACGTGCCCAACCTTCAGGGAATCTGGACCGGTTCGTGGAATGAAGCCTGGAGCTCGATATTCAGGGAGAACGGCCACCTGCCGTGTGCCACGGCGTTCTTCAGCCGCGGCAACACGATGGAGTTCAACGAGTGCCTCGCCAAATGGGTCGAGCGCAAGCTTAAGGATCCGCGCCACAGTTGGCACAAGGGCGCGTGGAGGATCCCTGCCCGCCTGCGCGACGCATGGCGCTACAACCACGACGACGCGTGGCTAAAGCGTATCGAGCCGCTCGTCAAGGACGCGGCCGAGCGTCCCGAGCCGGATCCGGAAGACGTCACCGCTCTCCTCGAGGCGCTATACGACGATGCGCCGGCCGAGATAGTCACAAACACAACGCTGGTGCAGATCGTCCGCGACGCGATCGACCGCGGACTCGACGAGCGAGCGGCCGGCGCGCCCGAGACCCGCAAGGCGTTCGAGTATGTGCGACTCGGCCTTGCTGCCTGCAAGCTTGGCGACGCCGAGCGGGCTGAGAGGTGCCTTATGCGCCTGACCGACGGCTTCTGGACCGACGGCGGAGGAACCTTCCATTTCGAGGACGACGTATTCAACATGGACCTCTCCGGCGGCTACCCCTATCTCGTCTCTGAGATGCTGGTGCATGGCGAAGACAGCTGGGTGCGCTTCCTGCCGGCGAAGCCCGCCAGCTGGCGCGAGGGCTCGATAAAGGGGCTTCTCCTGCCTGGCGCGGTGCGCATCGAGGAACTCTTGTGGGAGGGCGACGAGTGGCGGGCCGTCTTGCGCTTGAAGGACGGCGAGACCAAGGTCGTGACGAGCGAGGAATACCCCCACGGCGTCGTGTGGTACGAGAGGCTTAAATGAACTGCACGATCTCGATAGACGGCGACCTGCCGAAGAAGATAGGCCTTGGCAAGGGCGAACTCAAGAGCGCCGCGCGCTATTTCGCGGCGAGGTCTTCAGCCCGCTGCGGAACGGCCTTTCGCGAAGTGTCGGTCGTGTTGCAGAACGACGGATCGAGCGACGAGGCCCACCGCGCGATAATGGGCGTCGCCGGCGCGACGGACGTCATAACCCAAGGCTACGACGCGATGCCGGGCGAGGCCGAGGGGGTCTACGGCGAACTCTACGTCAACTGCGACAGGGCCGTTTCTGCCGCGCCGGAACGCCATGGATGGTCGCCGGCGAAGGAGCTGCTGCTCTACGTCGCCCACGGCATGGACCACCTCTCCGGCGAGGACGACCATTCGCCGTCCGGCTACGCAAGGATGCGTCGCCGCGAGCTTGGGTGGCTCAGGGACTTTGCTCATTCCACCGGCAAGTCATTTATGGTATAATACATCTAATGGCCGCAAGAAAGACAAAAGATCCTCGTCCCACGTGGGACGACTACTTCATGGAGACTGCGCAGGTCGTCGCGAAGCGCTCTAACTGCTCGCGCCGCCACGTGGGCGCCGTGATCATGAAGGACAACCACATACTCTCGACGGGCTACAACGGCACGCCGCGCGGTGTGAAGAACTGCTTCGACGGCGGCTGCCCCCGTTGCGCCGGCAAGGTCAAGAGCGGCACCCACCTCGAGGAGTGCCTTTGCACGCACGCCGAGCAGAACGCGATCTGCCAGGCGGCGTACTACGGCGTCGCGATCGCCGGCTCTACGATCTACGTCACGATATCGCCATGCCTCACCTGCGCGAAGCTGATAATCAACGCCGGCATAAAGGAGGTCGTCTACGGCGGCGACTACGCCTTTCTCGACACGGTGAAGGACATGTTCAAGGCCGCCGGCGTCAGCCACAGGAAATTTGAATTCAAACAGTAAGGAGAAACCATGAGAAAGAAAATCATAGCAGGCAACTGGAAGATGAACGTCAAGCCGTCCGAGACGGCCACCCTCGTCAAGGAGGTAGTCGAGGCCACGAAGCTTTTCACCAACGTCGAGGTGGTCTGCTGCACCCCTGCGATCGACATTCCCGCCGCTGTCGCCGCGGCCGCCGGAACGCATGTCGGCGTCGGCGCCGAGAACGCCCACTGGGAGGAGAAGGGCGCGTTCACCGGTGAGATATCGACGGGCATGCTCGTCGACGCAGGAGCGAAGTATGTGATCATCGGCCACAGCGAGCGCCGCCAGTACTTCGGCGAGACCGACGAGACGGTCAACAAGCGCACGCGCGCTGTGATCGCGTCCGGCCTCACGGCCATCGTCTGCGTCGGCGAGACTCTCGAGGAGCGCGAGGCCGGCAAGCTGGTCGAGGTTATCGAGCGCCAGATGAACGTCGGCCTCAAGGACGTCACGCCCGCCGACTGCGAGCGCCTCGTAATCGCCTACGAGCCTGTCTGGGCGATCGGCACCGGCAAGACCGCTACCCCAGACCAGGCGCAGGAGGTTCATGCGCTCATCCGCGCGACCCTCGCCAAGCTCGTCGGCGCCGAGACGGCCGAGACCGTGCGCATCCAGTACGGCGGCTCGATGAAGCCCACCAACGCTGCGGAGCTTCTTGCCAAGAAGGATATCGACGGCGGCCTCATCGGCGGCGCGGCCCTCAAGGCCGCAGACTTCGCCGGCATCGTAGCCGCCGCCAACTGAGAGGCTGAGGGTTGAAGCGTACGTTGATGGTCGCGCTTGCCCTCGCTGCGGCAGGCTGCTTCAACGAACCGACCCCCGCAACGGTGACGGTTCCCGAAGGCGCCCGACTGTATCTTCAGGACAGGGCGCTTCGGGATCTCTCGTCCTGCCGCGAACTCCTCAAGCCGGAGCTGGTCGACTATGTCAATCTCGACCGCAACGAGCTGGAGGAGTTCCCGGCGGAGCTCTCGACTCTAACGGGACTCAAGTGGCTGAGGCTCAACCGCAACAAGCTGTCCTCTCTCAAGGATGTCTCGCCCCTCGTGAACCTGAGGCGCATATATCTCAAGGGCAATCGCTTCACATCCGTGCCGGAGGAGCTTAAGGCCCTGCCGGCGCTTACAGATGTGGACCTCTCGCAGAATCCGATAACCGAGGTTCCCGATTGGTTCGTCGCCAAGAGGGGGCTCGAGAATGTATCCTTCTCCGAGACGCTTCTCAAGAAGCTGCCCGACGACCTCTCCGGATGGGAAAATCTGACTTCGCTTCAGCTCGGCGGCCTGAGGCTCGCCCCCGACGAGATGGCGAGAATCCGCCGCGCCCTGCCAAAGGTTACGATAGTGTTCTGATGTCGGCCAACCTCTCAGCGGCCAAGAAAAACCTGGAGGAGCTTTCGACGGGACGCCTGCCGAAGCTCCTCCTCAAGTATTCATGGCCGGCGCTTGTGGCGATGTCGCTGAATGCGCTTTACTCCGTGGTCGACAGATTCTACATCGGGCATGGCTGCGGCGAGGCGGCCATGGCGGGGCTGACGCTGGTATTTCCGATAATGATGCTTTTTGCGGCGTTCGGCGTGTTCGTCGGCGTCGGCCACGCCGCGGCGATGTCGATCAAGCTGGGCGAGGGCGACCGCGTTGGCTGCGAGAAGATACTCGGCCAGCTCGTCGCATTCAAGCTGCTCTTCTTCTTCATGCTGCCGCCGCTCATCTTCTTCAACATCGACACGGTGCTGCGCTGGTGCGGAGCGGGCGGCGTGAGCGCCGAGGCGTTCGATTGCGCCAGGCGGTATCTGCGCATAGTTCTGTTCTCCCACCTCTTCTCCCATCTGGCGTTCGGCTTCTCCGCCCTGATGCGCGCCGAAGGCAGCGCCATCGGCTCGATGACCTGCATGATCGTCGGCTTCGGCACAAACCTCATACTCGACCCCATCTTCATATTCGGTTTCGGCATGGGCATAGCGGGCGCCGCGTGGGCTACGAACATAGCGATGTTCGCGAGCTTCCTCTTCGCCATCCACCGCTACGTCTCGGGACGCTCCGTCGTAAGGCTGCGGGTGGGGCGGATAGGCTTCCACAAGGGCTACCTCGCCAAGCCTTGCGGCATAGGCTTCGCGCCTTTCCTCCAGCAGATGCTCGGCTCGCTGATAAATGTGGTGCTGCCGGCGGCGTTCGCCAAGTGGGCGGTGGACGAGGCCGCCGCGACCACTCAGATTGCGTCGCTCGGGGTGTTCCAGAGCGTGCTCATACTCGTGGTGCTTCCGATAATGGGAGCGCAGCAGGGCATACAGCCGATAATCGGCTACAACTGGGGCGCGCGCAACTATGCTCGCGTGAAGGACGCCTTCATGCTCGGCTTCTGGGTGACGACGGTTCTCTGCATAGTGGCGACGGTGCTTCAGGCCGTGCCGCCGTTCCCGCGGATTCTCGCGAGCCTCTTCGTTTCGTCCGACAATCCTGCGCTGCTTTCGATCGCCGCGCGCGACCTGCAGGTGGCGAACTGCATGCTCTGGTGCATAGGGCTAAACGTGGTGGCGACTACGTTCTTCCAGTCCATCGGTCGCCCCAAGACGGCGATAGTGCTTTCGACCCTCCGTCAGGGGGCGTGTCTGCTGCCGACGGCGTGGTTTTTGCCGTATTTCATCGAAGACCATGCCTTTGGCGTATGGCTGTCGATGCCGGTGTCGGACGTAATGTGCTGCCTGATGACGATAATACCCATCGCGCTTCACATGCGCTTTCTCGCCAAGGTGCGTCCGCGAGCGGCGTTCCTGCGCAAATGAGGGCGTTTGGACATGGGCAGGCGCCAGGAGATCGAGGAGTTTGACCTGCATCCGCGCGGCGCGCGGGTGGACGATGCCCTGGCGCGGCTGGACAGGATAATCTCGTACGCCAGGGGTGGGGGACCGTCGGTTTTCGCGGTGGTGACTGGCTATGGATCGTCCGGCGGAACGGCGATGATAAAGAACGCCGTTATCGACGCATGCCGCCGCTACCGCAGGCAGCACCACATACGCGGATACCTCGACGGGGAGTTTGCGGGCGACATGTTTTCGGCGGAATTTCTCGCCTTTCCCGAAGCCAGCCGCATACCTGTATTCTACAAGCGCTCCCCCAACCCCGGCATCGTCTTCATCTGCGTCTGACTACCTGACTGTCTACTTGACTGTCTACTCATTGGTTCCTGAAAGGGCCGCCGGACATAAGCGTAAACCACCCAATGCTTTAGCGAAAAGGACGGCGTGCCAACAGCAAAACCACCCAATGCTTTTTGCAAAACCATTGGGTGCTTTCATCGAAACCATTGGGTGGCAACGCCTCAGGCCTTAGGCATGAGAGGCCGCGACCCCTAGGCATGCGAGCCATCGACCCATAGGGGTCTACGGCATCCGACCAGTAGGGGTCTTCGTTTTTGGGCGACTTGACATTGTGGTGAATTTTTTTCAAATACCCCCTTGCGCGGTGGGCGCAAGATATGATATACTATGTCCCCGAAAGCACCCGTGGTGAAATTGGCATACACGCCAGATTCAGGTTCTGGTGCCGCAAGGTGTGTGGGTTCAAATCCCACCGGGTGCACCAAAAAGCTGGCCCCTTCGTCTATCGGCTAGGACATCTGGTTCTCATCCAGGTAAGAGGAGTTCGACTCTCCTAGGGGCTGCCAAACAGGACATACGGTGCGCGTAGTAAAGAAGATATTCAAATATGTCGGGAAGACGGTGAAGTGGAGCTTCATCGTCTTTTTGGTTTACCTGCTTTCGCTGTTCTTCCGCAGGGAGCGTCTGCCTGGCGAATGGATAGAGGACATCGTATCCCCGGCTCTGCCCACAAATCTAGTTCTTCACTGCGATACGGCCACTTTCGGCTGGATGCGAGGGTTGAAGGTTGAGAACGTCAAACTCTACGACCTCGGGCGAAAGAATACGCTCGAGCCGCTTTTCGCCGCGGAGTCGCTTGAAGTGAGGCTGTTCGACAGGCTTGTCCGTGGCGTAGGCGTTAGGGTTCCCAGGCTGCAAGACAGTTATTACGAGGTCGGCGACTATGCCGAACCGCTTGGCTACGACGATTGGGGGGTGCGCCTGCCGAAGCTGCCGAAGTTCAGGCTTGAGCTTGAGCGGGCGAACATCCTGGGCGCCGCGCCCGATTTTCTGAGGGCCGTCGTGACGTGCCGTCCTACGCGCCTTTCGGCCTCCGAGGTGCATATTGTGTGGAACATGCAGGAGCGTCCGGCGGAAGTCGACGGATTCTGCGACTTCGACCTGTCCGCGAAGAGGGTTCGCGGGCGCGTGAAGGGTGAGGCCACTCAGGCGAAGATACGTCCGCTCATCCAGGTGCTCGACCTGCCGCTCGTCGTGGAGTATATGGATGCCTTCACCAAGGTCGAGAAACCGGTTCCGGTGAACTTTGGGTGGGATGTCGACCTCGGCAGCAACGAGTTCTCGCTAGATTTCGACATCCATCCCGAGCTTGGCCGCTACAACAACGTTTCGATGGCTCGCGCAGACGGCGAGATCGGGCTTCACGTGACGTTCCCGGTGCGCGACGGTGTGAGGCAGATGGACTACGAGACGACGATCGGGCCGCTCGTGGCGGTCGACGTGAAGGACCGTCCGCTCAAGGGGCGGCTTCAGGTTCGCGGCGTCGGCGATGTGGCGCACATCCATTTCGACGCGTCGAGCGCGCTTAGGCTCGAGGATATCCTGAAGATCATCGACTACCTGAACGAAGGCGAGCTCGACTGCCTCGTATGCGAGACGCCGCCGCAGATACAGGTTTCGGGCATTTTGGCGACGGATGTCGCCCACCAGCGCGACAACGACCTGCACGGCTCGATTGCGTTCGAGCGCGGCTCGCTTTTCGGGATTCCGCTTTGGGAGGCGTCGACAGACTTCGCGTATGTGGGCGACACGGTCTACTTCAACAGCGCCCGCGCGAAGGGCAAGCTGAACGGCAAGGTGGCGGGCTCGGCGCGCCTCATGCTGCCGGAGCTCGACCCGGAGCGCGCCATGTTCATGCTCGACTTGACGTACAAGGACGGCTCGGTCGCGGAGCTTTCAGACTTCTTCAGATTCGACGCCGGCGACAAGCATGGCGAGGTCGAGGGCGAGCTTTCGGTGAGCGGTCCGATAAGCACGAACGCCATCGCCCATCTGAACGGCAGCGGCAGGGCGACGGCCAAGAACGGACACCTCTCGCAGATGAAACTTTTCATGGGACTGACCGAGCTGCTGGCGCGCGAGGTGCCGGGAATCGACAAGATCGTCAACCAGTCCGAGGGCAGCTGCACATTCTCCATCGAGGATGGCGTATTCAAGTCATACGACATCAAGATCGAGGGGGCGCTCTTCTCGATATACGCCGACGGGCAGTACGACATGGCCAAGGACGACCTCGACTTCATGGTGCGCGTGCAGCTCATGAAGGACGAATCGCTGCTCGGCAAGTATCTCATCCGCCCGATAATGTGGCCTTTCACCAAGCTGCTGCTCGAGTTCAGGGTGAGGGGTCCGATAGACGATCCGGATTGGGACTACATAACCGTCCTCGACAGGATAAAGTGATGAACCTTACGAGCCCAAGCCAGGTAAAGGCCTGGTGCATAGAGAATGGCTTCCACCCCAACAAGACGATGGGGCAGAATTTCCTGATAGACCGCAACGCGCTGCTGGGCATAGTGGATGCGGGGCTGAAGCCCGTGCCGGTCGAGAAGGCGGCGCCGAGGGTGCTCGAGATCGGGCCCGGGCTTGGCGTTCTGACCGAGGAGCTGCTTTCGAGAGGGTGCCTGGTCACGGCGGTAGAGAAGGATCCCGTTCTCGCCGGGCGCCTCAAAGCGGCGTTGGGCGACCCTGAGGCGCTTACGGTGGTCGCGGGCGACGCCCTCGACTTCATTGCCGACGGCTCGTCGAACCTTTCGGACTTCGACTGCATGGTGAGCAACCTGCCTTATCAGGCGGGTACGCGCATACTGCTCGAGCTCGTGCAGAGCCGCGCGCCGGCCTCGATTACGGTTCTCGTTCAGTCTGAGGTCGCGGAGCGTCTCGCGGCGAAGGAGGGGTCGAAGACTCGCGGACTCGCCGGCGTCTGGGCGCAGTTGGACTACGACGTTGAAATCGTCCGCAAGGTCGCGGCGAGCTGCTTTTGGCCGCGTCCCGAGATAGGGTCCAGCGTCGTGAGGCTTGTGCGCCACGACAGGAACGCCGGCTTTTCGGCCGAGGAGCGCGAGATTTTCCACAAGCTTACGAAGAAGGCTTTCGAGCACAGGCGCAAACAGCTTGGCAGCATATTCAAAGATATGATACAATCTACGGCGAGGGCTGAAGAGCTTTCGAACGAAGACTGGATATATCTAGTAAAGGAATTGATGAATAATGCAGACGCCTGAAGATTTTCTCAGGGATGGCGGGTTCGTTGCGGCATCTGAGATAGACCGCGACGCGCTGATTGCCGCCTTCGTGTCGGAAATGGACAAGGGGCTGGCCGGGAAGCCCTCGTCGCTGCCCATGATACCTTCTTACATAGGGGTCGACGGAAAAATCCCGCAGGGCGCGAAGGTCGCGGTGCTGGATGCCGGAGGCACGAACTTCCGCTCGGGCGTGGTGACGATTCCGCCGAAGGTCGAGGAAAGGGTCAACCAGCCCATGCCTGGCGTGAAGAGCGAGGTGGGCGTCGACGAATTCTACTCGGCGTTCGCGAACGAGGTCCGGCGCGTCAAGCCTCTCGCCACGGTCGACAAGATAGGCTTCTGCTTCTCGTATCCCGCCGATGCTACGGCCGATCTCGACGCGAGGCTCATACGCTGGACCAAGGGCATAAAGGCGCCCGCGATCGTCGGCCAGTTCGTCGGCAAGGAGCTTCTTTCGCGGCTCGGCGGCGGAACGATCGCCATCGTGAACGATACCGTCGCCACGCTCCTCGCGGCAAAGGCGACCGAGGGCGACAGGGAGTATTCGTCGTATCTCGGCTTCATACTCGGCACCGGCACAAACACGGCATATGTCGAGCGCAACGAGAACATTCTCAAGCTCTCGGGTCTCGATCCCGCAGGAAAGATGATCATAAATGCCGAATCCGGCAGCTTCAGCAAGATCGCGCGCAGCAGGTTCGACCTCGCGATGGATGCCAAGACCCAGACGCCGGGCAGCAATCCTTTCGAGAAGATGATCGCGGGCGCGTATCTCGGCACGATCGGGCTGGAGATATTCAAGGCCGCGGCGAAGGAGGGCTTCTTCTCGAAGGATGCGGTCGGCAGGCTTTCCGGACTTTCGACGCTCGAGACCATAGACCTCGACAACTTCGCCGCCGGCTTCAAGAAGGCCGGGCGGGAGAATCCGCTCGACGCGATCTTCGCCGACGCCACCGACGCAAGGCTGGCGCGCCGCCTGGCGCTGCCGGTGTTCGAGCGCGCCGCCGTGCTTACGGCTATACATCTGGCGGCGTTCGTCATAAAGACGGGCGAGGGCATTTCGGCCTCGTCGCCGGTCGCGATAAACGCCGACGGCTCTACGTGGTACAAGACGAAGGCCGTTCCGTTCGCCGATCTTGTGCGCCGCGAGCTGGACGACATACTCGTCAAGCGCCGCAACATACATTACGAGATCACGCCGCAGGTCGAGGATGCGCCGATGGTAGGCGCGGGAATCGCCGCGATGCTCTAGCATGGTCGCCATAGTAGATTACAAGGCCGGCAACCTCACCAGCGTCAGGAATGCGTTTGCCGCGATAGGGGCCGAGACGGTTGTCACTCGCGATCCAGATGTGGTTGCGAGGACCGAGAGGGTGGTTTTCCCGGGCGTAGGCGCGGCAGGCAGCGCGATGCAGAACCTTCGTTCGCTCGGCCTCGCGGACGCTGTGCGCAGGGCGGCGAAGACAAAGCCTTTCCTCGGCATATGCCTCGGCATGCAGATACTGTTCGAGCATTCCGAGGAGGATGGCGGGGTTGAGCTTCTCGGCATCATACCGGGCGAGGTGAGGCGCTTTCCGCATAATGGAGCGAAGGTGCCGGAGATCGGCTGGAACCAGGTGAACGGGCGAACCGAATACTATTTCGTGCATTCCTACTACGCCGAAGTCGGCCGTTTCACCTGCGGCACGACGAGCTATGCTGGAGTCACCTTCACTAGCGAGGTTCGCCGGGACAACCTGCTGGCGTGCCAGTTCCACCCCGAGAAGTCCGGCAAGGCGGGGCTTAGGCTGCTCGAGCGCTGGCTCGCCGGAAACGTCGAAGACGAAGGGTCGGCCGGCTCTCCGGCCGGACTCACCCGACGCGTCATACCTTGCCTCGACGTCAGGAACGGACGCGTCACCAAGGGTGTAAAGTTCAAGAACAACGTCGATCTGGGCGACCCTGTCGAAATGGCCGTCGCATACTCCGACGGCGGGGCCGACGAGCTTGTCTTCTACGACATCACGGCGTCGGCGGAGAGGCGTCCGATCGACATCAAGATGGTCGAGGCTGTCGCAAGGGCGGTCAGGATTCCTTTTGCGGTAGGCGGCGGAATATCGTGCCTTGCGGATATGGAGCGTGTCATATTGGCCGGAGCCGAGAAGGTTTCAGTCAACTCGCTTGCGGTCAGGAATCCGTCGATAATCGCAGATGGTGCGGCGGCTTTCGGCAGGCAGTGCATGGTGCTGGGCATGGATCCGGTGAAGAGCGCGAAATGTCCTTCCGGCTACGAGATAACGACGCGCGGATTCCGTGAATTCACGGGGATGGATGCCGTGGAGTGGGCCAAAAGGGCGGCAAGTCTGGGCGCGGGAGAGATCGTGGTCAACTCTGTGGATGCCGATGGCACGCGCCAAGGCTTCGAACTTGAGCTTACGAAGAAGATCGCCGAGGCGGTAGACGTGCCTGTCGTGGCGAGCGGCGGCGCGGGGAATCCCGACCACCTCGTTACGGTCTTCCGCGACGCGAAGGCCGATGCCGCGATCGTCGCCGGCATGATACACTCCGGTGAATATTCGATAACGGACATCAAGCGCGTCATGGCTTCGGCTGGCGTCCCCACCCGTATGAGCTACTGATCGAAATGGCGGTCGACATCGATTTCGAGCGAGAGCTCGGTGACATGGTCATCGGAGTTGACGAGGCCGGAAGAGGTCCTCTCGTCGGTGGAGTCTACGCCGGGGCGGTTTCAGTTCCGCTGGATCTCGCGGCGAGGCTGCTCGAGGGGGAGTGGCGCGAAATCAACGACTCGAAGAAGCTGACGGAGAGGCGGCGCGAACGGCTGGCTGAGGTAATAAAGGCGACGAAAGGCTGCACCTGGGCGGTGGCTTCGGCGACTCCCTCGGAAATCGACCGCCTGAACATACTGAACGCCACTTATCTCGCCATGCGAAGGGCGGCCGAGAGCGTAGGTTCGCGGCTTGGCGGGGACAGGGTGACGATTCTGGTGGACGGCAATCCGGCGAAGAACCTGCCGTATCCTTCAAGAAACCTCATAAAGGGCGACGCAAAGAGCCTTATGATAGCGGCGGCTTCGATACTCGCAAAGACGGCGCGAGACGCCGACTGCCTGAGGCTGGAGGCGCTTTATCCGGGCTACGGCTTCGCAAAGAACAAGGGCTATCCAACCAAGCAGCATTTCGAGGCGCTGGCCAGGCTGGGACCATGCCCCGAACACCGCCGCAGCTTCGGACCCGTCGCGCAAATGGAGCTTCCGCTATGAACACGAAGGTAATGGGCATCGTCAACGTCACGCCGGACTCATTCTCCGACGGAGGGCAGTTCTACCGTCCAGAGCAGGCAATCGCCCGCGCAAGGAACATGATTGACGAGGGGGCCGACATGATCGACCTCGGCGGGGAATCCACAAGACCGGGGGCGACGCCTTTGGATTGGCGGGAGGAATGGCAGCGGCTTGAGCCGGTCTTGAAGTCGCTGGCAGGCAAGGTCGGGGTTCCGTTGTCGATCGACACCTACCACCCTGAGACGGCTGAACGCGCCGTCGCCTGTGGGGCGGACATCATAAACTGCGTATACGCCGAGCCGATTGCGCGGATGGCCGAGATATGCGCGAAGGGTGGCGCCAGTCTCGTGATGCCGGCGAAATGTTTCGATAAGATGTCGGTTTCTGGCCAATTGGACGGAATAAGGCTCTACCTCGACCCGATGATCGGCTTCGGCACCACGCGCGAGGAGGATCTTGAGCTGTTGAGGGGCATACCCGGGCTGGCGAAGAAGGGGCCTGTTCTCGTTGGCGCCAGCCGCAAGCGCATAGTAAAGAAGCTGACGGGCGAGAAGGTCACCGGAAAGAACCTCGGCGGCAACCTCGGCATCGCCGTATGGTGCGCCATGAACGGCGCAAGCGTAGTCAGGGTTCATGACGTCAGGGAGACAGTTCAGGCTTTGAAGGTAGTATCCGCGCTGATTTGACAAGCGCGAAGGCTATTTGCTACAATACGCGCCCAAAAAGCAGAAAAAGGCAATAGTTATGATAATACTGATCAAGAAGGGTGCGGATGAGGCGCAGGTCGAAAACCTCAAGGCGCTGCTCAAATCGCGCAATGTCGAGCCGCATGTCTCGAAGGGTGCGCTTCAGACCCTCATCGGGTGCGTAGGCGATGTCGCACACCTCGATCCTTCTCTAATTGAGGCTCTTGACGTAGTCGAGTCGGTTCAGCGCATCCAGGAGCCATACAAGGCCGCAAACAGGAAGTTCCACCCCGAGGATACGGCGATCGACTGCTCGGGGGTAAAGATCGGCGCAGGCAACTTCGGCGTGATTGCGGGTCCGTGCAGCGTCGAGAGCGAAGAGCAGATCGTCGGCATAGCCAAGGCCGTAAAGGCAGCTGGCGCCGCGATGCTTCGCGGCGGGGCTTTCAAGCCTCGCACCTCGCCATATGCGTTTCAGGGGCTCGGGGCCGAGGGGCTTAGGATGCTGTCTGTCGCAAAGCGCGAGACGGGGCTGCCGATAGTCACGGAACTCATGGATTTCAAGGACATCGAGCTCTTCAACGACGTGGACGTGATCCAGATCGGCGCGAGGAACATGCAGAACTTCAACCTGCTCAAGGAGGTGGGGTCTTACACGAAGAAGCCCGTGCTTCTGAAGCGCGGCATGTCGGCGACCTTGCAGGAGCTTCTGATGAGCGCCGAGTACATAATGGCTTCGGGCAATCCGAACGTAATCCTCTGCGAGCGCGGCATACGCACGTTCGAGACGGCCCTCAGGAACACGCTCGACCTTGGAGTGGTGCCGATGCTGCACAGGCTGTCGCATCTGCCGGTGGTGGTCGACCCTTCGCACGCTACGGGCTATTCGTACCTCGTCGAGCCGGTGGCGGTCGCTGCGGCGGCCGTCGGCGCCGACGGACTCATCATAGAGGTGCACAACGATCCGCCGCACGCGAGGTGTGACGGCGTTCAGAGCCAGACGCCTGAAATGTTCGCCCGCACCATGGACCGCATAATCAAGGTGCGGGGGGTTGCGTAACCGAAAGAAATTTGATATACTTCACTCGTTTTGGCCGCAGAGGGTAACGCACGGTGCGTGAGAGTAAGCGGGAACAAGTAAAAAGGCAAGTAATGGATCAGATAAAGATCAAGGCGGAGCCGCGTACCGAACAAGGTACGGGAGCAGTCCGTCGTTTGCGCCGGACGGGGATGATCCCCGGATCGGTGATGAAGATGAAGAAGGGCGGCACCGAGCTGATCAAGCTCCCTGCGCACGACTTCATGATGGCTATGCGTGGCCGCACGAGCAAGCAGCTCCTGGTTACGCTCGACATAAACGGCACCGAAGTTCCGGCGCTCATGCGCGAGATGCAGAATGATGTTCTCGCCGGCACGCCGATACATGTTGATTTCAGCGAGGTGTCGCTCACTGAGAAGGTCCGCGTGACCGTGCCCGTCATCCTTACGGGCGAACCGACAGGCGTGAAGCTTGGCGGCGGCGTGCTCGAGCAGGTGCTCCGCACGATCGACGTCGACTGCCTGCCCGAGAACATCGCCGAGAAGTTCGAGGTCGACGTTTCCGCCCTCGGTCTCGACCAGACGATGTTCGTGCGCGATCTCCAGCTGGGTGACAAGTACACGGTCGTGACGCGCGGCGAGTATGCTCTCGCGGTCGTCAAGGCTCCCGATGACGTTCCTGCCGCCGGTGGCGCTGCCGCTGCAGCCGCCGAGAAGTCCCCTGAAGTGATCAAGAAGGGTAAGGAAGACGCCGCCAAGAAGGAGGAGAAGAAGTAATGAAGAAGTACGATGCCCTCTACATCTTCGTCGGCGTCACGAAGGATGACGTCCTCGAAGCCAATCTCGAGAAGGCCTTGGCCGAAGTCGCCCGTCTCGGCGGAAACGTGCTCGAGAAGGTGTCTCTCGGAAAGCGCAGCTTCTCCCGTCCCATGAAGAAGCGCGAATCCGGCGTGTATGTGAAGGTTCGCTTCGAGCTCGACCCGCTCAAGGTCACCGAGCTCGTGAACCGCTACAAGCTGGTCGAAGAGGTGTTCCGCGTCCAGATTCTGGCCGTCGACGATCGTCGCGAGGCGAAGCTTGCGCAGGAGCGCAACGCTCGTGCTGCCCGCCTGGCCAAGAAGGAGGCCGCCGCAGCGGCCGCCGAGCCGGCTGAAGTGGAGGCTGCCGTCGAGGCGTAACAAGCCAACCAACGGAAAGTAAAGCGAGGTGCCAAATGGCGTCTTTCAATAAAGTAATCCTGATGGGCAACCTGACCCGCGATCCGGACCTCAAGACAACGGGGCCGAACGGCACGCAGGTCGCACGTCTCGCGCTCGCCATGAACGAGCGCAAGCGCGACCGCAACGGTCAGGTGCGGGAGTATCCCATATACGTCGACGTCGACGCTTGGGACAAGCTCGCAGTCCTTTGCGGGCAGTACCTTTCGAGGGGCCGCAGCGTCCTTGTCGAGGGTCGCCTTCAGATGGATACTTGGGAGAAGGATGGCCAGAAGCACCAGAAGCTCAAGGTCCGCGCATCCACCATCAAGTTCCTCGCTCAGGGCGATCGCCTCAACGGCGGCCCGCAGCAGCGTCCCCAGTGGCAGCCTTCTCCCGTGGAGAACGCGCCGTCGCAGGACGGTTCGCTTGAGTCGGATCCGGATGACATTCCGTTCTAATAAAACAACAATCTTCATAAGGGAACCATACAATGGCTTTCAAGAAATCCAACAGCTCGGCCGGCGAGGAGTTCGCCGCACGCAAGCGTCCGCCGCTCGGTCCTAAGGATTCGATCGACGTCAACGACATCGAGACGCTCAAGTACTACATCACCGACTACGGCAAGATCCTGCCCGCTCGCATCACGGGGGTCACCTCGCAGCAGCAGCGCCAGATCCGCCAGGGCGTCAAGCGCGCCCGCAACATGGGCCTAATGGCTTAATCTGAAAGGAGATACATCCCATGCAGATCGAAGTCATGCTGATGGACAACATCAAGAAGCTCGGCAAGTCGGGCCAGATCGTCAAGGTCGCCCCCGGCTACGCCCGCAACTTCCTCTTCCCGAAGGGTCTCGCCGCCGTCGTTACGGAGGCCGCGAAGCGCCGTCTCAAGAAGCTTGAGGCCGAGCGCGCCGCTCGCGCCGCCGAGGAGAAGAAGGCCGCTCTCGAGCTGGCCCGCAAGCTCGCCGACCTGTCGCTCACCGTCTCGGCCCACACGACCGACGGCAAGAAGCTCTACGGTTCGGTCAGCGCGACGGACCTTCTCGCGGCCATCGAGGCCAACCGCGGCATCAAGCTGTCGCGTTCGCAGCTCGACCTCGCAGACCACCTCAAGGAGGTTGGCGAGTACGATGCGAACATCGACCTTGGCCACGGCGTGGTCGTCAAGTTCAAGGTGACGATCCTTGACGAGGGCGCCCAGGAAGCGGCGGAGTAAAACGAATTTCCAGCCTTTCGTGGCGGCGCCTTGCGACGTCCGCCACAAGGAGGGCGGAACACAGCAAGACAAAAGGTAAAGAACAATGGAAGCATATGCAGTGCTCGAAACCGGCGGCAAGCAGACGCTTGTTCGCGTCGGTGACGTGATCGAGATTGAAAAGCTCTCGGTCGAACCCGGCCAGGATGCGGTCCTGGAGACGGTCTGCGCCGTTTCTGACGGAACGACGCTCAAGGTCGGCGCCCCCTACGTCGAGGGTGCCAAGGTTACGCTTACGGTTGACGGTGTCAAGCGTGGCAAGAAGGTGATCAACTTCAAGGCGAAGCGCCGCAAAGGCGAGCGCCGGAAAGTCGGCCACCGCCAGTCGCTTACTGTCGCCACGGTCAAGGCAATCGCCTAAGGAGGAATCGAAATGGCTACATCCGCATCTGCGCGCAACGGTCGCGATTCCAACCCCAAGTACCTCGGCGTCAAGGCCTACGACGGCCAGAAGCTGACCGCCGGTTCGATCATCGTCCGCCAGCGCGGCACGAAGATCCACCCCGGCAAGAACGTCGGCTGCGGCCGCGACTTCACGCTCTTCGCCCTCAAGGACGGCAAGGTGAAGTTCATCAAGGACGGCAAGGTCGTAACGATCGTCGAGGAGTAATATCCCTCGGCGGTGTCCGAAGCCGGAGGGTCGCACATTTCGTGCGGCCCTCTTGCATTTCATGACGGCATTTGATACAATACGACAATCATAAACCAAAGCAAATGAGGTGACTTATCGCACAATTCACTCGTGTCAACTTCAAGATACGCGCTCCGCAGGTCCGCGTGCTTGATGCTTCCGGTAACATGCTCGGCGTAATGCCTACGCGCGATGCCCAAAGGCTGGCCGACCAGCGAGGCCTCGACCTTGTTGAGATAACCCCCAACGCGAACCCGCCCGTGTGCAAGATAATGGACTACGGCAAGTTCAAGTATGAGGAGTCCATCAGGGAGAAGCAGGCTCGCAAGGCTCAGAAGGTGCAGAAGGTGAAGGAGATAAAGTTCCATCCCGGCACCGACACGAATGACTTCGACTACAAGATGAAGCAGATACGCGGCTTCATCCAGGAGGGTTGCAAGGTCAAGCTGACCCTGCAGTTCCGTGGCCGCGAGAACGCCCACCGCGAGATCGGAGAGGACGTGATAAGCCGCGTTCTCGAGCAGCTCCAGGGCGAGTGCTTCGTAGAGCAGGCGCCGAAGACCCTCGGGCGAGTTCACGGCGCGCTGATAGGTCCGCCCCGCAAGAACTCCGCCAAGCCGCAGCGCCCGCCCGAGGCGAAACCCGGCGAAATCCGCATCTCAGTGAGTTGACATCATGGCAGACATAATAGACGACGGCCAGGGCGAACAGCAAGTGCCCATTCGTGCGATTGTCCCGAATCTCGTGACGTCGCTTGCCGCATGCGCCGGCATAACCTCGATATCGCTTTCGTCCGAAGGGCGCTTCCTGCCCGCCTTGTGGGCTCTGCTCGTCGCGTGCATATGCGACGGCATGGACGGCCGGATTGCGAGGCTCCTGAACGCCAGCTCCAAGCTCGGCGCCGAGCTCGACTCGTTGGCCGACTTCGTGAACTTCGGCGTAGCTCCGGCGATGTTCATGTATTTCTGGATGACCGGCGGTCCGATGCACGTGCTTGACGGCGAGGCGGTTCCCCTGCCTCTCATAAGGATCATGCTCGGCTGCTCGCTCTACTACGCCATGTGCGACTGCTTCCGCCTGGCGCGCTTCAACACGATGCTCGAGCAGCCGACCCTGCCGTACTGGAAGCATTTCTTCACCGGCGTGCCAGCCCCTGGCGGATGCTGGATGGTGCTTTCGCCCGCGATACTCTCGCTCGCGCTCGACGCGAAGGGCACTGCGCCCTGGCTTGCGACGGCGCTCCAGAATCCGTGGACCGGCATCTTCATGCTTCTCTTCGTCGGCACCTTGATGGCTTCGCGCCTGCCGACGATCTCGCTCAAGGCGCTGCGCATTCCCCGCAGGATGCTGCTGCCTGTAATGGCGGGGCTGCTGCTTATGGTCGCGCTGATGGTCTCGAACTTCTGGATGACCATCGGAGTGCTGGGCCTTCTCTACATACTCACAGTCCCGCTGACATGCTGGCTTTTCCTGCGTGTCCGCGGCGCCTACGAAAAGGCGAATTTACCCCCTTGTCAAACTGGGGCATAAATTGATATACTATACACCCATTCTGGAAAAGTAAGGAATCAAGAACAAATGCCGACTATCAATCAGTTGATTCGCAAGGGGCGCCAGCCCCTCGCTTCGCATTCGAAGTCGCCGGCGCTCAAGGCTTGTCCTCAGCGTCGCGGCGTCTGCCTCGTCGTCAAGACGATGACCCCCAAGAAGCCTAACTCGGCTCTCCGCAAGGTTGCCCGTGTGCGCCTTACGACCGGCGTCGAGGTTACGGCCTACATTCCCGGCGAAGGCCACAACCTTCAGGAGCACTCGGTAGTCCTCGTCCGCGGCGGTCGTGTGAAAGACCTGCCTGGCGTGCGTTACCACATCATCCGCGGCAAGCTCGACTCTCTCGGTGTCAATGGCCGCAACCGCAGCCGCTCCAAGTATGGTATGAAGCGTCAGAAGAAGGAAGAGAAGTAAGCCATGTCACGTAGAGCTAGAAAGATCGTCAAGCGCGTGAGCCTCGACCCGAAGTACAATTCGGAGCTCGTGGCGCACATGATCCGCGTCATCATGAAGGACGGCAAGAAGTCCGTCGCCGAGAAGATCGTCTATGGTGCGATCGACAAGGTCAAGGAGGCCGTCGAGAAGGATCCCGCGAAGTTCGTCAAGGACGAGAAGACCTTCACCGATCCCCTCGAGATCGTCTCCGCGTCGATCGACAACATGAAGCCGCAGGTCGAGGTCAAGACCCGTCGCGTCGGCGGCACCACGTATCCGGTGCCTGTGCCGATCGCCGCCAACCGTCAGCTCTCTCTTGCGCTTCGCTGGACTACGCAGTTTGCCGGCGCCCGCCACGGCATGGGCATGCCCGCCGCCGTCGCAGCCGAGATCATCGATGCGTTCCAGGGCCAGGGCAACGTCATCAAGAAGCGCGATGATGTGCACAAGATGGCTCAGGCCAACAAGGCGTTCGCGCATTACGCCTGGGGCAACTAAAGAAAGTTCCCTTGCTTTTCCAGACAGCGAAAGGGCGCGGCTCGAAAGCCGCGCCCTTTTCATGCCTTGAAGAAGGCCCGAATCACTCGGGCTTCGTCTTCTTCAGACCAAGGCCACGGCAGCCTTCCTTCCACTCGCCGCGCTTCTGCAGGAGATTGACCCGCTCGAAGCGCTTGAGGACGTTGCGCTTGGACGTGATTTTGCCGGAACCTTTAAGAGATGCATGCTGGCTCATTTTCTTTTATCCTTTCAACGGGGGCATAGTATATCATTTTTCGGCCGGCGTTTCAACCGGGGTCTCGGACTCCTCCTCGACAGGGGGGAGGAGCTCCTTGAATTCATCCGAAACGCTGATGGTCGAAGCCTTGAGCGTATCGATGATGAACTTCTGGACGTTCTCGCGCTCGGCGCGCTTCTTGAGGAACATCACGACCTGGTCGAGCGTAGGCACGGGCTGAACCTCGGCGGTCTTGACGAGAATGTGGCTCGCCCTTACCTTTTCGGGCTCGGCGGGCTTGTCGTCGGTCGCCTCGACTGCGGGCGTCTTGGACGTCACGAGGATCAGGTGGTAGCCGAACTTCGTCTTGACCGGCTCCGAGACCTGGCCGACAGGCAGCTCGAAGGCGACCTTGTCGAACTCGGGAACCATCTGGCCGTGCGTGAACTCTCCGAGATCGCCGCCCTTGGCCGAGGAGGGGCAGTCGCTGCTCTCCTTCGCGATCTCTGCGAACGTGGCGCCGACGTCGATTCCGGGAACCGCCAGCTTGAGCTTCAGCTCCTGGATCTTCGCGAGTGCTGTCGCGGCGGAAGTCTCGCTCGCGGCGTTGCCGGCGACGATGTCGTCGATGATCTTCTGCGCCTCGGCCACGAAGCCGGCGACGTCAAGCTTGTCGTTCTCTGCCCTGAGCATCTTGTCGATGATGATGCCGTTCTCGAACTCCTTGAGCGCGCGGTCCTTGCCGAGCGGGAACTTCTCGAGGAACTCCTCGAACGTCGCGGGCGCACCCTCCATGCCGGAGATGTTCTTGAGGAAGCTCTCTTCGCGGGCCTTGCGGTCGTCGTCGGTGATGACGAAGCCTTCGGCCTTCGCCTTAGCCACGAGCGCGTTCTCGATCAGGAACGACTGCGCGATCTGGTTGCGCAGGTTCTGGCGCGCGAACTCCAGCTGCTCGGCGGGGATGTTCTCGCCCTGCGCCGCGATGATCTTCTCCACGTCGGAGTTGATGCCGCCGCTGGTCAGCTTCAGCCCGTTGACCTCGATCACCACTTCATTGCCGCCTTCGTCTGTCGCAGCGTCCTGCTTGCCGCAGCCTGCGATCAGTGCGCCAGCAACCAGTGCGGCGCCTACGATGTTTAGCTTGTTCATTTTATGTTGCCTTCTTTCGTTAGTTGTTGTAAATCATCCGCAGAACCGTCCTCCGCACATCGGAGGCACAATCCAGGTGGAATGTATAGAATACACCAATTACCCTTGCCGCGTCTACTAGAATTTTTGGATTTTTTTCGTCCGCCGGACGCCTCAGGCAGTCCATGGTCTCTCGCGAGACGGGTATGCGGCGCTCGCCGCGCAGCTGAAACGAGCCGTTTTCGCGGCTTTCCGAGAGATCCGGCGCAAGCCCCGAGAGCTCCAGCACGCGCATCTCGAACGAAAGCAGCCGCCTGAGAGAGTCCGCCGTCGATCTCTCCGCGCGCCCCGTCAGGCCGTCGAGCGCGCTTTCGAGCAGTTCAAACCATTCCGCGCACTCCGGACCTGCCGGCGCAAGCTCGTGCGCCGTCCGCCTGAAGTAGTCCGCAAGCGCCAGCGCACGGTAGTCGCCCCTCAATGCGTCGCGCCTTTCCATGGGAGACGCCTCCCTCAACGCGTGCAGATCTCCTTTCGCGCGCGCGTAATACAATATCTCGCACGTGTAGTTCAGGTCGTACTGCCCCAGAAACGCGCTCTTCGGCCTTACCGCCCCCTTGACCAGCGTCGCCACCTGGCCTGATGGCGTGAGCCAAGCGACGACATGGCTCGTCTTCGACCAAGGCCTTATCGCGAGGCAGATCGCATCCGCTCGTATCGTCTCACCTGCCACCTGCGACCGGCTCCCCGTAGAGATTGCCCCCGTGCGCAGAGCGCACCATGAACTTGACGCACTTCTTGCGCAGCGAAACGCGGCTCGTCGTGATGGTCCTGAACATACCGGTCGCCTGCGACGCCTCGAACCAGAGATACTCCCCCGTCCAGCCCGACGGCGGATTGTCGTTCTCGACGACCACGTCGACCGTCCTGCCGACGAACCGCTTTGCGAAGTTGCGGCGGCTCTCCGCGCCCAGCTCCGCCAGATCCCTCGCGCGCTTCTTCCTGATATCCGGCAGTATCCTGCCCGGCATGGCCGCCGCGAGCGTCCCTGGACGTTCCGAGAAGGGGAACGCGTGGACGTTCGTGAAATGGTGGCGCACCAGAAGTCCCTTGGTCAGCCGGAAGTCCATCTCGCCCTCGTCTGGAAACCCCGCTATCAGGTCGCAGCCCAGACATATGTCTGGCATAAGTCTTTTGGCCTCGACGGCCAGGGCGTCGACATCCTTTGCCGAGTATGGACGGCGCATCGCCTTCAGCACGACGTCCGACCCCGACTGTACCGACAAGTGAAGGAAGCGGCATATGTTCGCATTTTCGGCCATCGCCCCCGCCAGCTCCATGGCCTGTGCGCCCGGCTCGACCGAGCCGAGCCTTATGCGACACCCGGACGACAGCCCCGCCAGCGCCGCCGCCAGGTCCGTGAGCCGCCGCCCCTGTGAGGAATACAGCATCAGGTTGCAGCCCGTGACCACGATTTCGCTGTAGCCAGCGTCGATGAAGCGCTTCGCCCTGTCGAGGACCTCGGTGAACGGAACCGACCTCGGCTCGCCACGGAATTTCGGCACTATGCAGAACGTGCAGCCGCAGGAACACCCGTCCTGCACCTTCAGGTAGGCCCTGGCCGTGAATGTCGGCAGCGGCGGCTTGGACGGCATGACCTCGACCGCGCGCGAGACGTTTGAAATCTCCAGCTTCTTCGCGTTCGGCATGCAACCCGTAAGGAACAGCCGCTTCCCCGGATACTTCTCCCTCAGATGCCCGATCAGCTTCTCGCAGTCCCGTTGCGCCCTTGCCGTGACCGAGCAGCCGCGTATGACGATCATGTCGGCGTCGGCGTGGCTCGAGACGAGCCGGTGCCCCCTGGCCACGCATCTCGCCTGGTCGTCGAGGGTCTCGGCACGGTTGAGCCGGCATCCGAATGTCTCGAAGCATATGTTCATCTTTCCGGATATTATACCAAATCACCGCACGGCGTGCGGGAGAAATGATGGGGCACTTGCGCTGTGCGACGGAATTTGGTATCATATGCACCCAACAGCGGAATCGGGGGCTAACCGGTTTCCCTCGGCTTGGCGCGGTGCCAGGCCGTGAATACGGACAAAACCCTGGACAAGGGGCACAAATCCGAAAGAAAGACAAGGAAGAAACAGATGCAGAAGAGCTATCGTGCTCCGAACCCCGGCGACAATCGCCAGTGGTTCCTCATCGACGCGAAGGATCAGCCTCTCGGCCGCCTCGCAGTCGTCGTCGCCAACAAACTCCGCGCCAAGGATCTGCCGACCTTCGATCCGTCGGTCGACGCCGGTGCGTTCGTGGTCGTGACCAACGCAGCGTCGGTCAAGCTCACGGGCAAGAAGGAGGAGCAGAAGGAATACCAGCGCTACAGCGGCTTCCGTGACGGTCTCAAGCGTTTCAGCGCCGCCACGATGCGCGAGCTGCATCCCGATCGCATGATCAAGGAGGCTGTCTGGGGAATGCTCCCGAAGAACAACATCGCCCGTAAGATGATGACCCGCCTCAAAGTCTTCGCCGGCGCCGAACATACGCACGCCGCGCAGAAGCCGGTCGAGATCAAGCTCTAAGGAGGATTTTGAAAATGGCTACCAAGAAGACAATTTCCGCTGGAACCGGCCGTCGCAAGACAGCGACCGCCCGCGTCAACCTCGTCGAGGGCAGCGGCGTCTGGACTGTCAACAAGGTTGCGCTCGAGGATTACATCCAGAGCGAGGCTCTTCGCGACTACCTCAAGCAGCCCGTCGCGATCAGCGGCTACGACATGACCAAGGTCGACGTCGTCGCGTTCGCCAAGGGCGGCGGCATCTCCGGTCAGGCTGGCGCGATCCGCCACGGTCTGGCCCGTGCGCTCGTCGAGGCCGACGAGACGACCCGCGCCGCTCTCAAGAAGGCCGGCTGCATGACCCGCGACAGCCGCATGAAGGAGCGTAAGAAGCCCGGTCAGCCCGGTGCTCGCAAGCGCTTCCAGTTCTCGAAGCGTTAATGCTGGGGATGGGTTGCCTGCCATCGGGCGGGCAACCCGTACTCTTTCAGTCAGACATGGCATTCGGATTTCTAAAGAAGATCATAAGTTCCCTGACAGGCTCGGGGAAGAAGCCGTCGCAGCCGAATGGCAGGGGCGGCAGGCACAAGAGCGGCAAGAGCCGCCAGCCGCAGAAGCCCCAGCAGAATCAGCAGGGCAGGAAGGGCGGTCAGCAGAACCAGCAGAAGCCCCAGCAGAAGCAGCAGCCCCAGGGGCGGCAGGGCGGACAGCAGAACCAGCAGAAGGGTCCGCGAAAGGGCGACCGTCGCCGCGACGAGCGAAAGGGTGGCCACGACCGCGGAAGGCGCGGTCCAGCGCCCGTAAACACGGCTGCGGACCAGATGCGCCCGGGTGGCGTGGTCTCCGCCGAAGAGATGGCCGCGCGCAAGGCGGCCCACGCCAATTGGTCGATAGATTCTTTCGTAGTCGAGCCGGTCGAAGGCAAGCGCCGCTTCCATGATTTCGACCTGCCTTCCGAGGTCATGCACGGCATAGCCGACCTCGGCTTCAAGTATTGCACCGAGATCCAGGCCCTCTCGCTCGAGCAGGCTTTGGCGGGCAAGAACATAGCCGGCAAGGCCCAGACCGGCAGCGGCAAGACGGCCGCGTTCCTCGTGGCGATACTCACCCGCTACCTGCGTACCCCGGAGCACCGCGCAAAGACCGGCGGTACTCCACGCGCCCTCGTGATCGCTCCCACCCGCGAGCTCGTCATACAGATCTGCAAGGATGCCGACGCCATCGGCAAGTACTGCGGCCTGCGTTCGCTCGCGATCTACGGCGGCATGGACTACGACCGCCAGAAGAAGGAGGTGCTCGATGCGCCCGTTGACCTTCTCGTGGCCACCCCCGGCCGACTCCTCGATTTCGTCAAGTCGCGCGTCATAAACCTCTCCAACGTCGATACCCTCGTGGTCGACGAGGCCGACCGCATGCTCGACATGGGCTTCATCCCCGACGTCCGCCGCATAATGAGCTATCTGCCGCCCAAGGAGAAGCGCGCCACGATGCTCTACTCCGCGACGCTCAACGATACCGTGATGCGCCTTGCGATGAACTGGATGGAGGCTCCCTACAAGGCCGAGGTCGACAGCGAGACGAACGCGACCGACACCGTGAAGCAGGTGGTCTACATCGTCCGCTCCGAAGACAAGTTCAAGGTCCTCTACAACCACATCGCGCTTCATCCGACGGCGCGTACGATAGTCTTCTGCAACCGCAAGTCGACTACCGAAGACGTCTACGCCTCGCTTAAGATCCGCGGGGTCGCCGTCGAGATGCTTTCCGGCGACGTCAACCAGAACAAGCGCCTCAAGGTGCTCGACGAGTTCCGCGACGGCGAGATCAAGATCGTGGTCGCCACCGACGTCGCCGGCCGCGGAATACATGTGGACGACATCGAGTACGTCATCAACTTCGACTTCCCCTACGAGGCCGAAGACTATGTGCACCGCATAGGCCGCACAGGCCGCGCCGGCAATACCGGTATCGCCATCAGCTTTGCCGACGAAGACGAGTCCTTCGCGATTCCAGACATCGAGGAGTACATCAAGGAGCCCTTGAAGTGCACCATGATCCAGGAGGACGACCCTCTCCTCAAAGCGATACCCCCGAGAGGCTCCAAGCTTGCCGCGGTCGATGCCGAGGCCAAGGCCGCGGTCGACGCCCGCGAGGCCGTAGGCGAGGAAGAGATGGCCGCCGCCGCCGCCATGACGGGCGCAGTTGTCGGCGCCAATGCCACCACGGGCAATGGCGCTCCCGCCTTGCTGAAGGATGACCACCCACTTCGCGAGCTGCCGAAGTTCGAGAATGCGCTTGATCCAAAGCCTCAGCCGCCGGATGAGAAGGATGTCTACTCGAAGCCGGTCGAGCAGAAGTCGAAGGTCGAGGAGTGGCAGGTCTGAGACTTTCAGTCGTCATAACGACAAGAAACGAGGCGGCGAATATCGCCGCCTGCATTCATTCCTTCGATGGCGCCGTTGCTGACGGCTCCGCGGAGGTGATTGTCGTGGATAACGCCTCCGATGACGGAACCAAAGGCATCGCCATCTCTCTCGGCGCCACCGTCTACGATAAGGGTCCCGAGCGTAGCGCCCAGCGCAACCTTGGCTGGCGCAAGGCTCGCGGCGAATGGGTGGTGATACTCGATGCGGACATGATATTGCCCCCTGAAACCGTCGCCGAGATGCTCGCCGTCGAAACGGGCGACGCCTACTGGGTGCCGGAGGTTCGTACAGGCTCGGGAATCCGCGTCAAGGCCCGCAACTTCGAGCGCAGCTTCTATGACGGAACATGCATCGACGCGCTTCGTCTCTTCCGCCGCTCCGTATTGGAGGCTACAGGCGGCTACGACGAGAACCTCATAGCCGGCCCGGAAGACTGGGAGCTGGACATTCGCGTGCTTGCGACCGGCGCGAAGTGTGCGGTCTTGAAGAACCACCTCATCCACAACGAAAGGCGCCTCACCTTCCGCCGCATGCTGGAGAAGAAGGCGTACTACACCAAAAGCTTCGCCGCCTACCGGCAGAAATGGCGCGGACACCCCGCCGTAAAGCGGCAATTTTCGCCTTTCTATCGTTTTATCGGCGTTTTCGTTGAGAATGGCAAGTGGCGCAAGGTGCTTCGCCATCCCATCCTCTTCGCGGTGACGATGTTCGAGCGGCTGGCTGTCGGAGTCGTCTATCTGATAAATCGCAGATAACGTAATTTTCCCCCTTGATTTTCGCGCCGATATTCGGTATCATATACGCACATTTTTCAACATACAAGGAGAAGACAAAATGAAGTTCTCAACGATCATGGCTGTTATGGCTGTCGCTCTCGCGGTGACCACCACTGGCTGCAAGTACAACAAGGCCGCCGGCTCCGGCGATGCCGCCGACATCTCCGCCGAGGGCAGCGACATCAGCGGTTCCGACATCTCCGCCGACGAGGGTGATCTCAGCGCGGCTGGCGAGAAGCGTTTTGAGGATATGTATACGAAGTGCACCGACGTCGATTTCTCCCCGGTCTACTTCGGTTTCGACTCCAGCGTCATTCCCCAGGGCGAGCTCGCCAAGGTTGACGCCGTGACCCAGCATCTTACCGACAGGGCTGATCGCGTCGTTGTCGTCGAGGGCCACTGCGACGAGCGCGGCTCCAACGAGTACAACCTCGCGCTCGGCGAGAACCGCGCCGTGATCGTGCGCGACTACCTCGTCCAGAGCGGTATCGCCGCCGATCGCATCCAGACCCGCAGCTACGGCGAGGAGAAGCCTGCCGTCGACGGCCACGACGAGGGCGCCTGGGAGGCGAACCGCCGTGCCGAGTTCGGCATCTACCAGAAGTAACCGCTGAATGGCGCTAGCCTTCATATTCAACGACGTAGGCTTCGGCGAGTGGTTTGTGCTGCTCGCCGTCGTTCTTGTCGTGGTGGGGCCGAAGCGTCTTCCCGAGGTCGCCCGGACCCTTGGCCGCTGGTATTCGCGCATATGCCGGGCGACAAACACCTTCAAGCGCCAGCTTATGGAGATGGAGAGCGAGCTGAACGACGCCGCCGACTCCGCCGCCCGCAACATCGAGGGTGCGTTCACCGTCGAAGAACCCGTCAGCAGGGAGCCGCAAGTTGTCTCTGATCAGCCATCCTGAGGCGCGAAACGATCCGCAGCGCCCTCTGGTCGAGCACCTCCTCGCCCTGCGCGACATGCTCGTTTTCGCCGCCGTCTCCTGGACGGCCTGCGTGATCGTCGCCGGCGTATTTTCGCCGGAGATCCTCGCCTGGCTGAAGAGTCCGGCGGCCGCCAATGAAGAGATGCTTCAGGGCCTCGACCTCACGAGCGGCTTTTCGGCGATGATGTCGATCGCCCTCTGGGGCGGTACGGCGATTTCCTTCCCGTTTCTCGTGTATGCGATCCTGCGCTTCGTGTTTCCGGCGCTCACGAACCGCGAGAAGTGCGTATTGCTGACGATTCTCGTGACGGGCTCGGCGCTCTTCATCGTCGGCGTCGGCCTCGCCTATGGCGAAACCCTGCCGCTCGTCGTCACGGCCTTTCAGTCCATAAACGATTGGGTCGGCCTGCCTGTCACCACAATCCGCATCGAGGGCTACATCTCGATCGTCCTCAAGACGGTGATCGCCTTCGGCCTCGTCTTCCAGATGCCGCTCGTGATCTTCGTGCTCGGCTGGTTCGGGCTCGTCACCAGCGCCTCCCTCCGCGAGAAGCGCCGTTTTGCGATCGTCATCGCCTTCATCCTGGCGATGTTCCTGACACCGCCGGACCCGATGAGCCAGATAATGATGGCCGTTCCGCTCTGCCTCCTGTACGAGCTTTCGATCTGGGCGGTCTGGCTCAAGGAGCGCGCGTGAAGGGCAGGTTTTCGGTAGCTCTCGGCTTTCTCGGCCTGATTGCGATCGGTTCGGTGGTTCTCGCCGCGCCCTGGGCCCGTTGCGAAGGCGTGTGGGGCGACCCGATGACCGCCATATTCACCGCCTGTTCCGCAGTCTGCGTGACCGGACTTTCCGTGGTGGATATCGCCGCCGAATTCTCCTTTGCGGGACAGATCGCCCTCCTCGTGCTGGTCGAAATCGGGTGTCTCGGCCTCATGACCGTAAGTACCTTCATGATGGTCGCCATAGGCCGCCGCATCTCCCTGGCCCGCGAATTCTCGCTGATGAACGCCTATGGCGTCGCCGAAGTTCGCGGCGTGAAGGGGCTGATATGCTGGGTCGTCTGCTCGATGCTCGTGATAGAAGGGGTCGGCGCCCTGGCCCTCTACACCCGTCTCCACGACGTCTACCTCAGCATCTTCTACTCCGTAATGGGCTTCTGCAACGCCGGCTTCAGCATCCTCCCCGGCTCGATCGCCGCCTTCGCCAAGGAGCCGTTCGTCGTCATTACACTCGCGATCGAGACGATACTCGGCGGAATCGGCTTTCTCGTGATCTACAACCTCTGCACCTTCAAGTTCCTGCGCCGCGCTTCGGGTGGACGCGGACGCCTCTCGCTGCATACGCGCGTCGTGCTGCGCTTCTCGTTCTATCTGCTGCTGCTCGCGTTCGCCGCGGTGATGGCGACGGAATGGAACGCCGCGCTCAAGGACCTTCCGCTCGTCGAAAAGCTCTGCACCGGCTTCTATCAGGCCGTTACGCCCAGAACGTGCGGCTTCTGCATAATCCCGACGGAAAGCCTGAGGCCGCTCACCCGCCACGTCTACACGCTTCTCATGTTCATCGGCGGCGCCCCCGGCTCGGCTGCCGCCGGAATCAAGGTGACGACGCTCGCAGTGCTGATCTACACCCTGACGGCCATGTGCCGCGGCGACAGCGTAACGGTAATCGACCGCAAAACCCTGCCGACGGCGATCGTCCGCGAATCGCTCGTCATTCTGATGGCGCTTATCGCGTTTGTGGCGGTGGTCAGCGGCGCGCTGCTCGTAACGGAGGGCGCGAACCCCGCGCTCACGACCGATGCGCTCTTCTTCGAGGCGGTCTCGGCCATAACCACTACCGGCCTTTCCGTCGGCAGCACGACCGCCAGCCTGTCATTCTCCGGCAAGATCGTGATAATGGCGGCCATGTTCATCGGACGCCTCGGTGCCCTGACCGTCGTCCTCATGATCGGCGACCGCGAATCCGCCCTCCATATCCGCTATCCCCAAGAAGAAATCGTAATCGGCTAACCCCAAAGGCGCATCCCCCTGAGCACCGAAGTGCTCGGGGTAGTAGTCGGGAACGCAGCCGTATTGAGGACCGCCGCAACATTCCTGGTGGCGGCATAGCGCTTGATTGACAAACGCCATGCCGCCGTTGGCTTTACAGCTGGACGAAGCGGACCGTCTTGGTGGCGGAGCCGCCATCCGCGAAGTAGAGCGTAAGCTCGACGTCGTGGTTCCAGAAGCTGCCGTCGACCTCCTCGGTGTCGTTCTCATCGTTCATGAACGAGACGGTCGTCTCAGTTGCGTTCACGATGGTCTGCGTGTCGAGTACGGCGTAGACGCGGCGCTGGTTCTCGTAGTCGAGCACGACCTTTACAGGCTTCTCGGCCTTCAGCTCGTAGCCGGCTCCGTTGTGGTGCGCGACCGTACACACTACGGGATTCGTCTCGTCGAACGCGATCTCGTTGTCGGCGCGCTCCCCGTGCTTCACGATCAGAATCTCGTGGTCGGGCTGCGGAGCCGGCAGAACCTCGATCGGCTTGTTCGTCGAAAGCTCGTACACCTCGCCCTCGATCGTCTGCGCGACGACGACCTTCTGCTTGTGGTCGGGGTCGAGTCCGTTCGGCACCGTCGCGATGATGTAGTTCGGCTGCACGTTCTCGACGATGGTCGCCTGCGCCACGGTTCCGCTCGCCGTGTCGATGAACTTCACCGCCGCGCCGGGCCTGTAGCCCATGCCGGTTATCGTGACGTCCGAGCCGATCCGGAACGGACCCTCCGCGCCGGTCTCGTGCTGGATGACCTTCTCGGCCTTGAAGGGCGCGGACTTCTCGCTCGCGTTGAAGAACGCCAGGGCCGCGGCGGCCTTCCTGAAGGCGTCGCCGGGGGTGATGTTCAGGTAGAGGTAGTTCTCCGCGGGGTCGAGCTGGTCCGTGACGTCCTCGAGAGATCCCTTGACGAGGGTCTCGAGTATGCCGAAGGGCGTGAAGCACTTCACCGAGCCGTACTCGGAGATGGTGTCCGCGAGGAGCATCTCGAACGTGTTGATGACGAGGCGGATGTCGGTCTCGGAGACGCTGCACACCCTGGAGGCCTTGGCCGCGACTTCTTCAGCCGCAACGTCCCCCCTCGTCTGCAACGTCACGAGATACTTCACCTTGTCAGCCGTCGCCGTGGCGTTCTCGTACACGGTCGGGTCGATGCCGGAGGAGCCGAGGAGCGGACGGCCGGTGCCGATCTGCTGCTGGATCTCGTCGGGTATGCGGGTAGCGACAACAGGAATCAGTTTCATCGTATCTTGCCCCTTTCCCTTACTCGGCCTCGACGACGGTTACCTTGCGGCGCTTGACGGCTGGGGTGAACTCGCCCGCGTCCTCGCCGTTGCGGCATGCGTAGACGAGCGTGTACTGCCCCGGCTCCGGGAGCGTCGGGAACTGGACGAGCGTGTACTCCGCGTTCGTCGTGGTGACGACTCCCGTCGCGACCTTCCCGCCGGCGGCGTCGACGAGCCAGATGCCCTCGTCGTCGCGCGTGGTGTCGATGCGTCCGCAGTTCGTGGTGATGGACACCGTTGCGTTCGGCGTGAACAGCATGTTCCTGTCCGCCGGGTGGCCCTGCTCGACGACGACGTCGATGTAGAGCGCGACGCTCTTCGTCTTGTTGACGAGCTCGACCTGCTTCAGCAGCCGGGCGATCTCGGCGCACGGCTGGAAGTTCACTCCCGCCCTGCACTTGTCGTTGATGGA
>JAFPUH010000009.1 GCA_017395505.1 Kiritimatiellia bacterium
AATGCTTTGCAAGACCTCTGATACTCGGGTGGAGACACCTATAGCACCCCAGTGCAACGGGTGTCCATACCCGAGTGGCGGAGGCTTATACACCCGAGTGCCAGAGGTATTACCACCCCAGTGCCAGCGGTGCGGCAAAGCCGGGGCTGAGTTCCGCAATTTCACGACAACAAGAAAGGAAACGAAAAAATGAAACCGAGAAAAGACCAGACCGAAGAACAGCGAATCATGCGCGACATGGGCGCTCTCATAATCTCCAAACTCCCCGACGGCGCAGACAAGAGCCTCGCCTTGCGGATGTTCTGGCGCAAATACCCGTACGGGTACGCAAACTACAACTCGTTCTACAAAAACCTTTTGCGGCTAGCCTCAAAAACCGTCATCAGTTATCGAAACGGCAAGAGGTTTTGAAAAACTTTTTTATTCATTTCAGCCCCTAAAATCAAGGGTAAAACGCATAGCGTGAAAAAAGTGTCTTGCGCACAACTGATGACACCTTCGATAATACACGCATCATCAACCAAGAAAGGCAAAGCTCATGAACAAGCATAAAATCATTGCGGCGATAACGGGTTCGACACTCGCGGCCGTCATCCTTACCGGCTGCGTCATCGGACACGCCAAGTTCGAGGGCGAGGACATGCACCTCTACCCCTTCTGGCAGACGAACGCCGAAACCTCTTCCGCCCAGGCGAGTGCCGAGGTGGAATAAAACAAACCAACAAACAAGAAAGGAAAAGCCAAACATGGCAGCAACACAAATC
Organism: Kiritimatiellia bacterium; assembly: GCA_017395505.1. Lineage (GTDB taxonomy): Bacteria > Verrucomicrobiota > Kiritimatiellia > RFP12 > UBA1067 > UBA1067. Next base: position 765 of record JAFPUH010000009.1, read on the forward strand.
CGCTTCAAGGCGGTGCCGATAAACAACGGCATAATCGAAGGACCGCTTTCGTGTCCGGCGAGGCGATGATGACCCGCAAGGGTTGAAGCGCAACTTGACGAGGGCGAGGCCTTGCCCTCGAGCTCGCCGAAAAGGCTGAAGAGGCCGGGTAAGGCCGCTCTTTGACATCAGAAAACTACAAAACCCCCTCTTTCCGGAGGGGGACATCAAAGGACTGCAAACAATGAGCAACAAAGAAAACGAAAAAGAAAGCGCTAAAGAAAAAGATAAAGAAATTCATCATCATCAACAGTGCGCAAAGCCGAAGAGGATTCGTTCAAGCCATTCGGACGTCTGCTTCGGCGAAATCAAGGCCAGTGCCGTATACGACGCCGCAGAGCGCATCGGCATGACAATCGAGGAAGTCAACTGCTGGATGGACTTCATGGACGAAATCGGATGGCGATTCAAGGATGGCACGGAGGTAGACAAGGACACCTTCGCAAGGTCGCCGCGCATGTGGCACAAGGTTCAGCCGGCAATCGAGGCAAAGGCAATAAGCATGCTCCACAAGAGGCAGAGGCGAACGCCGATCGGTTGCGACTGCGACAACTGCCGCCATAAGGAATGTTGCGGCGGCCCGCAATACGGCTGCGTCCCCGACTACTACCCCGAGCACTTCGGCGCCGGGGTGGATGCCGATGACGACTGATACCGCAACGCTCGAATCAAGCGCGGCGAAAGATGCAGGGAGGTTATTTGCTCTCTTTTACGCCGAGATCGCTGAGGCGCATCGAAATTATGCGCGATACGCCCTTCTCCTGCTGCGATACGCCGTAGACAAGGTCAGATCCGGCGATCGTGTGCTGGTTGTGCGTGATGATCAGGAACTGCGACTGTACGAGGAATTCCTTCAGCTGCTCGACGAAACGGCCGATGTTCGCATCGTCAAGCGCGGCGTCGAGCTCGTCCAGCATGCAGAAAGGCGCAGGCTTGATCATGAAGATCGAGAAGAGAAGCGCTACAGCGGTCATAGTGCGTTCGCCGCCAGAAAGCAGCGTAACGGACTGCGGACGCTTGCCTGGAGGACGCGCTATGATGTCGATGCCGCATTCGAGGGGATCCTCGGCGTTCTCGAGCAGCACAAGCCTCGCCTCTCCGCCGCCGAAGAGCTTCGTGAACATCGTCTGGAAGTTGCGGTTGGCCTGCTCGAAGGTCGTACGGAACATCTCGCCTGAAGTCGTGTTCAGGTTGTTGATGAGATCCATTATCTGCGCTTTTGCGGCGATCAAGTCGGCTTCCTGCGCCTTTTCGCGGGCGTAGCGCTCCTCTAGTTCGCGGCATTCGTCGATGGCCACCATGTTCACGGGACCGAGCGCCGCAATATCTCCCTGCAGCTTCGCGACGCGCTGCTCAAGCTCTTCCATCGGCGGCACGACGCCCTTCTTCCATTCGGGATCGGGCTCGCGCATGACGGCGTCGGCAAAAAGTCCATACTCGTCCTGCAGATGGTCGTAGACGTTCTGGCGGCGCATGGACGCTTCGGCGGCCTGGACCTCGAGCTTGCCGCGGAAATCCCTCGCCTGATCGAGTCCGGAGCGCTTCTCGGCCACAGACCTGTCGACTACGGATATCTCCTGCATCATGTCGGAACGTCTGCCGCGCTCCTCCTCCATCGCAAGCGTGAGATCGGCGGCGCGCGCCTTGAGGGTATCGAGGCTCTCCAGAAGCTCGCCCGATTCTTCGGTCAGGCGGCGTATCGACTCCTCATAGCCGCGGATACCCGTTTCGCGTCCCTCGATCGACCTCTCGAGCTCCTCCCTGCGCCTCGCGGCGGACTCCTTCTGCTGTCCGACGAACGAAAGCTCCTGCTCCATCTGGCTGACGGCGATGCGGCGTTCCGTCAGCGCCTGCGACTCCGAGACGTTCTCGGTCTCGAGCGACCTGAGCTCGGTCTCGCCCTCGGAGATGTTGTCGAGCAGGGCATCGCGCCTCGCAATCGCCTCGGCGAGATCGTTTGCGAGGGCCTCTCGCCTGGCCGTACCGTCCGCATTGGCCTGACGCACGGACTCAAGCTCGCGCTCGACGGTCTCGAGACGCGCGCGGACGCTCTCGGCGTCCTTTGCCGTCATCGACTCCTCGCCTTCCGCCTGAGCGGCGGCGCGGCGGCTCTCCGAGAGATTCGCGTCGGCGGCCTCGAGCTTGGCCGACAACTCGGAGACGCGCTGCGATCCGTTGGCGAGGACGTCATGGGCGGCGGAGATCCTGTCCTTAAGCTCGGCAAGCGAATGTTCAGCGGCCGTAATCGGCGACTTGCGCCCTGAAGACGACTCGACGGACGCACTTAGCGCCCATTCGCCCTTCTTGCCGCCCACCAGCACGACGTCGCCGAGCAGATCCTCAGCCATCGAAAGCTGCTCTTCGCCGAGGGGCAGATGCTCGACGAGGCGATCACCCTCCGATACGGCGGACTTGCCGGTTTCGACGGCGACTATGCGCACATCGCCTTCGCCTCCCTCGAGAATGGACTCGAGCACGACCTTGGCCTTGGCTTCGTCCTTGAGCATCTCGAGCTGCGCCTCCTTTGCGGCGGCTTCGCTCTGCATCGCGCCGAGGTTTTCGCGAGCCTCGTCTATGCGGCGGCGAAGGTCATCCAGCTCGGCCTTTACGCCGCCCCTGGCCTCTTCGGCGGCACGTTCGGCGCGCCTCGCCTTGTCGGCGCGAGCCTTTACCTCGGCAAGGCGCTCCTCAGCCGACGCGACAGCCGCCTTGAGGTGGGCTTCGTCGGCGGCGAGGCGCTCCGTCTTGATTATCGCCTCGCGTGCCGCAGCCTCCATCCTGGCGATCTCGTCGCGAGAGGCGGCGGCCCGCCTGTCGCACTGCACGCTCTCGGCACGAGCCGCCTGAATCGTCGAACGCAGACGGTCTATCCTCGACTGCGACTCGCGGAAGATCTCCTCGCTCGACGCAAGCGCCTCCTGGGCGGCGGAAAGGGAATCGGAAAGAAGCGTCGTCTTCTGGGCGAGCGACTCCACCTGCATCGCTATCTCGTCGAGCTGGCGGCGGGTGCCCGCGATCTCCAGCCCGTCGCGCTCTGCGAACTGGCGATATTCGGCGATTCGCTGGGCGTTGACCCCGATGACCTCGTTAGCGCGCCGGTATGCGCCCTCAGCCTCCGCCTGGCTTGTGGCCAGCGCCTGAAGCCTCTCCTCGAGCGAATGGATCTCCTGATGGAGACGCTGCTGCTCCGCCTCGGCGGCGACTACGACATCGGTGGCCTCCGCAATCGCCTTCTCGATCTCCTCGCGGTTTACGGCGTTCTGCTCGAGCACCTGATCGAAGTCGTTTATCTTGTTCTTCGAGACGTAGATGTCGAGGCCGCGAAGCTCGTCGCGGAGCTCCTTGTAGCGCTGCGCCTTGCCGACCTGACGCTGCAGCGAGCCGATCTGACGCTTCATCTCGCGCAATACGTCCGCCTCGCGAAGCAGGTTCTGCTCGGTCTGGTCGATCTTGCGGAGAGCCTCCTTGCGGTCGGCCTTGAACTTCGTGATTCCGGCGGCCTCTTCGAACACGGCGCGGCGGTCTTCAGGCTTGGACGAGAGGATCGCGTCGATCTGACCCTGCGCCATGACGGAGTATGAGCTGGTGCCGATGCCGGTACCCATGAAAAGGTGCTGGACATCCTTCAGGCGGCACGCCTGCTTGTTGATGAAATATTCGCCGGAGCCGTCGCGGTATACGCGCCTGGTGATCGTCACCTCGTGGTATTCGGTGCCTAGCTCCTTCTCGCAGTCGGCAAATGTGATGGAGACCTCGGCGAGGCCAAGGGGCTTTCTGGTGTCGGTGCCGTTGAAGACGACGTCAACGAGCTTTGAGCAGCGCAGGGCCGTTGGACGCTGCTCGCCAAGCACCCAACGGATCGCGTCCGACACGTTCGACTTGCCGCATCCGTTAGGCCCCACGATAGCGATCAAACCAGGGTCGAACGTAAGCCTCGTCTTGTCGGCGAAACTCTTGAATCCGATGATATCCAGTTGCTTCAGATACATTTCAAGACACTTCCATTTCCTGCATGCGCGTATTATACCAAATTCTCGGCTATCAGTATCTGCGCATGGGCGTCAATTATCCTGAGCTTAACCATCTCTCCGGTGCGGAGCGGGGGAGAATCGGGCGAAACGTCCCAGACAACGATCCTGTTGCCGCTGTCGCGTCCGCTGAACCGCGCCTTGTTGCGCTTGGAGGGTCCCTCGACCATGACTTCGCGCACCGTGCCGACGAGACGGGAGTTGCGGGCAAGGCCTCGCGCCTCCTGATCGGCGAGCAGGACCTGATCGCGACGCTCCTTTTCGGCCTTGGGCACGTCGTCGGGCTTTGCGGCGCTCCTCGTGCCGGGGCGCGGGGAATACTTGAAGACGAAGGAATTGTCGAAACCGGCCTCCTGCATGAGAGAGCGCGTCGCCTCGAAATCGGCCTCGGTCTCGCCGGGGTAGCCGACTATCACATCAGTCGTCAGCGCAAACTCCGGATCGAACCCCCTCAGCTTCGCGACGGCCGCGAGGTACTCCGCTCGCGTATAGTGGCGCCCCATGTCCTCAAGAATCCTGTCGCTGCCGGACTGCACAGGCAGATGCAGGTGTCGGCAGACCTGCGGAAACTCGCGGTATGCGCGCATCAGCTCGTCGGTGCAGCCTTTCGGGTGGGCGGAAGTGAAGCGTATGCGCTTGAGACCGGGTATGGCGGCGAGCGCTTCGAGAAGCCTTGGGAACGCCTCGCGGTATCCACCCGCACTTGGCGGATCCGAATCGAACCACGCCGGATTCCTCACGCCGTAGCGAAGAACGCTCTGTCCAAGAAGGCAGACCTCCTTCACGCCGTTCTCGACCAGCGCGCGCACCTCCGCGACCACCTCGCGGGCAGGGCGGGAATATTCGTGACCCCTTACGTCGGGCACTATGCAGTAGCTGCAACGGTTGTCGCAGCCGACAAGAACCGTCACGAACGCCTGGACTCCACCCTCCACATGCGAGGCGAGAGCCTGAGACATCATATCGTCGCCAAGCTCGAGGCGAGGGTAGCGACCATCGGCGATTATCTTCGGTATCAGGCCGATCGCTCTTGGGCCGACGGCGAAGTCGAGTTTGGGGAGGCGCTTGAAGACATCCTCGCCAAGCCGCTTGACCGCGCAGCCCATAAGCCCCGTAAGCTTGCCTGCGGCGCAGAGGTTGCCCGTCTTTCCGACAGCCTTCTCCTCGGCCTTCTGGCGGACGGTGCAGCTGTTGACGATCACAAGCTCGGCGTCGTCCTCGCCGGACGCCTTGGTGTGGCCTGCGGCGAGAAGCATCGCTTCGACGGCCTCCGAATCGCGGACGTTCATCTGGCAGCCGTAGGTGTGGACGAGGAACTTCATGCCTTGCGCCTGAGGACGGCGAGCGTCTCGAACCGCGCGGTACGAGGGAACATGTCTACCCATTTCACGGATTCGAGCTCATAGCCGCGACATATGACGCGAAGATCCCTTACGAGCGTGGCGGGGTCGCAGCTTACGTAAAGCATGCGCGGCGCGCGTGACTGCGAAAGCCACTCGGGAACCCGCGGCTCGAGACCTCCGCGCGGAGGGTCGAGTATCACAGCCGTAAGCGAGCCGATCTTTATGCGGCGCATGTTGCGGCCGACCTGCTCGGCGAAGAAGCGGGCTTCGACACCCTGTGCGGCGGCGTTGCGCTTCGCGAATTCGATGGCCTTGCGGCCGGACTCCACGCCTATCAGGCGGGAGCTGGCGTTAGCGCAGCACAGACCGAAAACACCGACGCCGCAGTAGAGGTCGAGAATGTTGGGCGCCACCTTCACGCCGCGGCCGTACTCCTCGACGACGGCTTTGACAAGACTCTCGCCAGCGGTCGGGTTGACTTGATAGAAACCATCGGACGGCACCTCGAAAGTCCTGCCGCAGGTGACTTCCTTCACGACGGCGTCTTGAGCGTCGTCGCCTATCCACCACACGACGCCGGAACGTGCGGACCAGCGTATGGTCACGTTGCCCTTGCGTTCGGTATCCTGCCGGACGGACGGCGCGCCCTGCGTCAGCAGTCGCATTATCGCCGCGCGTATCTCAGGGAGCTTCGCGTTTATCTCGGGGCGGGCCAGAGGGTCTTCGACGACATCCGTTATCTCGTGGCCCGGCTCTACGCGATAGCCTATCGCCCACGCACCGCGCTGCTTTGCGAAATGGTAGACGACCTTGTTGCGGTAGTTCAGGGGGCGCTCCTCGCAGGGAATCCGCCCGAACGATTCGGGGGTGAGGCGGGCGCGCTCGAGAAACTCCTTAAGCTGCGATTCCTTGGCCGACATTTCGGCGGCGTAGCGGAGATTGGCGTAGACCATGCCGGGGATAGGCGCAGGACCTTCGCCAAGCCTGTCGGCGCTGGGCTCGACGATCTCGACAAGGCGCGCGTTGACATAGCTGCGCTTGTCTGCGATTATCTCGGCCTTTACGCTCTCGCCGGCGAACGCACCAGGCACGAAGACGACACGGCCGTCGCCAAGCCTACCCAAACCGTCGCCGCCGTAGACGTTCTTCGCTATACGAACCGTCAGCGTCATGCGTCACGCCCAAAGTTTCTCGAGAGCGTAGTATGCGCGAGCCTCGGGCGAAAACACATGGACCACTATATCGACGTAATCCACGACTATCCAGCCGCTCTCGGGGTCTCCGCTGGTACGGTAGCTCATTACGCCCGCATCCTTCATCACGGACTGCGACTCTGCAATAAGCGCCTTGAGGTGCGGCGCCGCCGAACCTGTCGCAACCACGAAGAAATCCGCAAGCGACGACTTGCCGCGCACGTCATACACCTTGACGTCGACACCCTTGCGGTCTTCGAGAGCCTTGACTATCGCTTCAACTTGTTCTTCAACTGTCATACCGCGTATTATACCATATTTCGCGGCTCAGGTGGGGGCGCAAGGGTTGTCTTGTCCTCAGGCGAGAACGTAGTATCGTTCTGATGAACGATCTTCGCCAGCTCAGAAAGGAAATCTATCGTACAAGCCACCCGGTTGAGCTGGCCAAGGTCGACCGACACTATCTGACCGTCGTCATAGACTATGGCGAGCTTGACGGGAAGACGACCGGGGTTCTTCTGTATCGCAGACTTGAGGCGGGCAACCTTCTCGAGAAGGTCTGCATCGGAGTAGCACAGCTTCAGGGCAAGACCCCTCGAAACGACAGGCATCGCATCCTCCAGCGGATACGCCTCCTTGACCTGGAACGTCAAGTCGCCTGGCTTGGGATGCTCCTTGAACACATCCTCCTTGTCGTAGACGGTGCGGTGCGAGACCTCTCCGCAGACCATCACAAGCCGATCCACCTTCGACTCTATCGCCGAACACGATTCCCACACCTTGGCATAGGTCATGCCTTCGGCTTGACCTGAACCGTCGTCGAGCGAAAGAATCGCCCAGCGCTGTCCGATGCTGCCGTCAGGACGAGGCTTCGGAGCTTTTACGGAACATGCGTCAAGAATCGCGACCACACGCACGTCAAGGCTCTTCAGAAGAAGAGGGTCCAGCTCCTTCTTGTCGAAACGCTTCTTCAGCTTGGCGCGCTCTGCGCTGACAGCCTTGTCGAAGGCGAACTTGTCGCTCCACGACACCTCGCCCTTGGCCTTTACTATGCTCCTTGCCAAGCCCTTCAACTGCCAGTCGCCGCTCTTGCATCTGGCCAGCAGCTCATCTATCGACGAGCCGTCCGCAGGATTCTCGTCCTGCTCCGCGTCAGGCACATCGGGAATCGGCTCTTCGACATCGTCGCCCTCTTGTTCGGCATTGTCGTCGACAGGCTTCTTGGCGATCTTGGCGAGAGAAAACGGCATGAAGACAAACTGATCCTCCCTGGTGCCTTCAGGCCGAATGCGCAGACAGGCCTGAGACACTTCGGATATCAAGCGGCGGCATGACTGAAGGGGATGTCCTGAGATATAGACGCCAAGAAGGTCGCGCTCGTTCTTGAGGTCTTCGGCGGGAGTGAACGGCGGACAGTCCCTGAGCTCCGCATCGGTCGCCTTCTCTTCACCTCCGGTCATCAGATCGAAGAAGTTGGCCTGTGCGCTCTGCTGCTCTCTGACGCGCTGTTGCGCCTTCTTCAAAGCGAACTCTATGTTGTTGAAGAGCTTGGCGCGGTTGGGCTCGAGCGTCGAGAATGCGCCTGTTCTCGTAAGGTTCTCCAGCACACGCTTGTTGACCGCATTCGAACCGGCAAGCCGCATGCAGAAGTCCATGAAGCACGAATACGGACCATTGGCCTTGCGCTCTGCCACAATCGCCTCGGCGGCCATCTCGCCGACACCCTTGATCCCGCCCAGGCCATAGCGTATGCCCTTCGAATCGGGAGTGGGCACGAAGCGCGAACCGGATTCGTTCACATCAGGCAGCTTCAGCTCGAGCCCCATCTCCTGCGCTTCGGCCACGAAGCCGGGCAGCTTGTCGAAGTTGCCTATTTCGGACGAAATCTGGGCGCACATGAATTCGGCGGGATAGTGCGCCTTCATGTATCCCGTCTGGTAGGCGACCCATGCGTAGCATACGGCGTGGGACTTGTTGAACGCGTAGGATGCGAACGCCTCCCAGTCGGTCCATATCTTCTCGATAAGCTTGGCCGCTTCAGCCTCGTCCTGCCATTTGTCGATGCGGAACTCGGGGTTCTCCATGCAGCCCTTGACGAACTTTGCCTTGAGTTCGTTCATTATGTCCATGAGCTTCTTGCCCATGGCCTTGCGAAGCTTGTCCGACTCGCCGCGAGTGAAGCCGGCGAGAAGCCGCGACAAAAGCATGACCTGTTCCTGATAGACCGTGACGCCGTAAGTATCCTTCAGATACTTCTCCATCAGCGGATGGTCGTAGGTGACCGGCTCGTGGCCCTGCTTTCGCGCGACAAAGCGCGGTATGTACTCCATCGGACCTGGGCGGTAGAGAGCATTCATTGCGACCAGGTCGGTAAGACGCTCGGGCTGAAGCGCCATGAGCCACTTCTTCATTCCGTCAGACTCGAACTGGAAAAGCCCGGTAGTCTCGCCGCGTCCGAAAAGCTCGTAGGTCAGCTTGTCGTCGTCCGGTATCTTGTCAGGATCGAGGTCGATGCCCCGCTCCTTCAAAAGCGCTACGCATTCCTTCTCGACAGTAAGCGTCTTGAGCCCGAGGAAGTCCATCTTCAGAAGGCCGACAGGCTCGACGTAATGGCCGTCATACTGAGTCGTAAGCAGCTTCGGGCCCTTCGAGGCGTCATCCGGACCCTTCTTCTTGCCGCCCTTCTCAGGAGTCGGCATGACAGGCAACGTCTCGATAAGAGGATCCCTCGATATGATGACGCCGCAAGCATGCACGCCAGGCTGTCTGATCGAACCTTCGAGACGGGCGGCGCGCTCAAGCAGCTTGTGGACTGTCGGATCAGTCGACTCGAACGCGGCATCCAGATCGGGAGACGCCTTTCGCGCCTTCTTGAAGGTGATCTTCGGCGTGTCCGGCACAAGGCCCGCCAGCTTGTTCGTATCGCCAAGCGGATAGTCCATCACGCGGCCGACATCCTTGATGGCGGATTTGGCGGCCATCTGGCCGAAGGTTACGATATGCGCCACATGGTCTGCGCCATACTTTCGCGTAACGTAATCCAGCACGCGTTCACGACCGGCGTCGTCGAAGTCGACGTCGATATCAGGCATCGAAATGCGGTCGGGGTTGAGGAAGCGTTCGAACAGCAGGTCGTATTTGAGGGGATCGACGTTCGTGATGCCCAAGGCGTAGGCGACAGCCGAACCTGCCGCGGAACCGCGCCCGGGGCCGACCCACACGCCAAGCCGCCTTGCAGCGTCTATGTAATCGTGGACTATCAGGAAGTACCCCGGGAAACCCATCGTACGTATCGTGTCGAGCTCGAACTGAACGCGTTCCGACGTCTCCGCCGAAAGATTCTCGCCCCAGCGTCGCTTGGCGCCGGCCCACACGAGGGAGGCGAGATATTCGGCCTCGAACTGTATCCTGACGACCTTCTCGTATCCGCCAAGCTTGTCTACGCGCCCAGGAGGATACATGCCCTTCAAAGTGTCCTCGTCGTATTTCGCGCGCACGTCTTCTTCCGTGCCGAATTCGGGAGGAATCGCAAACTTCGGCATTATGGGATCGGAATCGAGCTTGAAGCTCTCGACGCGATCGGCCACCTCTCGAGTAGCGGTTATAAGCTCAGGGTTCTCCGCAAAGAGCTGCCGCATCTCGTCCTCGGTCTTGAAATACTCCTGTCCGGTATAGATCAGGCGCTTCTCATCTGACATCTTAGCGCCTGACGACAAGGCGAGCAGAACATCATGCGAATCGTCGTCATCCTTGTCCAGGAAGTGCACGTCGTTCGTTGCGATGACGCGTATGTCGAGCTTCTTGCCGAGCTCAAGCATGCCCTTCACGACCTTTGATTGGCGCTCGTACAGATCCGCAAACTCGCGACGAGCAGACATCGGTATGTCGTCGCCTGCCTTTACTGACCTGTGAAGCATCACCTCAAGGGAGTAGTCGTCGCCAAAAAGGTCCTTATACCACTTCGCTACGCGTTCAGCCTCCTGCATCCTTCCGGAGTCGATCGCGCGGGCGACTTCGCCTGCTATGCATGCAGATGAGCAGTGCAGCCCCTCGTGGTACTTCTCAAGAAGGGAATGGTCGATTCGCGGGCGATTGTAGAAGCCGTTGATGTGGGCTTCAGACATGAGGCGGACGAGATTGTGGTAGCCAGCCTTGTTCTTGGCGTGAAGGCAAAGATGGTAGCGGCGTTCGTTCTTGTCGCGCGTCGTGTAGTCGCCGGTCGAGGTCACATAGGCCTCGCAACCCAGTATCGGCTTTATGGGCGGCAGCTCGGCGAACTCCTTCTTCGTCGAACGGCAGGCGTCGTAGAACGCCTTAAGCGCGAAAAGGTTGCCGTGGTCTGTGACGGCAAGCGCTGGCATACCCCATTTTCTGGCACGGGCGACCAGAGGATTGATCTGGCACTGCCCGTCCAGAAGCGAGTATGTCGTGTGCAGGTGAAGATGGACGAAGTCGCCCATCTTGATCAGTCTGCGGCAGGCACGGCGGGAGCGAGCTTCTCGAAATCGGTCACGGAGGCTATGAAGCCGCTCTTGGCCTTGGCGAGCTCTGCGCGGGCTGTCGTGAACTTCGTCTTGAGCCAGTAGTCGAGGGCAGGAGCCTTCTCGGCGTACTTGGCCGCGAAGCGAACGAGCAGCGCGGCCATGATCGCAGCGATCGCGCCGTCAACGAGCTGACGCGCGTGGAGATCGTGGTAGAGCTTGCCTTCGGGATGGCCCTTGACGTACTCGACGGCGGAGTCGACATCGGCCAGCAGGCCGTCGATCTCTGCCTTCGCTGCGGCGAGAGTCCCGTCAAGCGCGACACCTTCGAGCACGTCGGCAACGACATCGCGATAAAGACCGGCAGTCACGCCGGCGATAGCGGCAACGACCTGAAGCTGGGAGGTTCCCTCGTAGATCGTCGTGATTCGCGCATCGCGCAGATAGCGCTCAACAGGATAGTCCTTCATGTAGCCCGAACCGCCGAGCACGGCGACCGCGCCGTTCGATGCGCGCATCGAAAGCTCGGAGGCGTAGTACTTGGCCATCGGCGTAAGCATCTTGTTGAAGGCGGCATAGAGCTTCATGCGCTTGCGGACGTCCTGAGCCTCGGGAGTGCCCTTGAGCGACTCGAACTTCTTGGTGAGACCCATTTCGAGATCGACGCACTTCGACGAGTAGTACGCCAGCAGACGGGAAGCCTGAAGCTCGACCGACATCTCGCTCAGCAGCTCGCGGAGGGCAGGGAAGCTGTCGATCGTAACCCCGAACTGGCGGCGGCTCGCAGCGTAGTCGCGCGCGGCGCGGTAGGCCGCTTCGGCGATACCGGTACCCTGGGCGGAGATTCCGACGCGTGCGCCGTTCATGAGCGCCATAACGTATGTGATCAGGCCGCGCTTGCGCTGGCCGATCAGCTTTGCGGGAGCGTTGTTGAAGACGAGTTCGCAGGTGGGCGAGCCGTTGATGCCGAGCTTGTGCTCAAGTCGGCGAACCTTGACCTGCGGGCACTTCTCGACGAGCAGGCAACTGAGACCTCGGCCATCACTGAATTCAGGCTCGGTCCGGGCAAGCACGAGCAGCACGTCGCCGCAGCCGTTCGTGATGAAGCGCTTGACTCCGTTTACGAACCAGTTGCCGTTCTCGTCCTGATAGGCCGAAGTCTTGACGCTCTGGAGGTCGGAGCCGGCGTCAGGCTCGGTGAGCACCATCGCGCCGGTGTACGTTCCGTTGCAGAGCTTCGGAACATACTCCGCCTTGATCTCCTCGCTGGCGAACTGGTTGATCGTCTCGGCGATGCCCTGAAGTCCGAATATGTTCATGAGCGACGCGTCTGCGCGGCTCACGATGTCGTTGCACGCAGTGAGTACGACACACGGCATGTTCAGGCCGCCAAGATAGTAGGGGATCGTCGCACCAGACAGCCCGGCCCTTCCGTAGAGCTTGATGGCAAGCGCGATTCCGGGGGCGTATGTGACGGTTCCGTCCTCGTTGAGGATGTTGCCGACCTTGTCGGTCTCCTCCGCAGTGGGGGCGATCCGGTTGCCGGAGATGTCGCCGCAGACGTCGAGAGCGCGCTTGTAGTTGTCGATCGCATCCTCTGCGCCGGCAGGAGCAAAGTCGTACTCCTTAGCGAAGCGGAAACCCTCTTCGCAAAGCTCGGCCACCTCGCTCAGGTCGAGAGCGTCGATCGTCTTCTCAATATCCGGATTGTCCTTGTAGAAATTGCTCATGTCATTAGCCCTTCTGCTTGATGGCCTTGATCATCTTGGGGATGACGACGTTCAGGTCGCCCACGATTCCGTAATGCGCCACCTTGAAGATGGGCGCATCCTTGTCGGTGTTGATCGCAATGATCTTCGCCGAGTCCTGCATTCCGGCGAGATGCTGCACCGCGCCGGAGATGCCGCAGCTGATGAAGAGCGCGGGACGAACCGTAACGCCCGTCTGTCCGATCTGGCGCTCATGCTCGCAGTAGCCAAGGTCGACGGCTGCGCGGCTTCCGCCGACAGCGCCGCCAAGAGCATCGGCGAGATCGTGAAGAAGCTTGAAGTTCTCCTTCGACCCGACACCGGCACCTCCGGCCACGATGATTCTGGCGCCCTTCAGGTTGATCGAGGAATGGCGACGGACAATCTCGAGCACCTCTACGGGTATCTCAACGCCCTCGAGCTTCGCGGCATGGCGAACAAGCTCGCCGGTACGGCCAGGCTGAGGATCGAGAGGCTTCATCACACCCTCGCGGACTGTCGCCATCTGCGGCCAGTTGTAGGGGTTGACGATCGTTGCGATGATGTTGCCGCCGAACGCAGGACGAATCTGAAGAAGAACGTCCTTGACGACCTTCGCGCTACCGTCCTCGCAAGTGCACTTCTTGTCGGTGTAGTCGCCGATCTGAAGATCTGTGCAGTCTGCAGTAAGGCCGCATTTCAGCGCGGACGCGACGGCCGGAGCGAGGTCGCGGCCCATATGGGTCGCACCAAAGATCACTATCTGAGGCGAACACTCCTTGATCAGCTCAACGAAGGAATGGCGATAGGCCTTGCCACGGAACACCTCGAGCGCAGGATCCTCAATGAGATGCACGACATCCGCACCGGCCTCGAAGAGCTGCGAGGAAAGCTTGGCACCAACGCCTTCGCCACCGATCAAAACCGCTCCCAGGCGAACGCCAAGCCTCTCGGCGAGTTCGCGACCCTTGCCGAGCAGTTCGCGCGGAACGTCGCTCAGCTTGCCTTCTTCCTGTTCGGCGAAGACCCACACTTCGCCCTTGGTTCTGTCTTCCAGCATAGATATCTCCTTAGCCGATTGTGTGGTCTGCGATAAGTTCCGAAACAAGTGCACCGACGCCCTCATCCGTAGGCGCGACCTCCTTGTAGTCTCCTCCGGCGAGAACTACGGACACGATCTTGTTAACGTTGGTCGGGCTGCCGGCAAAACCGCAGCGATCCGCCTCCGCTCCGATGTCGTCGCACGAAAGCTGGCCTATGGCAAGGTCGCCCTCGAGCGCGACGCCGCCGTTCTCGACAGGCGCCATTGCCTTCTTGTACTTCATGACGCGCCTGACTTCGTAGGGACGAAGCTCGCCAAACTTCTCGGTAACCGTGAAGAGCGCAGGCAGTTTCACGCGATCCTTCTCGACACCGGTACCGATGTCGCGGGTGGCGATGGCGTGGTCGCCGTCCATCTCGATATCCTCAAGGTAGGTGATGGCGGCGAAATCAAGCTTCTCCGCTATCTGAGGACCTGTCTGCGCCGTATCGCCGTCGATCGCCTGACGACCGCAGAAGACGAGATCAGGATTGAGCTTCTTGACCGCGCACGAGAGTATGTAGCTCGTCGCCAGCGTATCGGAGCCGGCAGCCTTGCGGTCCGTGACGAGATAAGCCTTGTCTGCGCCACACATGAGCGCTTCGCGAAGGATTGCGCACGCGGCAGGCAATCCCATGGCGATGGCTGTCACAGTGCCGCCATACAGCTCCTTGACCCGCAGAGCCGCCTCAAGGGCGTTCTGATCCTCGGGGTTGAAGATTGCAGGCAAAGCGGCACGGTTGATGGTGCCGTCTGGCTTCATGGCCTCGCCGGTCACCTTCTTCGTATCCGGAACCTGCTTGATGCAGACTACGCAATTGTAGCCGCCCTCGCGTCCTTTTGTCTGTGCGTTCATTGTTTTTCCAATTTGTTGTTAAAGCTATATTGTCTTGGCCACGGCGTAGACGTTGTCGGCCGTAAAGCCAAATTCCTTCGCCAAGACCTTGTATGGCGCGCTCGCGCCGTAATGGTCGAGGGTCACGAACCTCGTAGTGCGGTGGTCGAGCCGGAAGCGATCCCACCCGAAGCGAGTCGCAGCCTCGACGATCACCCTCTTGGTCATCGTCTCGGGTACGACGCTCTCGCGGTAGTCGCACTTCTGGGCGAGGAAAAGCTCTACGGACGGCATCGACACGACGCGCACCGAACGGCCCTCCTCCGCAAGGCGCTTCGCAGCATCGATGCATATGGCGACCTCGCTGCCTGTAGCGATGAAGAGCAGCACATCCTTGTCAGACGAACCTGGAACGCGGCTTTCGTATATGACGTACGCACCCTTCGCAACGCCTTCGTGGCGAACGCCTGTCAGCACAGGAATGTTCTGGCGTGTGGTGAGTATCACGCTTGGACCAGTCTTGTGCAGGATCATCTCGACAACCGCATAGGCGGTCTCGTTTGCGTCAGCCGGACGGAAGGTCAGCATGTTCGGCATTGACCTCAGCATAGCCAGCTGCTCGACAGGCTCGTGTGTCGGCCCGTCTTCACCGACATAGAAGCTGTCGTGTGAGAAGACGAAGAGCGAAGGCAGGTTCATGAGGGCCGCAAGTCGCATGGCCGGTTTGCAGTAGTCGCTGAACACGAAGAAGGTCGCGCCGAATCCGCGAAGCCCGCCGCCGAACGCAGTTATGCCGTTCGCGATCGCGGCCATGGCCAGTTCGCGTATGCCATAGCGGATGTTGCGGCCATCGAACGAGCCGGGCGCGACATCGCCAAACCCCTTCATGTACGTCTTGTTGCTTGGGCCGAGGTCCGCACTTCCGCCGATCACTCCGGAGACCAGCGGAGCAATGGCGTTCAGGACGGCGCCGAACGCGCTTCTCGTCGCCTGAGGCTTCTCGGGGTCGAACTTGGGCAGCGCCTCGACCAGCTTCATGTAGTCCGGCTCCGGCTGCTTGGCGGCAAGCGCAGGATTCTGCCTTGTCCAGCGCCTTGAAAGGCGGTGCATCGCAGCCGTGCGATCCGCAAAGATCGAATAGACCTCTTCCGGAACATAGAAGCTCTTCTCCGGATCGAAGCCAAGCGCCCTCTTGGCGCCAGCCACCTCTTCAGCTCCGAGAGGAGCGCCGTGGCAGTCGCATGTGCCCTCCTTGGTGGGCGCTCCAAAGCCGATCTTGGTGGTGGCGATAACAATAACCGGCTGTCCGGAAACCTTCATAGCGCGGCGATACGAGCGATCTATCTCGTCGTAGTTGTGGCCATCGCACGTGAACACCTTCCATCCGTAGCTCTCGAAGCGACGCTTGGTGTCGTCAGCCATTGCGAGCGCCGTGTCGCCTTCGATCGTTATGTGGTTGAAGTCGTAGACAACTATGAGGTCGTCGAGCTTCATTGCGCCGGCCCAGCTGCAAGCCTCGTGGGAGATACCCTCCTCGATGTCGCCGTCACCGCAGAAGACCCACGTCTTGTTGCCTGTCTTCATGCGCTTTGCGGCCAGCGCCAGACCTACGCCCATCGCAAGGCCCTGACCAAGTGGCCCGGTAGTCACCTCTACGCCCGGCATAAGGCCGCGCTCGGGATGGCCGGCACAACGCGCGCCGAGCTGGCGGAAATCCTTCAGCTCATCCATCGAAAGGCCGCCCACGCCTGAAAGATGCGCAAGAGCGTAGTAAAGAGAGCTGGCATGGCCGCCCGAAAACACGAGACGGTCGCGACCCGCCCATTTGACATCCTTCGGATCGACGTTCAAGAACCTGAGCCAAAGCACACTCAGAAGGTCTGCCATACCCATAGGTGCACCCGGGTGACCCGAGTTCGCCTTTTCAATCATATCAGCGCAAAGGCAGCGAATCGTGTTCGCCGTCAGCTTCAACTGGTCGTTCGTGAGTTTCATAATGTGCATTATACCATATTCTCCGTCCGCCGTCTCTGCAAAACGCACGGAGTCGGCTTGATCAGGACAGCTTAAGCCAGACGCGAAGAAGCTCGCTCTCGCTCCAAGCCTGGGCCGTACAGCCCTTCTGGATGTGCGGCGCATCGCCGTCGGCTATTTCGCTCATGTGGCAGAGACAGCCGGAGTTCAGATTCTCCACAGCCGTGGCCAGGATCTCCCGCGCGACCTCGCGCGGACAAAGCCTGGTCATGGCAAGCGCCTCGGCATACAGCGGGAATGGCCACGCCCATACCGTTCCGTTGTGGTAGGCGGGCTTTCGCCTTGTATCCTCATCACCCTCGTAAAGACCATGGTAAAGCGGATGATTGGCGTTGAGGGAACGCACACCCCCAGGAACAAGCAGCTCCTCGGTCGCCTCAAGGATCGAGACGTCGTCCGTCACGCCAAGCGTAATGAGGAAAAGCTGGTTGGGACGTATCGTATCCTCAGGCAGCGCAT
This sequence comes from Kiritimatiellia bacterium, assembly GCA_017395505.1. GTDB lineage: Bacteria > Verrucomicrobiota > Kiritimatiellia > RFP12 > UBA1067 > UBA1067. The sequence goes on from JAFPUH010000009.1 coordinate 17,985, forward strand.
CGGCCGCGCTCTCCCCGTTCGGCGCCGCAAGACAGTCGCGGTAGCCTCTCTCCCAACGGAAATACCTGTCGACAGAATCCTTGGCGCGCTCTGCCAGCTTGTCGCGCCCAAGATACCTGAGAGCCGATATCCAAAGCGCCTGAATCTCGACAGGATATCCGACGCGCGGGGTGCATGCCGGATAGTTGGTATCCATCCATGTGAAGTGGCTCGGGCTCCACACCAGTCCGGATTCGGCGTCCATATGGATCCCGTTGGGGGTGCCCAGAATATAGGCGTCGGCTATCCTCTGGCAAGTCTGCTTCAGGTCGGCGAGATCCCCAATTGTGGACTCGCCCGCCATCTCTCCGGCGAAGTCGAACGAAAGCTGCCCCTGCTCCTTGGTGTTGCGCTTGGAAAGCACCGCCGCCTCAAGCTCCTCAACGCACCGTATGAACCACAGCTGTGCGTCCGTTGTGTCGCGGTTTCCGGCCGTAGCACCGTAAATTATGTTGGGCAGCGTGCCGTTCTCCTCGAATGCGGCAAACGCCTTTAGTATCTCAAGGCTCTCCTCAAGCTTGCCTGCCGCTATCATGCCGCGCATGAATATGAAAGTGTCGCGGCCCCAATCAAGGAACCATGGGTAGCCGGCGATCACAGTCTTCAAGTCATCGCGCTTCACGATGAAAAGATCTAGCGCCTGCTTAAGCGCGGAGGTCAGGGGCAACGTCTCGGTCAGCCTTCCGCGGGAATCCCCCGCATCATGGAAATCAAGGCCCAGCGGAGGTTCGCCAAGGCGACCCACCATCGAGACGCTCTCGCCAACCTTGAGGTCGGCTGAAATCCACCCCGGGCTGAAAAGATCGCCGGATCCGTCCTGCCCTCGCGCGGCCTCCTCGGCATGCGATACGTTGTAGTCCCACTGCGGTTCATGATGGTAGTTGCCGTTCTCGACAGTCATCGTGAACGTCTCGCCATACGGGCTGAAGGTGAAACCGCCTGTGGCTCCGTGCGTCGGCAATGGAATCGTCGCCGTGGCGAAGACGTCTTCCGCTCCGGCATACGCCTTTGTCGTCGAATGGAAGCTGCGCCACTCTATGTCTGGCCGGAACACCAGCCTCACCTGATCGCCGACGTCGTTCTCGCCAGCATCGTAGCGCGTGACCTTGAGACGCGCGGCGTTCGCCCCGTCCGCGAGGGATATCTCGAACGCAAACGCCGTGTCGCGGCCCATTCCGCATGGCACATGGAAATCCCATCTCGCCCACTTGCCGGCAGGATCGCCAGCGAAACGCGAAAGGCAGTGGCTGTCAAGTTCGCGCGTATAGCCCTCGCGCTGCAGCCAGCAGCGCGTGCGCGTCCAGAGGTTGAGCCTGTCGGACGGAACGTCTGGATTCGGGTTCGCCGCAAGTATGGCGTCGTATTGGCTCGCGATTCCGCCCCAGCCTATGCGCATCTGCGAAGCCGCCCCGGCACCGTTCGAAAGCACAGTGCGCATAAGCGGCGACTTGCGTATTTCATCGCCCGTCATCGAAAGCTTCACCTTCGCGAGGGAAGCTCTCGGAGGCACCATGAACGTCGAATGCACGCGCATCGAATGTCCCGGCGAATAGACGACGATGAAGAAGTCAAGTTCACGGCAGCGCGTGCCGTCACCTTTGTAGTGCGGAGTGATAAAGTACGCACGATGCCCAGCGCCGCTGCGGCAGACGCGAAGCGTCTTGCCGGTCGCAGGGTCTATTATGCGCATCCTGAAGTGGTAAGGCGCAGAAACCTCGACAGTCTGGTTCTCTGGCACGCACACCACGCGCTTCGTGTCGCGAGGGAACGACCAGTGGAAATGTATCTTGCGCCCGGACGAAAGCGCAGATGAAGCGTCGACAGGCGAAGCCCACACGTCGGCGCCGTCCATGAGAGCATCCTCCTTAGCCTGGCTGTCGACCGGGAACAGGCACAGCACCTCGCCGGGAGCAAGCGCGACACCGCTTTCCGTCGAAACCATTCGGCCCGAAACGAGATCGTAGCCTTTGGGCGCTGTGAAGACATCCTTGCGCCACTGTATTCGGGCAGGTGCCGTGGTATCCAGATTCGCCAGCACTAGAAGCCCGTCGCGTGCCACCGCCAGCGTGTTGCCTTCACCCTCGGTCACAACCTGCAGGTGAGATTCACCCCTGAAGGATTCGCATTTCGCGAGTATTTCGTTGAGCCGCGCTATAAGCTTGACCATGTTGCGCGCAGCGCCCCAGTTGAGGTCGTTCTTGCCGTGCACATCTATCTTCTCGCGGCAGTACCACTCAACTCCGTTGGCGATTCCCCAGGCTCCCTGCCAGCTCAACAAGGCCGCGAGCTGAACTCGCAACCTCGCATAGCACTCGCCGCGCTTCGCAAGGCGGTCGTTGTCGTGGGTCTCCGCAAAATGCACGAGAGTTCCATACTTCTCGCTTCGCGCTATGGCGCTAGGCAGATACCACTCGAACGCGCCACGGTCGTAGGTCTGGAAGATCTCTGAATAGGCCCAGTCGAGATTCGCCTCGCCGAGCAGCGCATCCGTTATCTTGAGCTCGCCGCCGAGCCCCTCAAGCATGAATACCGTATCGGGATACTCCTCCCTCACGCGCGCCACGATGTATTCCCACGTCTTGATAGGTATCATGTAACCTGCGTCGCATCTGAAGCCATCCACACCGTTCCTGCACCAGAAGAGGAACACGTCCGCCATGTACGACCGAAGCTGCGGATTTGAATAGTCCAGCTCAACCAGATCGGCCCACTTCACTCCCCACGCTCCGGGAGAAATGAAACGCCCGTCGCTTTCGCGGTGGAACCAGTCGGGGTGATGGGTCTGAAGGGTCGAAGCCCAGCCGGTATGGTTGGCTGGCAGGTCGACGAAGAAAAGGCCCCTTCGCGCATGGACAGCATCGATCAGTTCCCTGAACTGGTCGAGCGGCGTTGCGAATTCGTCAAACTCCGCCATCGAAGGATCGACGCTGAAGAAGTCAAGAGCCGCGAACGGACAGCCGTATTCGCCCATAACCGCATATGTCGTCGGCACAGGGAAAGGCGGCAGCGTCTGAATGATGCCAAAGCCCATTTCGCCCATTATGAGGTCGAGCCGCCTTGCCACCTCGCGGAACGACCCGAACTGGCGGGGGAAAACCGTATAGATGGAGTTGGACTGGCGAATCTCGGCGCTCTCGACCTTTATGTGGGTGTTGGTGCCGTCAGGCCATTCTGGCACGGACGACCCCTCAGGAAAGAAGCACGCCTTGCCGGAGAATATGCCCACCTCGTCAAGCAGTATGTCCGCACTGAACAGCCCGGGCTCGACCTCTTGGAGAGGGATGTCAGTCCAAGCCTTCGCCAACGGCGTCTCACCGCGCTCTGTCTCGGCGATGATTTCGCGGCGCCTTATGCGCGCATGCCCTATGTTTGTTCTGAAGGCAGCACGCCCCTTTGCGGGACGGTCAAGACGCAACGTAACGTTCAGCACGTCACCGCGCCACTTGAGCAGGAAATCTCCCGTTTGAGGCGTCTGTGTCATTTTATCCAGGTGATGTGGCTTTGGTCGTCGATTGTAATGATGTCGTGCTCGACAAGCGCGCGTACGGTCGTTTCGGGATCTACCACCGCAAACTGCGATGACAGCGTGTTCGTTAGCCTCTTTACGGATCTGGGCGCCATGCTGCGCACGCGACTCAACTGATCGTCCGTAAGGTCGAGCACCGTCTTGCGCGCAGCCCTCTTGCGCGGAATCTTGCGTTCGCCCTCTGTCGCCGGCGTCCCAGCCGGAGCTGGCCGCGTCTTTGCCTTCCGCGTACGTTTCGTCGGCTTCTCCTCCTCAGGCTTCGGCATGAGCTGAGTGACGGCCGCAACTGCCGCGGCGCTCTCGGCCTCGCTGACCTGGGGAACCTCTACGTCCTCGAAGACAGGCTCCGGAACCACAGGCTCGTCATGGTCTTGAGCAGACGGCTCGCCACTTGGGGAATCCTGCATGATCGCTTCCTGAAGGGCGACAGCAAGCTCGTCTTCAGTCGTACCGTCTGCACGCGCAATTATCGACTCGGGCGACTCGCGAACCTCGTAGTCAAGACCGTCGCCGAAAGGCACAACGATCGCGCCACCGCTTCTGACAGGTTCGACCGTCACGATGAAACGCGAATTGACCCAGATGCAACTGCCATCTTTCTTGGTGAGTCTTATGAACATATGAAGCCTTGTTTCGTGAAAAGCAGCGTCACCAGACCGGCGACGACGCAATACGGACCGAAGAGCCAGAACCATTTGCCCTTCAGAGCCTTGACAAGAAGCTTGAGCGAAAAGTAGCCTACCACCGCAGCGACCGCAGCCCCGTAAAGGGTCAGGCCCCAGCCTATCTCGGCATCGTCGGCGGCTAGACCGCTCTTCATGACCTCAAGGAAAGCACCGCCAAGTATCAGCGGCGCAGACATCAGAAAAGAGAATTCGGCGGCCTTCTCAGACTCGACACCGCCAGCCCGCGCACCGGCGAGCGTCATGCCGCTTCTCGACACGCCGGGCAGAAGCGCTATCGCCTGACCAATGCCCATCAGAAGCGCACGAAGAAAGCCAACGTCCTTCGAGCCGCGCGGCATGAATCGAGTGCACACGAGAACTGCGCCGGTGAAGATCAACAACGCACCGACCATGCGAGAATTCTCAAAGAGCCCGTCGATGAAATCCTTGAAAAGGAAATACGTTACAATGGACGGCAAGGCACTTACGACAATCTTCGCCACGTAAAGCCACTCGCCACGCCTCAGAATGCGCCATATCGTAGCCCAGTAGAAAACGGCTATGCTGGCGAGAGTCCCGACATGCAGGAAGAGGTCGAGCCGCATGCCCGCCTCATTGATGCCGAGAAAATTCTGCCCAATGACAAGATGTCCGGAACTTGATATGGGCAAAAACTCGGCGACGCCTTGCAGAATGGCCAGTATCGTGACCTCTAGCATGGCGTCGCCTCGTCCTTATTCGACCCTAATCGCGCTTAGTCTGCGCTGAACGGACGAACCTTGCCTTCCTTGACGCGCTTCTGGACAACCTCCTCAGCGATCGCCTTAGGAACGGCCTCGTACTGCTTGAAGATCATCGTGAAGGTGCCACGGCCCTGAGTGACCGTACGGATGGCGTTCGAGTAGCCGAACATCTCGCCTAGCGGAACCGTCGCCTTGATGAGCTTGACACCAGCGCGATCCTCCATGCCCTCGACGCGTCCGCGACGCTGGTTGATGGAGCCGTTCGCCGCGCCCATGTACTGCTCGGGAACCGCGACTTCGACATCCATCATAGGCTCGAGCAGCTGCGGCTTGGCCTTCATGAAGCCCTGCTTGAAGCACTGCATGGCGCAGGTGATGAACGCGAATTCGTTCGAGTCGACCTCGTGATAGCTGCCGAAGTAGACCGTCACCTTGACGTCCACGACAGGGAAGCCCGCGAAAGGACCGCTTTCGAGCGCCTTCTTGACGCCCTTCTCGACGGCAGGAATGTACTCGGTCGGGATGACGCCACCCTTGACCTCGTTGACGAACTCGAAGCCCTTGCCCGGTTCCTGAGGCTCCATCTTGAGGCAGACGTGCGCATACTGACCGCGACCGCCGGACTGCTTGACGTGCTTGTACTCGTTGTCGACCGGAACGGTGATCGTCTCGCGGTAAGCGACCTGCGGCGCGCCGACGTCGCAATCGACGTTGAATTCGCGCTTCAGACGGTCAACGATGACCTCGAGGTAGAGCTCGCCCATGCCGGCGATGATCGTCTCGGAAGTCTCCTGATCGAAGCTGACGACGAAGGTCGGGTCTTCCATCGCGAGAGCGTGCAGAGCGACGCCGAGCTTCTCGTTGTCGCCACGGCTCTTCGGCTTGACGGCGACCGAGATGACGGGCGCAGGGAAGTCGATGGATTCAAGCGTGATAGGATGCTCCGGATCGCAAAGCGTGTCGCCCGTACGCGTCTGGGTAAGACCGACGCAAGCGACGATGTCGCCGGCGCGGGCCTCGTCGAGAGGCTCCTGCTTGGCGGCGTGCATGCGGAAGAGACGGCTGATGCGCTGCTCCTGACCGATCGTCGAGTCGAGAAGCTCGGCACCAAGCTTGAGCGTACCCGAATAGACGCGGACGAAGGTGATCTTGCCCATGTTCTTGTCGGACATGATCTTGAACGCAAGACCGCAGAAAGGCTCGTCGTCGCTGACCTCGCGCTTCTGGCTGGGATCATCGGCGCTGACCGCCGCACCAGTATCGAGAGGCGAAGGCAGGTAGTCGCAAATCGCGTCGAGGAGAGGCTGAACGCCCTTATCCTTGAACGCGGAGCCGCAGAACGCAGGGGTGATCGTACGGGCAAGGCAACCCTTGCGGATCGCCGCCTTGATCTCGGGAACAGTCAGCTCCTCGCCAGCGAAGAACTTCTCCATGAGCGCATCATCCTGCTCGGCGGCGCTCTCGACCATCTTCTGGCGGTACTCCTGGGCCTTCTCCATATACTCCTCAGGAATATCCTTCTCGATGACCGTCTTGCCGAGGCTCTTCATATCGAAGTAGAGAGCCTTCATCGTGATGAGGTCGATTACGCCCTCGAACGTGTCGGCTGCGCCAATCGGCAGAACCATTGGAACGGGGTTCGCGCCGAGCTGGTTCTTCATCTGCTCCATCACATTGTAGAAGTTGGCGCCAACGCGGTCCATCTTGTTGACGAACGCAATCTTCGGCACCTTGTACTTCTCGGACTGGCGCCACACCTGCTCGGACTGGGGCTGGACGCCGCCGACCGCGCAGTAGAGCGCGACCGCGCCGTCAAGCACGCGAAGCGAGCGCTCGACCTCAGCCGTGAAGTCCACGTGTCCGGGAGTGTCGATCAAAGCCAGGCGGTAGTCGCCCCACATGACCGTCGTAGCGGCAGACTGAATCGTAATGCCGCGCTCCTGCTCCTGAACCATGAAGTCCATCGTAGCGGCGCCGTCATGCACTTCGCCGATCTTGTAGTTCTTGCCGGAATAGAAGAGAATACGCTCGGACGTAGTGGTCTTGCCACCGTCGATGTGGGCCATAATGCCGAAGTTACGCACTCTCTCAAGCGGAATGTCGCGCTTTGCCATAGTCTTTCTGCCTTCTTTGGTGAATGAAATTTTGAGTGTGTATTATACCAAAACGCCCCCCGCCACGCAAGTGGGGTGTTGACGCTACCAGATGCCCAACCTCAGGTACGGCAGTATCTGCTTCTCGAGCGTCACGTCCAGATCGAAGAGCGCGTTGCCGGCAAGCCCGTATTTGCGCGACATCCTTATCTGGTCTATTACCGCCTTGGCGTCCAGCCTCGACTCGTTGGCCGTCACCCCAACCCCGGCGATCGTCCGTCTGGCATGCGACGCGCTCGAGGCATGCTGGCTCGCGAACGACTCGAACCGCTCAAGCGACTCGGTATAGTCCATAGGCACAACGTAGTCCACAAGATTCCCCGAGAGCCAGGAATCCCAGTCCTGACCCACCGCCGCGATGCACGAGGGGTATTTCCCGAGAACTGCGGTCGTCAGCCAGCAAGGACGCTTCACATGGCGCCTCGCCTCCGCAACGAAGCGCGTTATCGTGTCAGTCGCGTCATTCGGCTTTTCGCTGCGCTCGTACCACCTCACGAAGTCGAGGTGTACGCCATCAATGCAGTACTTCGCCTGAAGCTCGTCGATTGCTGCAATCAGATGGTCGCGCACCTCCTTGTTCGAAGGGTCGAGATACTCCGTAAGCCTTCCATCCCTGTCCTTGAGCCGCCAGCCCTTCTTGCGGAAGATCTCGAGCCTGTCGGGGGTGGACCTCGTCGCCGTGAAGCAGAGCACCCAGGCGTGAACCCTTATGCCGCTGCCCTTTGCCGCCGCCAGGCACTGCGCCAGCTGGTCGCCCTCCTGCTCGAAGGTCTTTGACCTCGGCAGCACCTTTGACGGATAATGCGCAAACCCCGCTCCGGCCACATTGACGAATAGATCCGTGACCTGCGACGCCTTCAGAAGAGCAATCGTCTTGCCCCAGTCCCCGGGATACAGTCCGCAGCCGGAGTGATCCCATACGGCGTGTATCTCGCCCTTGCGAGGAACCTGCTTCGCCGCATACGCCTTGAGCGCGTCGGCCTTCGCCTTCTCCTTGGCCGCGAAAGCCCCCGTATTCCAAAGCGTCTTGTCGGCGCTGCCGCACATAGCCGCCAACAGCTGCGCCTTGAGAGCCTCGTCGCCATCCGCGAGCAATACGTGCGTCATCCAGAAACCGGCGTCGGTCTTTATCCATGCCGCCTCACCGGACGCCTTGCCTGACCTGTCCAGCCAATTGGCCATGGCATATCCGCGCCCTTTGACCGGCACCGCCCTCTGAAGCACCGTCGACGTCTGGAGTATCGATCTCGGGCAGCCTGGCAGAGCGGACGTATCGAAGTCCATCCTGCTCCATGCGCCGGGGTATGGCGCCGTCTTGTATCCGAGAACCTTCACTCCCATCAGATTCGCGAGCGCCGGGGAAGCCGTATAGAAGACGACCGCCTTGCCGCCCTGCCTGATGAAGCTTGCAATCTGCTTTACCTCGCCTTCAGTCGGCTCCACAAAACCCACGAAAAACGCGATCTTTGCCGCCGCGAGCGCAGACGGCATCTCCTTCGGGGTCACGACTGCGCTCTGCACCTCCGCTCCCTTCAGCCACCTCTGGATGTGGTTCGCGAGCGAAGTGTAGTAGCCAGGCTCATGCGCGACTACAGCAACCTTTGGCTGAACCGGCGCCGCAAAAGACGCAAGAGCCAGTATCATGCAGAATATCGACACCACACGCTTCATTTCAACAGGTCGGGCCTCGCCCCCTCGGTAAGCTTGCGCGCCTCGGAATTGCGCCAAGCATCTATGCGCCGATGGTCGCCGCTCAAAAGAACCTCCGGCACAGCCATGCCGCGAAAGACCGGCGGGTGGGTATACTGCGGCGCCTCGAGAAGCCCATCGCGTCCGAAGCTCTCTGACGACGTGGCCGCAGGGCCGCCCCCAAGCACCCCTGGCAGAAGACGCACAATCGAATCCACCATCGTAGCCGCCGCAAGTTCGCCGCCTGTCATCACGAAATCGCCTATTGAAACCTCATCCGTGGCGAGAGTCCTTATTCGCGCGTCGAATCCCTCGTAGTGGCCGCACATGAAAACAAGGTGCGACTCTCCGGCCAGTTCCTCGGCCAGTCTCTGGTCGAACCTTCTGCCGGCGGGCGAAGTCATTATCACCCTGCGATCAACCCCCTGCTCGGTCTCGCAACTTTCTACGGCCTCGAACCAGGGGCCGCACATCATCAGCATCCCCGGTCCGCCGCCATATGGCTTGTCGTCGACCTTGCGCCATTTATCGTGGGTGAAATCCCTTAGATCGTGTATGCGTATCTCGCAGGCACCCTTCTTTACCGCCCGCGCGACGATAGACTGCTCAAGAAAGCCCTTGAACATCCCCGGCTGTACGCTTATTATGTCAATCTTCAACATGCCAATCAAAGACCTTCCCGGTTTGAGGATGCCTGAACTTCAGCTCGACAGCCCTCAGATGAAGTCCATCCGCCTTCTTGCCGCCGTATTTCACGTCGCCGACCACCGGATGGCCCGCCTCGGAGAAATGGACGCGTATCTGGTTCTTGCGTCCTGACTTGAGATCGACCTCGACAAGCGTCGTGCCCTTCGAGACCGACAACCTGCGCCACTCCGTACGCGCAAGCTTGCCCTGACTGGGATCCTTCACGCTCGAAACCTTCATCGTCCTCGGATCGTCGCGCAGGTAAGACTCGAACACCCCCGACTCGTCCTTCAGCTCGCCCTCGACCCGCGCGACATACCGCTTCTCTGTCAGCGAATTCCAGTTGTCGCGTATGCGATCGGCCAAAGCCTCGCTCTTGGCGAACATCATGACTCCGCTTGTCTCCCTGTCGAGCCTATGGACAAGCCACACCCTGTTGCGGCTCTTCGCCTGACCCTTCCTCACCCAATCGTTCAGAAGGTTCTCGGCCGTCATCTGGCTCTCCCTCGCCGCACGGCCAAGAAGATGCGTATGCGTCGTCAAAAGTCCGGCGGGCTTGTCAATGACAACCAGCTCGCGATCTTCGTAGATTATCGGCAGCGGAGGCTTCTTCAGAACAACCCCCTGACGGTCTCGTCTATCTGCGCGACATCCACAACCTTGTCCTGAACAACGGGCAGCCGCTCAAGGTCGCTGAACGACTTTGGCGGATTCGTGAGAAGATCGGTCTTGAACGCATTCCGGCACGTCTCGGGAAACTTGTATGGTGTCGCCGTCGAAGCCACGACGACGGGGCGGCCTCCCTTCGGATAGCCCAAAGCTCTCGCGACGTAAGCCGCAACAGCAGTGTGGGGATCCATCACATACCCGCATGCCGCATGCATCCTGTTCATCTCGGCTTCGGTTTCGTCCGGATTCGACACGCCACCCTCGAACTCCGCGAAAAGCCTGGCCTTCGCCTTGTCGTTCAGCTCGTAGCGTCCATTCCGCTCCAGCTCTCCCATGAGCCGCGAAACCTCCGCGCAATCGCCGTCGTTCAGAATCCACAAAAGCCTCTCGACATTCGACGACTTGAGTATGTCCATCGAAGGCGAGTTCGTGACCGTCAGCGTCTTGCCGGGATTGTACCCGCCCGTAGTCATGAACCTCGCCAGCACGTCGTTTATGTTCGACGCGCAGACGAACTTGCGGATGGGAGCGCCAAGCCGCTTCGCGTACCACGCCGCCAGGAGGTTGCCGAAGTTGCCCGAAGGCACCACAACGTCGAATTCCGTCTTCAGCCTCGCCGCAGCCATTATGTAGTAGGCGATCTGCGGGACAAGGCGACCTGTGTTTATCGAGTTTGCGCTAGACAGCGTCACACCGTGTGTTGCAGCTTCGGCCGCGATTGCCTTGTCGGCGAAAATCCTCTTTACCGCCGCCTGTGCATCGTCGAAGTTGCCCCTTATCGCAAAGGCATGTACGTTCTGCTCTGACGGAGTCGTCATCTGAAGGCGCTGTATGAGAGAGGTTCCGGTCTCGGGAAAGAACACCGCCACCTCCGCCCCTTCGACTCCGGCGAAACCTTGCATCGCCGCAGACCCCGTATCGCCACTCGTCGCAGTCAGGACAAGAACGCGACGTCCTCCAGCCGCATGACGCATGAACACCGGCAGCATCGAAAGCGCGACGTCCTTGAACGCGCCAGTCCTGCCGTGGAACAGCTCGAGCATGGCAAGTCCGTCGGCCTCGACCATCGGCACTGGATCGCCCGCCGGGAAGCGCGACAGCAACCTCGCGACGGCCTCATCCCTGACGCCTTGCGGCAAGTCGTCGAAAAGCCGGCCAAGCACGAAATCCTCAGCGCCCTTCAACGTGTCGTAGGCCGATACGTCCGTCGGCTCGACTTCGCGCAAATCTGGAACGTAAAGCCCGCCGTCGGGCGCAAGCCCCTGGAAGATGCTTTCGGCGCTTGTCGCCCCTAGCCCAGTGCGTGTGCTGATGTAGCGCATTCTACCTGCTTGCGTCCAGCACCTGCTGCTCGTCGAGCGTCGCGACGTCGGCAGACTTCAGCGCAGCCTCAGCCTTGGCGTTGTCGTTGAAGCGGAACACCAGAACCGCCTTCTCGCCCTTGTGGAAGGCGAACGCGTAGCTGTACTCGATATCGACGCCAGCCTTGTCAAGAACGACCATCACTTCGGCCATTCCGCCCGGACGGTCCGGCACGCACACGGCTACGACCTTGCAGACGTTCACGACGTGCCCCTTGTCGGTCAGCACATTCTGCGCCTTCTCGTGGTCGTCCACGATCATGCGCACTATGCCGAAGTCGCTCGTATCCGCCAGCGAGAGCGTCGCGATGTTTATTCCGGCGTCGGCCAGATCGCGGCAGATCTGCGAGAGCTGCCCCGGCTTGTTCTCGAGAAAGATCGATATCTGTCTGATCTGCATTTTCTGTCCTCCTTCAGTTGAACATGAATTCGACGACATCGCCGTCCTTCATCTCGTATTCCTTGCCCTCGGGACGAAGCGCACCCGCCGCGCGAGCACCGGACTCGCCGCCGTACTTGACGTAGTCGTCGAACGCGACGACCTGCGCGCGGATGAAGCCCTTTTCGAAGTCGGTGTGTATCACTCCGGCGCAGCGAGGCGCCTTCCAGCCGCGCCTGAAGGTCCATGCGCGAACCTCCTTCGGACCAGCCGTCAGATAGCTCGCCAGCCCGAGCGTGTGGTACGCGAGCTTGATTGTGCGGTCGAGAGAGCTCTCCTCAAGCCCGTAGCTCTGGAGAAACTCCTTCGCCTCGTCGTCGGTAAGCCCAGCAAGGTCCGCCTCCATTTGTGCGCAGATGACGACCAGCTCCGAACCCTGCTTCGCCGCATAGTCCTTGAGCGCCGCAACATGCGGATTGCCCTCGCCCGTCACGTTGTCGTCGGCGACGTTCGCGCAGAAGATGACCGGCTTGTCGGTGAGGAAGTGCAGCTCCTTCAAGACCTGAAGGATGGGGTCGCCGTCCTTCCTCGGGAACGACCTGACCGTCCTGCCCTCCTCGAGATGCTTTAGGAGCGCCGCGCAAGCCTCGGCCTCCGGCCTCATCTGCGGCTTGGCCTGAGCCTCCTTGCGGATCTTCTCGTAGCGCTTCTGAAGCTGCTCCATGTCGGCAAGGATCAGCTCGGTCTCGATGACCTCAGCATCGCCTACGGGATCGATCGGCGCGGACTTGTTGCCGCCCTCCTGAACGTGTATGATGTCGTCGTTCTCGAAGCAGCGCACGACGTGAAGTATCGCATCGCACTCCCTGATGTTCGCAAGGAACTTGTTGCCGAGGCCCTCGCCCTTCGACGCGCCTTTCACAAGCCCCGCGATATCGGTGAAATCGACCGTCGCCCTTATGATCTGCTGCGGATGCACAATCTCGGCGAGCTTCTCCAGCCTCGCGTCAGCAACCTCTACGACAGCCGTGTTCGGCTCGATCGTGCAGAACGGATAGTTCTCGGCCGCAGCCTGCTGTTTCTTCGTCAGGGCGTTGAAAAGCGTCGACTTGCCTACGTTCGGCAGACCTACAATACCAACTGCAAGACTCATTTTTCTTCCTTCTCCCCCTCTTCGGCGAGTTTCAGTTCCCAATCAGGATAAAGCGATTTTAGGCTCTTGCGGTAGTAGGCCGCATCGACGACGCGGTCTTCCCTGAGAGCCGCGATGTATAGCCTCTCGAGCGTCTCGACAAGTTCGGCCCTTGTCTCGGCTGCGCGCGCCGCATCGCCCTCGGCCGCAAGCCGTTCCGCCTTTGCGAGAGCCCTTGTTTCGCGCGGCAGCTGCATGTCATTCTCAGGCAGAGGCTTCGCGGTCCTGCGCACACGGTTCGTCTCACCGCCTATCACATCGGCCTCGCGCTCACCGACCCACGTCAAGTCGGCCGCCGTCTTGTCGGGATGCAGCGCCCTTTCGCGTTCGTCGAGCTCCTGACTGTATTCGACGAGATTCCTTTCGATTTCCTCAAAGTTTATCTTGCGAAGATAAAGCAGGTTCTCCTCGGCGATTATCGCGTCCGATTTGAGCTTCTCGGCAGCCAGCGTGTCTGCCGCAGCCTGAGCCTCAGCCTCGGCCTTTCTCTCCTCGGCCTCGGCGACAGCCCTGGCCGATTCCGCAGCAGCCTTCTCGGCGTCGCTCTTGGCCTTTTCTGCAGCCCTCAAATCGGCGGCTTCGCTTGCGCGCGCCTTGGCTGCCTCGGCATCTGCCTCGCTCTTCGCCTTCTCTTCCTTGGCTTTGGCGAGGGCAAGACGCTCGGTTTCACGCTCAGCCTCCTTGGCCTTGCGGTTCTGAAGCGCCTTCTCGGCCTCGCTAGCGGCGGCTGCGGCGCGCGACGCCTCTGCGGATTCCTCGGCTCTCGCCTTCTTGGCCTCGCTCGCGGCACGTGCCTCGTCGCTTTCGGCCTTCGCCACCTTGGCACGCGCCTCAGCAGCGCGATTGCCGGTTACAATCACGCCAGCGACAGCAGCGGCTATGATCGCCAAGCACACGGCGACTGTAGAAACAACCTTCCCGTTCATTCGGCGGGCTCCTCGGTCGATTCGTCGACAGTTTCGTAAAGCTGCTTGAGAAGCGTATTGTTTTCACGGGCGCGGAGGTCGGCCTCGGCACGCGCCTCGGCCTTCTTCTCCTCTATCTCGTTCAGCTCCTCAACGAGCTTCTTCGCCTCCTTCTCGCGCTTCTCGGATTCCTCCACGGCTCGACGCTCAAGCTCAACAACACGCTCCGCCTTGGCCTGTTCGATGGCAAGCTCGTTGGCACGCTCCTTATCCTGCTTCTCCCACGCCTCCTGCTGGCGGCGGAGCTTCTCCTTGGCTTCCATTGGATCTGCCAACGTCGACTCCGACCAGCCGTGGTCATTCCATGGATCGGCCTCACTGAGCGCTTGCTTTCTGCGAGCCGCCTCAGCCTGAGCCGCCGCACCATCTTCCAGCACATACGGCGTCATAAACACCAGCAGTTCCTTGCGCTCCTCGGAATCTTCGGTTTTCCCGAAGAGATAGCGGCCAACCCACGGAATGTCCTTCAAAATCGGTATGCCGGCATCAATCTGGACAACCTTTGTTTCGACGAGCCCGCCGATCACAACGGTCTGATGGTTTTCAAGGCTTATGTCCGCAGACATCTTGCGCGTGATTGTCGTATCGACGTCTACGTTCATGAGACCACCGCCTGTGCCACCCGTGCCAGCCATACCGCTGTTTGTCTGGATGACCTGCCCCTTTTCGACAAGCTGCGAATACTCCTCCTCAACCGTAAGCATGACAGTGCCGTTAGGATTGATCTTTGGCGTGGTCTTTATGGTTATGCCAATTTCCTTCTGAGCGTAGTTCGGCACGGCAATCGTGCTGTAGGACGTACCGGACGACGTGAATCCGGTAAGCATGTATCGCATCTGCGTCGCCTCGATTGTCGCCTCCTTGTTGTCCACCGTCATGATGATCGGCGAAGCAAGATACTTCGTGCGGCTGTCGCTCTTCGAGGCCTCTATGACAGCACCTACATTTAGCTTCTTGTTGAGACCCATATAGTTGAGGCCGGAACTGGTCGGTATTGACGCAGGCGTCACCCCGCTGGCGGCTATCGTACCCAAGGCGCTGCCAGTGGAAGTGCTGCCACCTCCGCCAGACATAGCTTGGCGCTCGGAAATCTGATGCACCCAATCGATTCCAGTCTTGACCGTATCGTTGAGATTGACCTCGACGATACACGTCTCGATCAAAACCTGCGAAAGTTTGACATCCATAGCCTCGATAATCTGCTCGATTACGGGCACGAGATCCTTGTTCGTCATGACGACGAGGCCGTTGATGCGCTTGTCGGCCAGAACCGTCGTGTTGTCCTTCGTAAGCTCGCCAGCCTTCGCCTCGCCGGTCCTCTGGTTCGCCGACGCCTTCTGCGTCGTCGTGGTGTTCGAGCCGCTGTTCCTCGTGAGGTTCGCGTTGCTGCCGGACTTCGCATTCGCGTTCTGGTTCTGCTTCGAGCTGGACTTCGAGCCTGACGCGTTGCCGATCAGGTCGTTTATCATGTCGCTCACCTCTTCAGCCTCGGCGTACTTGAGGCGATAGACCTTCACGACGGTATCGGGCGTCGTCTCTACATCGAGCTGCTCGATGACCTTCCTGAAGAAGTCCATGTTAGCCTTCTGCGTGACGATGATGAGCTTGTTCGACCTCTCGTCGGCGAGAATCAGCACCTTGCCGCGAATCATTCCACGGTCGGCATCCGACACGCTCGTCACGAGCGACGCGTTAACCTCGGGCTGCGCCGCCTGCTGGTTCTGCTGACCCGGCCTGTTGCCGAGAAGCCTGCTGCCCTGACCCGCCGGACGAGCCAAGGTCGAGGCGTTCTGCTGGTTGACGGCGTTGTTCACGCCCTTGCCGTTCTTCTCCTGCTCCTTCTGCGACTCCTGCACAATCGCCTCGAGAGCCTGCTTGATGTCGTTCGCGTTCGCGTTCTTGATCTGCTCGACGAACACGTTCTCCATCACGGGCGACGCCACGTCGATAGCCCTCGCGACCTCGAGCATGCGGTTGATGTTCTGCTCCGTATCCGTCACGAGAATCGTATTGGTCCTCTCGAATACGAGCAGAATGCCGCTGTTCGACTTGAAGCCCTCCAGCGCCTTCTGAGCCTCGTCCGTCGCGATGTTCTTGAAGGGAATCCACATCGAAACGACCTTCTCGGTCTCGCCCAGCTTGGTGTCGGGGCTGACGAGCGGAATGCCCTTCTTTCTGACGTCCTTGCGAGGCAGCGCGCGGATGAACTTCTCGCCGTACGGCTCGAGGTGGATGCCGTTCATCTCCAACACGACCTCGATCGCGTGCAGATACTCCTCCTTGGTCAGCTTCTGCCCCTCGCGCGTCTTGAGCGTGATCGTCGGGCTGGGCGCCTCGGGATCCTTCAGGATCGTCTTGTCTGTCTGCTCTGAATACGTCTGCAGCACGATATCGACCGGCGCCGCATCCCAATTGAGCGCGGGGGCCTCTTTCTGCATGTCGTCCTCGCCCGCCGCGAACAGCGCGGAAGCCACAATGCAGACCAATGCGGTAAAGCTCTTCTTCATCTTACTTCTCCCTCATGTACGCACACGTAAGCGTGAACGATCCCTTGAGATAACCTTTCTTCGAGCTGGGCTTGAAGCTTATCGACCTTATGTCGAACATGCCTTCGTCTGTGTTCTCCAGCTCGTGCATGAACTTGACAAGCGACTCTAGCGCGCCCTCCCAGCTTCTGACCTCGATAGGCAGTTCCAGCACCTCGCCGCTCTCGACCTCCTTGCCGCTCTGCCTCTGCGAAATGGATATGTGGTGCTTCGCGGCCAGGGCATCCATCTTGCCAAGCCACGTGGTGTCGGTCGCCTTGCCGGCCTCGAATGTCGGCATCAGCGCCTTCTCGTCTTCGTAGGCCTGATTCCACTTGGCCTTTTCGGCGATCAGCCGGTACTCGCTCTCGTATGTCGCCTTCGCCCTGGCGTATGTCTTCGCCGCCTTGGCCCACGCCGCGGACTGGCTCGTGAACCACAGAGCGACGGCCACCGCATAGAGCAGCACCATCATGACGGTCGCCAGCGCCGCCTTCTCCTTGAGGGACATCGTGTTCATTCCTCGTCCTCCCCCTGATAGCTGCACTCGAGATCGAACTTCTGCTTGCCGCCTCGCCCTGCCGACGGACCGTTCAGCACGACGCTCGTGAATACGCTCTCGCCGTCCTCGCCCTCGGCACCGGCTTCGGCCATGTTGTCCTTGAAGCGGTAGACCTGCTCAGCTTCGTCGGCCTCACCCGAAACCTTCACGCCCTCGTCGCGCTTGAAGCTCCAGCTTGTGAGCGTTATGCCCTGCGGCAGCCTGTCGCTGACGGCTTTCATCACCTCAAGCGCGCCGCGCGCATGGTCGGAATACTTCTGCACGAGCCTCACCTTGTCGCGCATCGTAGCCACCGCGCGATACTGGCGCGAATGCTCCTTGCACAAGTCGCGCTGGTAGTCCGTCATGAAGCCGTATGCAACCGGCACCCCGAAGAGAACGAGCATTATGAGCGCCCAAATGCCGCCGAACACAAAAAGGTTGCGGCGGAGCTTCGCCTTGAAGCGCGTCTCCTCGAGAACCTCGCGCCAGCTCTGCGGCAGGGCATTGAGCGTCGCCGCGTCGAGCGACCTTTCGGCGACGCCGACCAGCGCCGCATCCTCGCCGACCTCGATTCGCCTCACAGGCGCGAAAGCCTCGACGCCTTCGGCCGCGAGATCGCCGATTATAACAGTCTCCTTTACGGGACGCGCCCCGCCGAAATCCTCGGCCTCCAAAAGCGAGAGCATCACCTCGCGCCGCAGATCGCTTTCGCCGCTCACTGCGCGTATTGCGCTCGGCGCATCGCCGTCAAGCACGATGATGGATATGCAGTCCGGGCTCGAAATCAGCAGCAACCGGCGGCTCGACACGTCGCCACCGACCGAAAGCGCTCCCCACGCACCGCGCAAAACGCCTATCGCCAGCGCATCGACGCGCGTTACGTTCAGCTTCGCCGCATCAAGCGCCTCGGCTATGTCGTCCGCAGCACTCTCGGGCAGCGCCGCCGCGAGAACCACGAGCCCGCGCTCCGTCTCGCGCACCGTCTCGTAGCTCACCGTAAGCGGCTCGTCGGGATACGGACTCATCGCCTGAAGGATCGGCGCGGCATACGCCGCAGGATCGGCGCGCGCTTCATCCGGCACGCGGACCATCTTGACGATCAACCTTGAAAGAGGCAAGCCGAGAACCGCCTCGCGGGCCTTGCACCCCGAGTCGAGCAATCGCAACGTCCCGCCCTCGAATGCGGCGGTCTGGACAACATCGGCCATTTGTGTGTATTATACCAAATACACACCTGCAACAGCAAGAGGCTATGCCTGCCTTGTCGCAGAATTATCGTGAAATTATCGTTCCGCCGCAGAGTATGGTGCCGTCGGCGGAATAGAGGACGGCCGACTGTCCGGGAGCGACTCCGAACAGTCCGTCCGGCGCACTGACGACGCCTCCAGCGAGCGTCACAGGTCCTGCGGGGCGTCCGCTAGAGCGTATCTTGATGAAGCCCTCGATCGGACCTTCCGTAGGCTCGGCTCCCTGCCAGTTGAGACCCTGAACGGCAAATTCGCGGCTGAACGCCTCTTCGCGCCGCCCTACAACGACTTCGTTGCGGCATGCGTCGATCCGCACGACATAATACGGCGTGCCGCCGCCTATGCCGAGGCCCTGACGCTGTCCGACAGTGTAGTGCCAAAAGCCGTTGTGCTTGCCGAGCGCCTTGCCCGACATGTCCACGATTCGCCCTTCCGCATCCTCCTTGCCGACGATTTCGTTGGCGTCGCCGGAGTAGAAGTCCTGCGAATCGGGCTTGTCGGCCATGACAAGTCCCGCTTCGTGCGCGATTCGGCGCACCTCGCTCTTCGATAGCCCGCCCAGCGGAAACATCACGCGAGCGAGCTGCTCCTGGGTGAGGTTCCAGAGAAAGTAGCTCTGATCCTTCGATTCGTCCGTGGCGCGGGCGACGGCGAGGCGTCCACCAACCTCAACTCGCCTGGCGTAGTGTCCCGTCGCGAAACGGTCGAAGCCCATCTGCCGCGCCGCCATCTCCGGCAGCAGGCCGAACTTGAGCTTGCGGTTGCAGACGACACAAGGATTTGGAGTGCGCCCGGCCCTGCGTTCGTCGCGGAAGTATCCGAGCACGATTCGCTCGTATTCCTCGGAGCAGTCGAAGGTTCTGTACTCTATGCCAAGCGTCGCGGCGAACGACTCGGCGGCGGCGATATCCTTCTCTTCCCCAGGACCGAAACACGCGTCGCGGTCGCCCCCCTTGTAGTGCCCTTCGCGCCACAGCCTCATCGTGACGCCGACGACTTCGTGTCCCTCGCGCTTCAGCATGAGCGCGGCGACTGCGGAATCGACTCCGCCAGAAAGTCCGACGGCGATCTTCACGACCCGCGCCTCCCGACGGAATATCCGGCCTTGAGAGCCAGTTCGCGGTCGTCGTCGAAGTCTGCGCCGGGCGTGGTAAGAAGAGGACCCGCAATTCCGGCCGACATTCCGACATATATGCACTTGGCGGCAGTCTCGTCCGACATGTCGCGGCGGCCGCCCGCAAACCTCAGCGGCGTCGAGGGATTTACGAGGCGAAGAAGCGCCACGGAATCAATCACGCGCTCCGGGTCGAGTATGCCCTTCTCGCCAAGCGGCGTTCCCTCGATCGGATGCAGAACGTTGACGGGAATCGAGTCCGGCGCGATCTCCTTAAGCGCGAACGCGAACTCGACAAGCTGCTCGTCAGTCTCGCCCATGCCGATTATTCCGCCGCAGCATACCTGAAAGCCAAGCGCCTTCGCGGCGCGGAGAGTCGCGAGCTTGTCCGCCGTCGAGTGGGTGGAGCAGAGCGAGGGGAAAAGCGAGGGCGCTGTTTCGAGGTTGCAGTGTACGCGCTGGAGTCCAACGGACTTGAGACGCTTCAGGTCATCCTCCGTGAGAAGCCCGAGCGAGGCGCAAAGTCCGATTCGGGACGCCTTGCGCATTTCGTGGAGCGCCGCACAGACGTTGTCGACATCCTCGTGCGAAAGTGTGCGCCCTGAAGTCACGATGCCGATTCTGTCCGCGCCGTTCGCCTCGGCCTCCTTTGCGGCCTTTACGCAAGCCTCGGAGCCGACCCAGCCGTATGTCTCGCAGCCGGTCTTCCAATGCGCGGACTGCGCGCACCACTTGCAGTTCTCGGTGCAGCGTCCCGACTTCGCGTTGATTATCGCGCAGAAGTCGAAGCGCTTCTCGACGCAACGCTCCGTGACTTCGTGCGCCCGCTCGCGCAGTTCGTTGCGGCGCTCCGGTTTAAGGAGCGCCAGAGCATCCTCGCGGCTTATACCCTCTTCGCTCGCCATTATTCGAAAAGCCAGGTTGAGAGGTAGCGCTCGCCAGTGTCGGGAAGGAGCACGACAATCGTCTTGCCCGCGAACTCTGGACGCTTCGAAAGCTCGAGAGCCGCCCAAAGTGCCGCCCCGGACGAAATGCCGACCAACAGCCCTTCCTTGGCCGCAGCTGCGCGGGCAGTCGCGCCGGCGTTCTCGGCCGACGCTGCAATCACTTCGTCGTAGACGGAGGTATCGAGCGTCTTGGGCACGAAGCCGGCTCCGATGCCTTGGATCTTGTGCGGCCCGGCCTTGCCTTGAGAGAGCACGGGGCTTGTATCAGGCTCTACGGCGAACACCTTGGCCGCAGGGTTCTTCGACTTCAGGAATCGCCCGACGCCCGAGAGCGTTCCGCCTGTACCGACACCCGCGACAAACGCCGCGACTTCGCCGTCGGTGGCGTTCCATATCTCAGGGCCTGTCGTCACCTCGTGCTTTGCCGGATTCGCCGGATTCTCGAACTGCTGAAGAATCACCGCGCCAGGAATGGAATCGCGAAGCTCGTTCGCCTTCGCAATCGCGCCCTTCATTCCCTCTGCGCCGGGCGTAAGGACGATCTCCGCTCCATACGCCGCCGCGAGCTTGCGACGCTCGATCGACATCGTCTCGGGCATGGTAAGGATAAGGTGGTATCCGCGAACAGCCGAGACGAGGGCGAGGCCGACGCCGGTGTTGCCGCTCGTGGGCTCTATGATCGTCGCACCAGGCTTGAGGGTTCCGTCCTTCTCCGCCGCTTCGACCATCGCGAGGGCGATGCGGTCCTTGACGCTGCCGCCGGGATTGAAGAACTCGACTTTTGCGAGAACGCGCGCGCCGCCCCTGTTCAGCTTGGACGAAATCTCCACGAGCGGCGTTCCGCCGACCTTCTCAAGAATGTTCTTTGCGATGTTGCTCATTGCCATGTTCCTTTTATTGTGGTTTTGTATTATATCATTTTATCGTCTCTTCATCATATCGCCGCGAGGGCTTCATCCAACGCATCGATTATGTCGTCGATGTGCTCAAGGCCGATTGAGAGGCGAATCAACTCCGGCAGCACGCCACCTTTCCTGAGATCTTCGTCCGAAAGCTGCGAATGTGTCGTCGATGCGGGATGTATCACTAGCGACTTCGCGTCGCCGACATTGGCGAGAATAGAGAATATCTCGCCGTTGAGTGCATCCGTGACCTTGCGCGCTTCATCAGAGCCGCCCTTGACGCCGAACACGACCATCCCGCCCGCGCCGCGGGTCAGGTACTTCGCCGCAAGCTCAGGTTGCGTCAGCGAAGGATACTTTACCCACGCGACCTTCGGGTGCTTCTCCAGCCACTTCGCGACTGCGAGCGCGTTTTCGCTATGGCGCGCAATGCGAACAGGCAGCGACTCCACGCCTTGCAGGAAGAGCCATGCGGCGTCCGGCGCGAGCGTCGGACCCTGATTGCGGATGCCGACCGTCAAAAGGCGTATCGAGAACGCTATCGGCTTGAGCGCCTCCGGCAGATCGTGCGCGAAGCGAAGGCCGTGGTAGCCTTTATCTGGCTCGTTGTAGAGCGCGAACTTGGGATCGCTCCAGTCGAAGCCGCCCTTCTCTACGACAACGCCTCCGATGCCCGTGCCGTGTCCGCTGATCCACTTCGAAAGCGAATGGATGACGAAATCCGCACCGTGGTCAAGCGCCCTAAGGAGAGGTGGGGGCGTAAACGTGGCGTCAACCACGAGCGGAAGATGATGACGATGGGCAATCGCTGCATACTTCTCGATGTCCGCGATATCGAGCGCGGGATTGCCGACAGTCTCGATGAATACGAGTCTGGTCTTATCGTTTATCGCCGCCTCGACCGCCGCGAAGTCGTTGACCGGCGTGAAGTTGACCTTTATGCCGATGTTCGGCAGGATCGCATCGAACTGCGAGAACGTTCCGCCGTATAGGTTGCTGGCCGCAACAATCTCGTCCCCCGCGCGGGCGATGTTCGTTATGGTGAAGTAGATCGCCGCCGTGCCGCTCGAAAGCGTCTGCGCCGCCGCGCCGCCTTCAAGCGCCGCGATGCGCTTTGCGAGCACATCGTTCGTCGGGTTCATGAGGCGGGCGTATATGTTGCCCAGCTCGCGCAAGGCGAAGAGATCCGCGCCATGCTTCGAATCGCGGAAGTTGTATGCTGTCGTTCGATAGACGGGAACCGCCCTGGACTTCGTCGCCGGGTCGCCGAATGCGTCCTGTCCTGCGTGGACGGCCAATGTCTCGATGTGGTACTGTTTTGTGCTCATGTGTGTCGCTCCTTTCTTTCTTGCGTCAACGAGGCATAGTATACCACGCCGGGTGGCTCATCGGCCAATCGGAAGATTTTTGCGTTATGTATAGGATTAGCCTATCGCTTGGCGGTGCGCTTGCGAATCTCCTCGACGAACGCCTTGCCTGCGTCGGAGAGCGGAATGCCGTCGCGCAGGACTAGCCCGACGCGAATAAAATCGTCCATCTTGAGGGGCACCGCCACGACATCGGGTCCGTTGAGTTCGCGTGATAGCGCGCCCGATGCGATGGTGTAGCCGTCAAGGCCGAGGATGAGGTTAGTCATCGTGGCGCGGTCGCGCACGCGGATGTTCTTCTTGCGGTCTATCGAGGGCATGACCTCCTCGGCAAAGTAGAGCGCGTTCTCCACGCCCTGCTCGAAGGAGATGAACGGATATGCATCCAGCTCCTTGGGCGAGATGACGCTCTTCTTCTTCGCAAGCGGATGGTGCTTGCCGAGGAACACGTGCGGACGCGACACGAACAACTCTTCGAACCGAAGCTCCTCTTTCTTAAGTATCTTCATTAGCGCGCGCTCGTTGCGGCGCGAGAGGTAGAGGATTCCGATTTCGCTGCGGTGACGCGCCACGTCGTCGATTATCTCGCTCGTCACAGTCTCGCGCAAGGTGAAGTCGTAGCTGTCCGCACCGTTGGCCTTTACGACCTCCATGAACGCCTCAACGGCGAACGCGTAATGCTGGCACGAGACGGCGAATTGCGGACGCCGCACCGCCTTTCCGGTGTACTTCGACTGGATGCGCGCCGCATCATCAAGGATCTGGCGGGCGGAGGCAAGGAACTCTTCGCCCTCGCGGGTGACGGACACTCCACGGCTCGAGCGCGTGAAGATGGCGATGCGAAGCTCCTCTTCAAGCGAGCGGATCGCCTCGGTCAAGGTGGGCTGCGTCGCGAACACGCGGCGGGCAGCCTCGCTCACCGAGCCGCACGACGCCACCGCATCGACATACTTAAGCTGCTGTAGGGTCACTAATATCCTCCTTTCGCGTTAATGTGGCATATTATATCATATTACTCGGCATCCGACCACACTAAACACAGGCAAATTCCATCAGTTCAGTAGCCTTATTTTGGCATGGCCTGCGCGTCTATTGCCAAGCCCCTGCCCCCTATTGGGAAATCTACCGCGGTAGACTGGAAAGTCTACCGCGCCTAACTGGAAAGTCTACCGCGCCAGACTGACGAATCTACCGCGGTAGACTTCATAATCTACCGCGCTAGACTTCCCAGTCTACCGCGCTTAATTTCCCAGTCTACCGTGGTAGACTTACCAAGTCGTGCTGAGATGATTGTCAAAACGCCAGGTACGACGTCCTACCGCATGCGGTACAAGTAGTCCGTTCAGCGTCCGCGCAGCTTCAGCATGGAAAGCAGAACGGCAAGCGCGAGAAGCGGCTGGTAGTAGAGGCTCTTTGCGAGCGAAAGCGAATCGACCTGGATGTCGAGCCCCTTGGCGACGCCCATCGCAATCAGGATCTGCGCACCATACGGCAAAAGCCCCTGCACGACGCAGGAAGCCGTGTCTAGCACGGACGCGACGCGCACCGGGTCGACCTTGAACTTCTCGGAGCAGGCCTTGGCGATCGGCCCCGCGATGACGATTGCGACCGTGTTGTTGGCGGTGAAGCAGTTCACGGCGGATACGAGAAGGAATACGCCGAGTTCGCAGGAGCGAGGCCCCCTTATCACCTTCGCGATGCGGTCCGTGAGCCATGCGATGCCGCCGTTCTCGCGCACCGACCTGAAAAGTCCACCCGCGAGCAGGGCCACTATGAGGGTTTCGCCCATTCCGAGCGCGCCCTTGCCCAGAAGGTCCATCGCATCGAAGAACGCGAACCTTCCGAGCGCGCCGCCGATGGCTGCGGAGAGGAGCGTTCCGAAGAAGAGGAGCGCCATCACGTTGAAGCCGGCCAGCGCGAGCGCCAGGACGAACACATAGGGAGCGACGAGTATGAAATGCTCTCCAGACACTGGAGCGGCCTCGACGACGCCTGCGGCGGAAGAGCCGGACATCGCGTAGAGGAAGAGCGCGACGAGCGCGGCGGGCGAGGCGATGAAGCCGTTGGCAAGAAACTTGTCCTTCATCCTCACGCCCTGCGTACGGGTTGCGGCGATCGTCGTGTCGGAGATCATCGACATGTTGTCGCCGAACATCGCCCCGCCTATCGTCGCGCCCATCAGGAGCGCATGGCTGAGGTGAAGCGGTTCCGCGAAGCCAAGCGCAATCGGAGCAACGGCGGCGATCGTTCCGCAGGACGTCCCTATCGCGAGCGAAATGAGGCACGAGACGAGAAACACCCCGGCCACCATGAACTGCGCCGGCACGAAGCGCTCCGCGATTGCGACCGCCGCATCGACGGCACCGGCCCCCTTCGCGATCGTGGCGAACGCGCCCGCGAGTATGAAGACGAGGCACATGACCATGATGTTCGTGTCGCCCATGCCGCGCGCGTACGTCTCGACCTTCTCGTCGAGGGAGCGGCGGCCGAAGAGAAGCGACGCCGCGGACGCCACGATGAACGCGACGGGCATCGACACCTTGTACCACGGCATCTCGAACCCGAGGTGCGCGGCGAAAAGCGAAAGCCCCACATAGAACGCCGCGAACACGGCGAACGGAACCAGCGCGGTGCCGCTAGGCTTGATTGGGTCGCCGCTCATCTGGTCACGTATATCTTGGCCATGTCGGTCTTGAAGGCCGAGCGCTCGGAGACGTCGATCTCCTCGAACAGCTTCTCTCCGGGACGGATTCCGGTGAATACGATCGGAATGTCCACATACGGCCTGTATCCCGCCTGGGAGATCATGTTCTCGGCGAGGTCGAGTATCCTTACAGGCTCGCCCATGTCGAGCGTGTATATGGCGCGCTCTACGCGCGACGCTGCCTGAAGCACGAGACTGACCGCTTCTTGGATGGTCATGAAGTAGCGCTTCATGTCCGGATGGGTCACGGTGACAGGCCCGCCCTGGGCTATCTGGTCCTTGAAGAGCGGCACCACCGAACCCGAGGAACCGAAGACGTTGCCGAAGCGGACGGCGCAGAAAGACGTGGCGGACGAATCGTTCATCGCCATAATGGCCTGTTCGGCGGCGAGCTTGGTCTTGCCCATGACTGAAACGGGATTTACGGCCTTGTCCGTCGAAATCATGACGAAGCGCTCCACGCCATTCTCCTTTGCGAGGGCGGCGAGGGTTCGGGTAGCCTCGGTGTTGTTGCGCCAGCCCTCTTCAGGGTTCATCTCGACCATGGGGACATGCTTGTAGGCGGCGGCGTGCAATACGATCGACGGCCTCTCGGCGGCGAACACGGCGGACATGCGATCGCGGTCGCCGCAGTCGACCATCAGCGGACTGAACGATGCGGCGCACTTCGACTTCGCCATCTCGCGGTTTATCTCGTAGAGCGCATTCTCGCCACGTTCGACGAGAAGCACCCTGGCCGCGCCGGCGGCAGAGACCTGCCTGACGATCTCGGAACCTATCGACCCGCCTGCGCCCGTGACCATCACGGTGCGCCCGGCGAAGAACCGCGCGGCGACGGAGTTGTCGAACGTCTTTTCGCTGCGCTCCAGAAGCGCAGACTCCTTCTGGCGCGAAAGCCAGTAGGCGCGCCACATGTAGCGCACGCCGACGAGGCCGGCGGTCGCGAAGAAGAAGCATATGACAGTTATCGAGTACGGCGGGCGTATGTGGGCAAAGCCAAGCTCGGGCATCAGAAAGCGCATGGCCGTCAGCAAGGCCGCCGCAAGGGCGGCGGCGCCGACATAGCGCGGCAGCTGGGAGGCGCGAATCCGCCGCCACGCCAGGCGGTAGCATCCGCAGGCCATGAGCGAAAGGATGTGCACGACGCAGACGGTGACGTATGACATCGCCACCTTGCGCCAGCCCCACGAAGGTTCCGCAAAATCGAAGCGGAGGATGAACGCCGCAAGATAGGCCGCACCCACTACGGCGGAATCGACCGCGAGGCCGACAAGACGCGTCAGGATGAAGGCAGACCAGGCTTCGCGGCTACGGTTCATCAGATGAAGAAGTAAAGGACCGCAGGCGCTATGAGAAGCGAATCGAACATGTCGAGGAATCCGCCCATGCCGTTCGTGATCTTCATGGTCGATGAATCCTTGACGCCGACCCAACGCTTCAACTTCGACTCGACGAGATCGCCGAACGTACCCACGACGGCCGCTGCGACGCCAAACGCCAGAGCCTTTGGAAACGCGAAGCCGGTCGCGGGAATGAAGCAGCCCGAAACGAGACAGGAGGCGAATATCGACCCCGCCATGCCCTCCCAGCTCTTGTTGGGCGAGATCGTCGGGCACATCTTGTGGTTGCCGCCCTTCATAAGCTTCGCGGAGCTGAGGCCGAAAGCGAACCCTCCGACGTCGGAGAACTTGACGATCGCTATGATGTAGAGCAGCATGACGTTGCCGTGGACAAAAGCCGTCTTGGCGAGCATCCAAAGCCCGCCGGCGATAACGGCTGCGCCAATTGCGGAGAACGCGGTGAAGGCGATTGGCGATGGCGCGGCGGAAGATCCGCGCGAGGCGATCTTCATCTTCAGAAGCTGCACATACTCCATCTCCGCAAGCGCTATGAGGCAGCACACGACAGGCATTATCGCGATCGGCGGCGTGAACAGAACGGCGCATATCACTATCGCACCGACGAAAAGCCCGGTGAACGTACGCTTGGCAACAGGATTCATTTCAGCCTACCCCCCATTCTTCGTTCGCGCTTCGAGTATGAAGCCAACGCCTTGTCGAACTCGGCCCGGTCGAAGTCGGGCCAAAGCACGTCCGTGAAATAATATTCGCTGTATGCGGATTCCCAGAGAAGGAAATTGCTCGTCCTCAGTTCTCCGCTCGTCCTGACTATGAGGTCGGGGTCGGGAATGTCGGGCGCATAAAGGAAAGACCTGAAGTCCTCTTCGGTTAGAGGCTTGCCGGGATTGGTCTTGCGCCATTCGTTGGCGGCGTCGACTATCTCGGCGCGCCCGCCATAGCTCAGCGCAACGGCCAAGGTAAAGTCGCCGCCCCTGGTATGCTCCTCAAGCGCCGCTATCTCGCGCTGTATCTTCGTCGAGAGGTCGGCCTTGCGACCTACGACGCGGAAACGGACGCCGTTCGAGACGAGCTCCTTCTCCTTAGAGCGCATGTAGTTGGACAAAAGCTTCATCAGTCCGGAGACCTCGGCCTTGGAGCGCTTCCAATTCTCCGTCGAAAAGGCGTAGACCGTGAGGTACCGTATGCCGGCTTCGCGACAGTAGTGCATGACGCGGTCAAGCGCCTCGGCACCGGCGCGGTGGCCGGAGATCCTCGGCTTGTTGCGGGCCTTGGCCCACCTGCCGTTGCCGTCCATGATTATCGCGAGATGTTCCATTGGCGATATTATACCAAAAATCAGTCCTGAAGCGCACCCGTAAGGTCGCCGACGGATGAGAAGCCATGCCGCGCGCAGTAGTCGGCGATGCCGTCGCACACCTTCCCGGCGACTGAAGGATCGGTGAATGTGGCCGTTCCGACAGCTACAGCGGTGGCACCGGCAAGCAGGAACTCTATCGCATCAGATGCATCGTAGACCCCGCCCATGGCGAGAATCGGCAGATTGGTGGCCTTGTGGGCGTCATAGACAAGCTTCACGGCGGCAGGATGTATTCCGCGGCCTGAAAGTCCGCCAGTCCTGTTGGCAAGCACCGGGCGGCGCTTCTCGATGTCTATCACCATGGCCGGGATGGTGTTTATCATCGAGAGGGCGTCGGCCCCGCCATGCTCGCACGCCTTTACGTAAAGCCTGATATCGGGAACGTTCGGCGCAAGCTTCACGATAAGAGGCAGCGTAGTCTTCTCGCGGACCGCCGAAACAAGGCGCCGCAGCACTTCGGGATCTTGTCCGAAGGTGTGGCCGCCCTCCTTCACGTTGGGGCAGCTGACGTTGCACTCTATGGCACGGATGACCCGGCCGGACTCGCCCTGGCTGGCCTCGGTAAGGCGCTTCGCGACCTCGGCATACTCCTCAATGCTGCCGCCCCATATGTTGACTATCATGGGCGGCGCATCCTTCACCTGGTCCATGTAATGGGGAACGGTAATGTCGAGGAAGTGGTCGATTCCCGTGCCTTGAAGACCAATGGCGTTGACGAGGCCACCCGGAACCTCTGCATGGCGCGGCATGGAGTTGCCGGGCCAGGGATCGAGCCGAATGCCCTTCGCGGTGACCGCACCGAGCTTCGAGTAGTCGAGCGCGCCGAGGTATTCGAAACCGTATCCGAACGTTCCGCTCGCGGTTGCGACCGGCGTCGACATGGCAAGTCCGCCCAGATTTACGCTCAAGTCAACCATGCCATCACTCCCAGACAAGATCCTCGGCCCGAAATACCGGACCCTCGACACAGCAGCGCGAATTGCCGCGGACGGTCTTCTGTATGCATGCGTAGCACGCGCCTACGCCGCAGATCATATGGCGATCCATCGAAATCCATCCGCGCGAGGCGGTGCCTGTCGCCCGCAAGGCCACAGCCTTCAGCATGGGATCGGGACCGCAGGCGAAAAGCTCGAACCTGCCACCGGTCTCGCGAAGACGCGCCAGCTCGTCGTCGAGGGGATCTGTCACGAGCCCCTTCACGCCCTCGCTGCCGTCGTTGGTCGCAAGAAACACATCTACGCCAAGCGAACGAAACCTGTCGACCGCAAGAAGGTCGGCCTTTGTCCTGCCGCCGATGAAAATCTTGACGTCGGCCTGCCCCGAAGACTTGAGCGCACGCGCCAGAAAGTGGAGAGGCGCGACGCCGTAGCCACCGCCGACAAGCATGGCGGATCCGTCGCAAACCGTCGGGAAGCCATGTCCGAGAGGACCAAGCACGCGCAGGACATCGCCGACCTTTACGGAATTCAGGGCGGCGGTTCCCCTGCCTACCGTCTTGTAGAGGATAGAGACCTTTCCGTCGGCCGCGTCGAAAACGCTGAACGGACGCCTCAGGGCGCTCGCCTCGAGAGAGGGAACCTTGACGTGCACAAACTGCCCGGGCGAGAGCGACTTCGCCATTTCCGGCGCCTCGAAGACGAGGAAACGGTAGCCCGCACCTATCTCGCTGTGCTCCAAGACCTTTGCTGAAGCGTCTTGCACAGAGCTCAGGCCTCGACTTTCTTGACAACGCTCGTACAAGCCTTGAGAACGCCCGCGACATCCGCCAGATTCGACGGAATGATCATCGTGTTGTTCGTCTTGGCCAGGTTGCCGAACTGCGAAAGGTACTGCTGCGCAAGCTGCATGTTGACCGACTCTATGCCGCCCTTGCCGTTGATCGCCTCAGCGACCTTGGTTATTCCGGCGGCCTGAGCCTCGGCGACAAGCAGTATCTCCTTGGCGCGGCCCTCGGCCTCGTTTATGCGGCGGGCCCGCTCGCCTTCCGAAAGCGCAATCGCCTGCTGGCGCTCGCCTTCCGCACGGTTTATCTTGGACTGCCGCTCGCCTTCAGACTCCGCAATCATGGCGCGCTTCTCGCGCTCAGCACGCATCTGCTTCTCCATCGCGTCGCGGATGGACTGAGGAGGCGTAATGTTCTTTATCTCGTAGCGCGTCACCTTTATGCCCCAGGGATCGCTCGCCTTGTCAACGGCGGCGACGATGGCGGCGTTGATCGAGGTTCGCTCCTCGAAGCTGCGGTCAAGGTCAAGCTTGCCCATTTCCGAACGCATGGTGGTCTGGGCGAGCTGGGTAGTGGCGAAGAGGTAGTTGCCGATGCCGTAGCTGGCCTTTGCGGCATCCATGACCTGCATGTAGAGTATGCCGTCGACGGACACGGCTATGTTGTCCTTCGTTATGCACTCCTGCGGGGGCACGTCGATCGCCTGCTCCTTGAGCGTGTGCCTGTAGGCGACACGGTCGAAGAACGGTATGAGTATGTGGAAGCCGGCGTCGAGGGTGCAGCGGTAGCGGCCGAGACGCTCGACTATGTATGCAGTCTTCTGCGGCACTATGACCGCTGTCTTCATTATGGCGATCAGCACTATGAGTGCGACTATCGCAAAGAATATCAAGCCTCCACTTACCATGACTTACCTCCTTAGTGCAGTTGCCTGCCTGTTGCTTCAAACGGCCGCCACCTTGACGGTCAGATTGTTTTGCGAGACTACGCGAACATCGACTCCGGCATCGAGCGAGGAATCGGACGCAGCGGTCCACTCCGCATCACCCAGCATCACGCGCCCTGTGAGCGGAGGTTTGATCGCGACGGTCACCTTGCCTAGGCGACCGACGTTTTCGTTCTCGAAATCGGTTCCATCCGTCACGACCCTTCCGGTGAACACCTTCTGAACCCAGCGACGAAGGAATACGAGATAGAGAATCGAAAACGCGGAAAAGGCGGCGAGCTGCCATGTCAGATCGAAAGCGTCGCCTATCGCAAAGCGGAAAACACCCACGGTCGCTGCCGAAAGGCCGAAGAAGAAGATCACGAAGCCCGGGGCCATGAGCTCCATGAGCATCAAGAAGGCGCCAAGATACATCCAAAGCCAGCCACAAGAGAGAAAGCTCATATCTTATGTTCCTTTATGTCGACGACCGTCGCACCGGGCATGATCGCCAGCAGGTCGTTCAGTTTCTTGTCGTTGAGGATATCCTCGCGAGAGATTGCAGGGGCTGGGGCGGCCACAGGCGGCTCGACCGCAGGCGACTCGGGCCGAAGCTGCGGGGTTTGCGGCTGGCGAATCTCTATCTTCGCGGCAAAACCCTCAGTCTTGAGCGCTCGCACAGCACGCATAAGCTCCTCTATCGTAGCTGTCGTGGCTATGCGCGAGGCGCGAATCAGAGACATTTCGATCAAGGTACGAACGCTAAGCACGTAGCGGAGCCGGTCCTCCATATCCGCTATCTGGTCGCAGACGCGAAAGACGCGTCCGGCATCGACCTTCTTGGCCTGTTCGACAAGAACCTTGATCTGGTCCGCCGTCGCGGTAAGCGACTTGGAATTGGGCCCAAGCGCCTGTACTACGACTAGATTGCGGAAATGCTGCAGCAGTTCGCCGGCGAGCCGGCGCATATTCTTGCCGGCCGAATCGAACATCTCTATGGAGGAGAGTATCCCGGCCGTGTCGCCGGACAGTATCGCGCCGGCAAGCGTCTCGAGGGCGGAACGCGACACGAGGCCGAATACGCCGAGGGCATCCTCTTCGGTCACCCTGTCGCCCTTGAAGGAAATAAGCTGGTCAAGGGAGGATAGCGCGTCGCGCATACCGCCCTCCGCTCCTCGGGCGATGGCCAACAGGGCGTCGTCTTCAGCGGATATCCCCTCGCAGGCGCAGACGTGCCTAAGGCGCGAGACGATATCGTTCGTCTGGATACGGCGAAGGTCGAAGCGCTGGCAGCGCGAGATTATCGTCGGCAGAACCTTGTCGCCCTCAGTAGTAGCAAAGATAAACCGCACATGGGGCGGCGGCTCCTCAAGCGTCTTGAGAAGCGCGTTCCAAGCCGCATTCGAAAGCATGTGGCACTCGTCGATTATGTAGATCTTGTAGCGGGACGAGGCCGGCTTGAACTCGACGGACTCTATTATCGGCTTTACATCGTCGACCTTGTTGTGGGAGGCTGCGTCCAGTTCGGTAACGTCGAGGGAACGCCCGGCAGCGATCTCGCGGCAGTTTACGCACTCGCCGCAAGGCTCCACGCCCTTGGGGGTCTGACAGTTGAGGGCCTTGGCGAATATTCTCGAAAGCGTCGTCTTGCCGATTCCGCGCGGCCCGATGAATAGATACGCGTTCGCGATCCTGTTCGACTCGATGGCGTGACGCAAAGTCTTGACCACATGCTCCTGCCCGACAACGTCGTCAAACGTCTTGGGACGGTACTTCAGCGGCAGGGCGATGTGTTGATTCGTTTCTAGCATCGGTTATATTATACCATAAGGGTGGCGGTATGGCTATACCGCTACGGCAAAATCGCAGATGCGTAGCGGTCGTGTCCGGCGAAGTCCCGCTCGATGGATATGCTCTCAAAACCGTAGCCTTGCATGAGCATTCTGAGCGATTCGCCTTGGCCTTCGCCGATTTCAAAGAAAACGGCGCCTCCCGGCTTGAGAATGTTCATGGCATCGCCGAGATACCTGTCATAGAAGTCAAGGCCAGAGGCGCCTCCGTCCAAGGCAAGGCGCGGCTCAAAGTCGCGTACGCGCGGATCAAGCCGTTCGCACACAGCGCTCTCTATGTATGGAGGGTTCGAGACGATCACGTCGACTATGCCTGGCTCGTCAAAATCGTCAAGTCCGTCCATCACAGCAAACTTTACGCGTCCATCCAAAAAGCACCTTGCGGCGTTCTCCTTCGCGAGAGTGACGGCATCCTCGCTGATGTCCGTCCCGAGAAACACTCCGCCGGCGGTGAACTCCTTTGCGATGCTGAGTATTATTGCCCCTGTGCCTGTGCCGACATCAACGACAAATGGATTGGCGTCTGCCGGCATTTTGCGAAGATGCTTCAAGACGCGAGTTACGAGCTCTTCGGTCTCTGGACGCGGTATAAGCGCACGCCTGTCGCACTTGAGCGTAAGCGAGCGGAAGTCCCACTCGCCAAGCACATACTGCAGAGGCTCGCCGGCGATCAGCCGGCGCATGCCCCTGCGCATCGCATCAAGATGCCTTTCGTGGGTCTCGTGATCGAGCACGGACACCAGAAAGCCGCGCGACGTCTTTGTGAGGCGCGAAGCCAAAAGCTCTGCGGCGACTTGAGCGTCGGGAACCCCCTTGGCATCAAGAAAAGACGCCGCCTTGGCAATCGTCTCGCGCCAGAGCATTCTTTAGAACGGCATGTCGTCCAGATCGCCCGCGTCGACGAAATCCTCAGCCTCGACGGGAGCGGGAATCGGCTCGGTGGACGAACCGTCTTCCCTGATGATTTCAATCTTAAGGCCTGTCAGATCCGTGAAATAGCGATCTTTGCCGGATTTGGGGTCGTTCCATACGCGTCCGTCGATCGCAAAACGCACCTTGGCACGCTGCCCCTGCGAAATCCCGTCGAGAAGGCTGGTGGAATCCTTTTTGAAGGTAAATGCGATGTGGTTTGGCCACTTGGTCTCAGTGCCGATATCATCAGTAAGCACGATGTCACGCTTGGTGAAACCGCTGGAAAACGTCTGGAGATCGAGAACCTTCTCCACAACTCCAGTATATTCGTATATAGCCGCCATTTATATTTGTCTCCTTGAAACTGTTGATGAATTATACATAAAATCAGCTATCGAAGTCAAGCGCGACGGCCCAGAAGCATGGCGGCTATTGTCCGCAAGGCAGAGACATCCCCCGGCAACCCCTCGAGAGCGGCTATGGCCGCATCTGTCGTCGCCTTTGCCAAGGCCTCGGTCTTTTCCAATCCGTACGGCGAGTCGCCGTCGAGGATATCGTCCTCGTACTGGAATGCGAGCCCCAGGTTCAACGCGAACTTCTGAAGTCTCGCTATATCATCGTCGCCACCTCCGGCGGCAAGGCCACCCATCACGGCGGCAGCCACGAAGAGGTCTGCCGTCTTGTGCGTATAGATGTATTCGACATCCTTAGTCGCGGCAATGTCCTCAACTTGTCCCTGAACGACTCCTACGCCTGCGGCACCAAGCGCATCGGCGATCCGGGCGACATTACGCGGAGCCTTTGCAAGAGACAGATAGGCCAGCGCCTGCAACGCGTCACCGACGAGAATCGCGTTTGCCTCGCCAAACTTCTTCCACACCGTGGGCTGGCCTCGACGCTCCTCGTCATTGTCCATGGCAGGAAGGTCGTCGTGGACAAGCGTATAGTTGTGCAGGATCTCTATCGCAGCAGCTGGATATCTGGCGTCTTCCGCCCTTCCACCAACGGCAAGCGCAGAGGCAAGGCAGATGAGCGGACGAATCCTCTTGCCTCCGGATCCGACAGCATAGCGCATCGCCTCTGAAAGTTCTGCGGGACGCTCGCCCTGCTTCGGCAGCACCTCATCGAGCGTCGCCTCGACCACAGCCTTGAGATCTTCTAACATTTCAGGCCTCCCCTATCCTTACGCGGCGGCCTTCTATGCGATAGCGTCCGGACGCGATTATGTTGAGAGCTTCGGGGAAGGCCAAATGCTCCTGAACCTGTATGCGGGCATGAAGCGACTCCGGGGTGTCGTCCTCAAGCACAGGCACGGCCTTCTGCACGATTATCGGCCCGGAGTCGGTTCCGGCATCCACGAAATGAACGGTCACACCTGCCACCTTGCAGCCATAGTCCAAGGCCTGAGTCCAGCTGTGCACACCCGGGAAAGCGGGCAACAGGGCGGGATGTATGTTGAGGACGCGGTTTGGGAAAGCCTCGAGAAGCTTCGGCTTTACTATGCGCATGAAGCCGGCAAGGACAACAGTATCCACACCTGCCGCCTTTAGCATCTCAATGCAGCGGTCTTCCGCCTGTCCCTCAAGCTTAGTCTTCCACGGGGCGCAGTCGAGATATTGGCACGGAATTCCGTGACGTTTTGCGCGGTCCAGTATCTTGGCGTCCTCCACATCGGCCAAGACAATCCTTATGTCGGCATCAAGCGAGCCTGCCTCTATGGCGTCGACTATCGATTGCATGTTCGAGCCTGCGCCCGAACCGAGAACCCCTAGATGTAGCTTACCCATAGTCTGTTGTTCCTGTTTGTGGTTAAGACCAGATTGAACGTATGTACTTTAGCCCCGCCTCAAGGTTTTCACGCTTTACGCCGGCCGATGGCTCGACGACAATGTGGGGCGTCCTTTCTGCGAGATCCTTGAGCGCAGCAAAATCGACACCACCTTCACCCGGCGGAAGATGATCGTCAAAATAGTCCCTGACATCGTTGAGGTGCATCCCGGCAAAGGCGCCGTCGATCCTGTCAAGCGCAGTCACCTTCTCCACCCAGCCGTGCATCTTTCTCACACGGTCATGGCCGGTGTCGAACCAAGCCCGTATTGGAGAGCCCTTGAATTCGGCAAGAAGTTGCGCCATCTCGTCTTCGTTCGGGAAACCCTCGTAATACGGCAGATTTTCAAGCGCCAGCACAACCTTGCGCTCCTCAAGAACCGGCAACAGCAGAGAAAGCTCCTTCTTGAAAAATTCCAGAAGCCTTTCGCCCCGCGAAACGCGAAGATCCTTGGCCCTCGCAAGCACATGCCGGTATGCCGGAGAGTCGATGTCGTTGCCGCACTTGGCAAGCGTGCTGCGCAAGACTTCGGAGTCGTTCACACGGAACAGCCCTGAAAACGCGACTCGTCCCGCATGCAGCACAACCGCGTCAGCGCCAATGTCTGCGGCAAAACGGACGTTGTTTGCCACGTGTACCCTCGCAAGCGCCCGTGCCGCCGAGTCAAAGCTGGCAAGGGTGAAAAGCTCCGGATGCCCTTGCGGAGCGGAAATCGGCACCGGGCAGAATGCGTGCACACTGCCGACCGGCATCTCATCCAGTCTCGCCTTGAATCCGGCAACCTGCTCGACTGAAGTGCGGAACCCGAGTTCAAGGGCGTCAAACCCTAGCGAAAGCGCCTCTTCAACTATCGCCTCGCCGGACTCAAGCCGCCGGTTGCACCAGTTTGTGGAAAGGGCGAACTTCATTTTGGCCACGTCATCCTGTCGGCCATGAAGCAAAGCACGGCTTCGTCTCCCATTGAGCGTTCGCTCTGACGATATGCGTCTTCCACGGCCTCGATGTCGCGAAACGCCTGATATCGCTCTAGCCGCCCTTCTATCATCCAGGCACGGACGAAACCCATGACCGTCTTGTAGAACGATTTGCGAACAAGCGCTACATCCTCATCCTCGGCCTCTGCCTTTAACTCGCCGAGAATCTCGGCAAGCCGTCTGCCGGCCTGGGCCTTTTGCAGTATGCCGTCACATCCCTCGCCCTGCATTACCTCGGCGACCTGCTCATATGCGTCGCCTTCAAGCACACCGGAAGGCATTGGCAGATCGATGCGCTGAGTACGCGAAACTATCGTTGGAAGTATCGAATCCGGTTGATCGGTCAGAAGAAGGTAAAGCGTCTTAGGCGGTGGCTCCTCAAGAGATTTGAGGAACGAATTGGCCGCAGCGACCTCGAGCCTGTCTGCCCCGACGATGACACCGACCTTCCAGCCGCCAGAGAACGCCGTTGTGGACATCGGCTCTATCAGCCTCTCACGCATCGACGCCGTGTGTATGGTACGGCTCTTGCCTTCAGGCGTAAGATAGACGACGTCAGGATGGCAGCGCTTTTCTATCTGGGCGACTTCGTTGGGGAAAAGCTTAAGCAGCAGACGCTCGGTTATATCCGAGCATCCGCCGCCTAGATCTCCACAGATAAGATAGCCATGGGCGGCATGGCCGCCATCAATGGCGCGGGAGATCAGATCGTATGCATCAAGCGGGTTCAAACTCGCTCTTGCCTACGCCACACGTCGGGCACGTCCAGTCATCCGGAAGGTCCGCGAACTCGACGCCGTTGTTCTCAGCCGGATCATAAACCCAGCCGCAAATTTTGCAAACGTACTTCATTGGTGTCTTTCCTTTCTTTTACCGCAATGGTTTGTTGTATTATACCATATTCTGCAGTATCTGCGCCCATACTTCGTCAGGCGAACCGTTGGCGTCGATCACTTTCATGCGATCAGGCTCAGCCTTGGCCAACTCCAGGAATCCGGCCCTGAGACGAGAATGGAAGTCGTCGCCCGCGAGTTCTATCCTGTCGGCCGAAGTGTTTGTGGCAGCCTCGCGACGACGCATGCGGGCGGCGGCAACATCGGGGCGGACGTCAAGAAGAAGCGTCAGATCTGGCTTCAGCCCTTCGCAAGCGAAGCAATTCATGAGTCTGAGCGAGTCAAGCGGGAGACCACGGCCATAACCCTGGTATGCAAATGTGGAATCGCTGAAGCGATCCGACAAAACCCACTTGCCGGAATCAAGCGCAGGGACGATTACATTTCGCACAAGTTGAGCACGAGCCGCAAGGAACAGCAGCAGCTCGCTCCTGTCACAAGGCGGATCCTCACGCTCGTCCTTGAGCAGCCCCCTTATGAGTTCGGCAAGGCGAGTTCCACCTGGCTCGCGAGTCAATACGACCTCTACACCTTTCGATCTGAGGTGCTCGGCAAGACGCTTCACCTGAGTCGACTTGCCGCAACCCTCTCCACCCTCAAATGTTACGAACCTTCCGCGCATTTCGTCAAACGTCTATCTTTATGATTTTCCCGATAAGAAGCCATCCTGCGGTTATTAGCGACGCAACAACCACAACCGCAACCACACCAGGCAGGCTGCAGAGGAACGGTATCATCATATTCGGCTTGATGATTGTCATCACCAAGCCCAGCAACACGGGCATGGCCGACACGATTACACCCTGCATCCGGCCCTGAGCCGTAAGTGAACGAACCTTGCGCTCTATCTTCTGACGGGAACGGATCGTCTCGGATATCTTGTCGAATATCTCCGTAACGTTTCCACCTGTCTTGCGGCTTATCATGATCGCTGTCGTAACCAGCGAAAGATCGTCGGAGCCAACACGCCTTGCCAACGCGTCAAGCGCGTCCTCAAAACCCATGCCAATCCTGAGCTGCTGCTGAAGAACCCTGAACTCGTCGCTTATGGGCTGTTCACCCAGGTCAACTACGGTATCGAACGCCTGCGAAACCGAAAAGCCCGCGCGAAGCGCATTGGACATCGTCGCAAGCACTTCCGGAAGCTGCCTGTCGAACGCAGCCCTCCGCCGGCCGTCCAGCCACCTGGCTATCGGAGAACCGCCATTCTGCCAGCCTGTCTTGATCTTTACGGCCGTGGCAAGGTACCATGCAATTCCGCCGAACGCAATCGCGAAAAGCGATGTCGCCACCCAAGGGATGATCTCAACTCCGCCCGTCATGCCCTGACTATACTTACATCTGCCGGCGAATCCGGGTCAAACATGGCAGGGCTGACAGAGAAGCCTCGCCCGGAGAGCTGGTCAAAGAACGTCGGCATTGCGCCGGTTGGAGCGAACTTGCCGATTATCCTGCCGCCTTCGCCGACTCCAGTCTGGCAGAAGGCAAAAAGATCCTGCATGACGATCTGGCTGCCTTCAAGGCCAGTCACCTCGGAGATGGCGACAACCTTTCGCGAACCGTCCGAGAGACGAGACTCGTGTATTATAATGTCTACAGCGCTGGCTATCTGCTCTCGTATGGCTCGGGACGGCAGTTCCATGCCGCTCATGAGCACCATGGTCTCAAGTCGCGATATGACATCGCGCGGCGAATTGGCGTGCACGGTCGTAAGCGAACCGTCATGGCCTGTATTCATGGCCTGCAGCATGTCAAGCGCCTCTCCGCCGCGGCATTCGCCGACGATTATCCTGTCGGGCCGCATTCTCAGGCAGTTGCGCACAAGATCGCGTATCGTCACGGCGCCTCTGCCTTCTATGTTGGCAGGCCGCGCCTCAAGTCTTACCACGTGCGGCTGCTGCAGCCTGAGCTCTGCGGCATCTTCGACGGTAACTATGCGCTCGCTGCCCGGCACATAGCCTGAAAGCAGGTTGAGCAATGTGGTCTTTCCCGAACCAGTGCCGCCAGCGACGATTATGTTCTTTCGGAGAAGCACGCAAAGCTTCATGAACTCCGCCATGTTGTGCGTCCAGGTTCCAAAACGGATGAAGTCGTCCGCAGCAAGGGCTTTCCTGGAAAACTTTCTTATGGTTATCGTAGGCCCGGAAAGAGACAATGGCGCTATGATCGCGTTTACGCGCGAACCGTCAGGAAGCCTCGCGTCGACATACGGCTGCGACTCGTCTATGCGTCTGCCAAGCGGGGAGACTATCCTCTCAATGACGGAGAGAACACTGGCGTCGTCGGTGAACTGGCAGTCGGACAGCTCTAGCCTGCCGTTGCGCTCGACATACACCTTCGATGGCCCGTTCACCATGATTTCGCTGACGCTATCATCGTTCAGGAGACCCTCGAGCGGACCCAGACGCATAGCCTCGTTGAATACTGCGTCCTCGAGCCATATTGCGTCTATACCCGCGGGGAGTCGTCCGTTGGCCACGACCTCATCTATGATCTGGCCTATCTTCTCGCGCGCAAGATCCTCAAGCTCATCGTGATTTGCGCCTTGAAGCGTGAGACGCTTCATATCCATGCGCTTCAGAAGCTCGCGATGAACCTGCTGCTGAACGCTTCGACGAAGCTCGCGCAATGGATCCGGCGCCTGTACAGCATCCTCATCGATCTCAATCTTTTCTTCCGTGTGCTGGGGCTCCTGTACGTCATCCGCCTCGTCAGAGACGCGAAGCATGCTTGAGCCGATCTGCACGATGTGCCCGCCATCAAGCATGAAGCGCCCTTCAAGCGGTTCGCCATTGACGTATGTGCCGTTCGCCGAATGCAAGTCTTCGATAGCCACCTTGTCGCCACGGACTGAAAGTATCGCATGGCGCTCGGAGACATCCGGGAAATCGAACCTTATGTGGCAGTTCTCGCCACGGCCGATTATATAGTTGCCGTCCGCAAGCTCGCGCGTTTCGCGCCTACCCTCGACGAGAGTCGTAAGCAGCATTTCAGCGGCCTCCGAGATTGCGTTGACGCTCAAGGTTCAGCGACTCTATCTCGCTCTTTATCATCTCGAAGTCCACCTTAGGCAGCTCGCGCTCGTATGTGACATCAGTGCGGGAGCGCAGGGTCAGCACAAGGCGTCCCTTCATCTGCTCTGCGAAAACGAGCATCTCCGCCTCACGCGGGGTCACCTCAAGCGTTACTGTAGCGTAGCCTCGGCCGAATTCACTCTCCCCGGCAGCTGTCTTTGCGGTAGTCTGTCCCGTAGCCAGCACGAGAACGTTCTGGAGTATTGTGCGCGTCTCTATGTCGCCGTTGCGTATCTTGCCGTCCGCTCCAGGAAACGCGAACGTGCCTATCACGTCCACATGGTCGTTCGGCTTGACCATGCCCGACACCGCCGCGGCTCCACTGCAGTTTATGGATATGGCACGCATCTTCGGCTTGAGATCGGCAGAGAGCCCGCGGTCGGCAGGGTTGCCGCCGTCGATGTCGCTCCAGAACACGACCTCGCCGGCCTCGTGGCTCAGAAGCACCTTCCGGCCTACGACATCAACCAGGCTTTCGCGCGTAATCGCCTGCCCGCGAAGACCGAGCTTGGGCGCGACACGAGGCTCGAGGTCAGTCGCAGCCAGCACAGTGCCGGTAGGTATGTCCCTCGCGAACACGAGTATCTCAATCGTTCCGTAGCGACGGTTCAATGCGTCCTTCTGCTCCTTTATCTCGGCCTCCTTGACAGAGACGTAAACGCGCGTAAGGACAGCCGCCGCAACGCCGACCAGAATGCTTGCGGCCAGAACGATTGTGCGTTTCATATCAGAACAATCCCTTCACCTTGCCGGTCTCTACGTCGACATCGATCCTGCGGTAGGCTGGAGATGCCGAGGTGCCGGGCATAAGCTTGATTTCGCCTGCGACCGGAACGATAAGCCCCGCACCCTGGTAGATGAGAACATCCTTGACCGGCATGCGCCAGCCCCTGGGACGGCCCAGAAGCTTCGGATCGTGCGAAAGCGAGTATTGGGTCTTGGCTATGCATATGGGAAGCTTGGCGGTCTCGGGATTCGACTGGAAAAGCTCCAGTTTCCTCAGAGCCTCTGGCTCGAAGTCGACTCCATCGCCGCCATACACCTCCTTGACCTGCTTTTCGATGCGATCCTTCAAGGGCTCGTCGAGATCGCAGAGAAACGCAAAATTGTTGGGCGCCTCGCACGCCTTGATCACCGCTTCGGCCAGCTCAAGCGCGCCATCGCCGCCCTTCAGCCAGTGGTCGCTTACCGCAAACGTGGCGCCGGCCTTCTCCGCGACGCTTCTGACGAGGTCACGCTCAGCCTGCGTATCTGTGTAGAACGCGTTGAGGCAGACCACCGGCTGAATACCGGAGCGGCGGATTATGTCGATGTGGGCGAGCAGGTTGTCGCAACCCTTTTCGAGAAGCTCCAGGTTCTCTGCCGTATAGACGGGATCAAGCGGAAGCCCCGCCTTGACTGCAGGCGCACCACCGTGCGCCTTGAGCGCACGAACTGTCGCGACCAGCACAACTGCGTCGGGCTTAAGCCCTGAGCAACGGCACTTTATGTTCCAGAACTTCTCGAAGCCCATGTCGCTCGCGAAGCCGCTCTCGGTAACGACATAATCGCCTAGCGCGCATGCGAGGCGGTCGGCGACGACAGAATTCTGCCCGATGGCTATGTTGGCGAAAGGCCCGGCGTGCACGAAGACGGGCTGACCTTCTATGGACTGCATCAGCGTCGGCTTGATCGCGTTCACCAGAAGCGCGCACATCGCGCCATCGACCTCCAGGTCTGCTGTGGTCACAGGCGCCCCGCTCTTCGTGTAGGCGACGATTATCCTGGAAAGGCGCCTTCTCAAGTCGGCAAGATCGGCACTCATGGCGAGAATAGCCATCACCTCCGAAGCAACAGTGATGTAGAAGCCGCTCGCGCAGTTGAATCCGTCAAGCTTGCCGCCACGACCGATTTCTATGTTCCTTAGCCCCTGTGCGCAGAAGTCCATTGCCCAGCGGAACTGTATTCTCTCAGGGTCGATGTCCAAACGCTTAAGCCCGCGTTCCGCAAGCCATGCGTCATCATGGTTGCGTTCATGCTGCATGCGCGAATTGAGCGCGACCATCGCGAGGTTGTTGGCGTTGGTTATCGCATCGATGTCGCCGGTAAGTCCGAGCGAAAGCGAAGTAAGCGGCACAACCTGGGCGAGACCACCGCCGGCAGCGCTGCCCTTGATGTTGAAGGTCGGCCCGCCTGACGGCTGACGCACGCAACCTACAACCTTCTTGCCGAGCTTGCCGAGGCCCTCGACCAGGCCAAGCGTAGTAGTGGTCTTGCCTTCGCCCAACGCAGTCGGAGTTATGGCCGTAACATCGATGTATTTGCCCTTGCGCCCAGAGCCTACGCGCCGCAGCACCTTCGTCACATCGACCTTCGCGAGAACGCGCCCGTAAGGCTCCCACTCGTCATCATTCAGGCCAAGTTCGGCTATAAGATCCTTGGCGGGTTTCAACGTTTCTTCGGCAGCCTCGGCGATCTGCCAATCCTTCATCTTCGTTGGATCAAGTTTCATGGCTTGTATTATACCAAATTTTGCGACCGCATGTTGCAGAAAAGTATTCACATCGTCAACATCGACTGCACGAATTATGGTAAAATATCCGCCGAAAGGAGTTTTCGAAATGAAGATAGCCATACTTGGAGCCGCAGGCCGCATGGGCCGCAAACTTTGCGAACTCGCTTCCGGAACCCCGCTCGAGGTTGTCGCGAAGATAGACGTCGCTGATGGCTTCGACCGCACCTGGCCCGCCGAAACAGAGGGCATAATCGATTTCTCATACCACACGGCGCTGCCGTCAGCCATAGACAAGGCGGCCCAAGATGGCATCGCGTACGTGATTGGCACAACCGGCATAACCCCAGAGGAGCAGGCGCATGTGGATGCTGCGGCGAAGAAGATACCGGTCGTGCAGAGCGGAAACTACTCGCTTGGGGTGAACCTTCTTCTTGCGCTAGTCAGGCAGGCGGCGGCAACCCTCGGTCCCGATTACGACGTCGAGATAACCGAGATGCACCACAAGCACAAGAAGGATGCCCCTAGCGGAACGGCTCTGATGCTCGCGAAAAGCGCGAACGAGGGGCGTGCCGAAATCAATGCGGCGACCGACGGCTTCATATATGGGCGCAAGGGCGACACAGGCGAAAGACCGGCCGGAGAGATCGCGATACATGCACTGCGCGGAGGTTCGGTGGTCGGCGACCACACCGTTATGTTCGCCGGCGAACTGGAGCGCGTCGAGCTGACCCACAAGGCACAGGACCGCGCCGCATTCGCAGCCGGCGCGCTGAAGGCGATGGCTTGGGCCAAGGGCAAGTCCCCCGGAATCTACACCATGCGCGACGTGCTCGGTCTCTGAGCCCCAAGCTCGCCCGCTCACGTCCATATGGTACGACCCCATAGCAACCCACATACCGGTAACCCCACCTCCCGACACTTCCCGGGAAGTGCGGGAGAACCCTCCTCCTGCGCTAAAAGGGCATAGTGGAGTGCGCCGGGCGGCGTGCGCAAGCTAAAGCCGCAGCCCCCGAACCCCACCTAACCCCCCCCCCTCCCCGCATCTCTTTATAGATGCGGGAGGTGGTG
Organism: Kiritimatiellia bacterium; assembly: GCA_017395505.1. GTDB lineage: Bacteria > Verrucomicrobiota > Kiritimatiellia > RFP12 > UBA1067 > UBA1067. The sequence continues at coordinate 61,862 of JAFPUH010000009.1, forward strand.
GTAGGGGGCTAGGCAGCGCTCCTATGCCCGGGGAAAACCACTGTTTTAATGGCTAGCGTGGCAAAGGCCAGGGGCGGGCAACCTGCCGGACAGGGCCAGGCGGGCAAGGCGTCAAAGGGCAATGCAAGTGTTCTTTCTGTAAATTCGCATCGGTTCATAGCTTGCTTACGGTTGACATGTACTTGTAGTTCGAGCTTTCCCATTCGTCGCTCATCTCCGCGCAGATGGCGCTGACGAGCCGCATGAGCGAATCCGTGTTGG
>JAFPUH010000010.1 GCA_017395505.1 Kiritimatiellia bacterium
AACCGTCGCCGATGGTGACAAGCCCAGAACCGAACTTGACACTCTTGAGCGCCGTGCAGCCGTTGAACGCGCCAGTCCTGCCAGACGAGTACCCGGTTCCGCCGATTGCCGTCAGCGAGTCGGGAAGCGTCAGCGACTCCAACGCCGTGCAGTTCGCAAACGCGCCGTAGTTGATGGTCTTCAGCGTATTGGGAAAGACGACAGCCGATAGCGCCGCCCCTTTGCAGAAGTTCTCTCCGATACTATCCACCGTTGCATCATCAACCGTCGACGGAATCGTCAGCGTGCCGGTTATCTCGCCTGAATTGTTGGCCGTCACACCTGTCAGTGTCGCCTTGCTTGACGACAAAGTATATGACCATGTCAATGTGCCATCGTCATACGTGTAAGTTGTAGCGCCGAAGCTACACAGGCCAATCGCCAATGCCGCCGCTGATATTAGTCTTTTCATTTTTATTTTCCTTTCTGTATGCTTTTCGAAATCGTTTCCTGCAATCCAGCGTCGCAGAACTTGAATATGGCATCCGTCTTGGCAATTTCCCTTATGCGAGCATCTAGCGATGCCACATCAATCGGTGAACTATGCACAAGTTCCCTCACTTTTTCGTCAGAGAAAATGTCACACAAATCCATAAGCTCATCTTTCGTAAATGCATCATCGATGGCTTTGCAAACCATATTGATGTCTGCCTTGTCGCATTGCTCGACTGCGCAACCATCAATAGCCGCCATAGCCGTTACAACCGACACGGACTCATTGGATGGCTTGGTTATGCAACACCCAGCTGATGTCGCCGCCAAGATCAAATAAAACGCAGCTTTCATATATTTTTTCATCCTTTCGCCATTCAATCTGGATATGTTACTTTGATTACAGACGTATTTGCCGTTGGAGACGGTTTGCGCAGGAACAACATGGTGTTGCCGCTCGGAACATAAATCTCAATGCGCTCCGAATCTGCCGACACGACCACTTTGCCGTCCGACGGACGCATGATTCTCGTCATGCGGACACACTTCGGCAGACTTGTCCAAGACCGAACATCCGCGCCTGTCGTAGCCAATGCCCATGCCGCCGCCGAAGCCTGACTTGCCTTGTAAATCCAATATTGCTTATTATCTTTCTTATTCAATGCATGCTCCGCAAGGATCCCCAACGCGACTTGTCCGCCAATCTTTACCAAGGTACGAGTAATCTCCCGCTTAAGCGCACCGCGCATGTAAACGTCGTATTCCGTCTTCAAAAGCTTATCGACATCTGCTAATATCTCAAGATCATGCAGTTTGCCGCCAGCAAATACAGTCCACTTTTGAGCCCCCAATTCCCTGTTTTTCAACCTTGGTAAAGCCATCCCGGCGTACATCACATACTTCTGGGCATAGGGGACCAGTATCAACGGCAAATCCAACCGCCATTCGTCGCGAACCGCGCAAAGTCCATCTTCGGCATATATCCAAACCTGCTCTTGCGGACGATGCCCCCCTCTGCTCTCGTCAAAATCCTTTATTGCCGTACTGTTGGCGACAATATCTTTCACATCCCTGAAATAGTATTGCGCATCGCCATCCCCGTTAAGCCACCTAAAGACGCCGGTCGCATGTTGCACATAGGGGTTCACGTAATCGGCCGCCGTAAGCGTCTCCAAGTCACCAGACAAAAAAGGATTAAACTTACATTCTGAATTGATCTTATCGCAAAATGATTTGTCCGTCAATATTCTAGCCGTTGAAGACGACACATCTGTATTGTCGCCGTTTTCCTTTGATTTCTTTGATGCCTCGGAATTGAGCCGTTCTTCAGCTGCTGCGATGTAGTTCTTCCGTTCGTCAATCCAATTCTCCTGATGCATCGCCGCTCTGTTGAACTCGGCCCTTGCCGCTGTTGCGTCACCGCATGCCGCATATTGGATAGCCTTGTAGAAGCAGGTAAACACCCTGTCCTCCCCTCCGCCATCATATTCAAACGCCTTGTCGTTCGTCAGCATCGCCCATGCGCCCTCGCCGCCAACAGCAAACACCGATCTGGCATCATGTGCAATGTACGAGTCTTCCGCAAGATCGAACTGTCCTATGCTACGTTCGCAATCTCCCGCCATGCAATATGCGCTACCGGAAAGCAATTGCCAAAGCAATTCTTCTTTGCCTCCGTTTTTGGACAACTCGTAGACTTCTCTTGATGCGTGCTCATAAGACCCGCTTCGGAGATTCTTTTCGTAATCGTCCAGAACATCCTTCGTCGTGCGGCATCCTGAAAATGCCGCACAACAAAGGACAATCCCCACTATACATTCGGCTGTTTTCATCCTCCCTGTTACCATGCTACATTAATTATGGGCAAAACCCACTGCGACATGGCGAAGTTTATGACGCCGATTTGAACGCCTTCCAGACGCTCGGCATAATTGACAAACCCGATCTGAAGGCCTTTCGCCGTCCCGCCGACGATGTTGGCACCGGCAATCTGGACTCCTGTCGCATTCCGCGACACGACGTTCGCAAGAAATGTCGTGCCGACGCCGCAGAAATCGCCGCTGTTGGAGAATGCGCCCACGTCGAAACCATATGTCGCCGCATAACGCCCCCAGCCAAAATTGAAGCGAACGCCTCTTACCGTAGACTCGCAATTCGGCAGGGCCCACGGCAGAAACGTGAACCCGACGAATGTGTCATACGAACGGTACCCGTAGGCATTTTCGCCGCCACGTGCGACAAAGACAACATCGTGCGCATTGCCGCCAACGGCATGATCATTGGCGACGCCTTCTCCGGGCCGCATCTGGGCATTTGCTGCCACCGCATAGACGCATATTAGCATACAGACGATTCTTTTCATGAGCCCTCCATTAGAATGGGGCGACGACGCCACCGTTCGCGTTTACCCTTATAGTAGTCGTGGCAGGAATCGACGAACTATCGCGTTCCACAGTCCGCACGGGACGCAGCCGTGCGCCAACCTTTACGAGCGATATATCCCCTTCTATTATTCTGGCATAGCTCATCTTTGGCAACACGGAGACGATTTCTGCGGTCGCAACAGGAATTTCGACCATATCTATAACTTCGCCAGTACGGGTGTCGCACACTTCATCGCCCAATATGTTCACGCTGAATCGCTGTCCAACACACAGCTGCTTGCCGCCTTCGCCTATTACAAGCATACCGGAATTGATCGCACCGACCTCCAGCGGCAAAATATTGTTCATTACACCACTGCATATTTCTGCAGCGGCCGCTTCCGCTGTCATCGCAATAAAGCTACGCAAATCGTCGGCGGAGAAACACGCCGCATCAATGCGCACGGAATCAGACCATTTGAGCTGACCTGTAGGAGCCAACAACACGCGATAGTGGATATCCGCAAATAGGGACGATGCCTGTGCCATAAGCTGTCCTGTAAGAGGATTTACAGCCGGAGACTTGACGTCACCAAATGAAACCTCACCAACAACAAGGTAGTCGGTTCCAAGTTTCTGGTTCAGTCGCATAGCCTCGGATGGAGAGACATTCGAGGCATTGAGCCTCGCCAACTCTGCGTTCACTTCGGGATCGTATGCTCGATCCAACATTGTGAACTTGCGCGTCTGGGCCAATCCAATGTTCAATTGATTGCACAGTTCGACAACCCAATCGACGGCATCCACGGTCTGCCCACGCCAACGGAAACTCCGGTTGCGCACGTTGAACGTCGTCACAACCATGCGCCGCAACGCGTCTGGATCACGCCCAGGCGGATCGTACTTCGCCGGAAAGCGCACTTCTAGCTCGACTCGATAGCAATTTTCGTCGACATCGAACATCTCATCCAGAACCGAATAGCCGCTAATCTTGCCTGTTGTTAGTTTAAGCATCTCAGATGCAATGGCATCATTCAACTTCGATGTACTGATGCGTCCGTAGTCCGTACTAGATTCCACAATATGACGAGAAGCCATTTCCGATCTAATTACCGAAGCAACAACTGTCCCATCATGCTGATCGATTGCCGAAACAATAGCTTCGCGCACGGCTTCGCATTTACTGGCACCATATCCAGTTACTCGTACAATATCGTCTGCGGCGACACAATGGAACGCCGCAAACGAAAAAAATACAATCGAAAGCACCTGCACAGGTCTAATGACCCGAGCCTTTGTCTCGTTAGAAATCATAAACCTGCCCCTGTCGTATGCTCCCGCGTTTTGCAGGCCTCCCCTCATTATCCTCCTCGGAGCTATTCTCTTTAAGCACATTACGACCCTTTGTCTGTATAACACGATTAGCCTTTTGCTGATTTGCTAGTGTCGAAAAACTCCAGCAAGCTGCAGCTATAGCTATCTTCTGCTTAGTGTCAGGATGAGTTACAAACTTTGAAACCAGCATGTCACGTCCAGCCATGCCTAGTTTCGCCTTTGTCACACTCTTGCGATTGACGAAATCTGCAATAGCGCTGTCGATAGTAGACATGACCGGCATTCCATCTTCATCGTATGCGATTGTCTTGCTCCACTCTTCTCCACCCTTGGCCGCTTCATCAAATGTCATGCTCCCGGACATGAAATTATTCATATCTATATTCGCTTGGCTCTCTGCCTGTAATCTCGCGGCCTTTTCCTGCATCTTACGCTCTGTACGGTCCTTGGATGGATTTGTTACCGCCCACTGTCCAAAGCTGATCAACGCAGGCATGCCAGACTCGTCATAGAAAAACCGCGTACCGAAATTCTGAGAAAGATCGCCTTTGAGCATGACACCGACATCAATGCCAGGCTTGGATGGTTGCGGACATATCTGACGGGCAAAACAATCGGCATAATAGACAAACTGCGGATCAAACTTTGCTATCACGCCTATCGTATAGCCACCATCTCCTTCTGCCTCAATAGTCTGAACTACGCTTATTCCTGCGCACGAAGAGAATGCATGTGATGATGCTTGCGCCAATATCTTTTGCATATATGCCTTGCGTTTTTCGGCCGTCGTGGCAAAGCGGGCCGGAGACAAGCCAGCACTTTCAAGCTTCTTGTTCAACTCGCTTTCAGCAAGCGCCAGTGTCTTTTGCGCCAATCGCTCGATTTGGCTTGAGGAAGCTATGTCCTGAGCACGTTCCGCATCCTTATCTTTCATAAACTCATTTTCAACTAGGCTCTGGATCGCCCCATTTACAGAGAACTTAACATAGTCTTCACGTATCTTCATATACGCTCTCATAAAAGCCGTCTGCCTTTTCTGGATAAACTCTGCATCTTTTGCCCCGATACCGTTGACCGTCTCCATTTCGGCATAATAGACTATTCCGCTTTTAGGATGCGCCTTGCCGAAACTTGAGAACCCCGCATCGGCTTTCGACTCCATGAATGCATCAAAAGCCTCTTGCACTGTATCGTCTGCATCAATCGCAATATCCGCATCGGCGTTAGCGTTCTCCACAGACGCAATCGCCACCACTTCACTTTCCTCAGTAGCAGATTGAATTGAATTCGATTGCTCGACATCTTGCGCTATTGATATCGCAGTAGCGAAAATCACCGTTGCTGCCATTAATTGTGCTTTCATTATTGTACTCCTTTCTAGTTGTTGTATTTTGATATGTGTTAACCATCACCTGAGCGCGTTCATCTTGTCGGCCAGCTTGCCGACATGGACGCGCTTCTGCCAAAACTCAAGACCAGTCTCTATCTCGATAAGCGTCAAGTTGAGGTTATACTCCAACTGCCGGTCGCCATCGTCTTGAACAAGATTGCGTTGCGTAAGCCGTCCACGTAGAATATACTGCGGCACAACCTTGACTGCCGCATATTGGGCGACCTCCTTGTTGTATACAAACACTTTCCCGCTGTTTGTGAGCTCGTCACGCAACGACTGCCCTAGCGACTCCGCAAGAACTCCTGCGTCCCGTCCGCGAGAAGCTGTGTCATTGGCAACGTCTTCTACAATTACAACCGCACGGTTGGCACCTTCTTTAAGCTTTATTCGATCTTGAGAACAAATGCTTTGAATAGCCCGCGACACTGTGTCGTTTATGTCCTCTTCCGAGAAACCGGCAACCGTCTGCCGGGTCTCGTTCGCGGCATATCGGCGCGTCTGGGTTGCGCAGCCCGAGAATGTTGTCGCAGCAACTGCCGCTATTGCCAAAGATGCAATGCCTTTTCTTATAGTCATGATCTACTCCTTAATCTTTATTGAGAAATGGTCTTCAGCGCAGTTTGCGGACATAGAAGCGCATATCCGCCGCATCTGTCCTTGAAGCCGTGGACTTCAAGGCCTGTATGTCATTTGGCGCAAGCATTACCTTGTCCCATGTTGACACGAGCGAATCGATTGTTATGCCGTCTTCGTCAAGCCACACGACGCGCCACTCGACGCCAAGATCTCTGGATGTATTGTTGACGACATTTGCCTGAAATGTGGAATAGTCGCTCTTGCCCTTGGCGCATCTCACATCTGTAACATAAACCTTCGTACCTAGATCTGCGGCAATAGTCACTCTTCTGTCCATCGGTGGAATATTGGTTGCCACGCATCCTGACATAAAAACCGAAGCGCAGCATACAGTTGCCATAATAGCGACCGTGCTTAGCATTCTATTATGCATATTCAGTCCTTTTCCTTTGCCCCTTACCTTTACAAGAGAACACACCGCCAGAGGCAAAAGATGAGCGGCGCACTCTCGAAATCCTGTCTCACAAGAGGCACCGCTAAGAACCCTACAAGAAACATGAATGGAAAGTGCGCCGCATGGATATCATTCCATACGCGCGCACAGTCGTATTTCGTCTCTTGTATGAAAAGATTAGCGGTCTTTCTTGTGAAACTACTATACGCTGTTGCGTACGCTGCACGGGTTAGGTTGCCCACCCCGCGCACGCTCCACTCCACTTCACCCAAAGCGTGGGAGCAACGGCCGGCTTTTCTGCCCGACCGGTATGTCAAAGAACCTTGCCCTTCTCGCGAAGAACAGAGATATAATACCATATCGCCGCGCTTAAATCAAGTGCGGCGAGAGAGGCAACTGGGAGGATGGTTGCGGCTGTGTGTGTGTCAGCTATCTGCGAATGCCACTTTCTTAATACCTTGGATATCGCCAGGATCAAGTTTTGTAAACGCGAAGCACTTCGTGCCAAGATCCTTCAGCGATGCGCCTACCAGATACAAATCCTTGTCGTCGACTATAAGAAACCTGTCGTGAAATCTTTCGCTGTATCGGATGGACAGTTTGGAATATTGCGCATTGAACGATTCCGCATCCGCGTCAGATATCTTATGGGAGGCAACGCCTTTCTTCAGGTGCTCCGAAGTGATGATTGTAAGTGCGACACCCCTGCGCTTCTTTATGAAAAGATCAAGCGTCTCAACCGTCGCCCAATTGTCGATAAGTACAATCGACTTCTTCGCATTTACAATCAACCGCTCAACAAACACCCTTGCATCCCACAGCTGTCCTTCGTAGAACACACCTTGGATAGGCGGCGCCTTTGTCTGAATGAAGAAATCCACCTTCTCCTTCAGTTCTGTTATGTCGTCATCATGCTTGGCCAGTCGGCGATCCACCTTATCCTCAATTTGGTTCAACCGTTGATTAATCGCATAACCCTTAAGCAGATAGTCTTTTAGGACGCTTGTTGCCCAACGACGAAACAAAGTTGCATTTCGGCTATTGACGCGATATCCAACAGATAATATCGCGTCAAGATTGTAGAACATCGCATTATATGCCTGCTTGCCGTCATTGCCCATATGTTCCAAAATGGAACATGTGCCTTCTCGATCCAGTTCTATGCACTTGTAGATATTGGCTAGGTGCTTTGTTATGGCAGGCCTTTGCGTTCCAAATAGATTGGCTATTTGCCCTTGTGTCAACCACACCGTCTCGTTTTCCAAGCGAACATCCAGCCGAATGTGGCGCAAGCGGTTAGCTTCGGACGGAGCGGGCAAGGGTTGCGGCCAGCACCCTCGATGCGCCTGCGGCCTTGAGGACGGCCGATGCGGCAGAAAGAGTTGCGCCTGTCGTCAATATGTCGTCCACGAGAAGTATCGTCCGTCCGCGAATCCACTGCGGCCTGCGGACGGCGAACGTGCCCTTCACGTTTTCGCGCCGCTCGGCTTCTGTAAGCGAAGACTGGCGCTTCGGGCGACCCTTGCGGGCGAGCGAACGCACATCGAGGCGACGGTCTATTCTTCGGGCGATCTCTCCCGCCAGTATTTCGGACTGGTTGTAGCCGCGGTCCCAATAGTGGAAAACCGTTGTCGGCACTGGTATCACGACATCGATCTCCGGCACCGTGAAACGTGCCTGTATCGCCGCCTCGAGCCAGTCGGCGAAGTCGCTTGCGAGGTAGATGCGCCTGTTGAACTTGAAGTCCAGCAGCATGTCGCGTGCCTTGCCCTCGAAGCGCAGGGCGCATGCCGCACGATCGTAGAGCGGAGGATTCCGCTCGCAATCTTCGCAGAGATAGTCCACCTTTTCGCCGGCGACAGGGCGTGCGCATACCCTGCAGCAACCCGCCTGAGGAACGGTAGGCAGGCGCATCAGGCACGCTGAACAAATGTGGCGCCCGTCTCGATCAGACGGGCGCCCGCATAATTCGCACCTTCTTGGCCAAAGAAGGTCAGAACAGCTTTTGAGGATACTCACCGGCGTCGACAAGCTTCTTGATCTCGGCCATGACGAAAGGCTTGTCCTCGCGGTAGGTGACGCCGAACCAGCTCGACTCCGTCGGCAGCACGCGGCACGTGGCCTTACCCTCGCGGATAAGCTCATCCACGACGAACGGAATGTACCACTCGCTCTTCTCCTTGGCGCCGTTCTCGGCGAGCCACGCGGGGAAGCGAGCCTCGAGCTCGCTGAAGAGCTCCGGCGTGAAGCCCCAGAGGTTCATCGACACGCGAGCATCGAGCGGAACCTTTACGGGAGCTTCGGGATCTTCGCGGTTCTCGGCGACATCGCCGGCGCGAACGAGCTTCGTCATCTCGGTGACGCCCTTGAGCGAGCCATCCTCGCCGACGGAGCAGATGCCGCGGGCGACAGACCCGTTCTCGGAGAGCGTGAGCTCGAGCTTGTAGCCGACCATCGCGAACTCGAGGGGCTTGGCCGAGCCGAGGAACGCGCCGAGCTTGGCGAACGCGTCGCGTCCGTAGAAGTCGTCGGCGTTGATGACGGCGAAGGGCTCGCTCACCACGGTACGCGCGGCGCGCGTCGCGTGGGCAGTACCCCAAGGTTTCGTGCGGCCCTCCGGCACCTTGTAGGGCTCGGGCAGGTCGGTGATGTCCTGATAGCAATACTCGACGGGAACGAGGCCCTCGTACTTCTTGCCGATCTTCTCCTTGAATTCGGCCTCAAAATCCTTGCGGATGATGAAGACGACCTTGCCGAATCCGCCGCGCACGGCATCGAAAACGGAATAGTCGAGAATGGCTTCACCGGAAGGTCCGACAGGGTCGACCTGCTTGAGACCACCGTAGCGAGAACCCATGCCCGCAGCGAGAACAACCAACGTAGGTTTCATATGTTATTGACTCCTTTTCCTAAATCACCATCAAAGGCAGATGCCGACGGACGCAAGCTCCTCAGCGTCGAGGGCATAGACGGGATCGATCTCGACCGGCACGCCGGGCTTCACATCGACGCCGGCTGCGGCGAGCCACTTGCGCCACTTGGCCTGCATATCCTCGCGGCATGTGGCCGGCGAGTCGCCACCCTCGGCGTTCTTGACGGGCGAGAACTCGTCCTTCTGGTCGAAGGCGAGAAACGCCGCCGTCTTGGCGTTGGGCAGTATGTCGAAGATGAACTTCTCGAACTTGTATCCGTTCGGCTCGGTGGGCTTGACGACCTTGCCGTCGGCACCGACGGTCGGGATCTTCTTGAACGCGAGATGCAGCGGCATCGCCTTCGAGGCTTCGCGGTCGAGGAACGCGCGGTCGAAGACGTGGATCGCCGGCGAGCCGTACAGGAAGTATAGCTTGCCGTCCTTCGTCGTGCGCTTGCACTGCTCTTCGGTCATCTCGGTGTATTCGACCATACGGAAGGACTTTCCGAACTGCATGGGCACGCCAACCTTCTCGAACGGATCGCGCTTTGCGCAGAGCTTGAGCGAATACTCCGACTTCTGCTGCACGTGGTAGCCGATGAAAGCAGGGTCGGCGATCTCGACGAGAGGATTGTCCACCTGGAAGAAGAACACGCTCTTGATGCCGCGCTTCTTCATGTCGGCGAGCGCGCCGGACTTCTTGAGCGCCGCGAGCAGGCCGCCGTGTCCGTCGGGGCTCATGAACACATGACCCGGCTCGTCGAGGATTATCTTACCCTCCTTCGTCATGCCGGGCCACATGCCCTGCGTGAAGAAGAAGACGTCCTTGGGATCGAGACCGAAATACTCGTTCTCCTCGAAGCACTGGACGGTCGCGGCGTTGTTGGCCTCGCTCGTCATCACATAGAAAGGAATCGTCGCACCGTAGCGTATCGAACGCGCGAGTATCTTGCGGGCGTGGAAGTAGAACAGCGGCTCGTTGGAGATCGGACCGATCTCGAAGCAGCCCTTGGGACCATCGTAGCCGAGGCGCGAACCCTGCCCGCCGGCGACCAGAAGCGCCGCCACACGTCCGGCACGAAGCTCGGCCTCGCCGGCTTCGACGGCCTTCTTGAGAGCCGCACCCTTCAGAACCGCAACCTTCGGAGCCTTGCCCTTCGAACTGTCGGGCACATCGGCGCCCTTCGCAAGAGCCTCGCGGCAATACTTCACGTTCTTGGGCTCTATCGTAGCTATTTGCTTGAGAAGAGCCTCACGCTCCTTCTTGCCAAGCTTCTTCCAATAGGCGAGCACATGTTCCTGCCCGCAACCCTTGAGCATCTTTTCCGCCTCAGCGTAGTTCATGGATTTGTCCTTTCGTGTAGGTTGTGGAAATTATACACCACTTCACCCTCATAAGTCAAGAGCGGCGAAAGTCCAGAAGGTGTCCGATAAGCGAACGGACGCCACGGTAGTAGAAGGCGAAATCGAATAGGTTTCTGGTTGTCGTCAGGCGGTGGAATATCGCTCCGGGCTGCAGGAAGCCCTTGTAGACCTCGCGGATGGCGCGCTTGATGTCGGCCTCGCTCGCGAGGGGCGTCTTGGTGATCGCGCGGCGCATGTCATACTCGTCCCAGTCGAGGGTCGTCAGGCCATCCGCAGCCTTCAGCTCGCGGAAGAGCGGCGTTCCGGGATACGGTATCGTGAGCGTGCACTGCAAGGTCGAGGCCCAGCCCTTCGCCAGCAGACGGCGGGCGAAGCGAACGGTGTTCGCGATTTCGGCGGGACCTTCCCACGCGTGACCGAACATGAATGTCAGATGAACGTCAAGACCGGCCTTGTGGGCCCACTCGCAGCCCTTCTCGACGTCTTCTACCTTCAGGGCCTTTACGAAGCGGTCGAGGGTGGACTGGTTCGCCGACTCGACGCCGAAAAGCACAAGCCTGAAGCCGGCGCGTCGCATAAGCACATAATCGTCGTAGCCGAGGCGCCCGAAACGCATGTTGCAGTCTATCCGGAGGCGCTTGGGCAGGCCGCGGCGTATCAGCTCGTTGCAGAACGTCTCGAGCCACAGGCCAACAGGCAGCGAGCCCGAATCATCCATTATCTCCTTGACGCCGTACTTCTCGACGAGCATCTCGATCTCATTTACGACGTCAATCGGGTCGCGCGTTCGGTAGGTCGGATAGAGCGTCGTCCAGCTGCAGAAGGTGCACTTCGCGTGCCAGCAGTCGCGCCCCGACATTATGTATGTTCCTGGGGTGCGGCGGAAGTTGCCGTTCTTTTCCGCATAGAGGCGCCAGTTCACGAGGTCGCGATCGATCCACGGCGCGGAGTTGAGGTCGTGATCGAGGCGGAAGCGCCCCGTATTCCTGACCTCTCCCCCCTCTCGGTACCATATGCCCGGCTCGTACTTCGAGGGGTCGCCAGCCGACGCGACGAGGTTCTTGAGCAGAAAATCCCAATCGCCGCCAGTGAGTATGAAATCGACTGCGCATTCCGCCATCGACTCTTCGGGGAGCGCCGTAACGTGATCGCCAACGAGCACATTCAGCCATCGTCCCCTGTGCGCATCGATCCAGCGCCAGTGGCGCTTCACGACAGGCGTCTTGGTCTCAAGCACGACGTAGTCAGGCTTGAATGCGGCGAGGCGAGCTTCAAACCCTTCGTCTGAAAGCTCGCCCGCTATCGCATCGAGGAAGAGCACTTCGTGCCCTTCCAGCTTCATCATCGTCGCTGCCGTCGCAGGTACGACAGGAAAGATGTATGTCGGACGCGAGAACCACTGAAACTGGCGGTTCTGCGTAAGAAGCGCGACGCCCTTATCCGACTTGAGCGGAGGATAGCATATGGCGACGCGCATCCGTCAGATCACCACTTGTAGCCGAGGCCGACGATGTAGCGCATGTCGCTGCGCTTGCGGCCAGCGCTCGGAGTGGAGTTGTAGTCCCACTCGATCTTGCAGAGCAGGTCGAAGTCCATCAAGATCTTCGTCGAGAAGCCGATATCGCACTTCATGAGGAACACCTCCCAGTCGGCGATGTCGGGCATGTACTCGAGGTTGTGGAAGCCCTCGACACCCTCGTTCCACTTGGGCAGGTAGGTGAGGTGGTGGGCATAGCGGAACGAGCAGTAGCTCGTCTCGGCGTCAGGGTCGCGTAGCGTGTAGCCCGTGCGAACCCAGGCAAAGCCGGCTTCCTGGCTGAAGCTCCACTTTCCGGTCAGGTCGCTCTCGTATCCGTCGAGCCACTGGTAGCCAAGACCAGCGCCCAGACGAAGACGATACTTGAGGCCGGCGATCAGGTCGCGGTCGTAACGCGCGTTTTCGTAAGAAAACACCTTCTCGGTCCAGAAGTGGTCATGCTGACCCTCGGCCTCGAGGCGGTTGGCGCTGGTCTGGCGATCCTCCTTCGAGGTGCCGGTCTTGGCGTAGTGATAGCCGAGATCGCCCTTCACGCGATCTTCCTCCCAGCGGCGGTTGATGTTGAAGAGCACGCTGGCCGTCTCGCCGTAGCTGTTGCCGCGCGTCGCGAGGTAGTTGACGTTGATCGAGCCGTGCCAGGCGTTGTCGGGTTCTTCCTCAGCCTCGGCTTCGGCCTCCGCGACAGGCTTGGTCACCTCGAACGGAACGGCACCCTCCTCGTAGACTGTCTCGGTCTCGAGGCTGGCGATGCTGTCGAGCTTGATGGCGAGCTCGCCAAAGTCGTCGGAGACGAACGTGACGGCCTCTTCGCCGACGGCAGCGACGGACCCCGTAAGGCACGAGCCGGACTTCAGCACGATCTTGTCTGCGCTGGCAGACATGGTTGCGGCCGCAAGCGCCGCAAGAATGACGGTTTTAATCTTCATTGTTGTCTGTTTCCTTTTTTCTGAAAGGCAGGAAGCTGCCGAAGGTAGTCGGCTTCTCAGGCTCGTTGACCTTCAGCGGATCGTTGGCCTGCTCCTCGAGGGGACGCAGGTCGAGGGACTCTATGCCCTCGATGTTCTTCGCGGGACGGTCGCCCGGCTCAAGCTTCTGCTGCTTGACATACTGGCGGCCAAGTATCGCATTCTTCGGAAGCCCCGCGTCATTCTTCATGTGGGCGGGATCCACCAGTCCGACGGTTACGAAGACTATGATTTCGCGCTGCTCCTTGACGCGCACCTTGGAGCCGAAAAGACGCGGACCTATCCAAGGCCATGTGCGAAGCCACGGAATACCGCTATCCTTCTGGACCTCGACAGTGCGCGAAAGGCCACCTATGACGGCTGTCGTTCCGCTCGCCATGTTGAACTCGGTTATGAGGCGCTGCACCTTGATGATAGGATACTTCGAGGCGTAGGAAGACACCTCGCTGCCGTCGCCTGTTCCGGCGGTGACGAAGCCGCCACTGCCGTAGTTGGAATCGAGATCGCTGATCGTCGGAACGATTGTCACGTTGATGAGCCCGTTCGTGCCGACGCGCGGCACGACGTCAAGCGAAATGCCCCAGCTGAAGAACGCCTCCTGGGCGAACATGAACTTGTCCTCGCCGGGAATCGCAATCATCTGCATCGCAAGGTCGAGCGACTCGGCGTTGCCGTTCAGCGTACGCTTGGCCGAGACGAGCACGTTCGGATACTTCGTCGTCATGTCGACCGTAGCCTTCTTGCCGGACGAGACGATGATCTTCGGATTCGAGAAGACGCGAGCGTCGTCAGTCGACTCGAGGGCACGGAGCGTCAGGTACATCTCGCTGAAGTTGAGCGTTCCGTTGAAGTACGTTATGTTGCCGTCGGAGCCGCCGGTAGTAGTCGAAACGTAACCACCCTTGCCAGAATCGTAGTATGTGTTGTCACCATAGGAGGAAAGCGTATATGTCTCCGACTTGTTGTTGGACACATTACTCTTCTGGTAACTCGTAACAGCGTTGCCAAGCCGCGTATTCTGGAAGCCGCCGCCAAGCTGCGCGCTACCGGTCATGCCGTCCAGCATCGACCAGTCGATGCCGAGCTTGTGCGAAGCGGCGTTGCTCAGCTCGACGAAACGCGCCTCGATGTAAACCTGCTTGGACTCCTGATCGATAGCCGCCAACACCTCTTCACAGGCGTCGAGGATGCGCTTGGGAGCAGTAATAAGAACCGAATTCGACTCAGGGAAGGCCGTCGCGATGCGCACAAGCCGCCAGTTGGTGCCGAATTCACCGCTCCACGTGGCGTTCAGGTTGTTGGCCACGGTCTCGGCATTGGCATGCGAAAGCTTGAAGACGCGGGTATGCATGCGCCGGCTGTCCAGCTCGGCCTCTGCCTTGGCCTCAGCCTCGGCCTGCAGACGGGCCTCGGCATCGAGGCGCGCCTCCTCCTGTGCGCGGGCGATCGCGATGGCCGTAGCATCGGCTCGGACGGAGGCGATATCCTCCTGCTCTGTAAATAGGGAATCTGTCGCAACGGCATCGGTCGTATCGAGCGGCAGCACGGCGCCACCGTCAGTCAGGTCGCCCTCTATGTACTGCTGCTGTTGCGGATACTGCTGCTGGGGATACTGCCCGACGGTCTGATCGGCTGCGACAACATCCTGTGCAAGGACAGTCCGGGAAAACACCGTAGCCGAAGCCAAAACGCCGAAAATGAAAGTCCTGTTCATAGTTTGGTTAGTATTATACCAAATCATCCCTTGAAAATGAAGAACTTGCGGACGAAGAAATTTACGAGGAACGATACGACGACCTCGACCGCGACAGCCAAGGTGGTCATCATGCCGAAGCAGTCGATCAGGGTTTTCATCACGGCCAGCGCCATTACTGTCGCAAAGGCCGCCGCGCCGAAGAACATCGCGAATTCGACGTACCAGCGGTATCTGCCCGGCTTGAAGACGAAAGCGCGGTTCATGATCCAGCAGAAGACGTTTGCGACCGTGAAGCCGACGGCGGTCGCTGCCGACGCGATGGCGCCGCGCGAGGCATACCAGGGCTCTGCGCCGGAAAATTCCGCAGACGGCAGACAAAGGAACCTCACGGCCCAATCGTCGGCCGCTAGGCACTTCAGGCAGGTCGAGGCCAGAATGTAGAACACGCCGGTCTGCACTACCGTAGCCATAACGCCGACGAGCCCGTATTTGACAAACTGCCAAAACGGGCTCGCGTCGCGGGAGAGGATATCCCTGATCGAGAACACCTCGAACTTTATCAGACTCCGCTGCGGCCGCGGAGCGAACCGTGCGAGAGGAATCCGTCGTACTTGCGAACGAGGAGGTGCGACTCCATTATGCGGAGCGTATCAAGGGCAACGCCGACGATGATGAGCAGCGACGTGCCGCCGAAGAACGAGGCGATTGCCCACGGCACCGACATCCAGCCCATGAGGAGCATCGGGATGAGGGCAACGACGAGCAGGCCAGTACCGCCGATAAGGGTAATCTTGGTCATCATGTCGTCGAGATACTCGGCGGTCGCGCGGCCGGGACGGATACCCGGAACATACGAGCCGTCCTTCTTCAGGTTCTCGGAGATGTCGATCGCATTGAACTGCGTTGCGACCCAGAAGAACGCGAAGAACATGATAAGCGCCGCATAGACGATCATGTGGAGGGCCGTCGGGTTGGAAAGATCCTGCGCGAATCGGTTCAAGGTACCGCTGAAGCCGGTGGAGGTGGCATCGGTCACCTTCATGAGGATCGCGGAGGGGATCTGAATGAGCGGCTGGGCGAAGATGATCGGCATGACGCCCGTGTAGTTCACACGGAGCGGCATGAACGTCTGCTGCATGCCGTAGGTGTTGCCGCCACCGACCGAACGACGGGTGGAGTGAATCGTGACCTTGCGCACGCCCTGGGTGAGCATCACCGTACCCATAACGACGAGCAGGAAGAAGATCACGAGAATCGGCAGCTCGGCGATAGGAGCCGAGGCCTGGACGCCGGCGAGGCCGAAATAGCGCTCCCAAGCGCTGATAAGAGCCTGAGGCAGACGGGAGGTGATGTTGATCATGATGATCAGCGAGGCGCCGTTGCCGATACCGAACGTGGTGATCTGATCGGCGAGCCACATCACGAAGAGAGCCGCGGATGTCATGCCGATCACCGTCATCAGGTGGAAGCCGATGCCGGGGTTGACGACAATCTCGACGCCGGCGAACGCAGGGCCGAGAGCGCCAGGGTGGCTGAGCATAGTCGCGATGCCCCACGACTGGACGACGCAGAGCACGATCGTCAGATAGCGCGTGATCTGCGCGAGCTGCTGACGGCCGGACTCACCCTCCTTCTTCAGCTTCTCGAGAGTCGGAATGACGGAGCTCAGAAGCTGGATGACGATCTGGGCCGAGATGTAGGGCCAAATCGAGAGGAAGCCGATTGCGCACTGGCCGAGAGCGCCGCCTGTGAACACATCAAACCAGTCCAAAAGGCCACCGCCGCTGGAAGTCTGACGGGCAGTCTCGATCACCTGCTGAAGCGCACGCCAGTCAACACCGGGCGTAGGAATCTGCGACACGAGACGGCAGACGAACACAAGGCCGAGAGTGACCAATATTTTCTTTCGCAGCTCCGGAATGCGGAACGCGTTCGAAAAACCTTTCATCATTGACATTTCTGACTTCTCCTCATTTGGAAAATTTCGTGTATTATATCAAAAACGGGCGGTCACTTTCAAGTGGCATTGAAGAACTCGAAGAAGATCATCCAGTTCACGGCGAGGGCGTAAAGGTTGGCCACAAGGTCGTCGACGACGATGCCACGCCCCCCTGGCAGAGACTGCAGACGTTTCGCAGGCGGCGGCTTGATTATGTCTATCAGACGAATGACCGCGAAAAACACCACCATAGCCCACCAAGGCAGAGCAAGAATAGGTAGTCCGACAACAGCAATCGGCAGAAGCATCCATTCATCCGCGGAGATTCGTCCGTCGTCGCGTATGCCGAGAACCGCCTCGGCCCTGCCGCAGACAGGTATGGCGAGCAAGGTCAGCGCTAGGCACGCCGGTATCTGCACCCAGGACGGAAGCATGGCCAGCGCATAGGCGAGCGCCACCCCCGGCAGCGAGCCGAAAGTGCCTGGCGCGAACGGAACAAACAGGCTTATTCCGCAACCTGTTGCGAGAAACAATGTGATCTTGTCCTTCATAATGTCAGCCTTTCCTTGAAATTTCATGCGCCCTTCGGACGGACGCGTCGCGTAGCCGTGGCGGTGAACGGGTCTTCCGGCCAGTAGTGCTTGGGGTAGCGTCCGCGAAGGTCCTTTCGCACAAGCTGGTAGCCTGCACGCCAAAAACCTGCTAAGTCTTTGGTTATCTGCACGGGACGCTGCGCCGGCGAAAGCAGCGTCATGACTATAGGCACCAATCCCCCCGCCACTTTCGGAGTCTCCATTAGACCGAAGCACTCCTGAAGCCGCACCTCGACCGTGGGCTCATCGCCCTCGTAACGAATAAGCATATGGCTGCCGCTCGGCACAAGCATGCGTGTGGGGGCAAGACGGTCGAGTTCGCGCTCGTCGTGTCCGTCTGACGTCATTACGAACCCCAGCACGGCGCACATGTCGACGCGTTCGAGATCACGCCAGCGCGTCATGCCGTCTATGAAACCCTCAAGCGCCTTTAGTATCACGTCGTCGCTCGCCTCCCGCCAGCCGCAATGACGTGCGAGGAAATTTATGCGAGATCTGCGCTGAAGAGCCTCCTTCGTCCAGCAGGGCATGTTGGCTACACCCTTCTGACGCACACCCTCGATCAGGCATTCGGCTATGCGCCCTGAATCAGCGGCGTCTGGCGAAGGCTTCTCGCCGACAACCATCGCGCCTATCCTGCGCGAAATCACGCATTTGACCCGCTCTTCGCGGCGATCCCACTCGCACGACGTCTCCTCTTCGATACGGTCCTTGAAAATCTCCAGAATATCAGATTCATCTATCGGCGAAGCAAGAAACACCTTTGCGTCGCCAAGACGGTCGTCAAGTTCGCAGCAGACCACGTAGGGAGATTTCGCGAGCGGATCAGACTGCTCAAGAGCCGCCCCGCGTCCCGAGACCATGCGGAACGTTCCGTTGCCGCGGTTCTTTGCGACGCGATCAGGATATGCGAGAGCCAGCATCGCGCCCTCGGACGCCCTCGCCTGACCTGCCGCATGCTGCGACACCTTAGAGGCGAAGCGATGCGAGAGTTGGATTATCCGCCTTGAGTATGGACGGTTCGGCGTCTCAAGTATCTCGTCGAGAATCTTACGTATGTCGGTCTCGCCCCTGCGTCCACCCTCCTCGACTATCGCCGCGAGAAGAGCCGCGTCAGAGATGTCGCCCCCGACATCTCCTGCGCACATCACCATATTGGCGAGTCTAGGGTGCATCGCCATGCGCGACATGGCAGCGCCCTTCTCTGTCAGGCGGGAGTCTCCGTCGAGGGCACCCAGCATCTTGAGCAGCGCGACCGACTGGTCCCAGGAACTGGCAGGCGGCGGAGTCATCCACGGCAGGTCTTCGCGCCTCGTCGCACCCCACGCCGCACACGTGAGGACGAGCGAGGCAAGATCGGCGTCGAGCATCTCGGGGGTCATCTTCGGCGGACGGTGCATATCCTCGCCCTCGGTCCACAGACGGTAGCATATGCCTGAGCGCACTCGCCCTGCACGTCCGCGACGCTGCTCGGCACGGTCCTTGGTCAGAGGCAGGGTGACGAGTCCGCTCATCCCCGTCGAAGGCGAGAATCTCGGAACGCGCATGAGTCCGCAATCGACGACGCATGATATGCCAGGTATCGTGACCGAAGTCTCGGCGATCGACGTCGCCAGTATCACCTTGCGGCGGGAGGACGACGCGAACACAGCATCCTGCGACTCCTTTGGCAGGGCACCGTAGAGCGGCAGAACCGAGAGTCCGCAATCCGCCAAGGCCTCAGCAGCACGGCGAATCTCCCCTTCTCCAGGCAGAAAGCATAGAATGTCGCCATCCGTCTCCTTCGCCGCGCGCGATACAGCCCCAGCCATCGAGACATCGCCAAGATAGCGAGTTTCCACTGGATACATCCGCCCTTCCGCATGCACAGTCTCTGCGTCGCCCAGATGCGCGGCGACCTCGTCCGCATCCAATGTCGCTGACATCACGAGTAGCCGCAGGTCCGGTCTGAGCGCCCTACGAACCTCAAGCGCAAGCGCAAAGCTCAGATCGCAGGCGAGCGAGCGTTCGTGGAATTCGTCGAAGATGACGAGTCCAACATCCTTAAGCTCAGGATCGGAGAGAAGCCGCTGGGTCAGAAGTCCCTCCGTGACAATCTCTAGGCGCGTTTTTGCGCCGATCTTGCGTTCCAGACGCACCTGATAGCCGACTGCCGCACCGACAGGCTCGCCCAGCTTTGACGATATGAACTGCGCACATGTACGCGCAGCGAGGCGGCGAGGCTCAAGCATCACAATCTTGCGTCCTGCGAGCCACGGCTCGTCCAATAGCGCAGGTGGCACGCATGTCGTCTTGCCGCTGCCAGGGGGAGCCGTCAGCACAACATCGCGGTTCCGCGCAAGCGCGGACCTGATTTCGCCTATTTTCTCCTCTACTGGAAACATCAGCCGATCAGTCGAGCACCTTGAACGTGGGGCCAGCTCCAGAATACGAATCGAGTCCGCCAAACGCGACACCGTCGTCATCAGGGGTAGAACGCACCGGTTTGAGCTTCGGACGCTCGCCAAAAAGTACGGTGCCGAGCCGCAGCCATGTCGCACCTTCCTCGACAGCTACCTCGTAGTCGCCGCTCATGCCCATCGAAAGGCGTGGCAGCCCGATGCCAAGCTTGGATTCCATTTCGTCGCGCAGTTCGCGGAGCGCCCTGAAATATGGCCGCGCGTCCTCTGGATTATCAGAGAAAGGCGCCATAGTCATCAACCCCTCGATGGTAATGCGCGGACAGTTATCAATTATATGGCGCAGGGTCGGCTCGACATCGTCAGGCTTCATGCCGCTCTTGGACTTCTCGCCCGACACGTTCACCTCAAGAAGTATCCTCGGGCTCGCCCCGATCTCGTCGGCAATGAAGTTTATGCGGTCTGCGAGCTTTACGGAATCGACGCTATGTATGAAGTCGAACAGCTCGAGGGCATGGCGCACCTTGTTGCTCTGAAGATGTCCGATCAGGTGCCACTCCGGGCCCGACACGCTCGCCGGGCGCTTCCATGCGGCCTCCTGAACCTTGTTCTCGCCAACGATGCGAAGCCCTGCGCGCCACGCCTCGTCCACGACCTCAGCACCGTGGGTCTTCGTGACGGCCACTATCTCGACATCATCAGGGTTGCGTCCTGCGCGTTCGCAAGCGGCGGCGATCTTCGCCCTGACCTCTTCAAGTATCTCCGAAAGTTCCCTCATTTCAGCCTCACATATTCTTCGCATCCGCCGAATCGGTCGAACGCACAGTCTATCGCATCCGCCGAATGGGCGTCCGCGCTCAAGATGAACTTCACGCCACGCGTCCTCAACAGCGAGCGGAATGCCGCCGACGGATAGGCGTCATCAAGCCAGCCGCGCGAAATGGCGCCGGTGTTTACTTCGGCAATCTTTCCGCTCGCAGCCACAGCATCGGCCGTCGCCTCGAGCTCCTCGACATACCACGGCGAATCCTCATTGAAATACGGATTGCGCCGATTGAACTTGCGCACAAGATCAAGGTGGCCCACCACATCGAAATCGAAGCGCGAAACCATCTCACGAACCTGCGCGAAGTATGCACGGATGTAGGCTTCGACGCTTCCACCGAAATGCGCGGCTATGCCGTCCATCAACTCCTTGGGCGTATTGTCCACGCATACGAGAGCACCATCCGGAGCCTTGACAAAGTGCACGGACCCGATTATGTAGTCAGGTGATATGGAACCGTATGTCTTGCGGTCGGGATTCGCACCGCCAGGCATGTAGTCCGCCTCGACGCCGCAAAGTACTTTTATCCTGCCGGCATATTTCTCGGCAAGGCTACGTATCTCCGTGGCATAGCGAACGATGTTGTCTGGCGTAAGCACCCAGTCGAGGACGTTCTCGGGCAGCATCGCATGCGACGAGAAGCCAATCGTGTCGAAGCCCTTGGCAATCGCCGAGAGAACAACATCCTCGGGCGCGTCCCGTCCGTCGCACCACTTCGTGTGGGTGTGGTAGTTGGCAAGAATCTTCATAGGGCCACGAGTCCTTCAGGCGTGAGGCCGGCGAGTCCGTTCGCCGCAGCGAGAAGCATACCATAGTTTACTATAGGCACGCCCGCCTCTTTGCAAAGCGCGATTCGCCTCAGAACTTCGCGGCGCGTCAGCATGCAGCCGCCGCACTGCACTACAAGCTTGTAGGGAACGCCGTCTGTCGGCCCGAGGTCGAAGGCGCCGCCGCTCGCGAACGAAAAGTTCAGGCTGCATCCCGAAGCTTTTGCGAGGGCCTTCGGAATCTTCACCGTGCCTATGTCGTTGCACTGCCGGTGATGGGTGCAACCTTCCGCCACGAGCACGCGATCGCCTTCCGAAAGCGATGATATGGCTTTAAGACCCTTGGCGTACTCGGCTATGTCGCCCTTCTGCCGCGCGAACAGTATCGAGAACGAGGTAAGCCTTACGTCACGGCCGGCGAGGATTCGCCTCACCTCGCCGAACGCCTGACTGTCAGTTATTACGAGCGTTCCGCTCTCGCCTGTCTGCGCGAGCGCGGCTTCCAATGTGTCCGGCTGGCACACAGTGCAGATCGCGCCAATATCCAGACACTCGCGTAGAACCTGCACCTGCGGCAATATGAGACGACCCTTAGGCGCGCTCTCGTCTATAGGGCATACGCAAATCACGCGGTCGCCAGACTTGGCAAGGCCGTCCAAAAGCCCAGGCGGAACGTCCATGAGCCTGATATCGGCTATTTTCGTCTTGAGGGACTCTACGGTATCTTCTCGTCTGTACACCAGCAGCGGCACCTTGCGCGAGGCGCAGTCAGACTCAAGGCGACGGCGCCACTCGTTGTCGCCTTCGTTCGGCGCGGCGACCCATACCGCTATGTCGGTCGTCGCCAGAACCTGAAGCGTCTTGGCTACCCGCATCTCGCCAAGGGTTCCGAGATCGTCGAGCCCCGCTGTGTCGGTTATCATGCATGGCCCGAGAGGCAGAATCTCCATCGCCTTCAATACGGGATCCGTCGTGGTGCCGGCGACATCGCTCACTATCGCGATGTTCTGCCCAGTGAAGCGGTTGACGAGCGTGGACTTTCCTGCGTTCCGCAAACCGAAGAACGCTATGTGCACGCGATTGCCGCGCGGTGTGTCAGTCATTTCAGCCATTTGGGGGTATTATCCTAAAAAACGCGCGGCAAGTCAACCGCCATGTGCAGAGCTAGCGATATTTTGGTATAATTAAGGCACCATGAACGACATAATCGTTGTGATACCTGCCTACGAACCCGACGATTCGCTCATCGGGCTTATCGAGAGGCTCGGAGCCGACTTCGACAGGTTCATCGTTGTCGACGACGGCTCCAAGACAGCAGACGCCACCTTCGAACGCGTCGCCGGAATGCCGGGCGTTACCCTGCTCAGGCATGAGGTCAACCGCGGCAAGGGAGCCGCGCTCAAGACTGCCTTCGCAAAGGTGATTGCAGACTTCCCAGACGCAGCCGGTGTAGTCACCGTCGACGCCGACGGACAGCACCTGCCGGAGGATGTCGCGAACGTCGCAAAGGCGACGAGGGAGAATCCGGGCAGGTACACACTAGGCGTTAGGGCATTTTCCGGTAACGTGCCCTTGAGAAGCCGCTTCGGCAACGCATGGTCGCGCTACTTCTTCTTCCTGCTGACAGGCGTGATGATCTACGACACGCAGACGGGGCTCCGTGGAATGCCGCGCGACCTTCTGACGGAACTCGTCGCGATGCCCGGCGACAGGTACGAGTACGAGATGCGCATGCTTGTCGCGGCCGCGAGAAAGAAGCTCAAGCCTGTGCAGATACAGATCAAGACGGTCTATCTGAACGACAACAAGGCGAGCCACTTCAATCCGATAAGGGACTCCCTACGCACCCAGCTGACCCTTCTGCACGCGGCGTTCACTACGCCTCGGGCAAAATGAAGAGCAGCACAAGGTTCGTCATGTTGAAGAGGCTGTGGTTCAACATCGGCGACCACAGCCTTTCGGTTTTCTTGTAGAGCCAGCACTGAGCCATTCCGAAGAAGAACAGCGCGATGAATGCGTTGTTTGGCCAAGGCATCTGAATGTAGTGTGCAGCAGAGAAGAGCACCGACGAAGTCACTGCCGAGATCACCGGCCACTTCGGCTTGGGGAGCTTCCAGAGAAGCCAGCGGAATACTACCTCCTCCAGCACTGGCACAATCACGACAAGCCAGGCGATTATCCACAGCAGAGATGCTATATCCTTGAAGAAGCGCCAACGCCAGCCGGCGTCGTTGCAGAGCCGCTGAACCATCCATGTGATCATGGCCCGCACCTGCTCCAAGCTGGCCTGGTTGTCGAGCTTGACGCCAAAGACGAACTCGGCGACTAGCCCTGTTAGATAGCAAAGCGCGACCGTGATCAAAGCGATCAACGGCCACGCCTTCAGTGTGGTCTTCAGCGTCTTCACGCCTGAGCCGCAGCCTCCGCGCCGGTTCCGCGGATCTTGATGTGCAGTTCGCGCAGCTGCTGCTCGGTGACGTAGTTCGGCGCGTTCATCATAAGGTCCTGCGCCTTCTGGTTCATCGGGAACGCGATCACCTCGCGGATATTGGGCGTGTCGGTGAGAAGCATAACCATGCGGTCAACACCAGGAGCAATTCCGCCGTGGGGCGGCGCGCCGAATCGGAACGCATTGTAGAGGCAGCCGAACTTCTGCTTGACGACTTCCTTGTCGTAGCCCGCGATTTCGAAAGCCTTCTCCATGATGTCGATCTGGTGGTTGCGGATGGCGCCGGACGAAAGCTCGATGCCGTTGCAGACCACGTCGTACTGGTAGGCGACGACGTCGAGCGGATTCATGGTGTTCAGCGCCTCGAGGCCGCCTTGAGGCATCGAGAACGGGTTGTGAGAGAAGATGATCTTGCCTGTCTCGGG
Organism: Kiritimatiellia bacterium; assembly: GCA_017395505.1. Lineage (GTDB taxonomy): Bacteria > Verrucomicrobiota > Kiritimatiellia > RFP12 > UBA1067 > UBA1067. The sequence continues at coordinate 24,465 of JAFPUH010000010.1, forward strand.
GTCCTTCTCGAAGAACGGGAAGTCGACGATCCAGCAGAACTTGTAGCAGTTGTGCTCTCGGATGTCGTTCGTAAGGTGGTCGGCAATGTCGGTGCGGACAAGACCGGAAAGCCTGTGGCACTCGTCGACTGGAGCCGCCATGAAGAAGAGCGCATCACCAGGCTCCATGCCGACGATCTGCTTCATCTCCTCGAGCTGCTCGGACGTGAGGAACTTCGCGATCGGGCCCTTGAGTTCCCCCTCCTTCGTCCAGCTGATGTAGCCGAGACCCTTGCCGCCGTTCTCCTTAACGTTGTGCTCGCGCTTGTCGAACCATGTGCGTGTCTCGACGCCGACGATTCCCTTGACGAGAAGACCCTTCACGAGCCCACCCTGCTCGACGCACGAGGCGAACGCCTTGAAGCTCGCGCGGCGGAAGAAGTCCGACATATCCTGCCACTTAAGCGGGTTGCGGAGATCGGGCTTGTCGCTGCCGTAGACCATCATGGCGTCGCGATACTTGATGCGCGGCCACGGAGCCTCGTTGCACTGCCAGGTCGAGAACTTGCGGAAGGTCGCTGAAACGACGTCCTCGACGACCGCGAAGATCTCATCCTGCGTGACATAGCTCATCTCGATATCGAGCTGGTAGAACTCGCCGGGGCTGCGGTCGGCGCGTGCGGCCTCGTCGCGGAAGCAGGGCGCAATCTGGAAGTACCTGTCGAAGCCGGAGACCATCAGAAGCTGCTTGAACATCTGAGGTGCCTGCGGCAGCGCGTAGAACATGCCGCGGTGGATGCGGCTAGGCACGAGATAGTCGCGCGCACCCTCGGGCGACGATGCCGTCAAGATCGGAGTCTGGAACTCGTTGAAGCCCTTCTCCCACATCTTCTCGCGCAGGAAGCGTATAACCTTCGAGCGGAGGATGATGTTGTTGTGCAGCTTCTCGCGGCGAAGGTCGAGATAGCGGTGCTTCAGGCGCACATCTTCGCTCTCATCGGCCTTCTCGTCGGGGATGTAGATCGGCGTGACCTCGCTAGCGCTCTCCATGACGAGCTCGTTGGCCTCGATTTCGACCTCGCCCGTAGGCAGGTCGGGATTAATCGTATCGGGCGTCCTAAGCTTCACCTCGCCGGTCACCGTGATGACGCTCTCGAGATGGGCCTTCTCGACAAGGCCAAAGAAACTGCGGCTGGGGTGAACGACTATCTGCGTAAGGCCATAATGGTCGCGAAGATCGACGAAAAGTATTCCGCCATGGTCGCGAAGGCGGTACATCCAGCCGGAAAGGCGGACGGTCTTGCCCGCGTCGGATGCGCGGAGTTCGTTGCAGGTATGTGTGCGATATGGATGCATTGTCTTTCTTGCTCCTGAAAATTGGTAAAGTATTATATCATATTTTCCGCTGCCGTGCACGGTGGCTATCCAGTATGCACCATTTGTTTGAGCAGACCGAAAAGAAATCTTTTTCCATGAACTTTTGTTATATTCTTGTAAGTATTACATAGCCCAGCCCTAAAGCGCGGTCAGGCGCGGGGCTGAACGGTGCTGATGCTGCGGACTTCTGTCCGCAATATTTCGTTCGCCACCGCCTGAAGGTCGGCGGATGTCACGGCGGCTATGCCGTCAATCTGCTCCTGCGGCGCGACGAGGCGTCCGAAAGCAAGCATGGTCGAACCGTAGAAGAACATCTTCGACGTGACCCTTTCGTGCGCCAGACGGAAGTTGCCAACCAAATACTCCTTGATGCGACGAAGCTCCGCCGAGCCGACGCGGCGTTCGCGCAGCCTCGTCAGTTCGCGGTCTATCGTCTTCATCGCGAGGGCGAGTTTGGCGCCGTCGAGCCCAGCAGTTATCGTGAACATCCCTGAATCTGCGAAGAAGTGCATCCGGGACGAAATGTCGTAGCTCAGACCCCGCTTCTCGCGAACCTCCTGAAAGAGGCGGCTGGCCATTCCGCGCCCGAGAACGGCGTCCATGACCGTCGCCGAATATTTGCGCGGATCGCGCAGGCCGAAGGTTCTGTATCCGATAGCGAGCTGCGTCTGGTTGACATCCTTGGCGACCGACACCTTCGCGACCGGAGGAACTGAAAAGTCGACACTCTCGAACGCAAACGGCTTCACCCTGGAGCGGCGCAAGCCGAGATACAGTTCGACGAGCGCGAGCGCCGCCGAGGCATCAAAGCTGCCGGCGACCACGGCGACAGTATTCTGCGGCAGGTAGTGCGAGCGCATGTAGTCGCGCAGCACCTTCGGGGTCATCGGGGCAAGCGTCTCCGGACTGCCGGCAACAGGCGAGCCGACTGGATTTTTCGGAAAGAGAGCGCGCTGAAGGTTCTCGGCCGCAACGGAATCAGGCTCGTCGGCGTACATCCTGATCTCTTCGATCACGACCTGCTTCTCCTTCGCGAACTCGTCGTCGGGCATCGCAGCGTTAAGGTACATGTCGGAGAGAATCTCGACGGCTTCGGCCAGATACTCGCTGGGCAGATGCGCGTAGTAGCAAGTCGACTCTTCGCTCGTATAGGCGTTGAAATTGCCGCCGCGCCCTTCTATCGCACGTGTTATGTCGACTGGTCGCCTCGTTGGCGTGCCCTTGAAGAGCATGTGCTCGATAAGATGCGAAATGCCGGCGAGATGGGCTGGCTCGTGTCGCGAGCCGCTTGCGATGAAAAGTCCGAAAGCAACGCTCTCGGCTTCGCACGGTACAAGAACGACCTTGAGTCCGTTCTTGAGCACATGAAGTGAAGCCGGCGTCATATGGCGGCGAGGTTCATCTCGCGCAAAGTGGCCCGTCCGTCATACAGCGCCTTGCCGACTATCGCCGCGCGCAGGTTGGACCGCTCTAGCGCCTTCAGGTTGGCGATGTCGTAGACCGAGCTCACTCCACCCGAGGCCGTGACCATGCAGGTTGGCGCGGCGTCGCATATGGCCGCCATCTGGGCGATGTTCGGGCCGCCCAGCATTCCGTCCGTCGCCGTATCGGTGTAGATGATCGTCTTCACGCCGGCTTTCGCGACGGCCGTGGCGAGGTCCGTCGCCCTGACGGCGGTGGTCTCGACCCAGCCCTTCGTCTGGACGAATCCGTCGCGGGCATCGATGCCGACGGCGATCCTGTCGCCCCAGAGATCGACGGCGCGTGCGAGAAATGCTGGATCGTCCAGCGCGGCACTGCCTATTATCGCTCGGGCGGCGCCAGCCTCAAGAACGGCATTTATCGCATCTGGCATGCGAAGTCCGCCACCCACCTCGACAGGTCCGCCGAACGCGGCGATTATCGCCTTGATCGTCTCGGGATGGCGAGGCTCGCCGTCGAACGCTCCGTCAAGGTCTACGACATGAAGCTCCTCTGCGCCCTGCTCGCGCCAGTCTCTCGCCTGAGCGGCGGGATCGTATCCGTAGATCGTCACGTCTTCTGCGCGGCCCTGCCTCAGGCGCACGCATTTGCCGTCCTTGAGGTCTATCGCTGGAATTATTACCATCAGATAACCCCCTTCGAGCTGGGCACACCCTTTTCGTTTGGATCGATCGCCTTTGCGGCGCGGAGCGCGCGGGCGAAGCTCTTGAAGAGACCTTCGCAGACGTGGTGAGCCTCGTCGCCGTAGATCTGGCGAAGGTGGATGTTCGAGCGCGACTCGACGCTGACTGCGCGGAAGAACTCCTCGACGAGCTTCACCTCGAAATCCTTGACCATCATGTGCTTCATCGCGCACTGCATCACGACGAAAGGGCGTCCCCCGAGGTCGAGAGAGGTCTCGCAAAGCGCCTCATCCATCGGAATCGACGCGAAACCGTACCTCACGAGGCCGACGCGATCGCCGAGAGCCTCATTGAGCGCATTGCCGAAGACGAGCCCGACATCCTCCACCGTGTGGTGGTAGTCGACGTCGATATCGCCTGTCGCCTTGACCGAGAGGTCTATAAGCGCATGCTTCTTGAGAAGCTCCAGCATGTGGTTGAAGAAGCCAATGCCGGTGTCGATCTCGCCTTCGCCCGAACCGTCGAGGTTGAGCGACAGCGTTATCTTCGTTTCTTTGGTGTTGCGTTCAATTGAGGATGTTCTCATGTTCTTTTACCTCTCAAACAAAACCTGCCGCGGCCAGCTTCTCTTCGGTAAGTCCCTGCCGCTCGGACCGCTTGGCGACGTACTTGCCGAGTATGTCGCCCTCGAGATTCACCATGTCGCCGACCTTCCTCAGGCCGAGCGTGGTGTCGGCAAGCGTCGTCGGTATCAAGTCGACGCCCAGCCAGTCGTCGCCGATCGCCGATATAGTCAGCGACACGCCGTCGATCGCGATCGAACCCTTCAGCACGCTCTGCGCCGCCAACACGCGGCCGCATTCGACCTGAAGCTGATAGTCGCGCCCTTTCGGAATCTTCGCCTTGATGCGTCCGCGAGCGTCGACATGACCCTGAACGATATGCCCGCCCATCGCATCGCCTGCGCGCAGCGCGCGCTCGAGGTTCACCTTGGCGCCGGGCAGAAGGTCCGAAAGGCCGGTGCGAGACTCCGTCTCGCGCAGCACGTCCGCCGTGAAGCGCGTCGCGTCGGCGTTGACAACGGTCAGGCATACTCCGTTCACAGCCATCGACTCGCCCTGCTCGAGCGGACGTGCCCACGGTTCGAAGCCGATCTCGAGCACGAGGCCGGCGCCTCGCGAAACGCGCTTTACGGTGCCGATCTTCTGGATCAATCCTGTAAACATGCGACCTCCGAAATCACTACGGCATCCTTCACGCGGCGCGAACCGATCACCTTTGGCGAGACGACCGAGATCCACTCGTCGACAAGTCCCTGCTCAGCGAGGGATACGGCGAGCTTCAAGCCGCCTTCGCAAAGGACATGCATGACGCCCATCGCGCCCAGCTCCTCCAGCGCCTTGCGAGCATCGTCGAAGACAAGCGTCCTGTTAGGCGCGCCGTCGGTGAAAACCTGGGCATTCTTCGGCAGCCTGCCGCTCTTCGATACGACAACGCGTATGAGGTCATCGTTTCGCCTGCCGTGAGAGAGCAGCGAAGGATCGTCGCGCCTCACTGTCTCCCCGCCGACCATTATCGCGTCCACCTTCTCGCGGAGCTGACCAGTGCATTTTCTCGCGTTCTCCGAAGAAATCCACTTCGCATCGCCCCAGTTGTCGCAGATCCTGCCGTCGAGAGACATCGCGATCTTTACGGTGACGAAAGGCAGACCTGTCGTCACATGCTTTCTGAAAGCCCGTATAAGCCAATCGGCCGCCCTAATCAGCTTGGCGTCGCCGCTGAAACGCTCGCACCTTACGCCGGACTTCGCGAGAACACGCTTCGCACGGCCGCGATTCTTCGGATTGGGATCTGTTGCGGCGTAGACCACATTGGAGATTCCGGCGGCGACAATGGCGTCAGTGCAAGCGCCGACCCGCCCCGGCTTCGAGCATGGCTCGAGGGTAACGTAGATCGTCGCGCCTTCAGTCGACTTTCCGCGGCGCTTCGCGTTCCTTATCGCTGCGACTTCGGCGTGATCTCCACCAGCCTTCTTGTGCCACCCTTCCCCGACGACTTCTCCGCCACGGACTATTACAGCGCCAACCGGCGGATTGGGGCGCGTATGCCCCATGCCGTTGACCGCGAGCCGCAAAGCCCGTAGTATGAAGTCTTCAGCTTTTCTTTGCATTCAGCTTGGCGTACTTGTCAAGAACTCCATTCACCAGTGTGCGCGACTTCGGAGAAGAGAACCAGTTCGTCAGGTCTATCGCCTCGTTGATCGCGACTGGCGCAGGCACTTCTGAGTAGGCGATCTCCCAGATGCCCATGCGCAGCACAGTGCGTTCTACTGTTCCGAGGCGGTAAAGGTCCCAATTCTCAAGAAGCGGCTCGATCATGGCATCAATCTCCTTGAGATGGGTCAAGACTCCAGCGACACGCTCTTCTGCGAAACGACGCGTCGCGCTCTTCGTACGCACAGGGCCGCCGTCCTCCTCGTCAAGCGAGCAAATCTGATCCCATTGTGTCGCGATGAACTGCGCAATATCCTCCGGCGGATTCAAATCCGCCGCGGTCAGCATCTGTATCGCCCACTCGCGGGCCTGTCTGCGTGTCGATGTCATTTCAAACCTTTCGTAGTACCGAACGGACCATCCATCCCAAGGCAATCAGTCGCCATTCGACCTAAGCGCCTTCGGACCTTGAGATTTCAGGGATAGTCCGCCGGTAAAGTGAGAATCTCGCATCCGTCGTCGGTTATGGCCACGGTATGCTCGAAATGGGCGGAGAGGCAGCGGTCGCGCGTAACGACCGTCCAACCGTCCTCAAGAACGTCAGTCTTCTCGCCCGCCTTCGTCATGGATATCATAGGCTCGATGGCGATCGTCATGCCGGGCTTAAGGACAAGCTTCGTTCCCGGTATGCCGTAGTTAGGCACCTGAGGGTCTTCATGCACCGTACGGCCTACGCCGTGGCCTATCCAATCGCGAACGACGCCAAAGCCGGCGTCTTCGGCGACCTTCTGTATCGCGTAGCCGACGTCGCCGAGATGCACCCCGGGGCCGCACGCCGCGATTCCGGCCTTGAGGCAGAGCTTGGTTGTCTCGACGAGCCTCAATACATCCGGATCGGTCACGCCCAGCGCGACAGTTCTCGACGTATCGCCGTTGTACCCGTTCTTGAAGATGCCGACATCGGTCTTGACGAGATCGCCTGGCATTATGACTCGGTGGCGGTTCGGAATGCCGTGAATGACCTCGTCGTTTATCGAGACGCAGATGTGGCCGGGAAAGTTCGCGTAACCGTAGAAGCTCGCCTTGACGTTGTGCTTCTTGCAGTAGGCGATTACGAGATCGTCTATCTCGCCGGTGGTCACGCCTGGCGCGACGGCGTTCGCGCAGATGTCGCGGATCTCCGCGCTCATCCGGCACGCCTCGCGCATCCGGTCTATCTGCGCCTTCGACTTTATGTCAACCTTCACGCCAGACCTTTACATCGCCGCGAGGAAGGCAGCCGCATTCTTGACGGGACCCTGATCGCCGTCGATCTTGCGGAGAAGCCCCTTCTCCTCGTAGAAAGCGATAAGCGGCTCGGTCTCGCGATGGTAGACGACGAGGCGATCCTTGACCGTCTCGGGATTGTCGTCCTTGCGGATGACGAGCTCGGCGCCGCACTTGTCGCAGATTCCCTCGACCTTGGAGGGAAGGCCGGTCACATGGTAGCCCGCCTTGCACTTGGGGCAGGTACGACGGCCGGCGATACGATCCTGAATGATCTCGTCGGGTACGTCGACCAGCACTACGCTACGCACAGGAGCGCCGGTCTCCTCGAGGATCTTCGCCTGGGCGACGTTGCGCGGAAAGCCGTCGAGCAGCATGGTAACATCGCCGGTGGTCTCGGCGATCACATCCTTGATCATCTGCGCGATGAGAGCGTCAGGCACAAGCTGACCCTTCTCCATATAGCCCTTGGCCTCGACACCGGCGGCCGTACCCTTCGCGACGGCTCCGCGCAGAAGGTCGCCGGACGACACATGCTTAAGGTTGGAGTGCGCCTCGGCGAGACGACCCGCGATAGTACCCTTCCCCGAACCGGGGGCTCCAAGCAGAATTACGATATCCATTTTACGGCTCCTTGTCTTTTTGTCACAGCGCACCTGTCGCAAGTGACGAGAATGTTGAAATCGGCGTGGTGTCGCGATAGTTGTCTATGACCTGACGGATGTCACGCACAAGTCCCTCGACCTCCTTGTAGAGCGTATCGTCCGCAGCAAGGCGGCCGAGCGTTCCCTCGCCGTTCTTGAGGCGGTCGGCGACGACGTTGAGCGAATCGATGAGCGTTCCCGCGCGATTTACGACGTCGGTAGCGCCCTCCTTCAGCTCCGTCACGTCAAAGGATTCGCACGACTTGCGGAACGCCGCGATCGCTCCCTTGAGGTCTTCAAGCACGGTCTCGTCCTCCGAAAGCAGGCGCCCGAGCGGCCCTTCGCCGTTGACGAGACGAGTGGAGATGATGTTTGCGTTGGCGGCCGTTTCGCGAAGCTCGGTGACAGTGCTGTGGATGTCGTTGTAGAGCGTGTCGTCGCTCGACATCATGCGCCCGAGAGCACCCTCGCCGTTGGCAAGGCGCGCCGCAATCACATTGGCGTTGGCCGCAGTTTCGCGAAGCTCCTTGACCGTGCTCTGGATGTCGTTGTAGAGCGTATCGTCGCTCGACATCAGACGGCCGAGCGTTCCCTCGCCGCGCTCAACGCGCTCGCTGATGTCGCGCACCTTCTCGCTCATGACCTTCAGGTTCGTTACGATGGCGTCTACGCCTTTGTCTCCCGTCAGGTTCTTGAGGTTCTTGGCGACCTCGGTTATATCCTTCATCCAATCCGACGGCGTCTCGCCGCGCAGGGTCTCCTCGCCGAGCGTAATGATCTCGCCCTCGCCCTCCTCGAGCACGAGATGGTTGCCGCCGAGCAGCGACATCGACTGCACGCAAGCGCGGTAGCCGGTGCGAAGCACGACCGACTTGTCGATCTCGACAACCGCAACGAGGTTGGTCTCGGTGAGTATCACATCCTCGACAGTGCCTACCTTCGTGCCGCGGTACATGACGTTGTCGTGGTCCTTGAGGCCGCCGACGCCGTCGAACATGATGCTGACCTGTATGCGCTCGCGGCCACGAATCAGATCTACGCCCGAGATGACTATGGTGAAGTAGGCGAGAAGCGCAAGCACGACAAGCATGAACAGACCTGTCACGAACTCAGAAAACGCGTTGCTCCTTTTGCGGCTCATTACATTTCTCCTTTCATTGCGGCAAGAAAATCCTTTACATCCTTATTGTCGGAAGCGGCGAATTCGGCCGGCGTCGAACACTCGACCGCCTTGCCGTCCTTGAGCAGCAGTATGCGGTCGGCGAACATCAGCGCGCCCTGCAGGTCGTGGGTAACAACCACCGAAGTGATGCCAAGCTTCTGGTTGAGCTTCTTTATCAGACGGTTTATTGTCACAGAAGTCACGGGATCGAGGCCGGAAGTCGGCTCGTCGTACAGCACGACATCCGACTCACGGACGATCGCGCGGGCGAGACCGGCTCTCTTCTGCATGCCGCCCGATATCTCGGACGGAAACTTCTCTGCGGCATCCGTCAGCTCGACCGCGGCGAGCGCGGCGGCGACGCGCTTGGCGACCTGCGCGTCAGGCAGGCAGTCGCATTCCTTGAGGGGAAGCGCGACATTCTCCTCGACAGTCTTCCACGCGAGAAGCGCACCGCCTTGAAATAGATACCCGACGCGGCGTCTTATCTTGCGCAACTGGCGCGAAGAGCACTCCGCGACATCGACGCCATCGACGCGCACATGCCCCGAATCAGGGGTCAGCAGGCGAACGATATGCTTCAGCGTGACCGACTTTCCCGTGCCGGAAGGACCGACGATCGCAAAGACCTCGCCCTTCTCGACGCCAAACGTAAGCCCGTCAAGCACCTTGCGTCCGTCAAATTCCTTGACGACATTCTCGAACGATATGAGGCTCATCTGTAGAACACCCTCGTTATCATGTAGCCGAGCATCAGTATCATTAGGAACGATACGACAACGGATCTCTGGGTGGCGCGCCCGACGCCGGTGGCGCCGAGGCGAGTGCCCATACCCTGGGCGACCGACACCGTGCCGATGATAAGACCGAAGACCAGCGCCTTGAGAAGCCCGACGAACAGATCCTTCATCTCGGCCATCGACATCGCGCTCGACATGTACTGATCGAAGTTGACGCCAAGCTGGGTGGCGCCGACTATGCCTCCGCCGAGCGTGCCTATGACGCAGCAGAAGAACGCGACCAGAGGCGCCATCACGACGAGAGCCAGAATCCTCGGCACCGCAAGGAAGCGTATCGGCGATATGGACATGATCTCCAGCGCGTCGATCTCGTCGTTGACCTTCATCGTGCCGAGCTCGGCGGCGATCGCCGAACCAACGCACGCCGCGAGGCACATGCCGCAGCTGAACGGAGCCATCTCTCGGATCAGCGTTATCATCACGGCCGCCCCGAGGTATATCTCCTGATTGAAGCGGCGCAGCTCAAGACCGACCTGCAGCGCGAGAATCATGCCGGTGAAAAGCGACACGACTGTCACGACAGGCAGCGTGCCGATACCGGTCTTGTAGAGCTGAACCGCGAAGTCGGCACGCGAATCGCGGCTCCTCAAGACCGTCGGGAACGCGATGATCGAAGCGATCATCACGCGTGTCGTCCGGCCAACTTCACGAATGAAATGCATTTACCTGGCCTCGTAGCGCCTGACGCAATCTTCGACCGCGTCGACGCGAGCCTCGGAAACCGAATCGCCCTTTACCGACGCCTTGATCTCGGCGAGGCGCGCGAGCGCCTTGTCCTTCTCGCCGAGCTGCGCAAGCACCCTCGCGGAACCCAATCTCGCGGAAAGCGCGAGATAGCTGTCGGGATTCGCCTCGGCGAACGCCTCGTAGGCCGCAAGCGCGTCGACGTAGCCGCCCATCGCCTCGAGACACTGGGCCTTGCCGATCTCGGGGATGTCGGCGAAGCCGTCAGGAGCCTTGTCGCCCGAAACGGACGCGTAGATATCCATCGCTTCCTGGTAGCGAGCGCCGTCGAAGTACTTCTTGGCGAGGCGCAGCTTCAGGGCGCCGCCGGCATCAGAGCCGCCGAACTTCGAAACGGCCTCCTCGAGCTCCTCGGTCGTGTAGGCGCTAACGAACGCTTCACTAGCCGCCGCCTTGCGCGCAGCGCGGTAGTTCTTGACGCCGTAGAAGCAGGCCACCGCAACGGCAGCAGCGAGAAGCCACGGCACTGTCGCCTTCACCTCTCTCACGAAATCGTCCGCCAGGGGATCATCCCTGAACCAGTTCTTCACATTCATTGTTTATTCCTTTCTGATCGTAAAGGTCTGCCCATGCGTTAACGGTACGCTCGTCGCCACCCTCGGCTCTTACGAGTATCCTGTTGTAGTCCAGCGCATCAAGGAAATCGCGGTTGTATATGAACCTCGATCTGGGCTTGGTCGGCGGCTTGCATAGCCTGACGCGGCTCTCCATCAGCAGCACCGCCGTGAAATACGCGGTCTTCGGTATCTTGAGAGTCGTCAGCATCGTCTGCATGACGCGGCGCGACGCGCCGTCCTTGCGCTCCACCTTGAGCAGAGCCGTCATCAAAACGGCCGCGCGAAGCCCGTTCGACACCTCAAGACCCTCCTTCTCGCGGATCTTCTCAAGCTCGTCGAGAACCTCAAGATACTTCCATTCGACGCTCTTCTCCCCGCCGGTCTTGTCGATCGCCGCGGCCAGCTCCGGCAGCAGGTCGCCGAGCATGCCCGTGCGCCACATGAGTTTGAAAGCCTCGGCGCTGTGGCCGTATGTGAACAGCCTGAAGACCTCCTCGCATACCCTTGGCTGCGAGGCGGAAAGTATGCACGCATGGTGGCGCTTCATCGCGGCGAACGTCTTGCGCTCTATCGTGAAGCCCAGCCGCGAGGAGAACTTCACCGCACGCATCATCCTTACGGGATCTTCCTGAAAGCGTATGTTGGGATCGCCGATCGCGCGTATGACGCGATTTTTGATGTCCTTCATGCCGCCGACCCAGTCGATTACGCTGAAATCCTTTATGTCGTAGAAGAGGCCGTTCACAGTGAAATCGCGGCGATACGCGTCGGTCTCGGGCGTACCGAAGGTATTGTCCTCCTGCGGACCCTCAGCCGCGTGTTCGATTATCTCGCCCACGGACTGCGAATTCTGGCGGAAGGTAGCCGTTTCGATCACCTTCGCGCCGAACCTGATCTGCGCCAGGCGGAAGCGGCGCCCGATGAGGAAGCAGTTGCGGAAGATCTTTCTCAGCTCGTTCGGCTTTGCGCTCGTGCCGACATCGAAATCCTTAGGCTTGCGCCCCATCAGAAGATCGCGCACGCCGCCGCCGACGAGATAGGCCGTGAAGCCCATGGACGACAGACGGTAAAGCACCTTCAAAGCGTCCGGATCGATGTTTTTGCGCGAAATGCAGTGGTCCTGTCGCTTGTACACGACAGACCGATTCGCCTTTTTCTTCAAGAACCCGAACATTAGTTGTGTATTATACCGCAAATCGCCGCATTACGCAACGCCGTGGCCCTCAACCGTGGCGGCGCATCTGGCGCGTCGTCGGAGGGTCGATCACCTCAGGCACGAGAACATCGCCCTTCTTCTCGGCCGTCTGGCGGCGTATGAGCCACATCTGAACGATCGAGAACACCTGGCTCAAGGTCCAGTACAGCGAAAGCGCGGACGGGAAGGAATAGAACATGACCAGCATCATAATCGGCATGAACACCATCATCATCTTCTGCTGGTTCTTGTCGCCGGTCGACGGCGTAAGCGCCGACTGGAGAGCCATCGTCGCGGCCATAAGTATCGGCAGTATGTTGAGCCCGCCGAACGGGAACCAGCTCGCGAAGAGAGCCTCGGGCTCGGAAAGGTCGGCGATCCAGAGGAACGGCGCGTAGCGAAGCTCGACAGCCGAGCGCAGCACGTTGAAGAGCGCGATGAACACCGGTATCTGTATGAGCATCGGCAGGCATGAACTCATCGGGTTCACCTTCTTGTCCTTGTAGAGCGCCCAAGTCTCCTGCTGAAGCCTCTGCGGATTGTCCTTGTACTTCGCCTGGATCTCCTTCATGAGAGGCTGAATCTCCTGCATCTTCTTCATGCCGACCGTCGACTTGTGCGTCAGCGGCCAGAAGATCACGCGCACCAGTATGGTGAGCAGTATGATCGCGATGCCGTAGTTGGGCAGCCAGCCGTGGAACAGGTTGAGCGCCCAAACGACAGGGTAGCAGAGCCAGCGCCACATGCCGAACTCCATCACATCCCTCATGCCGAGATCCCACAAAAGCGCCTGCTTCTTCGGCCCGACGTAGAAGACGCTCGTCACGCTCGTCGCCTCGCCAGGATCGATCCTCACCTTGGCGGATACGCTCTTGGGACGATAGCTGGCCGCCGCCACATCGCGCTCGACAGTCGCCGAAAAACCTGTGTTCGCCGCAGTCGTGCTGGCGAGAGCCGTCACGAAGAAGCGGTTCTTGAGGGCAACCCACGTCTGCGCGCCGATTAGATCGACCGTGGCCGAACGCGGCAGACCCGCCGCGCTCTTCGACCCGCTGCAGCCGCCGGAAAGTCCGCCGACGAGATAGCCCTTCAAAGGCGAATCGCCCTCGCAGTGGTGAATCACGCCAGCCTTGCCCTTGCCTGCGTCAAGCGCCCAGCTGTCGACTGAAAGAAGGTCGTTCTTGCTCGCGCCCATGGACATCGAGCCGAGCGAAAGAGTCGTGCGGCCGGCCGCCGTATCCTCGAACGTCACGAGATAGCCGTCGCCGAGCGAAACCCTGCGAGCGGAAGCCCCGTTGACGAAAACCACCTTGCCGTCGCCGGCGTTGGCCACCGTATAGGCCGCGACATTGCCGCCCAGCGCACCGAGCGGAGAAGCAGAGAAGTCGAACTCGACAGCCGGATTGCCCTCGCCGACAGGACCGTTGCCCTGGGCATACTTCTTCAGCGTCGCCTTCTTGACGACGCCGCCCCAGCTCGAAAGCTCAAGCTTCAGCTCGTCGTTCTCGAGCACCACGATCTCCTCCGGAACGGACGGCAGCACCGGCGCCGCCACCTGCTCCACGGCTTGCTGCACCGCGACGGGCGCTTCGACCGGCCCGGCTGCCTCAGCCGTCTCGGTCTGCTGCGCGGCGACCGCAGCAGCGTTGGCCTTCGCGTACTCCGCGCGAGCCTTCGCCTCCTTGGGCTGCTGAACGAAAAGATACCATGCGAGCACGCCGCCCAGCACGATGCAAATCAACTTCTCTGTCTTGTTCATCGTCTTCTACCTTCCTAAATCAGTTCTCCACCGGCCTTTCTCCGGCACAGGGTCGTAGCCGTGGGCGCCGTACGGATGGCACCTGAGCAGCCTCCAAAGCCCAAGAAGCGTACCCTTAACCGCCCCGTGGACACGCAACGCATCGATCATGTAGTTGGAGCAGCTCGGCTCGAACCTGCAAGCACCCCCCATCAGCGGCGACAGCACGATCTGGTAGCACCTTACCAATCCGGTGAGCAGCCAGACCGCGGGATTCCCCCTTTCAGCCATTCGCCTTCTCCATGACGCGTCGCATCTCCGCCTTCACGTCCGCACACGACCTGCCCTTCATGGCGGCGCGGCCTATGAACACCCAGTCCACGCCAAGCGGAGCCTCTCCGCCCTTCTCGAGCAGCCTGTACGCCTCCCTCAGAAGCCTCTTCGCACGGTTGCGGTCCACCGCATGGCGGAAGCTCTTCTTAGAAACAACGACGCCGGCCTTCCGGGCGGCGTCGGTAGCCGAACAATACCACGCGACAAGGAGACGCCCCTTTACGGAACGTCCCCGGTCGAAGACAGCCTTGTACTTCGCGCCGGGGAGTCGCGTGGACATTGCAAGCCTCAGACCTGCGTCAGGCGCTTGCGACCCTTCGCACGACGGCGGGCGAGAACCTTGCGGCCACCCTTCGTCGCCTTACGGGCGCGATAACCGATTTTCCTTTTGCGCTTCAGCTTAGACGGCTGCCATGTCATCTTCATGTTGTGCTTCCTTTCAAGTCAGTTTGAAAATTGAGCGTGAATTATATCATATTCGGACCCACTTGCGCAAGTGGGGACGTTTTGGTAAACTTCCTTGCATGGACGTCAAGATAGAAGAGTCGTGGAAGAACCTTCTGCGCGGCGAATTCGAAAGCGAATACTTCGCCAATCTCGCCTCGTTCGTTCGCTCCGCCTACCGCAGCGGCGTGGTCTACCCGCCTGCAAAGTTCATTTTCGAGGCTTTCAACCGCACACCCTTCGACAAGGTGAAGGTCGTCATAATCGGCCAAGACCCCTACCACAACCCGAACCAAGCCCACGGACTGTGCTTCTCGGTACAACCGGGCGTCGAACCGCCTCCCTCGCTGGTCAACATCTACAAGGAGCTCGAGGCCGAGTACCAAAAGCCCTTCAGGGACCGCAACGGCGACCTCTCCCACTGGGCCGACCAGGGGGTTCTCCTGCTGAACGCCACCCTTACCGTCTCTGGCGGGGCGAACATGGCCGGTTCGCATCAGGGCAAGGGATGGGAACGCTTCACCGACGCCGTCATCCGCGAGCTGGCCACCCGCCGCGATGGACTTGTCTACCTTCTTTGGGGCTCGTATGCGCAAAAGAAGGCCGGTTTCGTGGACCGCCGCCGCAACCTCGTTCTCGAGTGCGCCCACCCCTCGCCCCTCTCCGCACACCGCGGATTCTTCGGCTGCGGACACTTCAAGAAGTGCAATGACTATCTCGCCGCCCACGGACAGGAACCGATCCTGTGGTGAGCGGCGAGACTGCTGCCGTTCTATGGCCTAGCGCTTAACGGCTCTTGGCGAACGCCTGAATCGCGAATTCGATGTCCTCGGCAGTGTGCGCGGCGGACATCTGGGTGCGGATGCGGGCCTTGCCCATCGGAACCACCGGATAGAAGAACGCCGTCGCGTAGACACCGTTCTTGTAGAGGTTCTCGCTCATCTTCACCGCGACCACCGCGTCGCCGAGCATCACGGGGACGATCGGGTGGTGGCCCGGCACGAGGTCGAAGCCGAGCCTGCTCATTCCTTCGCGGAACTGCTTGGCGTTGGCGTTCAGCTGGGCGCGAAGCTCAGGACGCGTCCTCACGAGCTCGATCGCCTTGATCGAAGCCGCAGCGACCGGCGGCGGGACGGCGTTCGAGAAGAGGTAGGGCCTCGCCTTCTGGCGAAGGATGTCGACGATCTCCTGGCGGGCCGCGACATAGCCGCCCGACGCACCGCCGAGAGCCTTGCCGAACGTGCCGGTGATGATGTCCACGCGACCGGTGACGCCGCAATCCTCGACGGACCCCGCGCCAGTCGCGCCGAGCACGCCTACGGCATGCGAATCGTCAACCATGACGAGGGCCTCGTACTTGTCGGCGAGGTCGCAGATCTCCTTCAATGGCGCGATGATGCCGTCCATCGAGAAGACGCCGTCCGTGACGATCAGCTTGAAGCGCGCGCCTGCCTCGTCCGCCGCCTTGAGCTGCGTCTCGAGATCGGCCATGTCGCCGTTCGCGTAGCGGAAGCGCTTCGCCTTGCAGAGCCTCACGCCGTCGATGATCGAAGCGTGGTTCAGCGCGTCGGATATGATCGCATCCTCGGGCCCGAGCAGCGCCTCGAAGACGCCGCCGTTAGCGTCGAAGCAGGAGCCGAAGAGAATGCAGTCGTCGGTCTTCGTGAACTCCGCGACCGTGCGCTCGAGCTGCTTGTGGAGGCTGTCCGTTCCGCAGATGAAGCGGACGGACCCCATTCCGTAGCCGTACTTGGCCGTCGCCTCGCGCGAAGCCTCGATGATCTCGGGATGGTTCGCGAGACCGAGGTAGTTGTTCGCGCACATGTTGAGCAGCTTCGTGCCGTTCTCGAGGACGACGTTTGCGCCCTGCGGGGTAGCGATGATCTTCTCGTTCTTGTAGAGGCTCTTCGCCTTGAGGTCGGCGATCGTCTCCTGAAGATGCGCCTGGAACTTGCCGTACATTTGTGGAATCCTTTCTGCCTTATTCCCAATCAAGAATCACCTTGCCCGACTTGCCGCTGATCATGGCCTCGAAGCCCTTCTCGTAGTCGGTGTACTTGAAGCGGTGGGTGATGACCGGCGCGATGTTGAGGCCGCCCTGGATCATAGCGCCCATCTTGTACCACGTCTCGAACATCTCGCGCCCGTAGATGCCCTTGATCTTGAGGCCCTTCCACACGATGTGGTTCCAGTTGACCTTCGTCTCGGGACCGTGGATGCCCAGGAGCGCGATGCGTCCGCCGGTGTTCATCGTCTCGATCATCTGGTTGAGGCAGGGCGCCGCGCCGCTCATCTCGAGGCCGACGTCGAAGCCTTCGACCATGCCGAGCTCCTTCATGACGTCCTCAAGCCTCTCGTTCTTGGCGTTGACCGTGCGGGTCGCGCCGAGCTGCTTGGCGAGGCCGAGGCGGTAGTCGTTCACGTCTAAGATGACGACGTTCCTCGCGCCGACATACTTGGAGATTCCGGCCGCCATGATGCCGATCGGGCCAGCGCCGGTGATGAGCACGTCCTCGCCCACCATGTTGAAGCTGAGCGCCGTATGCGTAGCGTTGCCGAAGGGATCGAAGATCGCGTAGAGTTCGTCGCTGATCGAAGGATCGCAGTGCCAGACGTTCGACTCGGGGATGCAGAGATACTCCGCGAAAGCACCGTCGCGGTTGACGCCCACGCCCTTCGTCTCGCGGCAGAGGTGGCGCTGACCTGCGCGGCAGTTGCGGCAGTGGCCGCACACGATATGGCCTTCGCCGCTCACGCGCTCGCCGACCTTGACGCTCTTGACGTTCGAGCCGACATCGACGACCTCGCCCACATACTCGTGGCCGATCGTAAGCGGCGGCTTGATCTCCTCCTGCGCCCACGAGTTCCACTCGTATATGTGCACGTCGGTGCCGCAGATTGCCGTCTTCTTGATCTTTATGAGAACGTCGTTGATGCCCATTTCGGGCATAGGCTTCTCCACCAACTCAACGCCCTTCTGGGGCGCAACCTTTGCTATGGCTTTCATGTTTTTGCCCACTCCTTGTAGACTGAATAGGTGTAGTATACCACATCCCCCCGCAGTTGGCAAACCGCCCCCCGCTGGAGTTTACCCATTTTTTGACTCGTCTCGACAAGACTTCCTGCCGTTCGCGGTTTCGGGCACAAAAAGTGCGGCACCTTCCCTCCGGTTTTCGGTATAATACCGAGTGCAAAAAAACAACCACGAAGGAGGCGCCGCGCCGTGAATGATACCATAATTGCCGCGAAAGCGAAAGAGCAGCATGACAAATTTATGGGTCCAGCACTCTAATCGGCAAAAAAGAAGCGCGGCAGATAACTGCCGCGCCCTTTTCTTTCTCTCTGCCGCTTGGCTTACTTCTCGAAGGTGTAGACGTCGACCTTCTTGTAGCCGGTGTGCAGCAGGTGGTGGGCCTTCTTTTTAGCCGCCCTGCGCACCAGTCTTGGTATCTCTGCCCTGTGCTGCCCCAATGCGCTTCGCATAAGGCCACGCACACCCAAGGCGCGCATTTGTCCCGAGGCACGGCTTATGCATCGAGCCTCACACGACCTTTGCACGGCTCTTGCACGATGCTCGCTCATCTCTTCCTCGACTCTCCCACACAACTCAGTTACCCCCGCACTTTATAAAGTCCGGTGGTAGTGTGTGGACGGAATGTGCTATAATACGCGGCATGAAAGAATCGCTGAGACCGACTGTGTGGAGGACGGCGCGGGCACTCGCCAACGTCAACAGGCTTAAGTTCCTGCGGGCGGTGTTCGCGGCGAAAGGCACCAAGGGCGTGTCCGTGCTCGCGGACGAGCTTGGGCTGTCCATCCCGACGGCGAGCGTCTACCTACGTGCGCTGAACGCTCGCGGGCTGGTGGACGTCAAGCGCGAGTCGTCGCACGTCTACTATGGATGCGGCGGCGACCGTTCGCTGCCAGAGGCGCAATCGCTCCAGTCCGCGTTCGCAAGTATGTTCGCCAGCAAGGATCTTCCCGACGATTGGCCGTCCAGGGTAATACCGATACTTCAGGCGTACGCAAACGAGCGGCGGATCGAAATCGTAAAGACCCTCGCAGCCAATGGTCCGCTGACGTTCACCGCACTTCTGCGGCTGGCGGGCATACCCGAAACATCCCTTCTCCGCCACCTGTCGCTCCTTATCAATGGCGGAGTGGTCGCGCTGGACGACAAGCGGCAGTATTGCATCGCCAAGCCCAAGGACGCATTGCGAAGCACCCTTCTCACGATGGCAGCCGGCAGCTAATCGGTATTGGCATTCCCCCCGCACTTTATAAAATGCGGGGGGAAATGGAAGCGATGAAGGATGGGGAAGAACAACGCCGATTGATCAATGCGAAGCGATCTTCGACAAGGTGCCGTGGGGGTCGAGGGAGCCGTAGACTACGGAAGTTGCGTGGGCGAGAATCCAGCGGTTGCGGGCGGTGGCGGTAGCGACTGAAGCCCGTGTGGCGGAAACGGGCGAGACGATCAGGAGGCGACCAAGATCGACGGGATCGCGTAAC